>CAWBPB010000006.1:0-355012 GCA_963790555.1 uncultured Acidobacteriaceae bacterium | reverse complement strand
ATCTCGTTCATCGTCTCCGGGCTGATCGTCCGGTTTTCCCGCCTCTTGCAGGAGGACTAGGTCGATGGCGCTCTCCCACCGCCCGATGGCGACGGCGGCCCCGGCGCGGTTCACGCAGCAACGCGCACGCCTCGGCAGCCGCGCCGCTGCCGCGCTCGGCGCGCTGATCTGGTTGGTGGTCGTCCTCATCCCGCTGGCCTATGCCGTTGATCGAGACCTTCAAGCCGCAGCAGGACGAACTGACCACCAGCCCTTGGAGCCTGCCCCATGTCACGCTGGACAACTATGCCGGCCTGATCACGCCGCAGTTCCTGCACTATGTACTCAACAGCGTGATCACCTCCGTCGGCGCGGTCATCCTCTCCACGCTGCTCGGGTCGCTGGCCGCGTACGCACTGGCCCGCGTGCCTGAGCCGGTCAACGGAGTTCCTCTTCTCCTCTTTGTGTCAGGGATTGGCGGTCCCGATCTATGCCGCGATCATTCCAATCTATCGCTTCTCCGTGACATGGGACTCTACGACACGCTGCTCGGCCTGCTTCTGCCCTATGCCGCACGATCCTGCCCATCACCATCTTCATCCTGACCGCCTTCATGCGCGCGATTCCGGTCGAACTCGACCAGGCTATGAATAGATGGCGCCGGCTACCTCCGCCGGTATCCGGCAGTTGGCGCTGCCGCTGTCTGGCGACCAGCCTGGCCTCCGTCGCCATGTACACATTCATCAACAACTGGACAACTTTGTGCTGCCACTGGTGCTGACGCAGAGCGACGCCGAGCGCACGCTGCCACTGGCGGTGTGGAACTACCAGGGCAATACGGAATTAACGTACCGCTTGTACTCAGGTCGTCGTGCTCTCGACGTTGCCGCTGCTTGTCTTCTACATCCTGCAGCGACGTAACTTCATTCAGGGCTTACCGCGGGCGCGCTCAGCGCACTTTAACGGGGGGGAGAGGGCGGCTCGACCCGTGGACAGTGAAGAAAGGAGAGCGCGACACCCTTGATCGCGACCACCTACACAGCCTGCTGCCACGTCGACCAGCGGGTCGAGGATTGCTCGGCCGTATGACGCTCGACGAGAAGCTCGCCCAGCTTGGGCTGTCTCTGGAGCACCGACCTGGTGAGCGAGGGCGGCTCGACCCCGACGCCGTCGCCGCCCGATGCCACACGGCATCGGGCAGATCACGCGCATCGGCGCCTCGACCGGCCTGCGCCCGCGCGAGAGCGCCGCCTTCATGAACGCCGTGCAGCGGGTCGCCGTCGAGCGGACGCGCCTCGGCATCCCCGTGCTCGTCCACGAGGAGGCGGTGGGCGGCCTGTGCCAGCGCGACGCCACGGTGTTTCCCCAGGCGCTGGGGCTCGCCGCGACCTGGGACCCCGCGCTGGTCGAGCAGCGTCGCGGGGGCGATCCGCGCGCAGATGCGCGCCGTGGGCGCACGCCTCGCGCTCGCCCCGGTCCTGGACGTAGCGCGCGACCCGCGCTGGGGCCGCGTCGAGGAGACCTACGGCGAGGACCCCGTGCTGATCGGACGCTCGGCGCCGCCTATATCGGGGGCTGCAGACGACGACCTGCGCCACGGCGTGGTGGCCACGGGCAAGCACTTCCTCGCCTACGCCATGTCGGAGGGTGGCCGCAACTGGGGGCCGGTGCAGCTGGGTCGCGCGAATTGCGCGAGGTCTACGCCGAGCCCTTCGCCGCCGCCATCCGCGAGGCGGGGCTCGCCGCGGTGATGAACTCCTACGCCTCGATCGACGGCCTGCCCTGCGCCGGCAGCCGTGCCATCCTCACCGGACTGCTGCGTGAGGAGCTGGGCTTCAACGGCGTGGTCGTGGCCGACTACTTCTCGGTGGCGCAACTCCATGGACATCACCGCGTCGCCGCCGATCCGGGCGAGGCGGCGCGACGGGCGCTCAGCGCTGGGCTCGATATGGAACTGCCGGCGACGCGCTTCTACGGCGAGCCGCTCAAGGCCGAGATCGCGGCGGGCCGCATGCTCCACGGAGGTGCGTCGATACGGCGGTGCGACGGTCTACGCTGAAGTTCGCGCTCGGCCTGTTCGAGCAGCCCTACGTCGACGACGAGGCCGCCCCCGCGATCTTCGACACGCCAGGCACAGCGAACGCTCGCCCGCACGGCCGTCGCGCAGTCGGCCGTGCTGCTGACGAACGACGGCGTGCTGCCGCTGCGCCCGACGTCGCCGGTCGCCGTGATCGGGCCCGGCGCCGACGATCGCGCGGCTGCTGCAGGGCGACTACCACTATCCCGCGCACCTGGAGATGTCTACGCCGCGCCACGCGGATCTCGCGACGAGGGCTGGACCTGCTGCCGCAGGCGGGCGGCGCCTACGCCGCCGGCCCCTATTTCACCCCGCATGTGACGCCGCTCGCCGGCCTACGGGCCGCGCTCGGCGACAGGCGGAGTGCGCTACGCGCAGAGGCTGCGAGGTCCTGGGCGACGACCGCTCCGGCTTCGCGAGGCCGTGCGCGCCGCGCGCGGCGCCGAGGTCGCCGTGGTGGTGGTGGCGGGGAAGAGCGGCCTGTTGCGTCCCGCCACCGTAGGCGAAGGCAACGACGCCGACGATCTCGAACTTGACGGGCGTGCAGCACGAATTGGTCGACGCGGTCGCCGCAGACCGGCACGCCGCTGGTGGTCGTCGTGCTAGCGGACGGGTGCATACGCTTGACCGCGTATCGCGCAGGCCAACGCGCATCTGGTTGTGCTGCCCCGCCGGGCGAGGAGGGCGGCACCGGCCTGGCCGACGTCCTGACCGGCGCCGCGAATCCCGAGTGGGCGGCTGCCCGTCAGCCTGCCGCGCGCGGTCGGCCAGGTACCGGTCTACGCGGGCATGCGCGCGGGCGGCGATCGCGCCATGTTCTTCGGCGACTACATCGACGCGCCGGCCTACACCGCTCTTCCCCTTCGGGCACGGGCTGAGCTACACTCTTTTGCGTACAGCGACCTCGGTCGGGGGCAGCACGCACCGACGCGCCGACCGGGTCGCGTACGGTGCGCAACACGGGCGAGCGCGCGGGCGCGGAGGTGGTCCAACTCTACTGCCGCGACGACGTCGCCTCGGTGGCCCGGCCCGAGCAGCATGCTGATCGGGTTTCGCCCGCGTGCCCTGAGCCGCCGGGAGCGCGCGGACCTTCACCGTCCACCCCTCCGCCTCGCCTTCTACAATCGCGGAGATGCGCTTCGTCGTCGAGCCGGGCAGCTTCACCTTCAGCATCGGGGCAGTCAGCGACCGACAATCCGCCCTGAAGAGCACTCCGTTCATTCCTGGGCGGCGAGGTCGTCACGCTTCGCCAGCGTGATGTTGTGGCAACACAGGCGGTGATTGTCTGACATAGGGTATAACGGTCGCGTCGATGGCCGCGATGGCCGCTCTCATCCGCTCGTCGTGCGTCCCTGCGACCACGATGTAAGGGCATGCACGGCTCGGCCAACTCCTCCAGGAACCACCCGTGCATCCAGGCGCGGACGTGCTCGCCGTCGCGTGTCCCATCCTGCACGAACGGGATGTCTACGCTCGTCAGGATGTAGAGGTGTGGGCAATGCTCGCCGGCGCGACCACCTCGACGACGGCGGCGGACCGCGACCCCACGTAGCGCTCGTGCCAGATCGTAGTAGCAAACGCGTCGGTATCGAGGAGCAGCAGGCGGTTGGCAGTACCAGCCTACCTCGTCTTCGCTCCGGCACTGTTCGCGGGCGATATGCACGAACTCCTCGCTCCGCCACGGCCCTGTGCCAAGCCGTTGCGCCCGCTCCTCCCAGTAGGTGCGGCCATCTCTGGGCACCCACGCCGTGTGGTAGTGGGCAGCGAGCACCGCGGCCAGCGTCGTCGTCCCCGCTCGACTCGGCTCCCACGACGCAGATACGCCGGCAGTAGTAGGCACGCGCCCGGCGGGGACAGGTAGTCCCACCACCCCCCAACGGGTCGGCGCCAATTGCTCGTCCCGCTGCAGGGCACCGCCTGCCGCGCACGATCGACCAGGACGTGGACACTACCCATCAGGCGCGCATATGCGTCGCCGTAATCCTCGGAGGTGAACACGGCGTCGGGCACATAACCGAGCCAGCGCACGGTCAATGCAGCCCACAGGCGCGAGTCGTCGGGCGGATAGGTATCCTTGACGCACATCACCTCCACGCCGGGGTGCAGCTCGCGCAGCCAGGAGGCGCGTAGGGCCCTGGGGTCGCCCGCCCCGCGGCGTCGCAGACGATCACCGTGAGGCGGTCCCCTCCGCTGCGCCACGTCGATCAGGTACGATGACCGCGGTGCGGCGGGTAAAACTTCCCGATTACGACGCCGGTCTCGAAGCTACGTCCCAGCATAGGGAACCTCGACATGCGCCTCGGAGGACGCCCGCTGCATGGGCTGCGCCACGACCGCTATCAGATGGCCACGTTTCTCTCCATCGCCGTTCGGCGCATGCCCAGGGTCGCGCGCCACTGCACCCAGCCGGCCACGCACATGGTCAGAAACACCGCGTAGAGCACGGCAGTCAGGTCGAGGCCCCTGGACGCGTAGAGCCCGACGTAAATCACGTCCGCGGCCATCCACAGCAGCCAGTTCTCGATCAACTTGCGCGTCAGCATGTACTCGGCCAGCAGGCTCAGCGTCGTGGTCAACGCGTCGAGGAACGGCGCCGCATCGCCAATCCGGGCCAGGCCAACGGTCATCGCTGCCGTCGCGGCGACAAGGGTGGCCGCCAGGATCACCGCCGTGTCGGCGCCCGTGCGGCTCACCGGCAGTTCCGTGTGCCCGGCCCCGCCGCGCAGCCACCAGTACCAGCCCAGGGCGCCCAGCACGATATAGACGACCTGCAGCCCCGAGTCGGCGAATAGGTGCGCGCGGACGAACAGGAGCAGGAAGAACGCACTGTTGGCGATCCCGATGGGCCAGTTCCAGATGTTCTCCTCCACCGTCAGCCACACGCCCCACGCGCCGGAGACAAAGCCCAGCACCTCGGTTATATCGAGCGGCAGGCTGTGTGCAGCGCCCCCATGATCAGGGCGAGCGACGCCACCGCGCCTGCCGCGTATCCCAGCCGTTGTCGCGTCACCATCGCGCGTCCGCCTTTCTCGACTCGTCGGCGCCTGTCGGCCCGCTGTTGTCCGGCTGGACCGGGCTCGTCCGGCCGCCTCATCACCGCCGTGCGCGGTCGCGGGATCGCGCGATCCAGCCAGTAGGCCGTGCCTTTGTGATAGAGTTCGCCGGGGCGGCCACGCCCTCCGCCAGGCTCGCGCCGCGTGGCCGCGTCGAGCGGGACGACAAAGTTGGGCGTCTCCAGCACTTTGCGCCGGAAGTTGGATGGGTCGAGTGCGACGCCCCAGACCGTCTCGTAGACGTGGCGCAACTCGGCGAGCGTGAGCGGTTCCTCGACAAATGCGAGGGCCACCGTGGTGTACTCCAGCTTGGCGCGCGCCCGCTCCACGCCGTCGCGCACGATTGCCGCGTGGTCGAAGGCTAACCGCGGCGCGTCGTCGGTATCCAGATCGGCCATCGACCAGAAACGGACCCTGCCGCCTCCTGCGCGCGATGGTGGCAGCGCAACGTGCGGCGTCAGCGCCAGATAGGCCGCCGAGACGACGCGCATGCGCGGGTCACGCCGCGGCGATCCATAAGTAGCGAGTTGTTCCAGGTGAATACCCCGCGCCAAGGCGTGCAGCCCGGTCTCGCGCTCGAGGGTCCGCCATGCCGCGCCTGGCAAGTCTTCGTCCGGGCCGACGAACCCACCGGGTAGCGCCCAGGCGCCCCGCTCCGGATGTTCGTCGCGCTCCCGCAGCAGCACCGCCAACTGTCCCTGGTGGATCGTCACCACCACCACGGCGACCGTGACGGCGAAGCAAGGGAAGGCTCGGGGGTCGTAGCGCGCCAGGAACTCCGCCTCGGTCTCCTCGTCGCCGCGGGGTAGCCTGCCATCGGGGGCGTCTGCATCGCTCACCAGTACCTCCCTTTTTGGTTGGTTAGACCTTAATTCAGCCACAGTGTAGCGTATTCAAGTTATTGTGACCATAAATAGCAACTCTCGTGGCATTGGACAAGAAGGTGGCCCTCATCCTGGAGCAGTTGGGAGGTGGCTGAGCGCGCCGAGCGGGAGCGCTGCCCAGCGCCAGCGTGAGCACCGCGGTAAGCGTTAAAGCCCGGCGACTTGCGCAACTCCTCAGCGCAAACGCAATATCCTGAAGCAGGTTTTCCAGCCACCGGCAAAGTCTCCCGCTCGCGGTATGCCTGCTTCACCTGCTCCAGGCCGCCCAGCTTGATCAGCGCATCCCGTCGCGCCTCCTCACAAGACATCCCCGTGCGCAGATTATCCTCGATGTGCATCTGGAGATGACTTTCCAACTCCGCGGAGAAGTCGTCGCCGGCGCGCCTGCCGAACAGCGCAGGCACTCGCCGCCAGAATGCACGCAGCCGTCTCATGCCGGCTCCTCTCCTGGCGTAAGGAACCGCGCCACAATCGCCGTCGCCTGCTCCCACTCGCGCGCCTCCTGCTCCAGTCGCTTCCGTCCGGCGCGGGTCAGCTTATAGAACTTCGCCTTGCGATTGTTCTCCGATGCGCCCCACTCCGACGCGATCGCGCCCTCCTGCTCCAGCTTCAGCAGCGCCGGATACAGCGTGCCGTAGTTCAACGAAAGCAGGTCGCCGCTGGTCTGCTCGATGCGCCGCGCAATGCCATAGCCATGGATCGGCCCCATCGACTCGATGGTCTTCAGCACCATCAGCGCCAGCGTTCCCTGCCACACATCCGCGCGGTCGCCCATGCAAACCCCTCCTATGCGTTTCCCATAGGAATCCTGCCACGTTTCCTATGGCATTGCAATAGGACTACGCCCGGAACGATGGATCGGTTCCCCGCATCCCATTTTTATTTGGAAAGAACTACAAAAGGCGCCAGGCCTAGGGTGTGCTCGCAGTTATGAGGGCAGGCACTTGCGCGCAACGGAAAGCAGCTTGCGGGCATAGCCGCCTTTGATTTTGTACGCGCGCTTCCAATTCGCCGTGCTCATGTAGTCCGTCGCATGCCGCCGCCAGATCGTCTTCTCCAGCGCCTCCGCATAAATGGGGAAGCAGGAGTGGAACTGGCGCCCGCCGATATCCCAGGGTTTGGGGCTGCCGACGAAATGGTACAGGCCAGGAAACTCGCGGGCGTATGCCAGCTCCGTCGTCGTGTAGAGAGGAATGTTGTACCTGGTATGAAGCGCATCGAAGCGCCCCGCCGATACCGCGATCAGTCCCGTCTGATCGTATTCCTGGTGTTCACGGCAGAAATCGAGCGTCTCGCGGCCAAGCTTTTGATCTCTCCAGGCCTTCAGATCAAACAGCATGACGCCGGAATTGAATGCAGGCGTATCGGGCGGAAGGCCGATCCTTGCGAAGAGCTCGCGCTCGATGTAGGTCCCGGTCACGCCCGCCGGCACAAATGCGGAAGCGTGAGACATACGAAAGTCGATCAGGGGAGCGACATCGATGGCCGATACGATGTCGGAATCGAGATACAAAAGCCGGTCCGCAGGAATCAGCTCCGGCAGGAACAATCGGTAATAGGGCGTCCGGTTCCCATGGAAAGGATTCAGGCTCGAAAGCTCGGCGGCACTCGGCTCCTCGACAAACGTGGCCTTGTACGCCTTCGCCGCTCATGTCCATGCTTCGCCGCAGCAGATCCCGCCGCTTTAGGTCGAAGCCGTTCAACATGAAGTAGAAATCCAGCTCGACCGAAGCGTGCTCGATCAGCGAGCACACGGCCGCGTGAAGCGGAGCCTCCATCATCAAATCAGTGCAGAGTGCGACCGCAAGCGTCACGCTGCGGTGCTCCTTGAAGCATCTCCGCGTTGAATGGTCACATTGCGTCGCCATTCCTTCAGACGCCGGCGCTTCGCCACCGTCAATCTCCGCCACGCCAGGGAGTACAAGAGACGCGCGCGCTCCGGATAACCCTTGCGCTCCCGCCAGGCACTCCGCAGCAGCCGCTGGTAGAACACAATGTTTCGCAAAGCCGATTTGTGCTCCGAGAAGTAAGCGTCCTGGGCAGCCATCAGATTTTCAAAACGGGCCAGCGACGTCGCGCCTTCGCCCGCCATAATGGAGACATCGTGGTCCAGTTGCAGTTCCCCCGCCAGCCACGCGCCATACTCATATTTCGACAGCATGTGGCAGACGTAGCGATCGGAAAAGTCCAGCCAGTAGTCCATGCTGTAACCGCCGATCCGCCGCAACGCCGAAACCCGGAGCAACATGCCCGAGTTCATGATGATGAGTTCGTTGAAAATTGGCCCCTGGAAATCCGGCGCGGGATCTCTGGCGCCGCCCCAGCGCGACATCACCTTGGGTGATACCGACCAGCCGCGCATCAGCACTGTCGGCGCAACCGCTGCGATTCTCGGATCGGCTTCAAGCCGGCAGGCGTAGTCCCGCATCGCCGGCACAAAGCCCGGCGGAATGTTCGTGTCCTGGTCCAGCAGCAGCAGCCACGAGAAACCGCGCTGCTCTGCCAGCTCCATTGCGTAGTTGTAAGCTCCCGCCACCCCCACATTCTCGTCGCTGTGTCGGTATTCGACCTGAATGGGAAGCTCAGAAACCGATTGCGGGGCCGGCGAATTGTCCCAGATCAGGGTTGAGACATTTCGTTCCAACTCCAGATCGCCGGCCAGGCCGGAGCACAACGTTTGGATGGTTTGCGATTCCTGAAGAGGCGTCAGATAGCGCACGACCACGATCAGGATCCTTGAACCCGTTCCCCGGATGGGAACCGGATTCTTTGTGACCGAAAAAGCACCTGCTGCGAGTTGATCGCCTGGAGTGGCCAAGGGGAGATCCCGAGTATGTCCTAGCATGGCAACAAAGCCTCCGCTCAGCAAGTGCAATGTATTCGGCTGTCCGTAGCCGGTGTTTTGCCGTTGGCGATATGCGAACCGGCAAAGCCAATCACAGGAACAACCTACTAGATGCCCGCCATGATAGATGGGTCGTTTGTACGGTGATCGGTCAGCGCTTCGCGCCGCGTGCGCAGGATGATCCTCTGAAAAACCAGCCACAGCGCGGCCGTGTTTGCCAGCAACGCTACAAATAAAACGAAATGCCGCGCAAAAGGGGCGAAGTATTCGCCGTACGAGAGAAGCGACGCGAGGATGACAAGCCCGGCAGGGAGCGCAAACGCGCAATCCACGCAACTCAGGACACAGAGGAATACCTCTGCCGGCAAAAAGTAGCGGTTGCCCATCTTCGGCATGAAGTACGGCATGACCTGCACGCTGAATGCCGCGAGCGCCAGGGTATTGGTCGCGCTGCTGAATCTGGATTTCGATCCCCACAGCCCGAGCAGGAAAAAAAGCGCGACGGTCATAGCCAGGCCAATAGGCAAGCCGATGCGTGCACTCATGCCTGCCGCTTGCAGGACGGCCCATGGATTGCCAACGTCGATGGCGAGCACCGGGAACGCTCCTGTCTGCGACCCCGGCTGAAGCAGGTAATCCCAAACACGTGCGCCGTTCAGAACCGGGGGGATAAGAGCGATGATCCACCCGACCGGCACCAGCAGCAGATACTGCCAGCGAACACGGCGGCCCAGCACCATAGCGAAAAGAAAGGGCGCCAGGAAGACTGCCTGCAGCTTGAATGCAAGTGAGAATCCGAAGCAGAGCGTCGCCAGCGCGCCCTTATCCGCGATGATCGCCCACACGCTGAGGAGCAGAAAACTGGTGAAGACAATGTCGCACTGTCCCCAGACGGCGCCGTTCAGGATGATGGTAGGGCCGGCGAGGATGGTGAATGGGGCGACCAGCTGCGCAGTGGATGGTCCCTCGCTCCCGTCGTGCCGCGTCAGTCGCCCGACAAGGATGTATGCGACAGCAGCAGCAAAGATGTCGAAGCAGAAGGAGATAAGCTTGATCTGTGTGACGCGGCTGAAGTGGCCATCGAGATACGAGGTGAGCGTCGCAAGCTCGTAATATGCCGGGAAATACATGCCGACAGGGCGGCGCAGCGCGTGCCAGCGGCCATGCTCAATCAGGTAGGCCTGCCAGACGAGATAGGCCCCTCGCATGTCGAAGTTGTTATTGCCGAGCCTCCACAGCAGAACTCGCAAGGTAAGCAGCGCCAGCGCGAGCACGGCAACACCAACCAGCGCCGACAGGCGTCGCGTCCGGAACATAAATCGGTAGGGCGGCGTTACATCCGTCGCGTTCATCGCGAGAAGAATACCTCGGGAGATACATCCCGCATGTCACGGTCGATCAACGCCCACTCACTCTCTCTATGAATTTATGATCGGCCCACGCATCGCCCTGTCCCGTGACGGTTGTTCCGTGTGATTCTGATCGGGGTCAGCTCAGACGTTCCATCTCACTTTTCGCTTCGCGCGCCGCGCCTGGTACAAAGCCAGCGCCAGCGGCAGGCCGACGAATGTCCGCCGCCGGCAGTTCCGGCAGCGCACCGGATATTGCAGCAGAGCCAGCCGCTCCAGGTCGGTCCATCGGAACCGCGAGAGCCGGAAGCTCGATGAGGAACACTCAACGCAAGTCACAGCCCAACTCCTTTTCAGTTGCGGCGCCCGTTACCAAGGAAATCCAAAGGGGGTGTTTGGATGTGGGAAAGCACCGCATATTCACGCTACCATGATCGCCTGCCCTGCTTAAGGGGCAGCACCGTCCATGGAGGGTCTTATGGCCTGGGATGTCTCTTTCACCTGCGATATCTGCGGCAAAAAGAAGGGCGAAGCCAATCACTGGTGGATGCTCTCCTACGCCGACTGCCCCTGCGACGAAGACGATCAGTTGCCGCAGCGCTTCTCCGTCCTGCCCTGGAGCGTCGAGTCCAGCCGCAACCCCGAGATGCGCCACCTCTGCGGGAAAGGCTGCGCTATGCAGGCGCTGGAGCGCTTCATGACCCAGAAAATCGACATCGCCGAAGCAGAGCCCACTAAGGAAACGCCCGCACAGGACGCCACCTGGGCCTGGGCCGATAGCCACTAGGGATGTAGCGCGCGGCGCTCACATCTCTGTGTTGGGACAGAATGCACCGAATCTACGTGCCCCATCCCTTCGTTACGCAAAGGGTGGGAATCACAAACGCGCCCACAAATATTCGTCATCTCGACCGGATGCGGCGCAGCCGCGTAGTGGAGGGATTCTGTCGTCCCCTCGCATGAATACGAAACCGGATGCCCGAGCGGCGACCCCCTGTTGCCTGCTCTCATTCATGGAAACGGCCTGCATCCCCGACGACATCTTCATACTCGCGTTGTTACCCGCCGGTAGACATGCCATCGCGGCTGTTGCCATTTCGCAATTGTGAATGGAACTCACTCTCGCCACGATCGGAGATTTACGAACACTTAATGGCTCGTTGAAAGTACGTACGCATTACCTTGACAAGATTTTGTCTAAATACTGCAAATTCATTGCCGAGGGAATTGCCGATGTTTTTCAAACGAATTTGCTCATTTACCGTTTTATTCTTTGCATTTTCATGTGAATTTTTCGCCGGCCCCGCTAAAGCCCAGAATATTCCCCGATCCTCTCATGTCTGGGTGCTCACCGAAGAAAATCACAGCTTTGAAGACGTCGTCGGCAATTCTAAAATGCCTTACTACAACCAGCTCATCAAGCAATATGGGCTGGCCGCGCAGTTTTATTCCGACCAGCATAGTTCGCTTCCCGCGTTAATGTGGTACGTCGCTGGGGCCGCGGTTGAGACCGATAACAACACGGTGTCGTGCAATCACAACGATGACAATATCGTCCGCGAATTGTTAAAGCACGGCTACACCTGGCGCTCTTATCAGGAGAACATGCCCTACGCCGGCTATCAGGGGCTCTTTGGCGGGCCAAACAATGAATATGCTCGTCGGCACAATCCGCTCGTTGACTTTTCGGATGTCTGCCCGGGAACAGGCCAGGATAAGAACAGTGTTCCTTATTCACAAATGGCAACCGATTTTGCTCAAGGTGAAGTAGCCAACTATGCCTACATCACTCCGGACCTACAGGAAGATGCTCACGACGGAACTCCTGAGGAGGCAGATCAATGGCTTCAGGCAAATCTTCCGGACATTCTTGCCCGGCCAGAATTTAGGCCCGGAGGCGATGGCATTCTATTCATTGTCTGGGATGAAGGCACCCTGAATACAGATAATCGCTGCTCGGCCACCGTCGCAAATGGGTGCGGGGGACGTATTCCCAATCTCGTGATTGGTCCACGGGTGAAACCAGGCTATGAGTCGACCATCACCTATCACAACGAGAATCTGCTGAAGACAGTATGTGTAGCTATGGGTTTGTCGACTTGCCCTGGTGCGGCGCAAAATGCTGCGCCCATGGCCGACTTTTTTACCGGCGCCGCTCAGAGTCAGTCGGATGGTGTCCTTATTTCAACTCCGGGAAACGGAGCTACTGTAGTGGGATCAGTTCATCTGATCGCTTCCTGCATCGGAAAACCAGGCGGTCAGCCAGACACAGGTCTGGGATAACCATGTGAAGCTTGGGGTATACGGCACTCAGGTGGACGCCATCTATAACTTGGCGCCCGGGAGCCACAAAACCACGGTGCTCGATCTGGATTCCGCCTACAAAGTCATTCATCAATCGGCTGTCACTTATAACGTGCAACCGCTGGTCGATGGCCTGCAGATTATTTCACCCACTCCGGACGAGACCATCAGCCTGTCGACGGTGAACATTGTTGCCCACGCAAATGAATCCGTGCCCATAAGCCAGATGCAGGTCTGGGACAACGGCGTCAAACTCGGCTGGTATGCGGGAGCGGACGTGAACCAATATTTCACTCTCTCGCCCGGATCTCATACCGTGACAGTTCTAGATCTCGATAGCAGCTACAACGTCATTCATCGATCGAGCGTCTCCTATTCTGTGCAATAGCGCCGTGGATGTTCCGGGCAGGTGCATGAGTGTCTTCGGGCATGGAACTGCCCGCCCGGAATCTCCCTCTTTAGTTAACCGATGGCTGATCGATACGCGCACCCGCCTCTAACGCTGCGCGACCAAACGTGGATTACCTCATCTTCCGTAATCCAGTCGCGCATCGCCGCGATATCATGCAGGATCATTCGACCGAACGATCCGATGACGTTGGGATCACAGTATCCAAGCACCAGCTGGAAGCACTCCAGATAGCCACTTCGATCCAGCTCCTTGTTGCCCGCGCGAAGCCAGAGTATGTGATGCCAGAAGGTCAAAGGCGCTGCGAGCATGCTGTACCAGTGCTCATCGTTTCGTATCCAGTCTATACGCTTTAGCGCCATCCGCACTATCTCTGTATCTCCCCCGTCAGCTTCCTAAGCTAAGCAATATCCTCTACAACAGAACCCTCCGTCTAAGTGATATTCTGTGTAAGAAGAGCCGAGATCCTCATCTTCTAGAATCCGGAGCGGCCAACTCCGTCTCGCGATAGAGTGCAGCTGTATCTGCGGTGACCATTCCTCCACTAGCCCGCAGCAGTCTTAACCATCTCCCTAAAACCTCAACTCCTACCAATATTGGATCTGCGCCCGCGTATTTGCGATCTATCCCATCGCGTTAATGCATTCGCCTGATATTCTCCCAGACCTTCCCTACACATATGTCTTCTTGCAGATCCAAAGCATTAGTCAGAGCAGAATGCCGGTCACGCCCTTACTGGGCGATTTCCTTATTAAGGCCCCTCCATACGACAATTGACGAGCGTTTCGCCAGTCTGTAACGAGCATTGCAAATCACCTTTGCTTTCACTCTGCGGCTCTCTTTCGCGACGATGTTCGTAAGTTGGCCAATGTCCACCTGAGAGTGGCGTGGGTGGATGAATACCCGCTCGTGCGTTGGCGACCTTTCGCATGAGCAGCCGAGTCATCTCCGGTTGACGGTGTATCACGGCGTAATGTATCGCGCGATGCTCTTCGCCATAGGAGACAGCCATACCGGCGAGCTCCGGACGCGCCTTCAACATTGCTCTCACGCGGTCGATGTTGCCGTTGCGCGACGGCCTCCACGAATCGCCTGATCGTCGCGCCATCAACTTATGCCTTGAGTTTCGGCCAGCTATCGAACCCTTAGCTGCGTGCGATGACCAGTTGCGCATCGTGCAAAGCAAAAGTCACACGCTTCGGATCGTTATAGAGTGCGCTGACTTCGTTCATCGCCGCTGCGTCGGCCGCACGGAAAGCGGCTAGCAGTTCTCTCGATTGTCGTTTGAGTTGTTCGAGGTCCGGATGCTGGCGCATCCGGCGAGTCGATAGCTTCTGTTTCATGTGAACTCCTTTCTGTGGCGCCCGTTGTCCGCTGGCTCGTTCAGAAAAGAGTTATATTAATTTTAAAATAAGTAACGCAGTAACAAATCCAGCCACGCGCAGGCGGGTAACTTTGACGACATTTGTTGTTTAATGTTCCACGTGGAACACTCGACGATACTTGTCGAGAGTCTCGGGAAGTGCTTAATCGAAAAGTTCCGGTCCGCGCGAAGGCTTCGGCTCACGCCGCGCGGCCCGGACCGCCTCAGCGGGCGCCCGCTTGCTGCCCGGCGCCGTGGAGAGCATCCCCAGGATCTCCTTCAATTCGCTGCGCAGCTTGCCCAGCTTGGGCGCGGACTTGCCCCCAGCCTCGGCAAGGTGCATCTGGCCGCTCTCCGCCGGTTTCCGGGCCTCGGCCTGGAAGTGCTGGCGCGCTCCCGGGATCGTATAGCCCTCTTCGTAGAGCAGGTGACGGATCCGCCGCGCCAGATCGACCTCCCGCCGGCGGTACAGCCGCTGCCCTGCGCCGCTCTTGTTGGGCTTCAGTTGCGGAAATTCCGTCTCCCAGAAGCGCAGCACATAGGTCTCCACCCCGCATAGGCGAGCCACCTCGCCGATGCGGTAATAGAGCTTGTCCGGGATCTCCGGCAGCGTCTGCTTCTTGTGGCGCGCCTGCCCATGCCGCTCGGCAGCCTTCTTCGCCGTCCTGGACGTGATCTTCGCCGCCGCTGTTGAGGTCTTACTCGTCATAAGCTCGCACGTACCACTAGGATGCAGGCAGTACGTTTCCCCGGCAGTATAGGCGCTCATTGCAATCGATAGCACTTTTTTCGTGGACTTTTCGCCCTTCCGCCGTCAGGATTTCTCGGAACAAGCCCGTCGTTCATGGCGTATCTTGCTTTGCGGGGGAATTTCCATCATGCAGAACCGCGCAGCCGCTTTGCTCCTGGCTTTCGCTCTGCCGTTCGTGATCGCCGGCTGCTCCATCAATGTGGACAAGGGAAAGAACGGCGAGGACAAGAAGGTCAAGATCGATACGCCTCTGGGCAATATCCATGTGAACGCCGATAAGCCCTCGGCCAGCATCGGCATGGCGATCTACCCCGGCGCCACGCCGGAACCCGATCACGATGGCGACAAGGACGCCGACGTGCAGCTTGGCTTCGGCGAATGGAAGATGCGCGTCCAGGTGGCGCACTACAACACGGGCGACGAGCGGGACAAGGTGCTCACCTACTACCGCAAATCGCTGAGCCGTTACGGCGATGTCATCGAATGCAACGGCAACCAGCCCGTCGGCACTCCTCTGAAGACCTCGGAAGGGCTGACCTGCGCGGACGATGAGCATAGCAATCACGTCAACCTGAACGACAGCGACCACGGCCTAACGCTCCGCGCCGGCTCAAAGCGTCACGAGTACATCGTGGCCTTTGACAAGGACGATGCGGCCACCGCCGGGCCTACAAAGTTCACGCTGATCGCTCTCGATCTTCCCGCTGAAACCTGGAAGAAGGACCGCCAGACCGACTAGACCCTCGGTTTGAGCAAATTGCTCCCGGCTCTTCCTTCCTGTAGTTTCAACAGTGCATGGTTACCCATTGCCACCGTTGCGGCAGCGCGCTCGACGAGGATGCGGCCTTCTGCCCGCACTGTGCTGCGCCGCAGTTGCGTGTCGCGCCGCCGGAGGAGACGACAGAGCAGGCCGGCGGCCCCGTCCATACCTTCACGCGCGACCGGCGCTCGATCGATTGGCGCAGCGTGATCCGGCTTGCCATCTGGACCGCGATTCCAGTCGGGCTCATCGCGCCATTCTTCTTTCCCATGGTGATCGCAGGGCCTGTCGTGCTTATCTCCCTGTATCAGAGACGCCGGCCGTCATCTCCACTGGACGGGAAGGCAGGCTTCCGGATCGGCGGGCTCATGGGCGTGCTGGCTGCTTATGTGTCGGCCTTCGGCCTCGCTGTCTGGCAGCTTTTTGAACGCTATTCGCTGCACCAGGGCTCGGCGATCGACGCGCAGTACGCAATGCAGGTGCAGCAGTCCGCGGAGACGACGCAGAGGATGGCCCAGGCCAATAGTCTGAATGCCCAGCAGGCCCACGCCATGCTGGATTTCTTCCTCTCCCCGGACGGCCGGGTGACCTATACGTTCTTCTATACGGCCGTGATGGCCTTCGGCATCATCGTGCTGGCCGGACTGGGCGGCATGCTGGGCGCGCGGCTGAGCCGTCGCACTGCATCGCATTGATGCAGATTTCCCATTGCAACGCTCCATTCAGTTCCATGCAGAGCGACTTTTCTTGACGGAAAAGTCGCGTTTGTCTCCTCGGCCTCGGTCAGACCTATGGGAAATCTGCATTCCTGAACGGTTGCTCCGGCCTGCGGCCTGCCCGTATCATCGTCAGGAACCAGGCTGGAACCCTTACATATGACCGCAACCACGCCACAACTGCGCGAAAAACTCCGCATCATGTCGGCCTCGGAGATCGATCGCACGCTCGTCCGCCTGGCCCACGAGATTGTCGAGAAGAACTCCGGCGCGGATGGCCTGGGCCTGGTCGGGATCAAGCGCCGCGGCATTCCGCTGGCGCAGCGCCTGACTCGGTTGATCGCGAATATCGAGAAACATCCGGTCGACAGCGGCATGCTGGACATCCGGTTCTATCGCGATGATCTCTCGACGCACGACGTACGCCCGATCGTGCAGCCGAGCGATATCGGCTTCGATGTGAATGCGCGCGACATCATTCTGGTCGACGACGTGCTCTATACCGGCCGCACTATTCGCGCCGCACTCGACGCGCTGTTCGACCACGGCCGCCCACGCCGCGTGCAGCTTCTCACCCTGATTGATCGCGGACATCGCGAGCTGCCGATCGAAGCAACCTTCGTCGGCCGCAAAGTGCAGACCACGTCGCGCGAAATCGTGGAGGTGAAGCTCCATGAGGTCGACGGCGACGAGCAGGTGCTGCTGGTGGAGCGGATTGACTAGAGCAAACTTCCTTCCCGACTGGAGCCCCAGGTGGTGTTCTTTGACGGAGAAGCCGCGATGACAACCGTGTCGCACCCCCAGGAACTTCGCTCCAGCCGGCCTCCCGTTCCGTCGCGCTCCCGGTCGCTGCTTTCCACCGGTGATCTCTCGCTTTCCGATATCGCCGCACTCTTGAAAGCTGCCGCCTTCCTGGAGAAAGAAGATCCGCTCGCGCGGGCACATCGCCTGGCGAAGCGCCGTGTCGCGCTGCTGTTCTACGAATCGAGCACACGCACGCGCACCTCCTTCGAGCTGGCGGCCAAGGGTCTTGGCGCGGATACCACGCTGGTCAGCGCGCTCTCCTCCAGCATCGAGAAGGGCGAAAGCCTGAAAGACACCGGCCTCACGCTTCGCGCGCTGGGCGCCGAGTGCATCATCCTGCGCCACCCCAACTCCGGCGCGCCGTATCTGCTGGAACGCGTGACCGGACTGCCGGTGCTGAACGCGGGCGACGGCATGCACGCGCATCCATCGCAGGCGCTGCTCGATCTGCGAACGATCCTGCATCGCCTGAAGCCGGAGCACACCAGCGCAGGCATCGACGAGAGCACGCTTGCCGGCATCACGGTGCTGATCACCGGCGACATTCTGCATAGCCGGGTAGCGCGATCGAACGCGGAGCTGCTGCCGCGGCTTGGCGCGCGCGTCATCCTGTGCGGGCCGGAGGCGCTGCTGCCGGAATCCGCGGCAGCCATCGGGCCGGGCGATCGTTGTCGAGCGCAACTTTGAGCACGCGATGCGCAACGCGCAGGTGGTGATGATGCTGCGCATCCAGAAAGAGCGGCTGGCGGGCCTGGAACTCGATCTCGCCGGCTATATCGCTCAGTACCAGTTACATGCCACACGGCTGGCGCAGAACGCGCCGCGCGCGCTGGTGATGCATCCGGGGCCGATGATTCGCGGACTGGAGATCACGAGCGAAGTCGCCGACGGACCGCAGTCCGCCATCGAGGAGCAGGTGCGGCATGGCGTAGCTATACGGACCGCACTGATTGCACGCGCGCTCGACGCGATGCCGGAGATTGGCGCATGAGCAAGATCTGGATCAGGGGCGGCCATCTCATCGATCCTGCCAGCAAGATCGACGCGCAACGCGATCTGCTGATTGAGAACGGGCGCGTTGCCGACGTTGCAGCGAAGCTCCATATAGATCCCACAAGCGTTGAGGTGATCGACGCAACCGGCCTTGTCGTCACGCCCGGTCTGGTGGATATCCATGTCCATTTGCGCGAGCCGGGCCAGAGCTACAAGGAGACCATCGCCAGCGGCACTGCGGCGGCGGCGGCGGGCGGCTTTACCAGCGTTGCCGCGATGCCGAACACGGTTCCGGTGAACGATTCCGCCGACATCACGCGCTGGATGCAGGCACCGGAGCGAGGCGCAGAGGTGCGCGTCTACCCCATCGGCGCGGCGACGCTCGGCAGCATGGGTGAAGCGCTCGCGGACTACGCAGCCCTGCGCGATGCGGGCGCTGTGGCGGTAAGCGACGACGGCAAACCAATCCTGGGCGACGACACGATGCGCGCTGTGCTGCGGGCCGCGACCGCTGCGGGGCTGCCCGTGATCCAGCACGCGGAAGATACGCGCATGACCGGTGGCTGCTCCATGAACGCCGGCGCATTCGCCTTCCGCCTGGGGCTGCGCGGCATGCCGATAGAGGCAGAAGCCGGCATCGTGGCGCGCGATATCGCGCTGCTGCGCGAGCTCCGGGACGACCGCGCGCACCTGCATGTCGCGCATCTCTCGACCAAGAAGGCGCTGGACCACGTGCGTGCGGCGCGAAAGAGCGGCCTGCACGTGACCTGCGAGGTGACGCCGCACCACTTCACGCTGACGGAAGAGGCCGTGGGCGAATACGACACCGATGCCAAGATGAATCCGCCGCTGCGCTCTGCCGAGGACCGCGACGCGATGATCGAAGGTTTGCTGGACGGCACCATCGACTGCATTGCTACTGACCATGCACCACATGCCGCGCACGAAAAGGAGCAGGAGTTTGAGCGAGCGCCCAACGGCATCACGGGACTGGAGACCTCGCTTGGCCTGAGCCTTTCTGTCCTGCACCGCCGGCACGGCATGCCGCTGGCGCAGGTGCTTGCGCTGCTGAGTGCGCGGCCGGCGGCGGTGCTGGGACTCGCCGCCGGGACACTCGCCGTGGGCTCCCAGGCGGACGTGCTTCTTCTCTCGCCCGAAACAGAGCAGCCCTTCTACGTGAACGAATCGCGGTCGCTCGCACGCAATACGCCGTTCGATGGCTGGTCGCTGCCGGGCCGGGTCCATCTCACGATGCACGCGGGACGCATTGTGTATGAGAACGTGCCTTTGGTTCAGCAACGGTAAGATGCATACATAGGAATCAACGCACGCAGTCCTGCATTCGAGGTGTTCCCCTGAGTCGTCTGCCCGGTTTCGCGGTTCTGAGCGCTGTTCTGCTCTTCAGCTCCGCATCCTTTGCACAGCAGTCCGCGACGCCTTTCCTTCTTCCGCCGACCGAAGACCATCTCTCCGGTTCGGTTTATGTCTCGATGGACAGCTGGATTTATCCGGCGATGGAGCGGCTTTATTCGCTGGGCTATATCGACACCGCCTTTCTTGGTCTGCGCCCGTGGACGCGCCTGAGCTGCCTGCACATGCTGCAGCAGTCACAGGCGAAAATCTTCGATAGCTCCGCGGATTCGCCGGGCAATCAAGAGGCGCGGCAGATCTTCGAATCGCTTGCGCACGAGCTGTGGGACAACCGCGACGCGCTCAATCCCGGAGAGTTCAACGGCCATGCGGAGGTCGACCGCCTGTACGCGCGCGCGATGTACATCGGGGGCACGCCGCTCAACGACTCATCGCATTTCGGCTCCACGCTGATCAACGATTTTGGGCGCGCCTATGAAGGCGGCTTTAACGGATTGACCGGCTTCAGCGCGCGTGCCGAAGATGTTCGCCTCTCGCTGAAGGTTCGCGGCGAGTTCCAGCATGCACCGGGGCGCGGCGCGTATCCGCTGAGCGTTCGCCAGACCATCGCCGCGATGGACCAGGTCGCCCTGTTGCCACCCACACCGGTCGATACCACCAATGAATTCCGGCTGATCGACGCGAATCTCTCGTTGCACGTGCTCAACCACGAGATCTCCGTCGGCAAGAGCGAGGACTGGTGGGGACCGGGCGAAAGCGGCGCGATGGCGTGGAGCACCAACGCAGAGCCCATCTACGCGCTGCGCATCAATCGCGTCGAGCCGCTCTATATTCCGCTGCTCTCGAAGCTTGTCGGGCCGTTCCGCTATGAGGGACTCTTCGGCAGTCTGAAGGGGCACCGCTATCCGAATGCGCCGTGGGTGCATGCGCAGAAGATCAACTTCAAGCCGACGCCGAACCTGGAGTTCGGCTTTTCCCGCGTCGTGGTCTTTGCCGGTGAGGGCCATGTGCCGCTGACCTTCGGCTCGTTCTGGCACAGCTTCGCCAGCTTCCAGAACGTACCCCCCTCGGAGAAGCTCTCCAGAAACGATCCGGGCGCGCGCCACGCCAGCTTTGATTTCAACTACCGGCTGCCCTTCCTGCGCAACTGGGTGACGCTCTACTCCGACTCCATCATTCACGATGATGTTTCGCCGGTGGATGCACCGCGGCATGCTGCTATCAATCCGGGCATCTATATTTCGCATTTTCCCGGCGCGCCGAAGCTCGATTTCCGCGTCGAAGCTGTCTCCACCGACCCGCCGACTTCGCATAGCAACGGCGGCGGCTACATCTACTACGAGAGCGTCTACAAGGACGTCTATACCAACAAGGGCTACATGTTCGGCAACTGGATTGGGCGCGAGGGCAAGGGCGGCCAGGCGTGGCTCACGTATTGGCTCTCGCCGCAGGAGCGCATCCAGCTCAGCTATCGCAATGCGAAATCGGCGAAGGACTTCGTTCCCGGCGGCACGACCCAGAACCTGATCGCGGCCAACGCTATCCTGCGCATAAAGAAAGATGTTGAGCTGAACGCGCTGGCGCAGTACGAGCGCTGGACCGTGCCGGTGCTGGCGCCGGGACAGAAGAGCGACTTTACCGCGCAGGTGCAGATGACCTGGTATCCGCACCTGCGCGCCGGGCGCTAATTTTTCAGCACCGGCCGGATATGCAACTCGCGCAGTTGCGTATCAGAGACCGGCGTTGGCGCATCCACCATCAGGTCGATTGCCTTTGCCGTCTTCGGGAATGCGATGACTTCGCGCAGGCTTGGCGCGCCGGCGAGGATCATCGCGATACGGTCGAGCCCCAGCGCGATGCCGCCATGCGGCGGCGTGCCGTAGGTGAGTGCTTCGAGGAAGAAGCCGAAGCGCTCTTTTGCCTCCTCGTCGGTCATGCCGAGCGCGCGGAAGATCTCCGACTGCACGGCCTGCTGGTGGATGCGGATGGAACCCGAACCGAGCTCGGTGCCGTTGAGCACGATGTCATAGGCCAGGGCGCGTACTGCCCCAGGATCGCTGGTCAGCCGGCCTGTTTTCAGGTCTTCCTCATCCGGCGAAGTGAATGGGTGATGCGCGGCGACCCAGGTTTTGGACTCCTCGTCCCACTCGAACATCGGGAAGTCCGTGACCCAGAGGAATTTGTAATCGTCCGCATTGCCTTTCTTTTCGAAGGCACCGTGCCGTGACGCAAACTGCTGGGCCAGCGCCAGGCGTACCTGGCCGGCTGCCTCGAAGATCTGACGGTCGCGCGGGGGCAGCCGCTTGCCGATGACCTTCTGCTCGGGGACGTCTTCGCCATCGGCCACGACCAGCACCAGCAGATCGCCTTCCTGTGCCCCAGCAGCCGTGCGGACTTTCGCCATGTCCTCGGGGAAGGATTTTTCCAGCCGCTTGAAGTCGTCGAGCACCTTGATCTTCTGCGCCTGCAGCTTCTGCGGATATAAAAGCCGCAGATCGTCGCGCTCCTTGCGCGAAAGCTCGCCTACCTTGGGAATGCGGACGGCGATCACGGGCAGCGCGGCGGTGGTCTTCAGCGTTGCGGCGGTTGCAGCGCTCAGCGCGGTGCGCACATCGGTCATAGCGGGTAGCCGCATGTCCGGCTTGTCGATGCCGTAGAGACGGATGGCATCGTCGAAGCTCATCCGCGGAAAGCTGCCGCTCAGCTCAACGTCGGCTTCGTGGAAAGCTGCCTTCAGGAAGCCCTCGACCACGGCGAAGATCGTCTCCTGCTGCGGATAACTCATTTCCAGATCGATCTGCGTGAACTCCGGCTGGCGATCGGCGCGCAGGTCTTCGTCGCGGAAGCAGCGCACGATCTGGAAATAGCGATCGAAGCCGGAGATCATCAGGATCTGCTTGAACAACTGCGGCGACTGCGGCAGCGCGTAGAAGTGCGCGGGATGCACGCGGCTGGGAACGAGATAGTCTCGCGCGCCCTCGGGCGTGGAGCGCGTCATGAACGGCGTCTCAATCTCCAAGAATCCCTGCGCGGAAAGATAGTTGCGAATGGCGAGCGCCACGCGGTGACGCAGCGCGAAGTTCGCCTGCATTTCTGGCCGGCGCAGGTCGAGATAGCGGTACTGCAGGCGGACCTCTTCGTTCGCGATGGCTTCTTCCGCGGGCGAAAACGGGGGCACGCGCGAGTCGTTCAGGACCAGCAGCTCGCTGGCTGCCAGCTCGACTTCGCCGGTCGGCATCTTGGGATTGATCGCGCTGGCGTCGCGCTTGCGCAACTTGCCCTTGGCGGCCACGACATACTCGGGACGCACATGCTCGGCCTTCGCGTGACCTTCGGGTGCGAGGTCCTTATCGAGGACAACCTGGGTGATGCCGGTGCGGTCGCGGAGGTCGAGGAAGATGAGGTTGCCGTGATCGCGGCGGCGATTGACCCAGCCCATCAGCACTACATCTTTGCCGGCATCGCCGGCGCGAAGCTCACCGCAGGTATGGGTGCGCTGTAATGTTCCAAGAAAATCGAGCAATTGCGTGTCCTTGTATTTGTATCTGTCAGGAAGTCTTAACTATTTCAGGTGTTCGCCCAGATCGGTCCAAGGCACCTTGGTCTGTTCGCCGGTGGCGAAGTCCTTCACGGTCAGGATACGGGACTTGGCCTCGTCTTCGCCCAGGATCACGATCTTGCGCGCGAGCTTATCGGCGGTCTCGAAGGACTTCTTCAGGCGGAAGCTGCCGTCGCCTAGCTCGATGCGCAGCCCGGCGGCGCGCAGCTCGCGCGCCAGGGCCAGCGCGGGCGCGTTCTGCGCTTCACCCATGGGGGCGATATAGGCGTCTGCGATTGCAGAAACCCGCTTCGCATTTTCCGCTTCGGCCTGCGCCTGCAGCGTCAGCACCAGGCGGTCTTCGCCTATGGCGAAGCCGATGCCGGGGGCACGGGGGCCACCGATTGCCTCGGAGAGGCCGTCGTAGCGGCCGCCGCCGAGCAGCGCGTTCTGTGCGCCGAGGCCGCCGTGCTGGAACTCGAAGGTGGTGCGGGTGTAGTAGTCCAGGCCACGGACGAGGCGGTGATCGTGCTCGTAAGGCACGCCGCAGGCATCCAGCGCCTCGCATACCTGCTGGAAGTGCGCGCGCGAGGCTTCGTCGAGCGAGTCCCAGATGCGCGGCAGCGTGGCGATGATGGGCTGGTCTTCGGGGTGCTTGCAGTCGAGCACGCGCAGCGGATTGGTCTCCGCGCGGCGCTGGCAGTCGGTGCACATCTGGCCGACGACCGGCTGCAATGCCTCACGCAGTGCCGCGATATAGCGCGGGCGGTCGGCCGGGGTGCCGACGGAATTGATGAGCAGGCGCCAGCCGGTGATGCCGAGCTCGTTGAGCAGGGTGGCGAGCATTTCCAGCACTTCGGCGTCGCGCAGCGGCGACTCCGAGCCGGCGCTGGGCGGCCCGATGACCTCCGCGCCGATCTGGAAGAACTGGCGGTAGCGACCCTTCTGTGGGCGCTCGCGGCGGAACTGCGGGCCGATGTAATAGAGCTTCTGCAGCAGGCCCTGTTCGCCGAGCTTGTGCTCGATGTAGGCGCGAACGACGCCGGCGGTGTTCTCCGGCCGGAGGGTGAGCGACTGCGCCTTCTCCGACTGCGCGCGCGCCTTGTCCTCCCAGGTGTACATCTCCTTGGAGACGATGTCGGTTTCCTCGCCGACGCCGCGGGCGAAGAGCGCCGTGTCCTCGAAGATGGGGGTGCGGATCTCGCCGAAGTTGTAGCGGGCGAAGACGCGGCGCGCGGTGGCGTCGATGTGGTTCCACAGCTCGGTTTCCGGCGGCAGCAGGTCGCGGGTGCCGCGGACGGCTTTCATGATCTGGCTCATGACAGTACTTTGCTTAGTGTATCTGCCGCAGACGAGGCTAGAATGCTGGCCATGCTGCGTACGACTTCATGGCTTGTTCTTGCTGCTGCTTTCCTTGTTATGAACGCGCATGCGGTTACGGTGAAACTCGATGAGAGCGATGGCGCGCGCGTGCAGTTGGCACTGCATCCCGGCGATCTGCTGCGCATCGACCTGGCGGCGGAGCCGGTGACGGGGCGCACGTGGAGCGTCCGCGGGCATGCGCCGGCACAGCTTGCGGAGCTGGGCACGGCGCAGCGCGTCTTTGGCGGACGCATGAGCAACGAGGGCACCAGCAGCTTTGCCTGGCGCGCGACCGGCGCAGGCGAGGGCGAGCTGACGCTGGTCTACGGCTCGTCAACGGCCCGGGCGGCGACTCCGGAGAAGACCATCACCATCCAGCTCGCGGTGGCGGGCGAGCCGCTGGGGCCGGAAGAGGCGCACCCGCCAGTGGTTTCGGAGATGAAGGAAGTGGCCGCCTATGATCGCACCACTCCATGCGGCGATTGCAGCGGGATCGCCGAGCATCTGGTGCTCTACCGCGCACCGGACGAGACGCCGTTTGTGCTGCGGCGCACCTATAAGGACGCGCCCGGAGGCACGCTGACCAGCGTCATGACGGGCTCGTGGACGACCGGCAAAGGCACGGCCGATCCAACGGCAACCATCTACACGCTGACCGCGAGCGCGGAGACTTCGATCTTCCGGCTGGAGGGCCAGCGGCTGGTTCCGCTGGATAAGCAGCAGATTCCGGTGCCTTCGCCGCCGGGAATGGACACCGCGTTCCACAGGATCATTGAGTAGGCTGCATCCTCGCGGAGTTGAGTGTCATCTGGTTGCATATGGAATATCGACAGCTTGGCCGCTCCGGTTTGAAGGTCCCTGTCCTGTGCTTTGGCGTCGCCACCTTCGGCGGCGGAAATGAGTTCTTCCGCGCGTGGGGCGCGACCGATGTCGAAGAGGCGAAGCGCCTCATCGGTCTATGTCTGGATGCGGGCGTGAACTTCTTCGATACGGCGGATGGCTACTCTGACGGCCTGTCCGAAACGATCCTGGGAAGGGCGATCGAGGGCAAGCGGCACGAGGTGCTGCTCTCGACCAAGTCGTACTTCCCGATGGGCGCGGGGCCGAACGATCGCGGCTCGTCGCGCTACCACATCCTGGATGCGGTGGACGCCAGCCTGAAGCGGCTGGGCACGGACTACATCGACGTCTACCACATGCACGGCTTCGACGCGCTGACTCCGGTGGAGGAGACGCTGGATACATTGAACACGCTGGTGCGCTCCGGCAAGGTGCGCTACCTTGCGTGCTCGAATTTTTCCGGCTGGCACCTGATGAAGTCGCTGGCGGTGTCGGACCGCTATGGGTGGGCCCGGTATGTGGGCTACCAGGGCTACTACTCGCTGGTAGGCCGCGACTACGAGTGGGAGCTGATGCCGCTGGCGCTGGACCAGGGTGTGGGCACGCTGGTGTGGAGTCCGCTGGGCTGGGGCCGGCTGACGGGGAAGATCCGCCGTGGGCAGCCGCTGCCGGAGACGAGCCGCCTGCACAAGACCGCCGACCAGGGGCCGGATGTCGAGGACGAATACCTCTACACCGTAGTCGATGCACTGGACGCGGTGGCCAAAGAGACTGGTCGCAACGTGCCGCAGGTCGCACTCAACTGGCTGCTCGGGCGGCCGTCGGTGTCGAGTGTGATCATCGGCGCGCGCAACGAGGAGCAGTTGAAGCAGAACCTGGCCGCGGCCGATTTCAAGCTGACCGAGGCGCAAGTGGCGAAGCTTGACAAGGCCAGCGCGCGGACGGCGGTCTATCCGTACTGGCACCAGCACAAGTACCCGGAGCGGAATCCGACTCCAGTGGCGCTGGAGCCGAAGTCGTATGGGGCGAGTCCGACGGCGAAGTAGGCGGGGCCCCCTCCCCCTCCCGTCACCGGAGCGTGGTTTGTAAGCTTCCTGGAATGTGGGGTTTAGGACCTCTCCCGAGAGTCAAAAGCGTCATTCCAGACGGGTTATCGCTTAATTCGTCTTTCTAAAGGACTTACAGGCATGAAAAAGCCACGGTGTTTGCCGTGGCTTTTGTGTTTGGTGTTGCTCCTATTTCTATTGTAGCGAGTTGGCGGAAATAATCGGTCACGGTTGGACTGGATTTTTAGGGTGGGTTCCTGAAATGGGAGGGGCGGCGAGTCAGCAAGTCGGCAACCGTTGATGACGGCACCGATACACTACATCGATGGCGACGATGCACAACCTGTCTCATCCCGGACGAATTCTCGCGAATTATGTGGGCGGCCTTTGGGAGGCTAGCCGGAAGAAGATCAAGGCAAAGCCGATTGCGAAGGCTGCGGCTTAGGCTAGTGTCGAGTTTCGTATTCAAGGCGGTGGTGGAGATTCGTGGAATCAATCCGTTTGTTTCCGTCAGTGCCTCCCGGGTGGAGCGGCTGAAACCGGGTTGGCGTAAGCCGCTTCCTGTGCTGGTGCGCATCAATGATCAGCCTAAAGATGCGTGGCGCACGAACCTCATGCCGGCTGGTGAGGGAGCATTCTATCTGTACCTGAATGGCGGAATGCGCGCCGAGACTGCAGTCTCTGTGGGGAGTGTAGTGAATGTGGAGCTTGCCTTCGATGCGAGCTATCGCAATGGACCCCAGCACCCTATGCCATCGTGGTTCTCAAAGGCCCTCCTTGAGAACGAGAAAGCCGGGAAGAATTGGGCGGCGCTCACACCGAGTCGAAAAAAAGAGGTGCTGCGGTATTTTGCTCAGCTCAAATCGCCAGGAGCTCGTGCTCGAAATGTTTCGAAGGCGTTGCATGTGCTCTCCGGGCACACCGGCCGTTTTATGGCGCGCATATGGACAAATGGATCGTAGAAAGTCGGCTGGTCGTCGCACGTCCTGTACAGAATGCGACGACCAACTTCTCGTATTAAAGCTCGTCGTCGCACGTCCTGTACAGGACATGCGACGACCGTCTCGTATTAAAGCTAACTACGACTTGTGGAACATCACGGACATGGTCGAGGCTGAGGGCGCCGGGGTGACGTCTGTCTCCTTGACGGTCTTGCCGTTGGGGCTCAGGACGAAGGTGTTTTCCCGTCCCACTTTTCCGTCGCCGTCGCTGTACGTCACCTTGAGGGTGCGTGGTCCGTCCTGCTTGATGGAGACGGTTCCCCTGCCTAACTTCTCCGGTGTGCCATCCAGCTTGAGGGTCAGCGGCTTGTCATAGTCGGTTTCCTTAAAGTCGATGCTGTCGCCGTTGACCTGGACGGTCAGGATGCCGGTGTCCTGCGACTCTTCGAAGCCGGTTTCCTTCCACGTGACAGAGTTGCCCTTTTCCGCAACCTTCTTCAACTTGACCGTGATGGTGTAGGGACTGCCGTCGGGCGGAGTGACCTCCACAGTCTGGGTCATCGTCTTGCCATCGGCCGATGGCTCGACCTTAATTTTGCTGACGGTCTTGCCGTCGCGGGTGTTCTCCAGGTCATAGCCGGCGCCGTCCTTGGTGCAGGTGGTCACCGTGCCGTGGTAGGGCGCGTTGGGCTGCCCGTTGCAAACCACCTTGGGGTGCGCCTCGCCGCCGCGGGTGATGGTGTAGCCGTCTGCGTCCGTGGCTACGGACATGGTGGCTCCGTCGTACTTGAGAGTGGAGCGATCGATCTTCCACGATCCGTTCCAGGGATTGCTTTGGGAATTGTCTTGCGCGATGCACGGAAGAGTAAGGGCCGTAAAACACGCAAGAGCGCAGATGCTCATGCCATATCGTTTCGTCATGATTCGCCTTCAAAGATGAGATTTTGGCCCAGGGTGTGGGGGATTTCGGGAGGGAGACTGATGATGGACGCAATGCGGATGGGCTGTCAAGGACAGACGCAGTCGCGATTGCGTTTCACTCTTCGCGCAATACCGAGGCGGGATCGGTGGAGGCGGCGCGGAGAGCGGGGCCGGCGCTGGCGATGACGGCGACGATGAGCACCAGCAGGAGGATGGCGGCGTAGGTGACGGGGTCGGTGGGGGTGACGGCGTAGAGCATTCCCTGTAAGAGGCGGCTGGCGGCGAGGCCCATCATCAATCCGGCGAGGCAGCCGACGGCGACGATGCGCAATCCCTGCCCGACCAGCGCGGTGACGATCTGCGGACGGGTGGCGCCGATGGCAAGGCGGAGACCCATCTCGCGGCGGCGCATGCGGCCGAGATAGCTGAGTGTGCCGTAGAGGCCGAGGCAGGCGAGCGAGATGGCGGTGCCGGCGAAGAAGGTGAGGACCGCGGTACGGAGACGGTTTTCGCTCTGACCGTCGGCGATGTGTTCTTCAAGCGGTGAGAGGTTGAAGACGGAGCGCGCGGGGTCGACCTGGTGGAGTTTGAGCCGAATGGTCTCCGCGAGTGCCATGGGATTGCCGTGCGTCCGCACGAGAAACCACGGAGATGGGGTTGGGGCGCTGACGCAGGGATAGACGGTAGGCGAAGGAGCGGCGTTCAGGCCGTCCTCGCGGGTATCGCCGACGATGCCGCGCACAACAGCGGCAGGCATGAGGGCATCCGGGGCTGCCGTCTGCAGATGACTGCCGAGCGGTGCGACCTGTTGCAGAAACCGGTTGGCGAAGCTGTGGTTGACGAGCACAGAGGGCGGCCCTCCGTCATCCGCGCAGTCCTGGCCCTGCAGAATGGGAATGCTGAGAGTGTGGAAGTAGCCGGAGGAGACGACGTGAGTGATGGCGACGATCTTATGACTCTCGTCCTGTTCACCTTCTGCGAGCGCGAGCTCGATTTGCGCCTGGCCGGGCACGCCGGGCAGGCTCCAGCCACCGGTGGCCGCAGCCTCCACGCCGGGAATGGAGCGGATAGCGTTGAGAGCTCCATTGATGCGCTGGGTGAGGCGCTTCATATCGCCGGTCTCGCCGTAGCTGCCGGTTAACTGCAAGGCGAGAACATGCGAAGCGTCGAAGCCGGGCGAGACACGGCCGAGGGCCTCGAAGCTGCGGAGGAGAAGCCCGGCGCCCACCAATAATGTAACCGCGAAGGCGACTTGTGCGCCGACCAGCAGCCACTGCAGACCGCCGCGGGCGGAGACCTGTCCACGACTGCCCTGCGCGAGGGTGTGGGCGAAGATCGCCGCGGGTGCTGCGCAGTGCCGGGTAGAGGCCGGAGAGCAGGGTGGCCGCGAGCGCGCTGACAAAAGTGTAGAGGAGGATGCGCCAGTTGAGGCTGATCTCTTCCGCGCGCGGAAGCGCTTTGGCGAAGTGGTGGAAGAGCTGGACAGCGCCGCCGGCGAGCACAAGGCCGAGGATGGAGCCCAGGATGGCGAGCAACAGCACTTCACTGAGCAGTTGTGCGATGACGGTACGCCGCGATGCGCCGAGCGCGAAGCGGACGGAGAGCTCGCGCTCGCGGTCGGCAGTGCGGGCGAGCAGCAGCGCGGCGATATTGATGCAGGCAATGAGCAGCAGGAGGATGACGGCGCCATAGAGAAGCCAGAGCGAGGAGCCGACGTCGCCGACGATGACGGCTTTGAGCGGCTGGATGTGGATGGCGAGGTCGCGATCGGTTTTGGGAAATTGCGCGCCGAGCTGGTGCTGGATGGTGGAGAGATCGGCAAAGGCCTGCTGTTGCGTCACGCCGGGCCGCAGGCGGCCGACGACGTTGTACCAGGTGGAGGCGCGGTCCTGTGCGACAGGCGCGTCGGGAGGTCCGGGCTCGAAGAGATCCACATCGCGAGTTGCAGAAGCGAAAGCTGGCGGGCAGGACGCCGACGATAGAGGCAGTGAGCGTGCCGAAGTGGAGCTGGCGGCCGATCACATCGGGATCGGCATGGAAGCGGCGGAGCCAGAGGCGATTGCTGATGAGCATGGCGTCGGGGACCACCGTAATGCTCCTCGGCGGGTGAGAAGTCGCGGCCGAGCTGGGGCGCGATGCCGAAGACCTGAAGAAAGCGCGGCGCGACGATGGCATTTTCGAGACGCTCAGGAAGCGAACCGGAGGTTTCCGATTCGTCTTCGGTGTAGTAACCGGTGATGGCCTGGAAGGTGTGGTTGAGACGATTCCAGTCTTCGAGGCGTGTGGGTGCAACGAAGGTGACAGGCGATTTGCCCTTGGTGTCGTGCTGCTCGATGGTCATGAGCTGATCGCCCTGCGGGAATGGAAGCGGGCGCAGGATGACGGCGTCGATGGCGGAGAAGACGGCGGTGTTGGCGCCGATGCCGAGCGCGAGCGTGAGGATAACGGCGGCGGAGAGGCCGGGAGCCTTGCGGAGAAAGCGGAAGGCGGCGCGGACGTTGGCGCGGGCGGCTTCAAGGAGCGCGGAGATGTGGACTTCGCGGAGCTGCTGGGTGACCTGCTCGCGGCCGCCGAAGTCGATGCGCGCTTTGCGGCGCGCTTCTTCGGCGCTCATGCCGACGGCTTCATAGTCGCGAGCGAGGGCGTCGATGTGGAAGGCGACTTCGCGGTTTAGATCGCGGTCGCGATTGCGAGGTGTTGATGAGAACCATCGCATACGGATCACTCCTAGCGGGCGGTTTCGAGCACCAGCCCTATGGCCTCGGAGAGGCGGCGCCAGCTTGCCTCCTCTTCGGAGAGCTGCTTCCGGCCTTTGGCGGAGAGCTGGTAGAACTTTGCCTCGCGGCCATTTTCGGATTCGCCCCACTCGGCACGGAGCCAGCCGCGCTTTTCCAGCCGATGGAGCGCGGGATAGAGCGAGCCCTGCTGCACCTTCAGGACATCGCGGGAGACCTGGCGGATGCGGAGCGAGATGCCGTAGCCGTGAACGGGGCCGAGGGCGACGATCTTGAGGATGAGCATGTCGAGCGTGCCCTGGAGGAGGTCGGACTTATCCGGTTTGTCTTTTTCTGGTTTTTCAGGCGGCATGAAAGGCTTCTCTCTATGACGTTCTACATATAACCACCGCGATATGTAGGACGTCAAGGAGAGAGCCTCGCGATTAGAATGGCGGGCATGATTGGGAATCGATTGCTGAAAGCGCTCGGACTGGCGGTGGCATTGGGCCTGATGGCTGCGGCGACGGCGGGCGCTGCGGATAAACCACCCATCCCGCCGCATGGGCCGGCGGAGGTGCTGTTCGACGGGCATGGTCTGGACGCGTTCGACAGCTTCCTGAAGACGAAGGGGCTGAACTCTGATCCGGAGCATGTGTTCACGGTGGAACATGGGGTGATCCACATCTCGGGCAAGGAGATGGGCTACCTGATCACGAAGGAGCCGTTCCACGACTTCTATCTGCGCGCGGAGTTCAAGTGGGGCGAGGGCACGTATGGCGAGCGGGCGGGAAAGGCGCGGGACAGCGGCATCCTTTATAACGTCGAGGGCGACCAGAAAGTGTGGCCGCGGTCGATCGAGTTTCAGGTGTGCGAAGGCGGCACGGGCGACTTCTGGATGACGGATGGCGCAGCGCTGACCGGGCGCGATGGCAAGCGCGTGACCGGGCCGCCGGGAAGCGCGCTGCTGATTCCGCGCTTCGACAAGGCGCCGTGGCAGAATGTGGAGGGCTTCCGGTCCCCGACGGGCGAGGTGGAGAAGCCGCACGGCAAATGGAACCTGCTGGAGCTGGTGACCGAGGGCAATACGGTGCGCCAGTACGTGAACGGCAAGCTGGTGAACGAGGGTACGGACCCGTTTCCGAAGGAAGGCAAGATCCTGATCCAGTCCGAGGGCGCCGAGGTTTACTTCCGGAATATAAAATTGTATCCGCTCCAGTGACGTAAACCGATGACGACCTTTCCTGCCACGACTGCGCTGCTCCTGTTTCCCGCGATGTTGGTGCTGCTTGAAGCGGGCGGCGGCTGCGCAAGCGGCACGGCACCGCCGACAGCAGCAGCGCGATTGAGGGAGCGATCTTCGGGCTGTTCGGATTGTTGCTGGCGTTTACGTTTTCCGGAGCGATCTCGCGCTATGACAACCACCGCGTGCTGCTGACCCAGGAGGTCAGCGACATCGGTACGGCGTACCTGCGGCTGGATCTGCTGCCGGTCGAATCGCAGCCGGAGCTGCGGAAGCTTTTCCGCGATTACACAACCTCGCGGCTGCATTTGTTTGACGCGGTGGGGCCGGAGATTTCGCCGGAGAGCGCGCGGCTGCAGCTCACGATATGGCAGCGGTCGCTGGCAGCGGCTACAGGGCAGGGCGCCAATCCGGATGCCGTGAAGCTGCTGGTGCCTGCGCTGAATGACATGATCGACATTACATCGACGCGGCAGAATGCCTTCAATATGCATCCGCCCGCAGTGGTGTATTGGCTGCTCTTTGCCTTCAGTTGCGGCAGCGCGCTGATGGCGGGGTACAGCATGAAGACCGGGCCGCGCGACTGGCTGTACATGATTACGCTGTCGGCTGCAGTGACGCTGACGGTGTACACGATCCTTGATGTCGAATATCCGCGGCAGGGACTGATCCATCTGCGGCATATGGATCAGTCCCTGGTCACGCTGCACGATTCGATGAAGTAAGGCCTAGACGCCGAGCAGCCGGTCGAAGAAGGCTCGATAGCGCCTGAAATTCTGACGCTGGTCTTCAGTGGATACGTTCTGGCCGCGGCCCCCCTGTTTCTCCAGCTTTGTGCGCTCTTCAGCGAACTGATCGGAGATGCGCTTTACGACTGTGGCTACGAGGGCGTCCGCCTGCTCGACCGCATGGCGCGGCTCATCTACGAATGAGGTCTGAACCTGATCCCAGCGCGCGCGAAAGTCGCGCAGTTCTTCTTCATCGAAGAGGTGTGTGTCCTCCGGGCCAGCTTGCGACGCTGAGGCCTGCGGCGCCGGTTTCTGACTGGAGCGTGGTGATGCGCCGGGCCGCGGCACCGTCGGCGGCGTATCGTCAATGGTCGAGCTCACGATCTCGCCGTCATAGGTGTCGTCGATGGCGCGGTCGCTCGTGTCATCGACTACGGGTGTTGCAACGGATTGCGGTGGACGGCGGGTAGCTGGGTCGATGTTTGCTTCGTCCATTCCATCGGTTCTGGCGGCCACAACAGAGGCACGCTTTTCGCGAGCTGCATCTGTGGTGGGAAATGGTTCTTCTTTACGAAGCGCGCTCATGAGCAACTCCTTTGCGTCTGCCGGTGTTGATGGGCTCGACCTTCGATGGCTCCTCGGGCGCGAGCAACTCATCGAAGAGAGAACGGTAGTGGACCATGGCCTGGCGCAGCTCTTCCGTGGTGGCGTGGCCGTCGGCATGGCGCAGTACGATGTCGTGCGCGGCGCGATAGTTCTGCACAACGGTAGGGTAGCTGACGGAGATGTCCGCTGCGCGCTGGTCGAAGTCGGTCATGGGATATCCGCGGTCGGTCATCACGCAGCTGACCAGGCGGTCTGCGGTGCCGACAGCGGCGGATGGGTTATCGACGAAGCGGCGCTGCACCGTGGCCCACTCCATTGCGAAGGCTTCGCGGTCCACCGGGGTGAGGGCACGGAGAGGGAAGGTTTCGACGCGCTTTTCGCGCTCCACCAGCGTCTCTTCGGCGCGACGGGAGTCGCCACGCTGCTGGACAACGGTGCGGTCGTACTCCGGGCCGAAGCGCTGCTTGAGTTGATTGCTGCGGCGGCGGCGTGCGACCAGCGCCACTGCAATCGCTACGAGAATGGCGACGATAATGAGTGAGGGAACGACTATTCGAGTGTCCATCGTGCTAAGCCTCTGTCAGTTCTGATGCAGCGATGTACTGCGAATGATGTCAGAGGAGTGAACACGGCATAGCGGCGGGCACATACTTCCAGCGAATGTGGTGGGACGTGCAGGAACGTCGCCTGGGGCGGATAGTTTTTACCTTAGATGTCGACGCCGGCGCGCGACGAGGGTGACCGCAATTGCGGCAAGCCAGCCGAGGGTGATGAGCGCGGGACCGATAATCCAGCTAAGCATTTGGCACCTCTGCGTGGTAGTCAGATGCGGCCACGCGCGCCGCGTGATGTCGGGAGACGAACAAGCCAGTATAGTTCAGCGGGCCAGAAGCGCGTTTAGCCGCCGGCGATGGCGCCGAGGACGATGAGAGGCTCGCGGCCGGCGAGCACCGGCCCGGGCAGCGGCGTATCGGGCGGATCGTGCGAGAGATCCTGCTCACAAGCGAAATAGCGGATGAAGGCACGGCGCTTGAGCGTGTCGTGGTCGCGAATGGTGCCGCAGAGCATGGGATAGCGCGCCTCCAGCGCATCGAGCGTGGAGGTGATGGTCACCGGAGCGGGAACGGCTACGGTGACCTCGGCGCCGCTGCGGGCGAGCGTCCGCAGGTGCGCCGGTAGTGCGACGCGTATTGTCACCGTCTGGATTATGTTTTCGGGGGTCACGAAAGCGTCTGCACCTCGACGGAGAGGACGGCGGGCAGGTCGCGCACGATGGGCGCCCAGGTGTCGCCGGCATCCGCAGAGCCGTAGACCTGTCCGCCGGTGGTGCCGAAGTAGATGCCGCAGTCGTCCATGGTGTCGACGGCCATGGCGTCGCGCAGTACGTTCACGAAGCAGTTGCTCTGCGGCAGACCGTCGGTGAGGGCTTCCCACTCGTTGCCGCCGGTGCGGCTGCGATAGACGCGCAACTGGCCGTCCGGCGGGAAGTGTTCGGCATCGCTCTTGATCGGGACGACGTAGATGGTTTCCGGGTCGTGGGCGTGGACATCGATGACGAAGCCGAAGTCGGTGGGGAGGTTGCCGCTGATCTCGCGCCAGTTGTCGCCGGCGTCGTCGGAGCGCATGACATCCCAGTGCTTCTGCATGAAGAGCACGCCGGGGCGGGTCTTGTGCATGGCGATACGGTGGACGCAGTGGCCGACCTCGGCGGTGGGGTTGGGGATGTACTTGGAGTAGAGGCCGTGGTTGATGGGCTTCCAGGATTTGCCACCGTCATCGGTACGAAATGCACCGGCAGCCGAGATAGCGATGAACATACGCTGGGGGTCGCTGGGGTCGAGCACGATGGTGTGCAGGCACAGGCCGCCCGCGCCGGGCTGCCAGCCCTTGGCGGTATCGTGCTCGCGCAGGCTGGGGAACTCCGCCCAGTTCTTGCCACCGTCCGTGGACCGGAAGATGGCGGCGTCTTCGACGCCTGCATAGACGGTGTCCGGATCGGTGAGTGAAGGCTCGATGTGCCAGACGCGCTTGAACTCGTAGGGGTGGGGGGTGCCGTCGTACCACTGGTGTGTGCCGGGCGTGCCCTCGTAGGTAAACTTGTTGCCAACCGGCTCCCAGGTTTTGCCGCCGTCGTCGGAGCGCTGGATGACCTGGCCGGACCAGCCGCTGGTCTGTGAGGCATAGAGGCGGTTGGGGTCGGCGGGCGAGCCCTTGAGGTGGTAGATCTCCCATCCGGCGAAGTGCGGGCCGCTGACCTCCCACTTCTGCCGTTTGCCGTCTGAAGTGAGGATGAATGCGCCTTTATGGGTGCCGACGAGTACGCGTACCTTGCTCATGGAATTCCAATCTCCTGCGGGAATCTGTGCTGCAACACGATTCTGCTTCCGGCTGCCGCGAACAACACGAAACGTTAACAATCGCAGCGGGCCGCCTGCAACCTGTCTGTGACGGAATCCTGCGCGACGCCAAAAAGGGCTGATTCGCTCGGCACATCTGCATCTTTTCTCGGAACTGTAACCCCCCCGTGACGCGGCGATGTGGGAAGACAACCTATTCCTTCTCTTGTCGGCTGAATGGCCGCAAGAGGAACAGTGATGCACAAAGCAATCGTAATCCCCGTGGCGGCACTGATGTGCGCTACGCAGATCCTGGCTCCCGTCGCTGTGCGCGCGGAGCACGACGGTTCCACTGCTACCCCGATCAAACATGTGGTGGTGATCTTCGGAGAGAACATCTCCTTTGATCACTACTTTGGCACCTATCCGTACGCGCTCAATCCGCGCAACGAACCGCGCTTTGTTCCCGCGCCGGGCACGCCTTCGGTGAATGGCTATACGGATGCTCTGCTGTATAACAATCCGAACCTGCTGAACAAGGCGGGCAACGCGGGCGGAGCGAGCAATCCCTTCCGGCTGGACCGCTCGCAGGCAGCGACTGCGGACCAGGACCACGACTATACGCCGGAGCAGCAGGCCTTCCACGGCGGACTGATGGATGCGTTTCCGCAATACACGGGCACACCGGGACCACCTCCAGGTGGGCAGACGACGAACGCGCTGGTGATGGGCTACTACGACGGCAACACCGTGACCGCGCTATGGAATTATGCGCAGCGCTTTGCGATGAACGATAACTCGTACGACACGAACTTCGGGCCGTCGACGCCGGGTGCGATCAACCTGATCTCGGGTCAGACCAATGGGATCGCCGATCAGTCGAATGCCGGCGGCGACGTGGTGGAAGATGGCCAGGGTGGCTACACGCTGATCAGCGACGCGGACCCGATTGGCGATGTGTGCTCGACCACGACCGGCGCGCTGGTGCAGTTTTCGGGACAGAATATCGGCGATCTGCTGAGTGCGCATGGGGTGACGTGGGGATTCTTCGAAGGCGGCTTCGACCTGACGAAGAAGAATCCGGACGGCAGCACGGGCTGCTCGCGCTCGCATACATCGGTGATCACGAACACCAAGAAGGTGGACTACATCCCGCATCACCAGCCGTTCCAGTACTACACGTCGACGGCAAACCCGAAACACCTGCGGCCTTCTTCGCCATGGTCGATCGGGCAGACGGACCAGGCGAACCATCAATACGACAGCGATGATTTCTTTACGGCAGTCGAAGCGGGGAACTTTCCCGCGGTGAGCTACCTGAAGGCGCCGGGCTACCAGGATGCGCACGCGGGCTACTCCGATCCGCTGGACGAACAGGCGTTTGTGGTGAAGGTGATCAACTTCCTGCAGAAGCAGCGTGATTGGGATTCGACTGCGGTGTTCATCAACTACGACGATTCGGATGGCTGGTATGACCATCAGCTTGGCCAGATCGTGAACCAGTCGACGACCGCGGCCGATGCGCTGACCGGTACGGGAGCCTGCGGTAACGGGACGGATTCGGCGCTGCCCGGAATTTCGGGGCCGCATGCGCAGGGGCGCTGCGGCTATGGTCCGCGGCTGCCGCTGCTCGTGATTTCACCCTGGGCGAAACAGAATTACGTAGACCACACGATGACCGATCAGACATCGATCATGCGGTTTATCGAGGACAACTGGCTGGAAGGGCAGCGCATCGGGAATGGCTCGTTTGACGCGATTGCCGGAACGGTGAACGGGATGTTCGACTTCTCGCAGCGAGGCGGCAATAACCGGCCGTTCTTCCTGGATGAGAACACGGGCGTGCCGACGAACGGTCCCGGACACGGCAGGTGGTAGATTGCTGACGCGAGAACCACTGCTGGCTTTTTAAGTTTTCTGAGGGTACCCGCACGCAGTGGGTATCCTCTTTTCTTTTGTGAGGGTGATGAGCGACTTGTTTTCCCTTACGCGCCGCGATTTTCTGAGGAGCGGCACGATGGCGCTGGCCGGCGCCGGCATGGACCGGCCACATGCCAAAGATATTGGTGCGGACGCGCTTGATCCGGCCACGTTGACGCCGTTTGTCGATCCGCTGCCGGTGCCGCGCGTGATCAAGCCTGCGGGAACGCGGGCGAACCCGGAACGACCGCAGGAGCAGATTCCCTATTACCGGGTGGCCATGCGCGAGCTGCGGCAGAGGGTGCATCGCGATCTGCCGCCGACGCGGATGTGGAGCTTTGAGGACAGCTTTCCCGGGCCGACGATTGAGGTGAAGAGCGGCGCGGGCGCGATCGTGGAATGGGCGAATGAACTGCCGCCACGGCACTTTCTGCCCATCGATCACACGCTGCATGGAGCGGACAAGTCGCTGCCGGAGGTGCGCTCGGTGATTCATCTGCACGGCGGCAGAACGCCGGCGGCGAGTGATGGCTATCCGGAAGAATGGGTTGTGCCGGGCAAGCAGCAGAAGTGTTTTTATCCGTCGAAGCAGGACGCGGCACTGCTCTTCTATCACGATCACACCATGGGGATTAACCGGCTGAACATCTACGCCGGGATGCAGGGGCTGTTCATCGTGCGCGATGCGCATGAGGCGACGCTGAAGCTGCCATCGGGCAAGTATGAAGTGCCGCTGCTGCTTACGGACCGGCTGCTGCGCAAGGACGGCCAGCTTGTGTATCCGGTGTCGGAGCATCCGGAGCGGCCGTGGGTGCCGGAGGTGTTTGGCAACGCGATCCTGGTGAATGGAAAGCTGCTGCCGTATCTGGACGTCGAACCGCGACGCTACCGGCTGCGCATCATGAACGGGTCGAATGGGCGGTTCTATCGGCTGTCGCTGACAAGCAAGGTGGAGATGCATGTGATCGGGAATGACCAGGGATTGCTAAGCGCGCCTGTTGCCGTGAAGCGGGTGCCGCTGGCGCCGGCAGAGCGCGTGGATATCGTGGTGGATTTTGCGACGATGGCAGGCTCGCGCGTGAAGCTGGTGAGCGACTCATTCGACATCATGGAGTTTCGCGTGGCGGCGAAGGGAACTCCCGACACGAGCACACTGCCTGCGACGTTGCGACCGCCGCTGCGGCTCGCTCCTGCGACCGCGGTGCGGACGCGGCGGCTGACGCTGGATGAACGGATGGACTACGTACAACGGTCGATGGGCATGCTGCTGAACAATACGCCGTGGCATGCGCCGATCACCGAGAAGCCGACCCTGGGCACGACGGAGATATGGGAGCTGGTGAATTTGACGGATGATTCGCATCCGATTCATCTGCATCTTGTGCGGTTACAGATTGTTGACCGGCGGCGATTTGACACATTCGAGTTTCAGACTAAGGGCATTTTGCGCTTTACCGGACCGGCGCAGCCGCCGGAGGCCCATGAGGCGGGATGGAAGGATACGGTGCGCGCAGATCCTGGGATGGTGACGCGGATCATCGTGCCCTTTGAGGGCTATGCGGGGCGGTATGTGTGGCACTGCCACATCCTGGAGCACGAGGACAACGAGATGATGCGGCCCTATGAAGTGCTGCCGCGGTGAAAGCTCCATGCGTGATGTGGAAAAACTCCGCGCAGTAGATTTGACAACCGCGCGCGAAATTTTCTATTGTTCGCCTGCTCTCTGATAACGCTATCTTAGAGCGGCGAAAATTCGCATCGAACGCTACCTGCAAACCCTCCAACCCCCCTGAGGAGAGAGCATGTCCGCACCCCTGAGCACGTTGTCCCGCCGCACTTTTCTTGCCCTGACCGGTGCCGCTGCTGGCACCCGCGCGTTACCCGGCTTTGCCGCAACTACCAGCTCGCACGGCGCTTCCACCGGCGTGCTGCCGACTTTCCCACGAGCGCAGTTTCTGGATGCTGCGGATCTGACCGCGCTGACCGGCGACGAGCAGTGCCTGCTGGTGAGTTTGCAAGGACAGGTGAACCGCCGGCAGCCGCAGCTCTATCTTTACTGGGGCACGGATACGACCAACCAGACATGGCTGAACACGATCAAGGTGCCGCATCGCGTGAGCACCGATCCGTGGGAATTCCTAGCGAAGTATCGCTCGGAGATTCGCGGGGCGGTGGTGTACGACGTGAATGTGCCGGACACGGTGAATGTGGCGACGGCGATTGCGGCCATGCGCGGCGGCGTGATTGCCACTGCGGCGCTGGCGAAGGCGCACCAGCTCAATGTCATCCAGGATCTGACAGGTCAGTTCGCGAACGGCCTGGCGGCGTATCAGTGGGCTTTCGACAACCTCTGGCCGAAGATGCCGCAGCGCATCCTGACCGCGATCAGCCCCACGAATTCTGTGCAGGTTACAAATGTGCAGTGGACCACGCTGCTGCAGGTGTCGCAGCCGATAACCGACGGCTCGAACAAGGCGGTCTACACCGCGGATCTGACGCCGTTTCTCACCAGCGGCGGCGCTGTTTATGTGCGCTGGACGGACGCCTACACGAGTGATGGATGGGGCCCGTCAGTGGATCAGGTAACGGTGACGGCGGACGGCAACGCGATTGCGTCCTTCCAGCCGGGGAGCTCGGGCGAGGCGCCGTACGTCTTCGACCTGGACAGCTCGCAGACGGCGAGCGGGTGGCGGTTCGCAGACGGCACGGAATACTTCATCTACAAATTTGTGCCTCCGGCAGGCACAAAACAACTGACACTCTCCTGCGAGATGTGGAATGAGTATGTCGTCTCGGCAACCAGCACGGCGCCGAGCGTGCAGCAGGGCAATCCGAACTTCCGCGACTATATCGTTGCCGCGCAGGCACCGGTCTTCTGGCTCGATCCCGAGGACCCGACGCAGACGGCGCTGTTCACGCAGATTCTGAAGCGCGCGCAACCAGACACGCCCTATCTGGGATGGTTCCCGCAAGGACACGAGCAGCCCGGTGTGGCGCTGTGCGGGCAGTATGCGTCGCCAGTGGTTGCGGCGGACTTCTACATCAACGGCTCGGTATTCGCAGGCGGCGCGCCGGCGCCCATCAGCTCGCGCATCACGCATCCGCCGGTGCCGAAGGTCGCAAACAAGATTTACCTGACGATGACGATGGTGGAAGGCGACAATGCGCAGTACAACCAGCACCGCATGCGCGATATCTGGGACGATGCGGGACGCGGTTCGGTTCCGCTGAACTGGAGCATCAGCCCGTTTCTGTATGACATCGGGCCGGCGATTTTTGGCTACTACCAAAGCACGGCGACAGCGAACGATCTGCTGATGACGGGACCGTCCGGCGCGGGCTATACCTATCCGGCGGTGTGGCCGGCGGCGGCGCTTGAGGGCTACACGCAGCGCAGCAACGCGTACATGCAAGCCACCGGAATGGATACGCTGTTTGCTTACAACCGCAATGCCACGACCGATCTGCCGTTCACTGCATCGATTGTCGATCGCTATGAGCGCAACATTCCGGGGCTGCTGGGCATTGTGTACAACTATGAATCTTCGAGCCAGGTCAGCTTTATCGATGGCATGCCGCTGGCCACGCTGATGGGCGTGAACGATCTCGCGAGCGGGCAGACACAGCTTGCGGCGGTCGCGGCGGCGTGGGACGGCACGGCTCCGCTGTTTGTGGCGGCGGGACTGGAGTCGTGGAACATGACGCCGACGGACGCGAAGAACCTTGTGGCGTCACTGGGCGCGGATTTTCAGGTGGTGCGCGGGGATACGTTCTTCCAGATGCTGCGGGCTACGCAGAAGAAGAGTTAATTAGAGCATTTTAGGTATAGGTGTAGATCGTCAAACGATCGGCCTTGTGGCTTTTCTTAAAGGAAAAGCCACGCCAATTGAATCGCCGCAGACGACGGCATACCTAAAATGCTCTAGTCGGCGACGCGGAAGGCCTCCACGACCATGAAGTCGGTCCAGGCCTTTCCGTCGTCGGACTTTTCGCCCCGCCAGGTGAAATGCGACTCAGAGATATTGGTGTAGGTGGCGCGGGTATAGGCGTGTCCGGCCTGCGGTTCTTTGAAGACGTAGACGGTGGATTGGCCGTCGAAGTGGACGCCCCCCAGTTCTTCCGGGCCGAGGTCGGTCCATGTACCGGTGAGCGCGTTCAGCCACTTGATGTTCCACTGCTGCCGCGCGGAGTCATAGGCGCGGAAGTTCATGCCGAGGACGATGGTCTCTCCGGCGGGGAGGGCCATGCCGTACTCATCGGCGATGACATAGCCGTTGAGGATGTAGCGGCCGATCCATGCGGCTTCGTATTTTTGCGATTCGCCGTGGGCCAGAGTGATGGTTGCTTCACAGCGCCATCGACCGATGAGGAATGCGAATTGCGAGAGCGCCGCGGGCGCGTTCGGATTCGGTTTCCCGAAGTTATCGATCTCGTCCATCACGATTCCCGCTTCCCGCAGAGTGACAGCAATCACTCAAAATCGAGCTGCATCTGGTCCACATAGCACCAGCCCCAGGTTTCGCCGGGCTCGATGGAGCGCATGATGGGATGCTTCGTGCTATGGAAATGCTTCGTTGCGTGCGCGATTCTTTGAGGAGTCGCAGCAGCCGACGTGACCGCATTCCAGGCAGAGGCGCAGGTGAACCCATGTGTCGCCCATCTTCAGGCACTCTTCGCAACCGCGGGTGTGTGGCGCAACATCCTTTATCTGGTCGAGATGCGTGCAGCGCTTCATGACTTCCCTCCTCGTGTAGAGACTACTCCGCGGCCGGTTTCCACTGCTTCTGCTCTTCGAGGTACGTGTTGGTGTAGTCGAGATAGTTGCGCGCATACATCAGGATTTGCTCGCGGTCTTTGTCGCCCAGCTCGCGGCGCTGTTTGGCCGGAAGGCCGGCCCAGAGGGTGCGCGGCGGGACGATGGTTCCCTCCGGAATGAGCGCGCCGGCGGCGATGATGGAGCCTTCGCCGATGCGCGCGCCGTTGAGGATGACGGCGCCCATGCCGATGAGGCAGGTGTCCTCGATGACGCAGCCGTGCACGGTGGCGTTGTGGCCGATGGTGACCCAGTCGCCCACGATGACCGGCCATTTGTAGCGCATGCCGTGGAGCACGGCGCAGTCCTGCACGTTGGAGTTGGCGCCCAGCCGGATGGAGTGCACGTCGCCACGGAGCACGGCGTTCATCCACACGCTGGCGTGCTCGCCGAGGGTGACATCGCCGAGCACCTGGGCAGAGATATCGACGTAGCAGGATGGCGGAATGACGGGCGTGTGACCGAGATAGGTGCGGATCATATCCCTAAGTGTAGTGCTGGCCAACAGCGGGCCAGTTTGCTGGCCAACAGCGGGAAGGATGCAGTTTGCTGGGCAGTTGGCGGCGTTTTTCACATTGTAGTTGTCTGCACTGCCGGTCGAGCCGGCTCGCGCTGCTACCATAAATAGAGAGACTGCACGGCCGCGGATTTGTTGTTTTGATCCGGCACTCCAATCGAAGGAGCTCCCCCAAGATGCCGCAGCGCGGCGTTCTCACCCTGGCATTCGGAAAGCCGGTTTTCCTGGAGCTGGCGAAGGCGCTTGCGCGGTCGCTCAGGCTGCATGATCCGGATGTGCCGCGCGCCGTGGTGACGGATTCCAACGATCCCGAACTGCTGAGCCTGTTCGACATCAAAGTCGATCACAATCCCGCGTACGGCTCCGATGTCGGACAGAAGCTTTTTCTCGATCTTTACAGCCCGTTTGACGAGACGCTTTTCATCGACAGCGATTGTCTGGTCGTCCGCAAGCTGGATCCGTTCTGGGCGGCGTTCCGCGATAACGACTTCGGGGCATGCGGGCGGAGGATTCTGCGCGCGGGCGAGAAGGACGAGTTTGTGGACGTCGATCGTGTGCTTGCGCACTTCGAGCTGAGCGGCCTGCCAAAGTTCAACGGCGGCATCTATTACTTCAAGAAGAATGCCGGAGCGGCGGCGGTTTTTGAGACGGCGCGGAGTTTGATCGATCGCGCCGGCGAGCTGGGCTTCCGGACCTTCCGCGGCGGCGGGCTTGCCGATGAGGCTCTGTATTCGGTGGCGATGGCGTTACACAAGGTCCCGCTCACGGACATGGCGCCCGGCGGGATGTGGACCCCGCTGAACGCGACCAGCCCGCTGGTGATCGACACCATTCGCGGCGAGTGCCATTTCGCGAAGGCCGGAGAGCCGGTAAAGCCGGAGATCATGCACTTCACCAGCATGACGGACAGCTTCGTGTACCTGCGCGAGTGCCGCAGGCTGGAGAAGCTGGAGAGCTCGCTGGGAAAGCTGTCCGGAGCGGAGCTGATGAAACTGCGGATGACCTCCAGCCAACTGTGGCTGAGCGGGACGGCGAAACGAATCCGACGCAAGGTCGGCAAGCTGGCGGCAAAGCGCGCCGTAGCCGCACAGTAGACCTAAAGCACAGATTGCCATCGTGGTGGGCACGGAGCATCCTGCTCGCAGATGGTTACGGCTAGCGGGCAACAAGCCCCACCAACAGGCAGATTCCGAGAGCCTGCGGGCGGCAGAGAGCGCTTGAACGCGTGTAGAACGGGGCAGTCAAATGGCCAGGAATTGACTTCTGGACTAAACTACCCACGTTCTATGTGGGATCGTTGAACGCCTCTCAAAAATTGTCTAACCTGAGCAAACTCTCGCGACTGGCATTCCCGATAGTGCTCATCGCGCTATTGATGGCGACGACCGTCGGTGTGGTTTGGCATCAACATGCCACGCTCTTCCCCCGACACTTGCCCGATCTGCCATTTGAGTCATCAAGCCATCGAGCCGGCACCGGCAAGTGCTCGTGTCTGCGCTTTGATACCTACAGGATCTACGCCGGAGCCGTATCACCATCGCTCTACCCCCGGTCCTATCGCGCGATACATTCCCGCGCGCGCCCCGCCTGCATAGCCAGCCGCGTCCTTCTACGTGCCGCCTGCCGCACGCCAATCCGTGTACTGCCCTCCTGATTACGAAGGCTGATCGCCATGCGTTCACAGCGTTTGCGTTTTCCAGTTTTGCTAGCTGCAGCGTTCTTCTTTGAGCTCGCCGGCGCGCAATCTCCCACTGCTCAAAGCCCGTCGCCGCCACAGGCGCAGACGCTTGCCCAGAAGCCCGGAGCTGTCACCATCACGCTTGAAGACGCCATTCGGATGGCGCTGGAACACAATCACAACCTGCTGGCGGCGCGCACCACGATTCAGCAAAGCGAAGCAGAGGAGACTACGGCGAATCTGCGCCCGAATCCGGTGCTTCTGGGCGATTCGCAGTTTCTTCCGATCTTCTCGCCGAGCCAATTCAGTTCGGACTACATCGACAACACGGCGCAGTTCGACCTGGGCCTCAGCTATCTGTTTGAGCGCGGCAAGAAGCGGCAACACCGCCTGCAGGCAGCCAGGGACCAGACCGCCGTGACGCGCTCGCAGGTAGCCGACAACGAGCGCAGCCTTACCTTCAGCGTTGCCTCGCAATTCATCAATGTCGAGCTCGCCGAATCGACGCTGGCATTGGCAAACGAGGACCTCAAGAGTTTTCAGAACACAGTCGACATCAGCGAATCACGCTACAAAGCGGGCGATATCAGCGAAGACGATCTTCTCAAGATCAAGCTGCAGTTGCTTCTATTCCAGACGGATGTCTCCGCAGCGCGCCTCGCCCGGGTGCAGGGGCTCTCCGATCTGCGGCAGTTGCTTGGATATGAATCGATCAGCGCGGACTACGACGTAGCCGGCAACTTTCGACTATCAGCCGGTCAAGGGCAACCTGGAAGATTTTCAGGCGAAGGCGTTGCAGACCAGGCCGGATCTGCGGGCGGCGCAGCAGGGAGTCACTGCCGCGAACAGTCAATACCAGTTACAGAAGGCCATCGGGAAGAAAGACGTCACCGGTCAAATCAGCTACACGCACCTCAGCGACATCAACAACGTCTCGCTCTTCGGGCAGATACCGCTGTCGATCTTCGACCGCAACCAGGGAGAAATTGCGCGCACCGGGTTTGCCATTAGCCAGGCGCAGGAGCAGGAAAAATTCGCGAGCGGCCAGGTGCTGACGGATGTGCGCGACGCCTTTGAAAATCTGCGCTCGAACGATCAGATCGTCGGCCTCTATCGCTCCGGTTATCTTGACCAGGCGCAGCAGTCCCGCGACATCAGTGAATATTCCTACAGGCATGGTGCTGCAAGCCTGCTTGATTATCTCGATGCCGAGCGAAGTTATCGGGCTACCGAGCTGGCGTACCGCCAGGCGCTCGCTTCCTACCTGATTGCACTCGAACAGCTTCGCGAAGCAGTAGGAACCAGGAGCCTGCCATGACCGCTACGCCGATGAACCGCCGCAGACGCAGACTGCAAAGCGCGACGGCGCTCGCTTTCGTATGTGTCCTCGCGGCCTGCAGCTCGAAAGACCGCGAGCACGCGAACAAGATGACGTCCTTCTCCGCGACCGCCTCGACTTCTGCGATTCCTCAGCTCTTCACGATTCCGGAAGATCAGATGTCGCATGTGCAGGTGGTCACGGTTGAGCCCACCCGGCTGACGCGCACACTTCGGCTGACTGGTGCTGTTGCCTATAACGCCTTCAAGACCACGCCTGTCATCACGCAGGTTGGCGGACCGGTCAGCCGGATCCTGGTGGTGCCCGGACAACAAGTGAAGGTCGGCCAGCCGATGCTGGAGGTGAGCAGTCCTGACTACTCGCAGTTACTGGACGCCTATTTGAAAGCCGCCGACTCCTATCGCTTAGCCGATAAAAACTACACGCGCGAGCAGGACCTGTACCAGCACCACGCCGTCGCCCAGCGCGATCTGGAACAGGCCGAATCCGACCGCAACCAGGCACGGGCAGACCTGAACGCGGCGGAACAGGGAATGAAGATTCTCGGCATCAAAAATCCGTCCGAGCTGGCGAAGACCGCCACCTCAGCGCAGATTCCCGTGCTTGCTCCGATCAGCGGCGAGGTTGTGGAGCGCCTGGTCTCACCCGGCCAGGTAGTGCAGGCGGGCCAGACGCAGGCCTTCACCATCTCCGATCTGAACTACGGTCTGGGTGCTCGCGAACGTATATCAGTCCGACCTCGCCGCCGTGCGCAGCGGAGACGACGTCGTGGTGCAGACGGATGCGTATCCGGGCACATTTCACGGAAGAATCTCCTATGTCTCGCCGGCTCTCGATCCGAATACCAGAACACTGCAGGCACGCATCGTGGTGGATAATCCGGGCGGGAAATTAAAGAGGGATATGTACTGCACCGTTACGGTGACGGCGGGGTCTATCTCCAACGCCATCGCCGTGCCGGACTCATCCATTCTGCGCGACGACAACAATCAACCCTTTGTCTATGTCGCGATCGGCGCGAATCAGTTTGGCAGGCGCGACGTGGAAATCGGCCAAAGCGAAAACGGCCAGACGCAGATTCTGAAAGGCATTTCCGTTGGAGAGCGAGTTGTGGGCGACGGCAGCCTGTTTCTTCAGTTTGCTAATTCGCTGCAGCACTGAGGGAGGCCGTTTCGCATGATTCATCACATCGTCCAATTCGCGCTGCGGCAACGGATGCTGATCCTGCTGCTGACCGTATTCATCGTCATCGGCGGCGCGATCTCGTTCCACCACATGCCCGTGGATGCCTACCCCGATCTCGCTCCGCCGATGGTGGAAGTGATTACGCAATGGCCGGGACACGCCGCAGAAGAAGTCGAGCGTCTGGTGACCATCCCCACTGAAGTGGAGATGAACGGCGTGCCGAAGATGGCCGTGATGCGATCCATCTCTCTCTACGGGCTCTCGGATGTCCGCATGACATTTGACGAAGGCACGGATGATTATTTTGCGCGCGAGCAAGTTTTCGAGCGATTGAGCGGAGTGACGTATCCAGCCGGCGTCACTCCGACGCTGGCGCCGCTCGCGAGTCCGTCCGGCCTGGTCTATCGATACGTCATCGATAGCCCCGATCGCACGCCGCAGGAGCTGAAGGTTTACGAAGACTGGGTCATCGAGCGCGAATACAAGCAGGTGCCGGGCGTTGCGGATGATTCGGGTTTCGGCGGCACCGTCATGCAGTATCAGGTGCTGCTCGATCCAGCCAGGCTCTACGCCTACCACATCACGGTGCCCACCGTATTGCAGCAGCTCTCCGTCAACAACTCCAATGCCGGCGGCGGCTTCTATTCGCAGGGGGCCCAGTTCTATTATGTTCGCGGCCTTGGCCTGGTTCGGGATACCGCGGATATCGGCGATGTCATTGTGGGCACGCAGAATGGAGTGCCGATTCGTATCCGCGATATCGGCGACGTGACCATTGGGCACGCTCCGCGCCTGGGCGAATTCGGCTTCAACAAAACCGATGACGCCGTTGAGGGCGTCATCATGATGCGGCGCGGCGAGCAGACGCAAAATGTTCTGAAGGGCGTTGAAGCGAAAACCCAGCAGCTCAACCAAAGCATCCTGCCGGCGGACATAAAGATACATCCCTACTACGATCGCAGCGATCTTGTTCAGCTCACCATCGATACGGTCGAGCACAACATGCTGCTGGGCATGGCTCTGGTGCTTATCGTCCTGATGGCGTTTCTGGTGAGCATGCGCGCCGCCGTTATTGTCGCGCTCACCATTCCTCTCTCGCTGCTGTTCTCGTTCATCTTTCTGCATGCGCGCGGAGTCGCGGCCAACCTGCTCTCCATCGGAGCCATCGACTTTGGCATTCTCATCGACGGCACGCTGGTGATGGTGGAGAACGTCTTCCGCGAGCTGGGCGCGCGCGAAGGCCAGAGCTACAACCTGGAACATGTAATCCTGGCGGCGGCGAAGGATGTCGATCGCCCGATTTTTTATTCGGTGGCCGTCATTATTGCCGGCTATCTGCCGATCTACGCGCTCACTGGGCCCTCCGGAAAACTCTTCAGGCCTATGGCCGATACCGTAGCCATCGCGCTCATCGGTGCGCTGGTGCTGACGCTCACATTCGTGCCCGTCATGTGCGCCTGGTGGTTCAAGCGCGGCGTACGCGAGCGCGTGAACAAGCCCTTCGAATGGGTGCGCGACAAATATGCCGGAGAGCTGGAATGGTGTCTCGACCATCCGAAGACGACCATGCTGGTGGCGACCATTATTTTTGCCGCCACGCTTCTGCTCATCCCCTTCATCGGTGGAGAGTTTATGCCGCATCTGGACGAAGGAGCGCTCTGGGTACGAGCCACGATGCCATATACCGTCTCGTTTGAAGAGGCCAGCCGATTCTCACCCCAGGTTCGCAAGATTCTGATGAGCTACCCAATGGTGACCGACGTCGGCTCCGAGCTTGGCCGTCCCGACGATGGCACCGACCCGACGGGATTTTTCAACGACGAGTTCTATGTGGGGCTGAAGCCTTACAACGATGCCTCATGGAAGACGAGTGCAATCCACAACAAGGCTGAGTTGACCGAAGACATCCAGCAGAAGCTCAAGGCGTTCCCCGGCGTCATCTTCAACTACACACAGCCGGCCGAAGACGCGGTAGATGAAGCGCTCACCGGACTGAAGAGCGCACTTGCGGTAAAGATCTATGGTCCTGACCTGAACGTCCTGCAAAGCAAGGCGCTCGAGATCAAGCGGCGTCTCTCGCAGGTACCCGGTTTCACCGAGCTCACCGTGGTGCGCGAGCTCGGCCAGCCGAGCCTGCTGATTGATGTGGACCGGGACAAGATCGCGCGCTATGGCATCAACGTCGCCGATGTAGAAGCAGTGGTGCAGGCGGCTGTCGGAGGCCAGGCCGCCACCCAGGTGATACAGGGCGAGAAGCTGTTCGATCTGGTTGTGCGCATGAAGCCGGAGTTTCGGGAGAACGCGCAGCAGATCGGCAATCTGCTCGTCGGCACACCGACCGGGCAGCAGATACCTTTGAGCGAGCTCTCGAACATCCACGAGGCCGGTGGCGCATCGTTTATCTATCGCGAAAACAATTCGCGGTATATCGGCGTGCAGTACAGCATCGAAGGCCGCGACCTGGAGAGCGCCGTGAACGCCGGGCAACATGCCATCGCCGATATTGCCAAGTCTTTGCCCCCGGGCTATCGCCTGAGCTGGGGCGGCGAGTACGGCGAATTTCTGGAAGCGAAGCACCAGATGGAATTCATCGGCCCGCTCGCCCTGCTCATCATTTTCATGATCCTGTTTGCCCTCTACGGCAATTTCAAATTCCCTGTGACCATCGCGCTTGGCGTAGTGCTTACCGAACCGGTTGGCGCGTTGATCGCGCTCAAGCTGACGCACACGCCGTTCAGCGTCTCCTCGGCTCTGGGCTTGCTCGCGCTTATGGGCGTTTCGGTTGAGACTGCCGTCATCCTGGTCTCCTACATCAATAAGCTGCGTCTTGAGAACAAGGACATCCGCACCGCAACCCGCGAGGCGTCTCTGCTGAGGCTGCGGCCCATCATGATGACCGCCCTCGTCGCCTGCCTGGGACTGCTTCCCGCCGCTCTCTCCACCGGGATCGGGTCGGACACACAAAAGCCGTTCGCCATCGTCATCGTGGCGGGTTTGGTCTCGCGGCTCTTCCTCGGCTTCTTCGTCAACCCGGTGCTCTACGAGATGGTGGCCCGTGATGGTGACGTTCTGCAGGTGTGATCTGGATCAGGACGCAGTGGTGGGCCCAGAGGGATTCGAACCCCCAACCAAGGGATTATGAGTCCCCTGCTCTAACCGTTGAGCTATGGGCCCAGCCCTCCCGTCAGTGTAGCGGAGGATTGCGCTTTCGACTCGCGAGAATCCCAAGGCGGCTGGGCGGAAAAATGTCGATTGGCAGAAATCAGTGGAACGAGCCGGCATCGCAGAACGACCGGTCGGCCACTTCCTGACTCACTTGTCGCTGGTCACTTCTCCGGTTGTGTCGTCGAGCAGCAGCACATTGTCGTTCTGCGGTGTGCTCTGGCTGAAATCAAACATGTTCTGGAGCGAGCCGGCGATGCCGTCGAAGGAGCCGCCGCCGATGCGCTGGCCGGAGAGGAAGTCGTCCTCGATGAATCGGATGATGGAGGTCTGATCGGTGATGGTGGAATCGATGTAATTCTGCTTCGCCCAGGGCGAGATGACGAGCAGCGGCAGGCGCGGGCCATATCCGCAGCGGCCCTGGGCGTGCATCGTGCCTGGGTCCACGCCGGGCAGTGCATTGACTGCCGTGGCCGTTGCGCTTCCGCAGATGCCGGGGCCGTTCAGCGTATCTTTATCCGTCGCTGAGCCGTTCACAATATGCATGACATGGTCGTACCAGCCGTCTGAATCGTCGTAGGCGATGATGATGGCGGTGTTTGGCCAGAACTTTGACTGCTCGATTGCGTTCACGATATCGACGATGAACTTCTGCACATCGAGTGGATCGGAATATCCCGCATGCCCGTCCTGATATGCCGGCGGCTTGAGAAAGCTCACGGCGGGCAGATTGCCGGCTGCCAGCATATCGGTGAAGTCCTGAATGTCGTACTGATGATTGGCCCCGTCGCTTTTGGTTCCGATCGCGGAAACGGATGATGGCCGGGTATGTTGCAGGTTCTGCGTCGAGGCATAGAACTGGAATGGCTCGAGAGTTGCGTTGTAGTCGGGCCGATCTACAGCAGTGACAGACGACGTCGTGGATCGGGCGCATCCAGTCGTTCCATTCGGATTCATGACGCTCAGGTCGAAGCCGCCGTGAAACCATCCCCAGGTAACGTTGGCCGCCGTGAGCCGGTCGCCGATATTCTTGCCGCTCATGGACACGGCCGCGCTGCCGGCGGTCGTGCAGACATCGCCATCCGGCTGTGCGTCGGCGATCAGCGTAAATCCGCCATTGCCATCGCTCACCAGAACACCCGTTGCATTCTGGCCGGCTATCGCGCCGTTTGTCTGACCGGAAATAAGGTTCAAGGCGCCTACCGTAGATGGACCGAACGTCGTGCCGAAGAAGTGATCGTTGAGCGCATAGTGCTGGGCGTAATTCCACAGTGCCGTCACGGTGTTTCCGTCGTAGTAGCCCATGGTGAGACCGCTAGTGACTGCAATGGGATTGGCGTGGGTGCTCGCGGCCAGGGCCGTAGAATCCGCGCTACCGACCGCGTAAGGAAACAGGTCCATCGCACCGTTGTCGAAGGCGGTCTCTTCCGGAGAGTATTTGTGGTCCTGGTCGCCGGTTGCAGCCTGCGCGGGATCGAGGCGGAACGGATTTGCCGCTCCAGATCCATTTCGCGGGTTCAGGTAATTCGGATTCGCAGTGAGCAGCGTGCCGGTGAGCCCGACCGGCGTGGGCGTGCCCGGGGCGGCGGTGAATGGGGGCTCACCCGGCTTGTTGGCTGCTACCGGATAGGTCCCGAAATAGTGATCGAATGAGTTGTTCTCGCCGAAGATCACGATGATGTGCTGGATCGGTGTGAATGCCGCGCCCGAGGCGGCACCCGTCTGGCTGCTCGACATACCGCCTGAGCAGCCCGCAAGGAAAACCAGCGACGCGAGGGCACTCGCCAGGAGAATGTGGATCACGACTGCACCTGCTAGTCATCACAGATGCGTTTTCTGCCCGCCGGGATTGCGGGCTTTGATCGCGGCGTTGGGAAAGGGTTTGAGCGGAGTGCAAAGCTTTCAGGCCATGTGCCTAGGCCTGTCCCACACCCGATTGGGCCGGCACGCGTGGATTACGCTACACTCGATCGCATCAGACCGACACGCAAGAACATGCAGCGACGCGATCTCCTGAAATTTGCGGCGCTCACCGCCGGAGCAACGGCGGCGCAGCGCGCCCTGGGCAGCACTCTGCTGCCGCCAGATGCTCCCGACTCGAACGTGCGCCGGGTGCTCGTCGCGTTCAAGTGCCACCTGGATGTCGGCTTTACCGACACGCAGGCGGCGGTCATGCGGAAGTACTTCGACGTGTACTATCCGCAGGCCATCGAGACTGGCGCCGCGCTTCGCAAGGCCGGCGGCGACCGCTACGTCTGGACCACCGGCTCGTGGCTGCTCTACGAATATCTGGAGCAGGCGACGCCGGAACAGCGCCGCGCGATGGAACAGGCCATCGCGGCTGGTGACATCAGTTGGCACGCGCTGCCTTTCAGTTGGCAGAGCGAGATGCTTGACCGCTCCATGATTGAAGGCGCGCTTGGCCTGTCGCGGTCGCTGGATGCGCGCTTCGGCCGTAAGACCATCGGCGCCAAGATGACAGACGTGCCCGGCCACACGCGTGGCATCATCCCGCCGCTGGCGGCTGGCGACATTTCGCTGCTGGACATCGGGGTAAACGGAGCGAGCACGCCGCCCGACGTGCCGGAGGTCTTCCTCTGGAAGAACCCCGACGGCAGCAGCCTGCCGATGGTCTATCACCGCCACGACTACGGTGGCACGGTTGTGCTGCCCGGCACGGATACGGCCTTTTCGATGGAGATGCGCAGCGACAACGGCGGACCGCATTCGCAGCAGGAGATCCAGGAGATCTACGCGCGGCTGCGTAAGCAATTCCCCAACGCGACTGTGACTGCAGCGACGTTGAGCGATGTCGCTGCCGCGCTCGCGCCGGTGCGGGACAAGCTCCCGGTGGTCACGGAGGAGATTGGCGACACGTGGATCTACGGCATTCCCAGCGATCCTCCGAAGGTCGCGCGCTATCGAGAAGCAGCTCGCATGCGCCAGGAGTGGATCGCGCAGAAGCAGTTGGAAGTGGGCGGAGACAACGATCGCGCTCTGCTCAGCCGCATGGCTCTCTCGGTGGAGCACACCTGGGGCACCGACACCAAGCGCTACCTGGACCACGACCACTATAAGCCCGCGGACCTGAAAGCTGTGCTTGACCAGCCCGGCTATCGAAAGATGGAAGCAAGCTGGCAGGAGAAACGCGACGATCTGAGCGATGGTATCGGACGGCTGCCGGCTGCGATGCGCGTGGCCATGCAACAGCGGCTGGAGACACTGCGCGTCACGCCGCCGAGTCCTGTCGGCATGCGTCCGCATCCGGCATCGCGCGTGCTGGACACAGCGCACTTCCGCATCGCGCTCGATCCGCGCAGCGGCGCGATCATCGCGCTGATCAACAAAGCGACGCAGCGCGCATGGGCCTCGCCGCAGAACCCGCTTGCGCTCTTCACCTATCAGACGCTGGGCCCCGAGGTATATGACGCCTTCATCGCCCGCTATCTCACGGTCAAGACCTGGTGGGGCCCGCAGGATTTCGGCAAGCCGAACATTGCGCACTTCGGCGCTGCTACGCGGGAATGGCACCCTACCCTGCGCCAGTGCTGGATCAGCGAGGACGCGCAACAGCATCGGCTGCTGGCGGAGCTGGCGATTGACGATCCGGCCAGCGCCGCGGCCGGCCTGGTGGCATGGCCTGACTCGCTCTACCTTGATATCGTGATGCCGAAAAATACGCCTCAGCTACAGATACGATTCACTTCACTCGGCAAGCAGGAAAACCGGCTGCCGGAGGCGATGTGGCTGACCTTCCATCCTATTGCCGGGGAAGCGGCGGGCTGGGAACTCGACAAAGTGGGCCAGCCGGTGCGGCCGGCGGATGTGGTCCGTGGTGGAGGGCGCAGCATGCACGCGGTATCGGAGCGGCTGCGCTATCGTGACGCGCGCGGCCTCTTTGAGCTGGCCACGCTCGATGCGCCGGTAGTCGCGGTCGGCGAGCGCTCGCCGCTCGACTTCTCGCTCGATCTGCCCACCATGCAGGATGGCGTGCACGTCAGCCTGTACAACAATGCGTGGGGCACGAATTATCCGCAATGGTGCGGCGGCGACTGGATGTACCGCTTTACGCTGGCGGCTTAGCGCGGATGTGCGCTCCATTGCCAGGAAGAGACTCCGCTTCCCCTGCTCATCACGAAGAGCTTTGCGACGTGCTGGTGCTCGGAGCGGGGGCGGCGGGCCTGATGGCCGCCATCATGGCCGGCCAGCGTGGCCGTCGCGTTGTCATTCTCGATCGCGCTGACCGCATCGGCAAGAAAATTCTGATCTCCGGCGGCGGCCGGTGCAACTTCACAAACCTCCATTGCACAGCGGAGCATTTCCTTTCCGCCAATCCGCACTTTGCGCGCTCCGCGCTCGCCCGCTACACTCCGCGCGACTTCATCGCGCTGGTGGAACGTCACCGCATTCCGTATCACGAGAAAACTCTCGGCCAGCTCTTCTGTGATCGCTCTGCGCGGGACATCGTGGCCATGCTCGAAGCGGAATGCCGCGCAGCCGGCGCGCGTATCGTCCTCAATCAACACATCACGGCCATCCGCCAGAACCACGGCTTCGAAGTGGACACGACGACCACGACGTACCGGGCCGGCGCTCTGATCGTCGCAACGGGCGGCCTCTCCATTCCAAAGATGGGAGCCACCGATCTCGCGTATCGCATCGCCGCGCAATTTGGCATTGCCGTCGAACCATGCCGTCCCGCGCTGGTACCGCTCACCTGGCACGGAGAAGACAGCGCGCGCTATGCCGATCTCACTGGACTCTCGGCAGAAGTCATCGCCGCAGACGGCAAAACACGCTTCCGCGAGAAGCTGCTTTTCACGCACCGCGGCCTGAGCGGCCCTGCGATTTTGCAGATTTCCTCCTACTGGAGGCCCGGCCAGCCGATCACCATCGACCTTGCTCCCCAACGGGAGTTCACCGCTTCGCTACACTCCCAGCCAGGCGGCCGCGATGCCGCTGCCTATCGAGCTGCATTGCGCGATGTTCTGCCCCAGCGCCTCGCCGACCGGTGGGCGGCACTCTACCCGCCAAGCGGCTGGAGCAATGCAGCCCTCCGCAAAGCGGAAGAGCAGTTGCATCGATGGCAGATCACGCCGGCAGGCACCGAAGGCTATGACAAGGCCGAGGTGACCGCAGGCGGCGTAGCGACCGCGGAGCTGTCTGCGCAAACCATGGAGAGCCGGCGCGTGCCCGGCCTCTACTTCATCGGCGAGGCGGTGGACGTGACAGGACACCTTGGTGGTTACAATTTCCAGTGGGCCTGGGCCTCCGGCGCTGCGGCTGGCCGCGCGGTCTAGCTGACCGCACTTCAGGTAGAAGGGTTCAGCCAGCCGCCATCGGCCTCCATCAGCTTCTCCGCGGCCTCCGGGCCCCAGGTGCCCGGCTTATACATCTGCACCGGCGGCATGTTTTCGAGCAGGGGCTCAAGGATGCGCCACGCCTCTTCAACGTAGTCCACGCGGGCAAAGCGCGTCTGATTGCCGACGATGGCGTCCGCCAGCAACTCTTCATACGGCAGTATGTCGTCGGGATTGGCGTGCTGCGTCGCGATCATTTCGACCGGAGCACCGCGCGGCACTTCGCCCGGGATGCGCACGTGCGCGCCCAGACCGATTGTCATATCGGGGCTGACGCGGAAGCGCACATAATTCGGCGGCAATGGATCTCTGGAGAAGATATCGGGATGACGCCGCAGCCGCGCCACGACTTCCGTCGCCGTGACCGGCAGTGACTTGCCGGCGCGGATGAAGAACGGCACATCCTTCCAGCGCCAGCTGTTGATGCAGACCTTCAGCGCGACGTAGGTCTCCACCTGCGAATCTGGCTTCACGCCGGGCTCGTTCCGGTAGCCCTCAAATTGCCCGCGCACTACCTCGGCGGGCACCAGGCACTGAACACCTTTCAGCACTTTCGTCCGCTCATCGCGCAGCGCCTCGGCGCCGGCGCCGACCGGCGGCTCCATCGCAACGTTGCTCAGCAACTGCATCAGGTGGTTCTGCAACACATCGCGGATCGCGCCTGTCTGGTCATAGAAGGCACCGCGCCCCTGTACGCCGAAGCTCTCCGCCATCGTGATCTGCACGCTCTCCACGTAGTGGCGGTTCCAGATCGGCTCCAGGAACGAGTTGTTGAAGCGGAAGAAGATCAGGTTCTGCACCGCATTCTTCCCCAGATAATGATCGATGCGGAAGACGTCATTCTCATCGAACGTCCGGTGCACGATCTGGTTCAGCTCAATGGCCGATTCGAGATCATGGCCAAACGGTTTCTCGATGACGACGCGCGCACCCTCGGCGCATCCGGACTGCTTTAACTGCTCCAATACCTCCCCGAAGAGGCTCGGCGGAATCGCCAGGTAGTGGATGGGGTGCTTCGCCGCACCGAGCTCCTTGCGCACCTGCTGGAAGGTCGCGATATCGGCGTAGTCGCCATCCACGTAGCGCAAAAGGGCCATCAGCTTGTCGAAACCTTCGGGGTCCAGACCGCCGTGCGTCTCCACGCTCTCGCGCGCACGCTTCTTCAGGTCATCCAGCGTCCAGCCTGATTTGGCGACGCCAATGACCGGCCCCTTCAGCTTGCCGCGCTTTGCCAGCCGCTGCAGCGAAGGAAAGATTTGCTTATAGGCCAGATCGCCTGTCGCGCCAAAAAACACCAAGGCATCCGAAACTGGTTGCGTCACTTGCCGTTCTCCTCATCCTTCATTTCGTTTCCAACAGGCCGGTCATCCATGTCCAGACTCGATGGCATTCCTATTCATGATGCCATCGAGTCATTTCGGATTCATTGCACTATCCAGCACACTACTCACAGCATTCCCATCTCGCGGCAGGTACAATCCGTGCACCAGCTTACGCCCCGCCTGTTATGAGACTCCTCCACGTCATCGCCTCCATCCGCGCCGCCGGAGGTGGCCCTATAGAAGCCGTGCGGAGCCTCTCCGCGGCATTGCAGCGCGGCGGCCACTCCTCCGAAGTCGCTTCGCTGGACGATCCGAGGGACGCCGAGGTCCGCAACTTTCCCCTCCCTGTGCACGCACTTGGCCCTGCCCGCAACCACTACGGCTTTGCTCCCGGCTGCGTGCCATGGCTGCGCGAAAACCGGAGCCGCTATGACGCTGTCATCATCCACGGACTGTGGCAGTACCACAGCTTCGCCGCCTGGCGGGCGCTCCGCGATACCGGCACCCCGTACTATGTCTTTCCCCATGGGATGCTCGACCCGTGGTTCAAACGCACCTATCCGCTGAAGCACCTGAAAAAATGGCTCTACTGGCCCTGGGCAGACTACCGCGTTCTGCGCGATGCGCGCGCCGTCCTGTTCACGTGCGAGCAGGAAAAGCTGCTGGCTCCTGAGTCGTTTGCGCTCTACCGCGCGAACGCGGTGGTTACCGGGCTGGGCACAGCTCCGCCACCACCTGGCGTGGATGCATCGCTCTTCTTGGATCGCTACCCCGAGCTTCACGGCAAGCGGCTTCTGCTCTTCATGGGGCGTATCCATCCGAAGAAAGGCTGCGACCTGCTGCTGGAGGCGTTTGCGACCACGATGGCAAAAGACCCTGCATGGCGACTGGTCTTCGCCGGGCCCGATGGGGGTGACTGGCAGCAGACACTCGCGGTGCGTGCCGCCGCACTGGGCATCGCCGATCGCATCGTATGGACCGGGATGCTGCGCGATGCTGTGAAGTGGAGCGCGCTGTTCGCGGCGGAGGTCTTCACGCTGCCGTCGCATCAGGAAAATTTCGGGATTGCTGTGGCCGAGTCGCTGGCCTGCGGCGTTCCCGTACTCATCTCGCGCGAAGTCAACATCTGGCGGGAGATCGAAGCGGCTCATGCCGGCCTCGTCGCTCCGGATACGGTCGAAGGCACGACCAGGCTGCTGACCGAGTGGCAGCAACTTCCCGAGAACGAGCGCGCCCGAATGCGGCAGAACGCGCGCCAGTGCTTTGAGCAGCATTTTGATATTGAGCACAGCGCGGCGCGGTTGCTCGCGGCGATTGAGGGAAGTGCCAGCAAATCAGCGACTCGTTAGCGCGTGTCCACCTCATTCCACAAGAACGACAAAATGTCCGTGTAGTCCTGGATTTGCTGCGTCACCGAAACGCCGGAGCTGTGGCCGCCCTTCAGGCTGTAGTGCAGCAGGACCGGCCGATCGCCTGCGGTCGCTGCCTGCATCTCCGCGGTCATCTTGCGCGCGTGTAGCGGGTCCACGCGCGTGTCGTTGTCGCCGGAGAAGAACATGATCGCCGGATATTTCGTGCCCTGCTTCACGTTCTGATACGGCGAATAGGCGCGGAGATATTTGTAGTCCGCCGCGTTGTCTGCCGAACCGTACTCGGTTGTCCATAGGCGTCCGAACTCGAAGTTCTGATAACGCAGCATGTCCAGCAGCGGATAGCCGCAGACGATCGCACCGTACAGCTCCGGATGCTGCGTCATGGCCGCGCCCATCAGCAGGCCGCCATTGGAGCGTCCCCAGATCGCGAAGTTCGCCGGGCTGGTGTACTTCTGGTCGATCAGGTAGCGGGTGGCCGCGAAGAAATCGTCGAAGACGTTCTGCTTCTTCTCGAACATCCCGGCCTTGTGCCAGTCTTCGCCGTACTCGCCACCGCCGCGCAGGTTGGGCACGGCGAACCAGCCGCCCTGCTCAAGCCACCACGCGTACATCGGGTTCCACCCCGGAGTGATGCTGACATTGAAGCCGCCGTAGCCAGTCATCAGCAGCGGCGTCTTACCATTGCGCGCCATTCCTTTCTTGCCTGCGATGAACATCGGGATGCGTGTGCCGTCCTTCGAGGTGAGGAAGACCTGCTGTACTTCATACCGTTCCGGATGGAATGGCACCTTGGGCTGCGCGAAGATGCTGGTTGCGCCTGTATCCGCCTGGTAGCGATAGATGGTCGGCGGCACGTTGAAGGAGTCAAAGCTGTAGAAGCCTTCCTTTTCGAGCGGGCGTCCGTAGGGCACCGTCGCGCTCCCGATGCCCGGCAGCTTTACGTTGCCTTGCGGCCTGCCGTCGAGTGAGTAAATCGAGATCTCGTCCTTCACATCCACCAGACGATCCACAAACAACTTGCCGCCCAGCACGCTGGTGTCCTGGATGACGTTATCGTTCTCCTGCACGATGGTCTGCCACTGCTGCGGTGGCGTATTCAGATCGGCGCGCAGGACTTGTCCCTTGGGCGCGCCCATGTCGGTCTTGATCAGGAAGGTGTCGGTGCCGGTATCGATCAGGCTGAAGCGGTTTTCGATCCCATAGACCACCGGCGTGAACTCCGCATCCGGCGCACGCAGGTCCTTGATCAGGATGTCCTCGCGCTTCGCCGGCACGCCGCGGCTGATGGTCACGATGAGCCAATGGCCGTTGTCCGACGTGCTCACGCGGATCAGGTCCAGCTCGCCCAGCGGCTCCCCCTTGTACTCCTTGCCGAAGATCACCTTGTCCGCGGAGGCGTCCGTGCCGAAGGCGTGCCAGTAGACCAGCGTGCCCGAATGATGGAAGACGGCGTAGTAGAGGCCGGTCTTGTCCGGACTGATCTGCACTCCCATGTAGCGCTGCGTCGGCAGCCGGTCCGCAAGCTCCTTGCGCGACGTCACATCCATCACCCGGACTTCCTGCTCGTCCGCGCCACCCTGGCGGATGCCGTAGGCCACGAGCGAGCCGTCATTCGTCACGTCGAGAATGTTGACGGAGGTGTTCTGGTCGGCGCTGAGTTTGCCTGCGTCCACCAACCGCTCATCCGCGCCCGTCGCGCCGTGCCTGACATAAATGGACGCCTGGTTCTCATCCGCCAGCCGCTTCTTGAAGAAGTACAGATCGCCGCGCTTGGTTGGCATCGAGTAGGTTTCTACCCGCTCCAGCTTCGTCAGCTCCGCCTGGATCTCCGGCCGGATCGTCACCTGGTGCAGGTAGCTGTCCGTATAGGCGTTTTGCTGGTCGATCCAGGAGCGCGTGGCGGGATCATGCTGCTGCTCGAGCCAGCGGTAGTCGTCCGTGATGGTGTCGCCGTGCAGCGAGTCGGTTACGGGATGCTTCGCCGTCTCCGGCGGATCGGGCAGCACCACGCCGTTGCCGCCGCGCACCTGCCCGGCAGCCGGTGAAGGCGTGCGCTGCACCGTCAGGACGTTGTTGGTGGTGCCGTTGGCGGGATTCGCCTCCTCGCCGCCATGCCGCTTCGCCACCTGCCCCAGATGCGACGACGATTGCTGCTCCTGTTGCTGCGATTGCGCCATCCCAGCCACCCCGACGACCGCACAAACCAGAACTCCTGCCCCAATCGCAGCTTTCAGTCCCATCTGTGGCCTCCCGCAAACTGACACACGGTTATAAACCAAGCCGCCGAACAAGTCGCGAAAGGAATCACAGAAATGCTCCTCCGTCGTTACCGAAGCCGTAGAGTTGCGCCCTTTTCCTGTCCGTCCGCCACACGACAGGTTGCGCACCACGCGGCTCCGCCATGACACTGACAGGTCAACCGACTGAAGAGGGGAACCGCACTATGTCCAGGCACGCAGAAAAGGGAGCACGCTTCCGCGCATTGCACGAGCGCAACCGCGCCTTCATCATCCCGAACCCGTGGGACGCCGGCACCGCGCGGCTGCTGGCCCGTCTCGGCTTTGAAGCGCTCGCCACCACCTCGGCCGGTTATGCCTTCTCCGCCGGTCTGCCGGATGGAGAGGTCGGCCGCGATGCCATGCTCCAGCACGTGAAAGCCATTGTGGATGCTACCGATCTGCCGGTCAGCGCCGACCTCGAAAACGGCTTTGGCGATGCGCCTGAAACCTGCGCGGAAACGATCCGTCTGGCCGCCGCCGCGGGCCTCGCGGGCGGCTCGATCGAAGATGTGACGCCCCGGCCACACGGCACGCTCTATGCCTTCGAACACGCGGTCGAGCGGGTGCGTGCCGCTGCGGAGGCTGCCCACTCCCTCTCGTCGCCATTCACCCTGACCGCCCGCGCGGAAAACTTCATCGCCGGCAATCCTGACCTGAAGGACACCATCCGCCGCCTGCAGGCCTTCCAGGAAGCGGGCGCTGACGTGCTCTACGCTCCCGGCCTCAAGACGAAAGACGACATCTCGGCTGTGCTCAGCTCGGTCGACCGGCCCATCAACGTGCTCATGCCGGTGCAGGGTAGCGCGCTTGACCTGGCTACGCTGTCCGGGATGGGGGTCAGGCGTATCAGCGTAGGCAGCGCACTGTCACGCGTGGCTCTGACGGCGTTCTATCGTGCCGCGGAAGAGATGCAGCAGAAGGGGACTTTCACCTTCGGCGACGGTCTGGTTCCCTACGACAAGTTCAACGAGATGTTCGAGTCGTAAGTCGCGAATGGCATCGCGGCGAAGCCACCTTCAATGTCCCCGCGGCGACGTTGCCGCCTGCCGCCAGAAGGAAACTGTCTCCGTTGTGATCGTCCGCCGTCCTGCCGCGCGCTCCCGCTCCGAAACCGAGCGAAGCGCCTCCCACAACAGGGCCGCCTCATGCCCGAGCCCCAATACGCGCAGGGAACGCAGCATCCGCGTGAGCCGAAGATGGTTGTGGTTCCCCGCATGCAGCCAGTTCCGCGAGGCCGCCGCGAACCGCTGCCCCTCCACGACGGTGTCACGTTCCAGAGCGAATCCGTAGAACGCCAGCATTCGCTCGAAGGCTGCCCGCAGCCGTCCCTGCATCTCCGCACTGCTGCGGATGGCCGCGATGCTCGCGCTATCGAGCACCGGCGCTTCCGGATTCGCACCGCTGCGCTCGGGCAGGGGAAAGATCCACTGGATGTAGTCGTGGACCATTTCCAGACGCGCATCGTCCCAGCCCAGAATCTCGTCGAAGGTGCGGCTGTGGTCGTCTTCGCCGCCGGAGAAGAAGCGCGTCAGTTTGTCGCTATCGTGAGCCATAGCACTCTGGAAGCACCGGAGCGCGGCATGGTTGCCGCAGGCCCCTTGCTGCACACTCCCGGCATCCTGCAATGCTCGATAAGCTAGAGCGAACGCCCGAGCACGCATGCCCGAAACCGCGCCCCCACCCTCGAACGAGATACCGGCCGACTTGCCCGACCTGCCTAAAACGAAGCAGCCCCACGGGCGCGCCGCCGCCCTGGCCGTCGCTACCGGCATCCTGCTCTCTAAAATCATCGGCCTGGTGCGCGAGCGCGTCTTCGCCTACTACTTCGGCAACTCCATGGCTGCCGATGCTTTCAAGGCGGCCTTCCGCATCCCGAACATGCTGCAGAACCTCTTTGGGGAAGGCGTTCTGTCCGCATCGTTCATCCCGGTCTATGCGCGGCTGAACGCCGAAGAGCGCCATGAAGAGGCCACCCGTACGGCCGCCGCCATCTTCGCCATCCTGGTGCTGGTCGCCTCGGTGCTGGTGCTGCTGGGTGTGCTCTTCGCGCCCGCGCTGGTCGACGTGATCGCCTACGGCTTCCGAGGCGAGACGCGCCTGCTCACCATCCAGCTTGTCCGCATCCTGTTCCCCGGCGCGGCGCTGCTGGTGCTCTCTGCCTGGTGCCTCGGCATTCTCAACAGCCACCGCCGCTTTTTGCTCTCCTACACCGCGCCCGTCGTATGGAACGCTGCCATGATCGCGACGCTCGTCTGGCAGGGGCGGCGTCTCTTCGTTCACGGCCTCACCGCTGCCACCGACACGGAGCCGCGCCTCGCTGTGGCGTTGGCCATCGGCTCAGTCGTCGGCTCCGCACTGCAGTTCTTCGTCCAGATACCCTCCGTCATGCGTCTGCTCAGCCCCTTGCAGTGGAAGGCCACCTTCCGCTCCGAGCATGTCCGCACCATTGTCCATAATTTTTTCCCGGTCTTCATCAGCCGCGGCGTCGTGCAGTTGAGCGCTTTTGTGGACCAGATGCTGGCCTCGCCGCTGCCGACCGGCGCGGTTGCCGCGCTGAGCTACGCGCAGATCATCAACCAGCTTCCCGTCTCGCTTTTCGGCATGGCGGTGTCTGCTGCGGAGCTGCCCGCGATGTCCGCGGCCCTGGGCACCGCGGAGCAGATCGCCGCCAAGCTGCGTGCGCGGCTCGCCGCCGGTCTGCAGCAGATTGCCTGGTTCGTCGTGCCCTCTGCCGTGGCTTTTGTCGTGCTCGGGGATGTGGTGGTCGCCGCCATCTACCGCACCGGACACTTCAATGCGCGAGACGTGACCTACGTCTGGAGTGCGCTGGCCGGCTCCGGCGTCGGCCTGCTGGCCGGGACTTCGGGACGCCTCTACTCATCGGCTTTCTACGCGCTGCGCAACACGCGCACGCCGCTGAACTTTGCGGTGATCCGCGTCGCCCTCACACTTGGCCTCGGCTACTTCTTCTCGAAGCCGCTGCCGCACCTGCTGGGCATCGATCCGCGCTGGGGCGTGGCTGGACTGACGCTCTCTGCCGGCCTGGCGGCGTGGCTCGAATACTCGCTGCTCCGCCGCGCGATGCAACAGCGCATCGGGGTGGTCGATTATCCGGCCAGCCGTGTTCTTCGCCTGTGGTTAGGGGCCATCGCCGCCGCGGCGCTCTGCTTCCTGCTGCACCGGCATCTGCCGGTCTATAGCCTTTTCCGGGGCCACGGTTCGCGCACCGCCATCCTGACCGCGCTTGCGGTACTCATCCCCTACGGCGGGCTTTACGTCGCCTTCACGGTGATGATGAAGGTGCCGATACCGGGAAGCCTGCTGCGGCGGTTCAGGCGCGGATGAAGCAGGCTTGGTGTGTTACCGTAAGCGCGTTTTATTACCCATATGCATCTGCTAATGGTTGCCCTGGCGATCGTTTTCGCTGTCATGACATTTGCAAGCTGTATTGCTGCGAATGTCTGTGTCTTCGCGATGGTCGAAGATGTCAACAAACTCGTTCCGGGAGAAAAACAGTACTCACCGATGTGGTGGTACCCGGGAAAACTGTTTCGGTTGCGCGGTGACTACAGACGGCTTCATCCCCAAGGCAGACTGTCGCGGTACATGATTGCTGCGATTGTGATTATGGGCGTTTCATTCCTTACGGCCTTTGCGATCATCATCGCAATTTCGCCAAACGCTACGCGTTAAGCATCCAACGACAACAAAGCCCCGGAGCGCTCCGGGGCTTTGTTTGTCTTTCCGTTCTCTACTTCGGACAAGGCACAGCTGAGCGGGTCAGTGCGTTCTCGTTCGGATAACTCCAGGCGCCGTCGATGGCATTTGAGGCCGGCCCCTGGCTGAACCACTGCAGCAATGCCTCGGTCTGCGGATGGAAGGTGAAGATTTTCCCGCTCTCTCTCAGCGGAATTGCGACCGTCGCATCCGGCAACACTTCGACCGGATCTCCGGTTTCCAGGTTGCCCTGGCAGACGGTCGAATTTGCGGGCTGGCCCGGGAACTGCCAGACCGGGACCGGCGTGTTTCCGAACGGATCGTTGTAGGCCTCCGTCACCTCGTGGGAAAGACCGGTGATGTCCTGGAATCCCGCACCGAACAGCCCAGGAGAGATCCAGCTTGCAAAAGCTGTAATCCACCGCGGTTGCGGGACCGTGCTCGAGTCGAAGAAGTACGTATGGAAGCCAAGAACGCAGCAGTCTGCGAAATTGCCACTGCTATCGATCGAGAACAGGAAGGTGTTCGGGTAGAGCTGCATGTTGAAGGCGTCCGTGGTGTCGTTGCCGGAGTTAATGTCGTTCACCACCTGATTGCCGAAGACGCTGTTGAAGAACAGGTCCAGCAACTCGATGAAGGAATCGCCATTCGGCGCCGTGCCCAGGAAGTAATTTTGCACCTGCTTCACCGTGCCGTTCGGAAGCTGAACATTCACGAAGCGCGGTACCGTGATGGTCACGCGATTCACGATGCTCGGATCGAGAGGTGTGTGCCAGTTTTGCTTCATGGTGTTGAAGAACTCGGCGCGTTGGATTGCGTCGGTAAACTGGCTGCGGCCGTCTCCGTACAGAGTGTTCTCAAAGACCGGCGAGCCGAGCGTCAGGTTCTCGAAGGGGTTATACGAGATGACCCGATTCACGCTGCCATCCGCGTTCAGCAACTGCAGGGAAACCGTCGTGATCTTTGCGGGCAGCGTGGTTGTGCCGCCAAGCTTGGGATCGTTCCCGATCATGATGTAGGGAAAAACGGTGCCCGCGTCCGGTCCACCGGTAGCGGCGAACGCGCCTTCAAAGGTCGCAACAGTGTCCAGCCCGAAGAGCGTGCCATTTCCCATGACGGCGGAGTTTGCGCCGGCTTCCGCATTCGCGCGCGCCCCACCGTGAAATAAGGTCACACCGTTTTCGTCTGAGGCGGCCTTCCCTCGGGATGTCTTCGCGCCAGCCGGGTAGGTCAGCATTGGCGACGAAGTTACGGAATGAACCGAACCCAAGGGAACGGGCGCCATTCTGGTGTAGCCGGGATTGCCGAGCTTTGACATGCCCTCATTGCTGTTCTGCGCTGAAAGAGTTGGGACGATACAAAAGAGCGCGACCGCTGCCGCGCATCCACTGATAAACCCGGGCAGAGCGTTCATACTGGTCTCCAAATGTTGCTGAAAGTGTGGTGAAACCACGCCGAGCAAGATACTCCGCCTTAGCCATGCCCTACGAGTGATTGCATAGAAAATTACAATTGGCTCCGCCACATCCCTAAGGCGGGCAGGGAGACACCGCGTCCATCTTGGAGAAACCGCAGACGCACGAAAGCCCCGAAGCAATCTGCTCCGGGGCTTCGTAATTTTTCTGGCGTTAGACCGAGACCGGCTTGGCCGCTTCGCTCGGCTTGTTGTCCGCGCTGCCGGGCTTGCGGATGTCGATGCCGCCCTTGAAGAAGGCGCCATCTTCGATCGAGATGCGCTGCGCGATCACGTCGCCGGTCAGCGAGCCTTCGCTGCGGATGTCGACGCGGTCGCTGGCGTTGATGTTGCCGCGCACCTTGCCCAGCACCACGACTTCGCGGGCGGAGATGTTGGCCGCCACCTGGCCGTTGCGGCCCACGGTGACGCGGTTGCCGGGCAGGTTGATCGCGCCTTCGACTTTGCCGTCGATGTACAGCGACTCGGAGCCGGTGACTTCACCTTTGACTACCAGGCTCTTGCCGATGGTGGCCTGGTCGGCTGCCGCGGACTGGGCTGTGGGAGCTGAGGAGGGACGCGAAGCAGCCGGCTCGAACCCGCCGGATGCAGGAGTGGCCGGACGGTTCGGCTCATTGTTGGGGGATTGGGGAGTACTGCCGGGCTGATTCGGTTTCCACATCGCTAGGGTGTTTCCTTTCAGATACTGCAAAATTTGCTCTGGCTGCCGACGGCCCCGCGGGAATCACTCGCCGCCCTTTGCACTGGTCCATCCTTCAGCAGGTACAGGAAATGAGCGGGCGCGGCGCACCCGCGTCAATTGCTGCCTTTGTCTGCATATTACTCACCTCTTTGGGAAAATTGCATCCCTCGTCAATAATCTTTTCGCCGAATCTTGCACCTAAGTGGTACCTCCACAGGCGGTTGCGCCGGCCGCGACAGCCGCGGGATACCATCAAAACCATCATGCCCTCGGACCGCGATCTCCTCGCCCGCATCCACCGCTCCGCCGGGGGCCGTGCCGGCTACAAGCAACTGGTCCGGGAGCTTGGCCTGGGCGGGGGGCGCGAGCGCCGCCTGCTGCTGGAACAGCTTGCGCGGCTTACCGCCCGTGGCGCCCTGGTCAAGGCCGATCGCGACCACTGGAGCCTGCCCCAGGCCGCGGCTGCCCGCACCAACCTGATTCCTGGCCGGCTGGACCTGCACCGCGACGGATTTGGCTTTGTGCGGCCTACAAACACTATCGGCACGACCGGCTCAGGCGATAAGGACGAGGATATTTTTGTCCCGCCCGCCGAGCTCAACGGCGCCATGCAGGGCGACCTGGTGCTGGTCGAGCTGCTGCCGCCGCGCACTTCCGGCCCGAACACCGGCAAGCGCGCCGGTCGTGTCGTGCAGATCGCCCACCGCCGCAACCCCACCGTCGTCGGCCGCTTCCGGTATGCAACCGGCGACCGGGCGCAGGGCAATTACGTCGTCCCCTTCGATGAGCGCATGGCCCATCCGATCCTGATTCCTTTCGGCGATGAGGTGCCGCTCTATCAGGATGAAGATTCCGGGGCGGAAGCGACGCCGCATCGCGTCCTGGGCGAGGATGTCCGCCACACGCACCGCGATCCAGACGATCTCGAAGGGCTGGTCGTCGATGTGGAGATCACGGAATGGCCCACGCTGCACCGCCAGGCGCGCGGTCGCGTGCTCGAAATCCTCGGCGATCCTGACGACTTTGGCGTCGATGTCGAGATCATGATTCGCAAGCACCACATCCCGCATCTTTTCCCGGACGCGGTGCTGGAGAACGCGCGCACGGTCGCTCATCTCGACCAGGAGGAGATCGCTCGCCGTCGTGACTTTCGCGGTCTCCCCATCGTCACCATCGACGGCGAGACGGCCCGCGACTTTGACGACGCCGTCCTGGTGAAACATACCCATGACGGATACGAATTGCAGGTGCACATCGCCGACGTGGCGCAGTATGTCATGCCGGGCTCACCGCTCGATCTGGAAGCCCGTCTGCGCGGCACGTCGGTTTACTTTCCTGACCGCGCCGTGCCTATGCTGCCGCAGGAGCTCTCCTCGGACATCTGCAGCCTGCGCCCTTCGGAAGATCGCCTCGTCCTCTCCTGCATCATGCAGCTTGACCGGCACGGCGCAGTGCTCAGCTACGAAGTGTGCGAGGGCGTCATCCGCTCCGCGCGCCGCATGACCTACACGCAGGTCCACGCCATCCTTGAAGGCGACGAAGCCACGCGCGCTGAGTTCGCGCCGCTGGTGCCCGAAGTCGAGCGCATGCTCACGCTGGCCAAGATCCTCAACCGCAAGCGCGAGCAGCGCGGCTCGATCGATTTCGACCTGCCCGAGCCGATCATCGATTTCAACGACGAAGGCGAGATGCAGGGCATCCTGCGCTCGGACCGCACCTGGGCCAACCGGCTGATCGAGGAGTTCATGCTCTCCGCGAACGAATGTGTCGCCGACTGGCATGAGCGCGTCGGCGTGCCCTCGATCTACCGCATTCACGAGAAGCCTGACGCCAAGCGCGTGATTGACTTCGAAGAAACCGCAGCGCACTTCGGCTACTCGCTCGGGCATCGGCGCGCTGCCGGTGAAGCGCGTGCAGTTCAAGAGCGAGCGCCGCGAATTCCGCGCCCACAATGCGCGCAATCGCCGCGATGGACATAGCAGCGCCGCGCCAACACGAGATCCCGCAGGATATCCCTGTCACGCCGCAGATGTATCAGCGATTAGCAAAGAAGATTGCCGGCAAGCCCGAAGAGCGCATCCTGGCGCACCTGATGCTGCGCTCGCTCAAGCAGGCGCGCTACTCGGAGAAGAACGAAGGCCACTTCGCGCTTGCCACGTCGCATTACACGCATTTCACGTCGCCCATCCGGCGCTATCCGGACCTCATCGTCCACCGCATCTCGAAGGCGCTGCTGGATGCCGGTGCAACCAGCCAGGTCATCCTGAGCGAACGAAGCGAGTCGAGCGACCTAGCAGGCTCCGCTTTCCGAAGACGATCTCGGCGCGATTGCGAAGGAGTGCAGCGACAACGAGCGCCGCGCCGCCGAAGCCGAGCGCGAGCTGATGGAGTGGAAGAAGGTGAAGTTCATGCAGCATCGCATCGGCGAGGACTTCGATGCGATGGTGATGAACGCCACCAAGTACGGCCTCTTCGTCGAGCTCGCCGACCTCTTCATCGAGGGCCTCGTCCCCATCGGCAGCCTGCTCGACGACATCTACACCTATCGCGAGAACACGCGGCAGATCATCGGCAACCACGGCGGCCGCCGCTTCTCGATCGGCGACAGGCTGCGCGTCATCCTCGATCGCGTGGATGAGGTCGAGCGGCGGCTGCAATTTTCGGTGCTCGATGAGCCAAAGGTCGGCCAGCCTGCGCGCGCAGGCAAGAAGAAGCAGAAGGCCGCCGCCGTAGCGTCCGAGGCCGGCCGCCATTCACGGCCGGCAAAGCGAGGCAAGCTCCGCCGCCAGCCGAAAGGCAAGGGCAAGCGCCGATAGCGACTGCAAACATGGAGCGAGCGGCTGTTATGGTGCAGGCGGCTGAGCGGCAGTCGGCAGCAGGCCCCGGTCCACCAGTACGGGCGGCCGCCGGTGGTGGGTGTGCTGCTCGTAGTCGTAGGCGTAGCCGATCAGGTCGCCGTCGTGCCACTTGCGGGCGCTGATCTCGATGCCGAACGGCAGTCCGTCCGCATAAAAGCCTGCAGGAATGCTGATGGCGGGCACACCGAGCATATTGACCCAGGCGGTATCGCTGTGGGGGCCGGTACTCAGGGTGCCGTTCTGCGGCATGGTCTCGTCCACGGGCGGCATCTGAATCGCGGGATAGACGAAGCCATCCAGGTGCAGGCGGTCCAACTCCGCGTTGTACATGGCCAGCACCTCGCGGCGCGGGCCCAGGAAGTTGGCTTCCGCTTGCGGGTCGCTTTCGAGAATTGCCTGCGGATTCTTTTCACCGCCGACAATGACCTCCGGCAGCGGTTTGCCGACGGCGCGCTCATACTCCGCGGGCGAGTGATATTCAGTGGGACCAAACGCGGCGAGAAACTTCTCCGTTCCCTCGCGAACATAAGGCCGCGTGCAGATGTGCGATGCGGCATCGGCAAAGCTGTCCGGCATGATTCCGGGATCGATCAGCACCGTCGCGCCGGCGGCTCGCAGCTCCTCCACCGCTTTCAGGAAAGCCGCGCGCGTTTGCGGCTGCAGCGGCGTCTCCGCGTCCTTCTTCGCCTTCGCAAACTCCGCGGGCGTTGCGTCCGGACAGACACCCTGAAATACGGTTGTATCGCCATCCAGGATGAATGCCGGCACCGCGAACCGCTTCCCCTGGAGCGCGCCGGGCTTTAGATATCGGGTGTAGGGGCCGGGCTGCGCTTTGGCCGCGGAGCCGGCGGTGACGGGATCGAGTGAATCTTCGCCAGCCATCACGGTAAGCGCGATGGCGGCGTCCGCTACATTGCGCGCGATGGGACCAGTGTTGTCGAGCTGCCAGTCGAGCGGCGCGATGCCCGCAATGCTGACCAGCCCGCGCGTGGGAAAGATGCCGACGAGGTTGCTGGTGGCCACCGGCATGCGGATGGAATTGCCTGTGTCCGTTCCATTGCCGAGCACGGCGAGATTGGATGTGACGGCCGTGACCGTTCCGCCCGACGATCCGCCGGGCGAGAAGCGCACGTCGTAGGCGTTGCCGGTGCGGCCGAAGGCGGTAGATCGATTCGTATCGCTGGCTGCAAAGTCAGGCATGTTGGTGACGCCGAGGAGGATGGCGCCGGCCGCACGCAGCTTTGCCACGATGGTGGCGTCGCGGGGCGCAATCAGCTCGTGTCCGGGAAGCATGTAGCCGCGCCAGCCGTCGGTGGTGACGAGTCCCTGGATGCTGGTGTTGGCTTTGGTCACGATGGGCACGCCCCACAGTGGGCCGGGCTGGAAGCCGGGCGCTTTCGCTTCGGCATCTTCCCGGGCGGCCTCCGCCAGCGCCGATTCGGCATTCACCGTCTGTACTGCGCGATAGATGCCGTTGTAGCGGGCGATACGGTCGAGGTGCCAATGGACCACCTGCGCGACCGTGTAGCGGTGTTCGCGATAGAGCTGGTGCAACCGATCGACGGTGACGTCCATGAGATCGCGATCCATGGCGGCCTGAGTGGCTTCGTCTGGCCTGGGTGGAGAGGTGCGGGCAAAGACCGGCGCCACGATCAAGAGCGCGAGCAGCAGCATTCGCATGATGGGACCATAGCACCGGAGCGCAGGATTTTAGTTGCTATGCCGGCTGCTCTCCACCACGTTCCCGACCGACCAGATCACCGCGCCCCATGCCAGAATGTTCAGGGCGATGATGAGCAGGGGCAGCAGCAGCTTGTATTCGAGCGTTCGTCCGATCACGCCGCCGGTGAGCCAGTGCACCACCTGCCAGCCGGGAAACAGGATGATCTGCGCCGCCTGATGCGCACCCTGGACGTGATAGAGCGGCGGAATACGCACGATCACATCGAAGATGAGACAGGGGATGCCGAGCAGAGCGGCGTACTTGCACCCCTGCTTGTAGGTCATGGTCGCGGTGCGCCAGGCGAGGGTGCCGGCGGCTCGCCGGACGAGTCCTCTGCCTGCTCGTCTTCGAGGCCAAGCCTGGTCTCAATCTTCACCGGGCCCTTACCCCGTTCGGCATTGCGCCGCTGCTGGCGCATGTTCACGATGAACAGGACGACCCGCAGCAACAGGATGCCGACCAGCACTGCCACCAGCCCCCACTGCGTCTGGCCGCGCCCATGCATCAGCCAGAAGATCGCGGCCAGCACGACGATCACGAACAGCGCGAAGGTGAGCGTCCCCGTTCTTTTCATGCCGATCGGCTCCTTAAAGCATTGCTTATCCTGACTACTTTAGATGGAATCGGGACGCGCCGTCGCCGCCGGCAGCAGTTCCAACTCAGGAATAACACGCAAGTGTCACGCGCTGCGCGCAAATAATCCTTGTTTGCGGCCAAATTCGCGGTATAACCTCGCCAGCGAGCCTTCCGTAAATCTGATTTTCTGACGCAGTTTCACCTCATCTTCTGCCACTGTTCGAGGTCCCTGTGCAACGCCGGTCCCTGCTTGTTTGCCTTCTGCTCCTGCCCATCTTTGCCACCCCTTTCACCGCATTTGCCGCAGACTGGCAGCAGCCCACGCCGGAAGAGCTGAAGATGACTTCCGAACCGGGCGCGCCCAATGCCGATGCCATCTATCTGTATCGGGAAGATGTCACCGACAATAAGTTGCATATGGAGGCGGTCTATGTGCGGCTGAAGGTCCTGCGCGACGAGGGCAAGAAGTATGCCGACGTCGAACTGCGAGGCGCCAGCCGGGACTTCGGCATCACCGACATCCAGGGCCGCACCATCCATAGCGACGGCACCGTCATCCCGTTCACCGGCAAGCCCTACGAGAAGCTGCTGGTCAAGACGAAGACCCGGCAATACAAGGCGATGGTCTTCTCACTTCCGGACGTCGAAAACGGCAGCATCCTGGAGTACCGTTACAAGCTGCGCTACGACGACCATGCGTACGTTTCACCGGAGTGGGACGTGCAGCAGCCTATCTTTGTGCGCAAGGCTCACTTCCACTTTCTTCCCACCGATCAGGAAGTCATCTCCCATGTTGACAAGGGCAGCGGCACCAGCCAGATCGCCTATAGCCAGCTCCTGCCGCCGGGCACAAAGGTAGTGGAGACGCGCGGCGCCTTCGACCTGGACGTCGAGAACATTCCGGGGCTTCCCAAGGAGGAGTACGAGCCTCCCATGGACGCCTTCGCGTACCGCGTACGCTTTTACTACACCAGCCTTCATGACTCAGCGCAGTACTGGAAGTCCTACGGCAAGAGCTGGTCCCACGACGTCGATAAGTTCGCCTCGCCGTCATCTGCCATCACCGACACGGCAAAGGAGCTTACCTCCGGCGCTGCCACCCCGGACGAAAAGCTCAACAAGCTCTACGACGCCGTGATGAAGCTGGATAACACCCGCTTCTCCCGCGAGCACTCGCAAGACGAAAATCGGGCCGAAGGCGTCAAGCACATCAAGTCCGCCGCCGATGTCCTCGCCCTCAAACGCGGTTCCCCGGACGAGCTCGCCATGCTCTTTCTCGCGCTCGCCCGCGCGGCCGGCTTCCATGCAGACGCCATGGCGGTGGTCAACCGCAATCGAGACATCTTCCAGCAGAACTACCTCGATTCCAATCAGCTCGATGATGTCATCGTGCTGGTCACGGTCGATGGCAAGGAACGCGCCTTCGACCCTGGCGAGCGCTACGTGACGTATGGGCAGTTGGACTGGATCCACGCTATGGCCGGCGGCCTTCGCGAGCAGGATGGCCACACCGCGATCGCAGAATCACCCGGGCCGGGCTTATAAAGACACGATCATCCAGCGCATCGCGGACATCACCATCGCTCCCGACGGTACCGTGACCGGCTCCGCCACCATCGTCTGCACCGGCGCGAAAGCTGTGTATTGGCGGCAGAAAGCCCTGGAAGGCGACGAAGTTGAGATGAAGAAGGACTTTGACGACCAGATGCAGCCGGATCTTCCTCCCGGTGTCATCGTCAAGACGGATCACTTTCTCGGTCTCGACACCGAAAACACCAACTTCATGGTCCGCATGAAGGTAAGCGGGTCGCTCGGCACCGCAACCGGAAAGCACATCTTTCTGCCGGTCTCCCTCTTCGCCGCGGGCGGTCACGAGCTGTTCTCCAGCTCCCATCGCCAGGAGCCGATCGATCTCCATTATCCCTACATGGAGAAGGACCAGGTCACCCTGCATATCCCCGATGGGTTCAGTGTCGAGAGCGTTCCCAAGGAGGCGCGGGTGGATCTGCCGCAGTATGCGGTCTATATCTCCGCCGCCAAGGCAACGGGCCAGACAGTCAACTATGGCCGGACGTTCATCATGGCGAATGTCCTTTTCGCGCCTCAGGAGTATGACAAGCTCAAGGGCTTCCTCGACGACGTCAGCAACAAGGACCGCGCTCAGGTCGTTCTGGACGTTGCCGCCGCGGCACACCAGGGCCAGTGATGATCCATCGAACGTACGTTGCCTGCTGGTGTATGGCCGCATGCCTGGCGGCCGCCGTAACTCTGCCTGCCGTCGCGGGAACGCCGCAGCCGCCGGACTGGGTGCTCACCGCCGCGCATGCCTCCACGCCGAACTATCCGGCAGACACCATTGCGGTGGCGCTCGACGATGAAGAGACGCTTACCGTCGAGCCGGACGGCAAAGCCACGCTGCGGAAACGCCGCGTCATCAAAATTCTCCGCCCGCAGGGCCGCGACTTCGCCTACGTCTTCGTTCCCATCGATCATGATCGCAAGGTGCGTTCGCTTCATGTGTGGAGCATTGCGGCCGATGGCCACCCCTACACCCTGCGCGACAACGAGATCGCGGAGGTAGGCGACGATGAGTACGGCATGCTCTATGTGGACCTGCATGCCAAGGCCGCCCACGCGCCCGCAGCCGATCCCGGCGCGGTCGTTGCCTATGAATATGAGCGCACCATGCGCCCCTACGTGCAGGAGTACACGTGGGATTTTCAGGACTCGATTCCCACCCTGCACTCCGTCTTCGAACTGGTCCTGCCGGCGGACTGGCACTACTCCGTTGCCGCACGCAAGGACGCTGGCGTGGTTGCCAGCCAGCCCGCGCCGGGGCACTACCGCTGGCAGATGGACCGCGTTCCCGGCATCGACATTCAGGATGTGCCGATGACGCCCGAGTTTCGGGCGATGGCCGGGCGGCTTGTCGTCCGCTACTCGCATGACCAGCAGCCCACCGGCGACGCGCGCTGGACTGCGATCGGCGACTGGTACACCACGCTGGCCACGCCCAGCGCGCAGGTGACGCCCGACATCGCCGCGAAGGCAAAGGAACTCGTCGCCGGCCAGTCCGATTTCACCGCGAAGACTCCAGAGCATCGCCAGCTACATGCAGCGCAACATCCGCTACGTGGGCATCGAGATCGGCATCGGCGGCTATCGGCCGCACACCGCGGATGAGGTCTTTCGCAACCGTTATGGCGATTGCAAAGACAAGGCCACCTTGCTGCGCGCCATGCTGGAGAGCGTCGGCATTCACTCCACCTGGGTTCTGGTGGATACCCGCCGCGGCTTTGTCGATCCGGACGTTCCGTCGATCGACGGCAACCACGCCATCGCCGCTATCGAGATGCCTGCCGGCTACACCAATCCGCTTCTCCAGTCCGTCGTCACCGCGAAAAGCGGCAAGCGGTACCTCATCTTCGATCCCACCAACCAGTGGATTCCCATCGGACAGATCCCGCCCTACGAGCAGGGCGGGTACGGCGTTCTCAGCGAAGGCGGTCAGAGCCAGCTCATCGCGTTGCCAGTCATGCCGCCCGCAGCCGACCGCGTCGAGCACACCATCCATGCACAGCTTGCCGCGGATGGCTCGCTGGAGGCTTCTGTCGTCGAGCAGCGCTTCGGCTATGCCGCCGAGCGGCCGCGCGTCACCTTCACCGGAGGCAGCCAGCAGCAGCAGCGCGATTATCTCGAAAAGCGTCTGCGCCGCGATCTGAACAGCGTCTCCATCGAAAAGGTCGCCGCCGATCACACCAACGATCTCAGCCGCCCGCTGGAGCTCGACTACAGCTTCCGCACCGCAAATTACGCGCGCAGCGCCGGCGATCTCCTGCTGGTCCGGCCCCGCATCCTCGGCTCCGACGCCTGGTCGCTGCCGCGCGAAACCCGCCTCTGGCCGATCGATCTGAGCGCCGTCCAAACCCGCAGCGATTCCATCGACCTCACCCTGCCGCCCGGCTATGTCGTCGATGAGCTGCCTGACCCGGTCTCGCTCGACACCGACTTCGCCTCTTACCACAGCGCGGTGACCGCCGATGGCAACACGCTGCACTACACCCGCGAATACACCGTGAAGCAGCTGCAGCTCGATGCGTCGCGCTACGATGACCTGCGCAAATTCTCCGAGCGCATTGCTTACGACGAAGCTTCCAGCGCGGTGCTCAAGAAGAAATAAGCGAATCAGCGAGCCAAGCCAGGAATGGCGGCGCCACGGGGCGCCTTTGCCTGGGCGGCCACTCCCCAGGTGATACTGGATACAATGGAAGTGGTTTTGCGTCCAACAGAATGTCCATGCGCCCAGCGTCCCTGATTGCCTCCGCCGCCCTCGCCGCCACGCTTGTCCTTATGCCTGCAGCGCTTTCAGTGCAGGCTGCCGCACAGGAGAGGACAGAGGTGCACAACACCGCGCCGCTGCATCCGCCGGCCGGAGCGCGTGTTGCCATCGTCGAGTTTGAAGACCTGGAGTGCCCGGACTGCGCCCGCGCCAACCCGCTGCTCAAGCAGGCGGCCGAGCAGTACAAGATTCCGTGGATTCGTCATGACTTCCCGCTGCCGTTCCATGACTGGAGCTTCCAGGCCGCCGTCAACGCCCGCTGGTTCGACACCAAGGGCAAGAAGCTGGGCGATGAATACCGCGACGCCGTTTTTGCCGACCAGGACAACATCACGGTGCTTGAGAACGGCGTTCCGAACGGTGAAAAGGCGCTGGCCAACCTGCATGCCTTTACGGAGAAGTTCGCGACGGAACACAAGCTCGCGCTGCCCTTCGTGATGGACCCGCAGCAGAAACTCTCCGCGCTGGTGAAGGCGGACTATGCGCTCGGCCAGAGCGTCGGCATCCAGCACACGCCGACCATCTGGGTGGTCACGAACCAGACCAAGGGTGCGCCGTTCGTCGAGGTGGTCGACCGCACCAAGCTCTACTCGATGATCGATGACGCGCTGGCGGAGACCAAAGGCAGCGCACCCGAGCACGCTGCGGTGCATCACACGCGGTAGTCCTTCAGCCCCGATGCGAGCCGCGATTCTGTCCGCTGCCGAACAAAGTCCGTCCGGAATCGGACGCTGATGCGGGCGGGTACTGCGGTTGTTATCCACCCATCGTCTGATAAATCAGCGGATTAGGCTGGTTCACGCATCGTGGACGGCCAATTGCACTGTCTTCGGTAGAGACTTCTTCCGGCATGCGAGGAGCGCCCGCCGATGATGAACTTCCTGACCCAGGACCTGTTCTATGCGATACGCCAGTTGCGCAAGAGCCCCGGCTTTGCCGGTGCCGCCGTGCTCACGCTGGCGCTGGGCATTGGCGCGAATCTCACCGTCTTCCTCATCCTGTACGGCGTCATCCTCCGTCCGCTGCCCTTTCCGCACCCGCAGCAGTTGGTGCGCATCAACCGCTTCTATTCCGATGGCACGACGGTACCGGCGTACTCCGGAACCAAAGCCCTCTTTCTCAGCCGCGCCAGCCGCACGCTTGAATCATCGGCCGCTTACGACTACATCCCCAGCCATGTGAACCTGCTCCGCGGCAATCAGGTCGTTCCACTCGAAGCCCTCCGCGCCACTTCCGATTTCTTCCGCGTCTTTGAGATGGAGCCGAAGGTCGGCCGCGGGTTCTCACAGGCCGACATGGTGCCGAACGCGCCCGGTGTCGCCGTGCTGAGCGATGCCACCTGGCGGCAGCAGTTCGACGCCGACCCCGGGGTGCTCGGCCGCTCGATTACGCTCGGCAACAAGCAGTACACCGTCATCGGCGTGGCGAATCCTGCCTTTCGCCTCGACAGCAAAGTCGACGTGTGGGTTCCGCTCCAGATCGTGGAAGCCCCCAATGACCAGGCCAATGACTACAACTTCATCGCGCGGCTCAAGCCTGGCGCCACTCGCGAGCAGGCACAGGACGACCTGAAGCGCGGCCTGCTGCAGTTGAAAAGCACCTATCCTGCCCTCTGGGACCGGAGTGAATCCGTCCAGGTGATGGATTTCCACGACTCGCTGGTCGGCGCGGTGCGTCCTGCGCTCGAGATGCTGATGGGCGCGGTTGCCCTGGTGCTGATCATCGTTGCAGCAAACATTCTCAGCCTGCTGCTCACGCGCTCCATCGCGCGCCGCCGCGAGATGGGCCTGCGTGCAGCCCTGGGCGCCACCGCCTGGCGTCTTCTGCGGCAGCTTCTGGTGGAAAACGCCGTGCTCTGCGTTCTCGGCGGCATCCTTGGAGTCGTGCTGGCGGAGTTTGCAACACCGATGCTGATGCGCCTGAGCCCGCTGTCTCTGCCGCAGTTCACAAGTCTGCAGTTCGGCGCTTCGGCATGGTTCTTCGCCGCCGGCCTGATGGTTGGCTGCGCGCTGCTCTTCAGCCTGGTGCCTGCGCTCGAAAGCCGCCGCGTTCAGCTCAACGAATCGCTGCGCGTGAACGCGACGCAAATCGCCGCAGGCCGCAACCTGGCGCAGAAGTCGTTAGTCGTGGGTGAGGTCGCAGTATCGCTCGTGCTACTGATAGCGTCGGGGCTACTGCTTACCAGCTTCTGGAAGCTGATGCACGTCTCGCCCGGTTTCGACGCCAACAACGTCCTCACCTTCAAGACCAGCTTTACCGATGAGCAAGCGGCCACAAGCGCCGCGCTGGGACAGCGCATGGATGAGCTGGTCGCGCGCCTCGAAGCACAGCCCGGCGTCGAAGCTGCAGCAGCCGTCAACAGCCTGCCCACGCAGCTCACGCCGGATCTGCCCTTCGAAATCCTTGGACGCAAGGTGGGCAGCCCCGACGCGAGCGGCGATGAAAAGTACATGCCGATCACCGCCGACTACTTCACCGCGATGCACATCCCGGTCATTGCCGGGCGCAGCCTCCGCCTCTCCGACACACACGGCACGGAGCCAGTGGTCATCATCAATCAGGAGGTCGCCCGCTCTCTCTTTAGTGGACAAAGCGCCATCGGCCAGCACATCCGGATCGGCGCAGTGATGGGACCGGGCTTTGAGGACAGCGTTCGCGAGATCGTAGGGGTGGTTGGCGATACGAAGAGCGCCGGATTGGACCAGGCGGCTCCCGGGATCATGTATCTGCCGGCGGCACAAATTCCCGACATGCTGACAAAGATGAACGTCGGCCTGGTCGGCACGAGCTGGGTGGTCCGCACCCGTAGCGCGCAGGTGGACGTGGTATCGGCCGCGCGCCGCATCTTCATGGACAATGCGCGCACGCCGCTGCTCAGCGTGGAGACGATGCAGACGGTGATCAGCACCTCCGTTGCGCAACAACGATTCACCATGATGCTGCTTGGCTGCTTCGGGTTGATCTCGCTGTTGATGGGTGGCGCCGGGCTTTATGGCGTGATGTCATATTCGGTGGCTCGCCGCACCAAGGAGATCGGCATTCGCATGGCCATCGGCGCGCATCGGGCAGACATCCTGCGCATGGTGCTGTGGGAAGCGGGACTGCTGGTCGGGCTGGGCCTGGTTATCGGGCTTGCAGCCTCCGTGGCGGGGGCGCAGATCCTGCGCAGCCTGCTCTTCGGCATCGCGCCGCGCGATCCGCTGACCATGGCTGCGATGTGCGGTGTGCTGCTGCTTGACCGGCCTGTTTGCGGCGTGGTGGCCGGCCAGCCGCGCCGCCTCCACTGAACCGATGCAGGCGTTGCGCATGGAGTAAGGCAAGTGTCCACGAGCATCGGAAGTAATGGAAGGTATTGTGCAGTCGCGAACCGAACCGCAGCATCACAGGCGAGCGACCCAAGGAAGCGCGTTCCAGCGAATCGCGCCGCAGGCGCCGTTGCCCTGACGGCCAGTTCCTACCGTGCCGCGTTCCGCTCTATCCGAACGGACAGCTCCCCTGCATCTGCCTCGGTGGGTGCGTACATCAAGTCGAAGATATTTGCCGCTGTCTGCAGCCACTTCTGACGCGCTGCCAGCGGCCACTCCGTCTCCGGCTCGGGTAACTTGGAGAACAATCCCTGAATCAGTGGATCGGCGCCGTCCGCACTCTTGCGGAGAATCGGATGGCTTGCCTTTGCAGGCGCCACCGCAACGGGAACCGGCTCGCGGTCCTTATCACGATCGAGCTCCCGGCCGTTCCTCTCCACGACACGCTCCAGCCGCTCCTGCGCACGAATATCGGCTTCGTTTCGGTCATCGGGGCGATCCAGTTGGCGGGAGAGACTCCGATCCGGATTGCGATCGTCGCGGCGCTCCGGACTGCGATCGTTGTTGCGGTCCAGATTGCGTTCCAGGCGGTTCAGGTCGTCGTAGGGACTGCGCGCCGAGCTGTCCGGCTCGGGAGGTGTCTTGAACGACGGCATGACGGGACGATCGCTTCCGAAAAGTGCCATAGACCACCCACTATGCAGAAATACAACTTCCGGCTCAATGGCACTCTTAGGTGATGGGAGAGGCGACTCGGAGCACCAGTATGGGTCTCGCCAGTCAACGATAACCGCGCGAAATACAGCATTTGCGGCATATTCAGTTGAGCGATCCTGCTTGACGGAGCCATGCCGTGCAGCCTACATTCGGCTCACTTGGTCGCATCTTACAAGACGGGCGGCGCGTCATGAGCATGGCCTGGACCAATCTGATGATCTTGATCTTCTTCGGGATCGCCCTGGTGATCGGCGTTTATTTCATGTGGGTATTGCTGCGCAACGAGATGCGCGGACGCCCGAAACCGCCGCCGGACACCTACGATTTCGGCTTCGGTCCGCCAAATCCCGATCACAAGACCAACCATTAGAGGGAACCGGTACCGCGTCTCCCACCCTCGGGGAGTATCCCGCAAGCCCTGCTGCTCGCTACGCTCGATCTACCATGTGCATCCGGCCCCGTACCTCGGCCCTCTCTGCCCTGCTTCTGCTCGTCTCGCCCGTTCTCTTCGCTGGAGGCCGTGCCAAGCCGCACACTGTCGGCATCGGCGCGGGCAAGCGTGTTCCCTACGGCATCGCCTCTGATCCCGCAAACGCCGGCGCGGACGAGAAGACCCTCCACGTCCGCCCGCTTGTCGTGGACGACAAGGTCAAGGAGTGGACCACCGGCGAGATCCACGACATTACAGACCGCAGCTTCGTCGTCCGCCGCGCGCTGCGCCTCAACGATGCGCTGCCCGGCGACAAAGCGGAGCACTGGATCTGGCAGCGCGGTCCGTGGATCATGATCGATCGCAGCAACGGCCACGTCACCGCGATGAAGCTGCCCGACTATGATCCATCTGTTTCACAAGTCGTCTGGTTCCGCGACTACGCGGCCTATTGCGGACTGAACTCCGGCGGCCATCAGCTTTACACCGTGGTTGCGCAGGTCGGAGCGCGCCGTCCGATTCTTGCGAAGAAAGTCGGCCCCTGGACGCCGACGCCGCCAACCGCCGGCACAGCTCCGACTCCCGCTTGCGCCAAAGCCACCTGGCAGCGGGATCCGCTTCGCGTCAGCTTTGCTCCAACCGGAGCAGCCGAGCCGATGAACTTCAACCTCGTCGGTCTCTCCGCCGTGCTGGTGGAGGACGGCGATACGGACGAGGCCGGCAGCGCGGGCTCCGGCAGCAACTAGCGGCATCCTGAACTCCACAGCGGCTAATATGACGCCGTGGACTTTTACTACGGCATCGCTCCAGCTCTGTTTGTGCTGGTCGCCATTGCGATTGCGTGGCTTTCGATCGGGCGCATCCGCCGCTTGCGTGGTGCGACGATCCGTGGCTGGCGTAGGACGATGGAGCGCGTTGTCCTTGCCGCTGTGGCGGCGGTCGCGCTCATTATCGCGGGAAGCAGCGCCTTCAATGCCGTCGCCGTACGCGCCCTTCATCCGCCGGGTGAATGGTATTCCGTCGACGGGCACAGGATGCGCATCGACTGCACCGGCAGCGGTTCTCCAACGATCGTGCTGGATGCCGGGCTCGGCAATGATGGGCTGATCTGGGGCGGTGTTCAGCCGGCTCTCAGCAAGACCACGCGCGTCTGCTCCTACGATCGCGCGGGGTTCGGGTGGAGCGATCCGCTGCCACCGCCGCGCGATGCCGACCATATCGCTTCCGAATTGCACGGGCTGCTGGCGGCTGCAAAGATCGACGGCCCGATCGTGCTGATGGGGCATTCGATCAGCGGAATATACATCCGCGACTATGCGACGCGATATCCGGCGGATGTTGCCGGGCTCATCTTTGTCGACGGCTCAACGCCGCTGCAGAGCAGAAATCCGGCATTCAAGCCTGAGTTTGCGAAACATCCCCTGGACCGGGTCCGCACGCTGTACAGGCGGATGCTGTTCGTTGCCGGCATTCCGCGATTGTCCGGCGCATGCTCGCGGGGATTTCCGAACTTCGATCGAGCCGCCGCGGAACTGCAGGCTCAGGACCTGTGCAGAATTCGATGGAGCGCGATCGATGCGGAGATGGACAGCTTCGACCGCTCCGGTGAGCAGACCGTGCACACCGGCCCCTATGGTTCGCTGCCAATCCTGATCCTCTCGCAGGATCCCGCGAAAGACCTCTCTAATATTTCGAAGGCCTGGAACCAGATGCAGGAGGACCTGAAGAAGCTCTCGACGCGAAGCCGCAGGATCATCGCCAAGGGCAGCACGCACTACATACAAGTGGATCGACCGGACCTGATCGAAAAGCAGGTGCCGCTCTTTATCGAGCAGATTCGAGGAACCGCACCCGAGCCGGCGAATTATGGATCGACCACGACGGAATAGCGCGCTCGACCAGAGGCTTATGTGAATTATGCCGCAGCGCTACCCACTCCTCGACGTCGCAGCCAGCGTTGTTGCACGACTAACCATATTCGTTCTATGTCCGCGGGATCAACAAAGAGGACGTAAGCCGACAGCACGTCCCACTCGAACATCGGCAGGTTCAGCGCATATTCGATCGACAGGTGGAACAGGACACCGATCAGCAGCAATGGATAACGCAACCGCCTGAACCAGATAAGGAGTCCCATGCTGAACTCGAGTAGCAGAGTGAACCAACTACCGAGCTTCAGTATTGCGGGGTGCTGAATCCATCCCGGGATAGGAAATCGCGCAATTGCGTGAAGGTGGATGACGTAATAGAGCGCGGTTCCATGCAGCCATGTATTCCCCTTCAGCTTCCAGCAGAAGGAGGCCAAATACATCAACGCAAGCTCCAACTGAATCATGCGTTGCGCCCAGGGCGCTCTTGGCGCGATGGCATCCCCTTCCAGACCACGGCGAACCCGTATCCATCGATCGAGAGAAAGCGCAGCCCCTGCAGGCGCAAACATCAGGAAGAAGCCGGCGACGCGCAGGAACGTGTCGCCTCCGTGAGTGATGAATAGATTTCTCTGCTGAATGGAAGTGAGGCAGAGAAATACCGCCACGCTGCTGACGCGCGTCCAAAGCCCTGCCGTCAGCAACAGGGCGAAGCCTAAGAAAATCCAGAAAAATGCCGCGATACAGCGATCGTCCTGCGGCATCACGGTAAACAGGTTGAGCCGGAGGCCCGGCTCAACTTTGGTCATGGTTGACAGGCGTATCCAGCCATGAACCCCAAACCACTCGAGCCAGTCAGAGTGCAGCAGGATCACTGTTGCCGAAACGCAGATGCCATAAAAAATGCGAAACAGCGCGATGGGAACAGGAGATTGCGGAGTGAAAAAGAAATGCTCCCAGGCCTCGACAGGTTTTCGCCAATTCATCGAAGCTCTCCGGGCTCGATATATTCCTCATAGAAAACATTCGGCTGCGGCGCTGCACTGTCGGTTCCTGGTTTGATATCGGAGCGAAATTGAATCAGCAGCACCTTATCCGGAGAATCGCCTTGACGGGCAAAAGCCCGCGCGATGTGGTTTGCCACGTCCGGCCACAGAGCCTCATTCTCCTGCCCCGGAAGAACATCCGTGAATTTTCTATATCTCTCTTTGCGATATCTCTCCCCAAGGCTGAGTTCCTCCATCCTGGGAAAGGTCCACACGCGCATGTGGTGATCGTGCGTAATGACCACGGCCTTGATGTACGAATTCACCGGCTCGGGATTGGGCGCGAACATATCCCATGATTGGAACAGGCCGCTCCACCGCAGATAGGGAAGCACAATTCATCTTTACATTCCTGACTACCGGAATGTTCCACGGGAAGGCCCAGCAGGTAATCGCAATGACGATGAAACAATATGAAAATGCTTATCATCGTCTGCCAGCGACGCGGTCAGACGAATTCCTGGTCCCGGCAGTCCGGGTGGATCGTCTTTTGGAAGCAGCCGATCGAGAGTTCTCCGTGGTTTTCCCCTGACGGTTGGTCGGGCTCATCACACCATCTTATGTTTTGTTCGTTGCTTTGAAGGTGACGAGAACCAAGCCCGTTTCGCTCGGATCATCTGAGCCAAGTAAGCATAAAGGCAGCGGTAGCAGCAACGTGGGCACATTCGAGCCGATATGAAGTCGACGTGGCGGCGACGATGCAGGCCGCACGATCCATAGCGTTGCAGGTACAATGCAACGCAATCAATGCCGGGATGGTGAGCTTTGATGTTCGGCGAGGAATGCTGTCAACGTGCGGCCGGAGAATCATCGGGAAGCTGTTAGAGTGCCTTCCATTCGCATTTCGCTAGCCACGCACCTTCGCCGGCCAGACGGCGGTCGGTACTGGCCACCACCAGCCCTTTCGGTTCCCGATCTCAAACGGGGTCTTTTCCTTTTGCACGGCCGGCGGCGGCCATCGAAGCCAGCATCACTGCCGAACCGGGTCCTACAGGTCAGCAGCAGAACAACCACGAGGTGAACAAGCATGAACATCTATGGCGGAAAAGAATTAGGCAGGCAGTTTCGGACCGTACGCCAAAACACGATTCAGATCGCCGAGGACATTCCCGAGGAACAGTACAACCATGTCCCGGCTCCGGAGTGCCGATCCGTAGGCCAAATGTTGACGCACATCGCTGTCGCGCCACAGATATGGCACGAAGTTCACGGCAAGCAGCGCGTGATGACCTTGGTTGGCTTCGACCTTCTAGCGCTTGCGGAGCGCGCCAAAAACGAGGAATCGAAACCCAGGACGAAAGCAGAAATCTTGGAGTTGCTGCGCAGCCGTGGTGAGTCCTTCGCAGCGTGGCTGGAGACGCTGACGCCGGAGATGCTAAGCGAAATGGTTACTGTAGCTGACGGCAGTGGTACCAAGTCCCGATTCGAGCAGCTGCTGGGCACGAAGGAGCATGAGATGCATCATCGCGCGCAGCTCATGCTGATTGAGCGGCAGCTTGGCATCGTCCCCCACCTGACGAGGCAAGCACGTGCAGGTCAGGCGACAAAGGCACGGGCCTAGCCTTGCATCCGAGTATGCATGGAACCGATCGAAGACCTACTCGCCATGGCCGAAACCGCGCCGGGCATAAACAAAGCGGGCAGCCGGATCAACAAGTCCGGCTGCCCAACTTCTTTTTATCGCCGCGCTGAATTAGTCGCCGCCGTGATCGCCGCTGCTGAACGGGAACAGTAGCCATGGGGTAGAGTTCACCCCACTGCCCACAACCGTGCTGCATCTCGGGCTACCTGGGCCGGTGAGGCAATTCCACCAGTTCTCCGTCGCATCGACCGTCCCGGTGCCGAGATTGTCGACGCCGATCCCGCGAATCTGGAAATCGTTCAGATGGACATTGAGCTGGCCGGCGGGCGCCTTGAACGCGACGGCGATCGCTTCATCGTCAATGACATTCTGCGAGATCACCGTTCCCGTGATCGGCGCCACGCTGTAGACGTTGATGCCGGTAGGGCCGGAGGTAGCCGCGTCTGCCGTATCTGCTGCGTTGCCGGAGATGCGGTTGCCGACGATCACATTATCGTTGAGGTTGACAGGCGGAGCAGGCGCCGGAGCCGCTGCATGATTGTGCATCGTGACTCCCGGCAAGCCGTTGTCGCGAATGTCGTTGTCATACACCACGTTGGCCCAGGCCGCAGTACCGGGGAACGGAGCGAAGATGCCAACGCCCGCGCCGGCGCCTGGAACCTCAAAGCCGTTGTGGGATGAGTCGTTGTGCGCAATCGTGTTGTGCATGATGCCGAACGACACCTTGGCGGTGGGTATCACGCTTGTCGCAGGGCCATGGGAGGCTATCGTTATCCCGCAGTCGAACGGGTTGTCGTGCACCGAGTTGCCGCTGATCACGTTGTCGTGGGTCGGCCCGGTCTCGTCGCTGATCAGGATGCCGCCGGAGTTGTGCTCGACGTTATTGCGAACTATCGAGGAGTGATCGACCCCCATCAGATGAATGCCCTCGCCACAGTCTTCGCCCTTCGTTGGTCTCAAACGCGGGAATGCCGGGGCAGGCCGGCGTGGCAATATCCAGTGCCTTGTTGTTATCCAGAACATGATTGTTGACGATGGTGACATTCGAGGCATTCGCGATCAGGATGCCTTCGAAATTCGCATTGCGGATTTTGAAGCCGGAGACCACCACATTCGCTACGCCCGCGTTGGGAGCGGCGGCCATGCCGTTGATGAAGATGCCATTCGGCAATCCTGTTGCGTCAATAATCGGCTGAACAAATCCAAGCGCCACCAGCGAAACCGGCTTGGTGATCGTCACCTGCTCCTTGTACGTACCCGGCGTCACCACAATGGTGTCGCCCGGGCCTGCTGCGGCGACTGCCGCGGAGATGGTTGCTCTGCAGCCGAATTTCCCGCCTGGGATTGACACACAGAGTAGCGGCCGTGGCAAAGCTGCAGGCTCCGAACAGAGACAGCAGCCCGAGGCTGATAGCCCGCCGTACAAATTTGTCACGGATTTCTCCGCGAAAAATGGTTCTTACGTCCGTAAACATCGCTTTCTCCTGATCTGACTTGTTGCCGCTCGCAAGGAGCGTAGAAGCTATGGTTTGCGGGGGAATTCGAGGCGGCGACGATGCTAGTCCCGCCGCTTCGGCTCGCACAAGCGCCAAATGGGCACTTCCTCTGCGGTTACCGTCCCGCCACCAGTCCTGTCCGGCGTAGCATCGGGAGGATGGAAGCGATCGAAGAACTCCTGGACATGGCCGAAGCAGCGCATGGCCATCTTTGCGCCGGCCAGATTCTCGGGGTCCGCATGGCCATGCTGGGCTGCCAGCGTCTGGGCATCGACGAGCCTCGCGGCCGCGACCGCAAGCGCCTGGTGACCTTCGTTGAAATCGACCGCTGCGCTACAGACGCTATCGGCGTTGTCACGGGCTGCCGGCTCGGCAAGCGAGCGCTCAAGTTCCGCGACTGGGGCAAGATGGCGGCCACGTTTATCGACCTGCCGAGCGAGCGCGCGATCCGCATCGCCGCCCGCGAGTCGTCGAAGGAGCTGGCCCGCGCTCGGCATCCGGAGATCGAAAACAAGAATCAGCAGCAGATGCGCGCCTACCGCGAGCTCTCCGATGCCGAGCTGTTTACGGAAGAGTGGGTCCGCGTGACGCTGCCGCCGAAAGAATTCCCCGGCTACAAGGGCGAGCGCCTTGCCTGCGCCGTCTGCGGCGAAGGCATCAACTATGACCGCTTCGTCGAACGCGCTGGCCGGCGCCTCTGCCTTGCCTGCGCGAATCCGGAGGAGCGCTACTACCAGCCGTTATAGACTTCGCCATCGCGAATCAGGATTTTGTCACAAACCGTGCGCGGACTCGCCCCGACGCAATAGACTGTCCGCCGACACAATTGATTACAACAACGCTTCCGGAGGAAACCGCATGAAATCACTCATCCTCGCGCTGGCGCTGGCCTTGACACTGAACGCTGGAGCACAGACGCAGCAGAAACCGGCACCCACCCTCCGCTCCATCCTGCTCGACCAACTGCACAGCACCCATGACAAAAGCGAATGGTTCGTCTGCGGCAATGTCGCGGTTGCGAACCTCACGCCCAAGCAGGCTAACTGGACAGACGGCAAAGGCAACCACTCCGTCGGCCAGCTCGCCTATCACCTGGTCTTCTGGAATCAACGCGCGCTACAGCAGTTCCGTGGTGAAAAACCCCCGAAGTTAACCGGCACCAACGACGACACCTTCACCGCCTTCAACGCGAAGCACTGGGACGACACGGTCCATCAACTCGATCAGGTTATGACCGATATCGAAAAGGCCGTCGAGTCAGCAACAGACGCGCAGCTTGCCGAATGGGCGCCGACCATCGCGAACATCAGCACGCACAACGCGTATCACATTGGAGAGATCGTGATGGTGCGTAAAGAGCAGGGCGCCTGGGACGCGAGCAAGGGCGTGAAGTAAACAGCAATGATTCTCGGAAATCGGCTCTGATCGCGCCGACCAACGGGAGCAGCCGCACGGCACGCGCGTGAGCGCCTATGCCCGGACGGCCAGTCCCTCGATCCCGCGCGCGGCGCGAAAGACCGTGCCCTCGCCAAAGTGCGGCCCCAGCACCTGCGCGCCAATCGGGAGCCCGTCGCTCGATACGCCGCACGGCACAGACACGCCGCAGATGCCGGCGAGACTTGCCGTTACGGTGTAGATGTCGGCGAGATACATGGAGACCGGATCGTCGGTCTTCTCGCCAATGCGGAAGGCCGGCGTGGGTGCGGTCGGCGTCACGATGACATCCACCTTCGTGAACGCCTTCAGGAAGTCTTCGGCCAGTACGCGACGCACCTGCTGCGCCTTGCGGTAGTAGGCGTCGTAGTAGCCAGCGCTTAGCACATAGGTGCCGAGCAGGATGCGCCGCTTCACCTCGCGCCCGAAGCCGCGCTCGCGCGTCTCGCGATACATCTCGGAGAGCGTCTTTGCGCCCGGTGCGCGATAGCCGTAGCGCACGCCATCGAAGCGCTCCAGGTTGGCGCTCGCCTCCGCCGTCGCCAGCACGTAATACGTGGGCACGGCGTAGCGCGTATGCGGGAGTGACACCGGGGTGATCGTGCAGCCCTGCGCGCGCAGCGATTCAATCGCCTTCTCGACCGCCGTCTTCACCTCGACATCCAGACCTTCAGCGAAGTATTCCGCCGGCACACCGACGCGCAGGCCCTCCACCGGTGTTCTGCATTCCGCCGCGTAATCCGGCACTGCCCGCGTGGAGGAGGTCGCATCCAGCGGATCGTGTCCGGCGATGACGCCCAGCACGGTTGCAGCGTCTTCAACCGTGCGCGCGAACGGCCCGATGCGATCGAGCGATGAGGCAAAGGCGATCAGACCATAGCGCGAGACGCGCCCGTAGGTCGGCAGCACGCCCACCACGCCGCAGAACGATGCCGGCTGCCGGATGGAGCCGCCGGTATCGGTGCCCAGGGTCGCCGCGGCCATCTCCGCGGCTACTGCTGCCGCCGAGCCGCCGCTCGAACCGCCCGGCACGCGATCCAGCGCCAGCGGATTGCGCACGACGCCGTAGGCCGAGTTCTCGTTCGAGGAGCCCATCGCGAACTCGTCGCAGTTCAGCTTGCCCAAGCACCACCGCGCCGGCCTCTTTCAGCCGCCGTACGGCTGTGGCGGTATAGGGCGGCGTATAGCCCTCCAGAATGCGCGAGCCCGCCGTCGCCGCCATGCCCTCGATCGCAATCACGTCCTTGATGCCGACGGGCACGCCCGCCAGCGGCCCCAGCGGGTCGCCGCGACGTGCTGCCGCGTCGATGTCCTCGGCGGTCCGCAGTGCGCTCTCGTTCGCCACGGAGAGGTATGCGTTTATCTCCGGGTTGCGTTGCGCAATGCGCTCCAGATAACTAGCGGTTAGATCGGCAGCCTTCGTCTGGCCGGAGATCACGGCCTGTCCCAGCTCGCACAGCGGAAGTGCGTTTGCCGTCATGGTGTTCTGCGTACTCATCGGCCAATCACCTGCGGAACTTTGAAGAATGCCCCGTCGGTCTCCGGTGCGGCCTGCATGACGGGCGCACGCTCCAGACAGGGCACGGGAACATCCTCGCGGAGCGGAGTTTCGTCACTTTCAGCCCCAGCGTCCGGAACAATTTCTGTCACCTGGGCCATCGGCGCTACGTTCGCCACATTGAGCTCACTCAACTGCGCGATATAGCCCAGGATTGCGTTCAGGTCGCGGCGCATGGCCGGCAACTCCTGCGGCGTAAGTTCAAGGCTTGCAAGCGCTGCAACTTGCAGTACCTTCTCTTCGGAAACTGTCTGGGTAGTCGAGTCGGTCATGATTCCACGCATACGCAACATGAGGCCCGGACGGGCCTCATGTTGGCGTCACACATTCGAGTATATAGGCCTAGAGGAGGGTGCTCGGCTGCGGCGGTTTGGCCTTGCTGCGAATCAGGCAGACCTCCGCGGTCCGCAGCATCAATCCCAGATCACTGCCAAAGGTGCAGCGCTCGGCGTACTCGTAATCCAGGTTTGTTTTATACGGGGTGAGCTTGTACTTGCAGAAGGCCTCGATCTGCTCCTCGGGAATCTGCCGCAGCATTTCCTCTTCGCAGCGGAAGACCAGGGTGGCTGCGCCGGTGATCCCGGGCCGGAATGGCATGCATTGCGCTTGGCGGTGCTGGTGGTCAGGCAGCTTTGGCCGGGGCCCGACCAGACTCATATCCCCGCGCAGCACGTTAACCAGTTGGGGCAACTCGTCCAGCTTGTAGCGACGAAGAAGACGCCCCACAGAGGTGACCCGGCGGTCGCCATGGCGGGTTACGGAAAGACCCTTCGGCTGCGGCTGGGCTTCCATAGTGCGGAACTTGTAAATAGTGAACAGCTCACCCATCCGACCCACGCGCTGCTGACGAAAGATGATCGGGCCGGGCGAGCTGAGCCGTACCGCGATCGCAAGCACGGCGAAGACGGGAGAGAACAGAAGGACCCCGAAAAACGCCAGCGTCAGATCCAAGGCCCTGCGCTGCGAGCAAAGCGACCATTCACTTCCGTTCGGAACAACTGCCGATTCCAGCTCAAGTTCGTCAACTGCAACCGCAGAGGCCCCGCCTCCACGCAACCGTTCCTCGCGATGCGGGGGGGCGCTCTTCCGTGAAAAGTCGTTCCATAAAGGTTGGACGGAGAGACTACGTGAGGTTTCGAATGAACTCATTCAGTATCCTTGGATACACTTCTTGCCCGTCTGTTCGGCGCACCGTGAGGTTTCTTCTCCTCACTCTGGCGCGTTAGGTCTAGGCCGCATCCTTCTGGATGAGATGCAGCGGGGGATTCGAACATCGGGTTACCCAAGCTGTAATACCGCCATTGAGTGTGTCGCGCCAAACTGAAGCACCCGCGTCGAGGAACGCATTCCGGTTCACAGCCATCCCTATCTCACACGCAGATAAGGTAGATATTAATGCCATTATCGCAAAGCACTGCCACGTACTGTTTCAACAGGCCGGATCTGATTCGGCCAGCGTAGGAATTTCCGCGGCAACAAGCATATCCTACGCACTCAAAAAATTGCTGGTTTACTACGTGATGAAAAGTGCATGGAATAAGAGTACCCACTACTTTTCATACATTTACGCTTAGACAACAATAGACGATACACCAAATCTCGCGATTTCAAAGCGATCTTCGACGACCCTGAACAAGCTGCGGTAACAGGGCGATCTCCAGGCAACCTCGACCTGCCTCCGCCGCGGATTCCAGTCGTCTGCAGCAATTCCGGAAAAGATTGCGGCCAGCGCCTCTATGTAATTGCTACAGTGTCACTTACGACGATTGCGCTCTCCTCTTAAGCGGTTTAGGTGGCGGATGCGGCTCAGCCTCCGGGATCGCCGGTCACGTCGCAGGGACGCCGGTTCAGACGATCGCGTTCCGCATCGAAGAGCCAGCCCCATTTCGAAAAATATTTCACTGCGGAGAGCACATGGTGTAACGCCAGGCGGCCGCTGCGGTAGGAGCCCTTCTGATACTCATGAGTAATCGATACCTGCGGGTAGTACAACGCGCGCGAGACTCTCAGCAGTCTCCGAACCAGATCGACATCCTCCATGTACATGAAGAACTGCTCGTCGAAGAGCCCCACCTGGTCGACCACCGCGTTTCGCAGGAGCAGGAAGCAGCCGGAAAGCGTGGGCGGCTCCATCGGCTGGTCGTAATCGCGATCGCGAAGCTCGTAGCGCTCCATCGCGCGGCGGAAGATTCCGTGCGCAAAACCGGGGGCGAAGCGGCGCACCAGCAAGTCCCAGGGAGTAGGCAAACGCTTGCACAGATGCTGCGTCGCCCCGGTGCCGTAGAGGATCTTCGGCATGATCACGCCCAGACGCGGCTGCGCCGTCATTACGTCCAGCAGGCTCTCCAGCACTGGCCCATCGAAGTGCACATCCGGATTCAGAACCAGGTGATAGGGACTCAGCCGGCGAACCCGCTCATAGGCAAGATTGTGCGCCCGCCCGAAGCCAATGTTGCCTGGCGACCGCAGATAGATCGCTCCATACTCGCTGGCCAGCGCAGCCACCCCGGGATCGTCCGCATTATCGGCCAGAACGAGCTGGATCCGCGGCTGCTGGCGGACGACGCTTTCCATGGCGCGGCGTAACTGCGACAGGGGATTGCGATAGGTAACGATGGCGGCAGTCAGCTCGAAGGGGCCTGTGGAGAGCGGGACCGCAGATGAGGGTGCTCGCAAAAGAACGTCGCCGATAGTTTGCTGAGGGTTCAACGTCCGCGTGATGCAAGGCCTATAGCAGTTTTCGGTATGGGTGTAGACACCCAACGATTGCCCTTGTGGCCTTTCTGAAAAGGAAAAGCCAGGCCGATTGAAACTCCGCCGTCCAGGGTAGTACCGAAAATACTAGAGCGCGCTTGCTATCCTCTCGAAAGAGGATACTGAATCGCGCGCAGCCGGACAAGCAATCCGCCTGCCTGCGGCGCTCTCTCCGGAGTGACCCTACTTGCATGTTCTGATTGACCTGACGCAGGTCCCGGCCGGGCGGATGGGCATTGGCAGTTACGCGGAAAATCTCCTTGCACAGCTCGGCGCGGTAGCGCCGGAGATCACCTTCACGGCGATCCTGCAGTCGGATGACGCGCCGCTCCGCGCGGCGATTCCTTCTCACATCCGTACTCTTGAGGTCCCGGCGCGGCTCTGCCGCCGTCTTCCTGTGCGTCTCTTTTTTGAGCAGGTGCTCCTGCCGCTGCTCGCGCGCCGTTATCGAGTGGACGTGATCCATTCTCTGCACTACTCGCTGCCCCTGCTGCCCACCCGCGCACGATGCGTGGTCACCATGCATGACATGACGGCCTACCTGCTGCCACACATGCACACCCGGGCCAAGGGCGCGTATATGCGCTTTTTCATTCGCCGGGCAATCGAGCGGGCGGACCGCCTGATCTTCGTCTCCGCCTCGGCGCTCAACGACTGTCGCAAATGGTTCGGGCTGCCGCTCAGGAATGCGGTGGTTGTCCATCATGGCAAGAGCGATGCATTCCGCCCGGAAGGCGCCCCTGGAGAGATCGCGGCAGTCCGCGCCCGCTATAACCTGCCGGAACAGTATCTGCTCTACCTTGGCACGCTTGAGCCACGGAAGAACGTTCCTCTTCTATTGCGCGCTTTTGCCGAGCTTGCGCGGCGCCACCCGGAAGCCCGACTAGTAATCGCGGGGAAAAAAGGCTGGCACTTCGACGAGATCTTCGATACTGCCCGGAGCCTGAACCTCGCGGAGCAGGTTCTTTTCACCGGCTACATCGACGAAGCCGACAAACCTGCGCTGATGCGTGGCGCATCCTTGTTTGTTTACCCGTCGCTGCACGAGGGATTCGGCATTCCCGTGCTCGAAGCGATGGCATCGGGCGTGCCGACAATTGCCGGAAACCGCACCTCCATTCCTGAAATTGCAGCAGACGGAGCGTTGCTCATCAACCCCGAGTCGCTGGCGGAGCTGAGCAATGCACTGGAACTCCTCTATAGCGATCCTGCGGCGCGCGTCCGGCTTGCCGCCAAAGGGCTGGAGCAAGCGGCGAGATTTTCCTGGAGAAAGACCGCGGAAGAAACCGCCGCTATCTACCGCGAGACGGCACAGGGAAAAAGCTAGCCCCGAGCGCGCAGCCGCGCCCGTCGCCTGACATGCAGCCGCCGCCACAACTCCTGCCGGGTCATGCGGGAAAATGTCTTATCCGCAAAGCGCCGCTGCCGCACCGCTCGAACCGCCAATCGAAACAGATGCAGCAACCGCTCCGCACGGCCGCGGTAAAGATCCAGGAAGTCACCCTCCGCTGCAAGGTATGTGGCGTAGCGCGACGGAGTCATGCGGGCGTCGTAGTCGAGCAGCGCCACCTCGTGCTGGAGCGCAAGATCGCCTGCGATCCTTACCGCGAACTTCTGCGCATGCAGCCGGTGAAAGAGATCGATATCCGAATAGTCCAGCCAGAAGCGGCTGCTGTATCCGCCGATGGCCTCGAGCGCGCGGACCCGCATCAGCGTGCCGCTGTTGGCCGCAAACATCTCCCTCCGCTCCGTGCGGCTACTCGCCGGACGGCGCAGCGGGGCATGACGCCCGAAATGCCACAGCCGCGGTGACAGGCAAAAGCTTCCCGCATACAGAAACGGAACAATGGCGGCCACCTGTTCGTCGCCGGCGGCCTGCGCCGCGTGCTCCAGCATTCCACGGAGGAACTCCCCGGTGATGGACGTGTCCTGATCGAGCAGCAGGAGCCACGCGCGATCGCGCTCCGCTGCCATGGCTGCCGCGGCGTTGTACGCGCCGCTCACGCCGGCATTTGCCGGCGCATGCCGATAGGTGCAGCCCAAGGGCAGCGAGCTCTCGTCGACAGCGGTTGGACTGTTGTCCCAGACGAGCACGTCAATCTGTTTCGCCAGTGCTGCGTCCGCTCGAAACGCCTGGGCGAGACCGTCGAGCGTCTTCGATTGGGCAGGCTGCATGCGGTAGAGCACGACGACGGCCAGCAGGCGCGGCGGCTCTGCATCCGGACGCGGCACAGATGGGCGCGGCATGGACGGGTCCGGCATCAGCCCTTCTCTGCCGGCATCGCACCTGGCCATCCGCCCAGACTGGCGCGCCAGGCAGCGATCCGCTGTTTTCTCGTGACGCTCAGCCGGCGCCACAACGCTCTCCGTGTCGCCGCTTCGGATTTCTGGCGCCTCACCGCGGCGTCGCTGATTCACCAGCCGCACGACGAGCTGCGCGCTGTACGCCAGCCTCGCCAGCCATGAGCCATACAGGTCAAAATACGCCGACTCGGCTGAAACAGGAAATTTCTGAAACGCGCTGGCGAAACGCGCTCCTTGTAGTTCAGCAACGAGAATTGGTGCTGCAGATGCACCGACCCAAGCACATACATCCGCCAGCCATGGAGATAGAGCTGATGATGCAGCCAGTTGTCGAGATGATCGAGCCAGAAGCATGGATCGAATCCGCCAATCGCGTCCACCGCCTCCACACGCAGCAGAGCCGCCGAATTGAAAGCCCGCGCCTCTCGCTGCGGCACGCCGGTAAACTCAGCGGGCATGGGTCGGCTCGCGCCATGCCCACATAAGCCGGAGACAACAACTGTTCGCCCTCCGCGAGATGCGGCACGATCGCGGCGATGCGCCGGTCCTGGGCAGCCGCATGAAGTCCGGGTTCGATGGCAGAGAAGAAGTTCTCCGGGAGCGCCGTGTCCTGATCGAGCGTCAGCAGCCAGTCGTAGCCCCCTGGCGGTCCAGGAATACCTTGCGCGCGCGCTGCCAGGCGCGCCTCTTCATATGCTGCATACAGACCGCGATTCTTCGGCGCAGGGTGATAACGGAAGCCTTCGGGCAACCCATTCACCAGTGTGTTGGTCGCGTCGGGGCTGTTGTCGTGAATCAATACGTAACAATCAACAGAGTGAGCGGCGCGCAGAGCGCGCGCCAGCGTCGTGACCGTCACCGAATCTGATGGCTTCTGCTTGTACAGCACGATCACGGCCAAAATTGCCGTGCGATCGGCAGCCCGCTGGTCCGGCAAAGCCAACTCCTCAGCCCCGCAGGTGCAGCGCCTGCTTTACCTGCAGGTAGCGCTCGCGCAGCCGCGGGTCTGTTTCCGCGTAGTCGTACAGGTAAATGACCGCAACGCGGATGCAGCCGAACATGGTTCCGACAACCAGCCCGATCAGCATGAACAGGAACGGCTTCGGCCAGGACCTCACCCGCGGCAGGAGGGGAGGATCCAGCACCTGCACCTGGGGCGAGGCCTTGGCCTCGTCGATCCGTGCAGCCTCCAGTTGCCGCGCCAGCAGGTCGTAGAGCGTCTGATGGTACTGCACATCGCGCTCCTTGCGGATGTACTCCAGCCCTGCCGCCGGAAACTCGCGCTGCGTCAGCATCTGGCCGCTTGTGCCCTTCTGCAACTGCTGCAGTTGCTCACGCAGGCCAGTCAACTCCGTGCGCAGGCGGATGACGTCCGGATTCTGTTCCGTGGAGGACGAGAGCAGCGCCCCGAGTTGTACCTCGTGGCTTGTGATGTTGGCCTGAATATTGGATTCTTGCGCAATGATGGTCTGCGCCTGTCCGGTCAACTGCAGCACGCCGGTGGATTGCTGCGTCTGCTTCATGGCAATCTCGGCGTCCGCCAGGCGATCCTTCTCCCGGGCAAGTTGCTGCTCGAAGAACTGACGCCGCTGGCTGGCAGCGCCGATAGCCAGCCGGTTGTTCTGTTCAAACAGCTGATCGGCATAGCCGTTGACCAGCGTGACCGCCCGCTTTGGGTCCTTGTCTTCCACCATGATCTGAATCAGGCCGGTTTTGTCGGCAAGGAACTTCGAACGCTTGCGCAGCTTGCCGGCGGCGCCTTCGCGGTCGGGAATCTTGTACACATCCATCAGATGGAAGCGATCCACCATACTCTCCGCCACAAGATTGGTCTGCAGGATCGCGATGTACAGGTCCGCCGGATTCTTTAGCCCGAGGTTGCTTCCCACGCCGGCGAATGCCGTAAGCGCGCCGAGCTGGCTCAGTAGCGCTGCACTGGACTGTTCCTGCTGCGGCGGCATGATAGTGCACTCCGCCTTGTAGAGCGTAGGCGCGCGGAAGATCGCGATAATCGCGATCAGAAGCCCGGCGAGAGCCCAGGCAAGGATCAGCCACTTGCGGCGTGCGAAGATCAGCATCACGTCCAGCAGATCCAGGCGGCGGACGTTTCCGTGTTCGGTTTCGACGATCCGGCTCAATTGGTAATCACCGCCAGCGCTCCGGCACCGAGAGCAATCGAAGAGAAGAGTTGGGAGAAGTTGAGCAGGGTACGAAGTCCGTTGCCGCGATACGTCCTCTCCGGCACCACGATCGTATCGCCGGGATGGATGCGGGCCTGATCGAACTCATTGCCCCAGAAGCTCTTCGCCGAAGCGCGGCTCAACACCGAGCCGTCCGCCCGGATCACGAAGGCATGGTTCGGATCGGCATCGCGGTTCGCGCCGCCCGCCTCCTTCAGATACCCGTACACGCGCCGCTGCGAATCGAACAGGAACGTGCTTTGCTCGTAGACCGCGCCCACCACATTCACGCTGGACGGTTTCGGCGGAATGATAAAGCGGTCTCCATCTTCCAGCGGCAGGTCGGGCAGGCTGTCCACGCCGGCGGCATCCGGGGTCAGGGGCAGCACCACGCGGCCGCTTGCACGCAGTTGCCGCAGCCGGTTTACCAGCAGCTGGGTAGCCGCGAGCGATGCAGCATTGGCCGCCTGGTCGGTGGCCGTGATCGCGCCTGCCGCGCTGGCCGCCCCGGCACGATCGGTCGCCAGCTCAAGCTGGGTCGTGTAATCGTCGAGCCGCTGCTGCTGGACAATACGGGCCGACTCGCGCGTCAGCTCCGATCCGAAAAGATAGGCATTCGGCGTAAGGCCGCCTGCGCGTTCCACCAGATGCCGCAGGCTTTCCCCCGGCTCGGCGCTGTAGATGCCGGCATGCTGCACCTCGCCTTCGATGCGAACCAGCTTGGTCTGCTGGCTCTGGGGCACGCGAATGTCGGCCTGCGAGAAGATGGTGATGACGTCGTGCGGCTTCAACTCCAGGTCCTGGCTCGGATCGTGCTCTCTCACCAGCTTGCCCAGATCGAACGGGATCAGCGTTGTCTTCAGGGTGACCGGATCCATGCGCTCAATCACCGCGTAGGACCAGTCGATCTCCGGCGCCATCAGAGAGACGTCGTTCAGGTAGCGCGCCGATGCGGTATTCTCCGTCCGCGCAATCCGCTGCTCGTCCGCCAGCGAGCCGCCTCCGATCGTGTCATTGCGCGGCACTGTGTTCTGCGTATTCTGCATCGGCTGGTCCGGCACCGTGCCTGGCATCTGCGCATCCGGGGGCGTAAGCTCGGCGTTGCCGTTGGCGCCATATGCCATGTTGTTGGATTGCGCAGCCTGCGCGTTCAGGTCGCTCGGCACCCCCCCCTGGCCAGCGCCCGGGACCGCTCCAGTAGTACCAGTGCCGCCAGTTGATCCGCCCTGCTGCGCACTCTGGGCGGCCTGCTGCTGGTCGTAAAACCGCTTTTCCTGGTCGCGCTGCAGATATAGATAGTATTGCCTCTGGCTCTCTGCCTGAGAGTGGCGGTACGCCGTGAAGCGCTGCGCATAATCCGGCTGGAAGATCGGCGAAGGCAGCCCGAGCTGGTTCCGCTTCTGCCAGTAGTCCCGCGTCACGAGCGCTTCGCTGTTGGGCAGCAGTTCGCTCAGCTTCATCCCCGGATGCCAGGCAAAGCGTCCGGGATCCGCCACGTTGCCGCGCAGCGTGACGGTCTGGTCGAAGCTCGGCGAGATCGGCAGCACACGCACAATGTCGCCGTCACGCATCGGCGTGCTTTGGCCTTCGCTGTTGAGGGCGACATCGATGGCGCGCTGATGCTGCTCCCGGTCGATTCGTTCGAGCGATGCACGCGAGAGCGAAGCCGTACTGGACAAACCGCCGGCATCCGCCAGCACGTCGCCCAGGGTGGATGTCCCCTTGTCATCCTTCAGTTCGAAAATCGCCGGCGATAGCACGCTGCCATACACCGCTACCTGCGGTCCCACGGGCGGGAAATAGATGACGTCTCCCGGCAGCAGCGGCACATCGTGCGATTTATCGCCCTTTACCAGCAGATCGTAAAGGTCAAAGTCCGTCACAGTGGTTCCGCTGCGGCGTAAGAGAATGTGACGCATCGAACCCTGCGGCGCCGGGCCGCCGGTGGCAAACATCGCGCTCACGAGCGTGCTCAGCGAACTCACCGTGTAGCTGCCCGGATATCTCGCCTGCCCGGTGACAAAGATACGGATCGGGTGAAGTTGTCCCAGGTTCACCGACAGATCGAAGTTCTTGTAGATGCGCGCGACGCCGTCTCTCACCGTCTGCTGCACGTCGCCGTAGGGGACGCCGCCCACGTGAATTGCGCCCACATGCGGGATGTAGATCATCCCCTCGCGGTCCACCGTCACCTCGGCATTGAAATTCATCTGCCCCCAGACGCGAACCAGCAACTGATCGCCCGGGCCGACCACGTAATTCGACGTCGCCGGGACCTGGTCTACCGGCGCAAATGTGCTGGGACTCTGCAGAAAGAGCTTCGCTCCATAGATGGGCAGCATTTGTCCCACGGACGCGTAGACCAGGCGCTGAAATTCCGTCGGCAGGTCAGGAGCGAAGAAGCGCTGGTAGTACAGCGGATAGGTGCGCGCGCCAGTTGCTTCCGTGCGGCCGCCCAGCCCGTTCAGGTTGTCGACGTAATTCGGCACCCCTTGCAGATCCATCGACTGCACAGGCCCGTTATAGGCAGCGCCGCCGCCGACACCGCCGGCGCCGCCGGCCTCATAGGGGTTCTGCTGGGAGGTTGATCCAGGAACAGCGTTGGTCGGCAGGTTGGGTAGTTGCAATTGCTGGCCGGAACTCGTGCTGCCGCCACAATAGGAGGTGTTTGGATCGCAGCCAGTCTGGCTGAATGCAGGTAACGGCTGCAGCACTGCTAGCGCCAGTGCGCCCGCCAGAAAGACCGTTAAGTATCGACTCATATTTTCGGGTTTGCAGCGCGCCGAATCCGGCCGTAATCGATCGGCACGCAACGCTGGTTTTACTCCTTGATAAGACCTGCTGAGCAGTCCGGGGTCCTCACTAGTGTAGAGCCTCTGTTCGTTTTCCGACATGCCGCTTTCGGTTCTGGCTCGGCGAAGTTGCAGGAACCCTTCCGGGTGCGGGCCCGCTGAAGGCCGCACCCGCGGTAAATCAGCGGCCAGACCGGTCCCAGGCCAGCACAGAGGCCGGACGCCGCGGCAGCGCTACCTGCTTTTGCGCCACGCGCGCATGCCGCCCCTCACCCGCCAGTTCGCGGGGTGAAGTCGCCATAAGAAACAGAATGCAGAGCGAGAACGGACTGCCGAAGCTGAACAGATACCGGGTTGAGATGTTGTTCAGGAAATATACGATCATCAGGCACCACAGCATCATGTAATAACGGGTCCAGGCATTATTGATGCGGGCGCTGGAGGCCTTCCATAACACGAGGAAAACACGGAGCATGCTGCCGAAGATCATTCCACCAGCAATCAACCCGCTCTCGAACAGCAACTGAACGTAGCCATTATCAATCGTGCCCACCATGCGATCGCCTGCGCGGTAGCCAAAGCCGAAGAGCCATCTATCTCGAACGGCGAGAATGTGGAACGCGATCTGCCAGATGCCGGTCCGTCCCGATAGTCCAGATTTCAGGCCGCGCTGGCTGGTGCTCAATGAAAGGAAATCATTCAGGTAATCGCCGATCCGCCCCACCCGGTTGTTCTCAAACAGGAACATCACTGCCAAGGGGATCAAGATCAGGAAAGCCATCATATGCAGATGCCGAAGCCGAACTCTTTTTAGCCATCCGCTGCCCACCGCGCGGACCAGCAGCGCGCCGCCGGCAAAAAGCACCGCCGCCAGACTGCCGCGTGAACCGGTCAAAAAGAGAATTACGAACGTAGCCAGTGAAAGTACGATCAGCGCCCATTTCTTCCACCCTGCATTTTCCTCCATCGCCCGCCAAACGATGACCGGAAAATAGCCGGCCATCACGAACCCAAGGAGATTGGGATGCGCGCGCGTCCCTCCGCTGAAGCGGCTTGACTCGGCGGCAAACATCGTTTGGCGGCCGGAGATCAGAAGGATGGAAACCGTCAAAATCGCCGCCTGGGAGTAAGCGCGTACGACATCCGGTACGCCAATCTCCTGCACGATGAGCCGCGCGCAAAGAAAGATTCCGATGAACACCAGGCCGTAGAGTTGGGAATATGTGTCGTGCGAGGTGTAGGAGATCACCTCACCGAAGAGCATGGCCGCAAATAGCAGTCCGCCGCCGCGAAGGATGTGTTGCACGCGATCGGCGCGCTGGCTGCCGCATAGGACCAGCAGACCGGAAAAGCCCAGGACAGCAAGGGCCAGAAAGCCGGTTATCGAAGAAGATATCTCGTACTGCATGAAAGCGATGAAGAAACAGGCGAACAAGGAAGTGCGCACGAGCCAGCGAAGAGTGATGTGCCGGGCTGGTGGCGCAGCCAGGGCAGCATGCGATGCGGTAGTCCACGCCGGACCGCGCGTCTTCGTCATCCGCTCCATCGGCACTCGTCCCAGCCCAGTGCATTCGGCTGGTTTCCGGAAAATTGATTCCACATTCTATTACTGCAGTCTCGTTCCCGTGGAAGATCCCTGGCTACACAGCCAGCTATCTGGCGTACGCCTGTGCACTTCGGTATGGTGCTTGCATGTGGAACGCCCTCCGCCACGTATGTCGTCATCCCCTTAATGCGGATAGACGCCTTTCCGCTATAGGCCGCGTCGTTCGCTGGCAGGTTGCCACTCGATTGCTCCCCGAAACGGCCGTGTCGATTCCATTCACGGATCGAGCGCGCCTGCTGGTGTCGCGCGGGATGTACGGCGCAACCCAGAACGTGTACTGCGGATTGAACGACTTCGAGGATATGAGCTTCCTGATTCACTATCTTAGACAGGACGACGTGTTTGTCGATATCGGGGCGAACATTGGCGCATATTCGGTGCTCGCATCCGCGGCTGCAGGCGCGAAAACCTATGCATTTGAGCCCAGCCCCGCCGCCCTTCTTTCATTGCGCAGCAATATCGCCATCAACCATATCGTCGACCGGGTGAGCATCGAGCCGTACGCCGCGGGTCGAACAGAAGGCAGCGTGCCCATTTCTACTGACGGCCCAAGCGCAATGCACCATATCGAGCACGGCTCTTCCAGCTCGGCGTCGCTGGTGCAAATGCGGACCATCGATTCCTATGACCTGCGCCCGGCGATCATCAAGATCGATGTAGAGGGCTACGAAGCGGAGGTCCTTGCCGGCGCAATGGAAACGGCGAGCCGCCCGGAGCTGGTCGCCATCATCACCGAACAGAATGACGACAGCGCGAAATACGGAAACGGCATTCCGAATGTCGCCTCATTCATGACTCGCTATGGGTTTGCGGCAGTTTCCTATGATCCCTGGCAACGCGTGATTCGCACAAAGGACAAACTGTCGGACAACACCCTGTACGTCCGCGATATAGCAAAGGCGAAGCAGCGCGTGGCGGAAGCTCCGCCGTTTCGCGTCTTCGGCCGGTCCATCTATTCGACTCTCCCCACCTGCACTATTCGACCGTGAGGTTCAGCGTCACGCTGCGCGATACCCCCGGCGCGCCCGCACCGACAGTGATCGTATAGATTCCCTGTCCTCCGTTTCCGCCGCCGCCACCCGATCCTCCGCCTGCACCGCCGCTGATCGAAAGTCCGCAGCCACTCAACCCCAGGCACGCCGCGCCCAGCACCAGCAGCACCGGCCAGCCGGCCCATCTGCGTCGGCGCCAGAACACCAGGGATGCCAGCACGACGCCGGCAATGGACTTGGTTCCCCACGGCATTCCCGGGCGGGAACGTGCACTTGTCGCCGCCGTGATCACAGTTACCTGGACGGTCGCCGTCGCCCCCGTACCTGTCATGGTTACGTTCGCCGGGTTGGCCGAGCATGTGCTTCCCGCCGGAGCGCCAGTACAGGTGAAGGCGACCTGCCCCGCCGATGCGCCCACCGGAGTCAGCAGTAGTTGATAGGTGGCGCTGCTTCCTCCGGTCACCGTGCTGCTGGATGCTCCCTGCACGCTCAGCTGGAAATCCGCTCCTGTACCGCTGACCGGGATGCTGAACGGCACGCTTGCTCCGCTGGCCGTGACCTGCACCGTGCCCTGCTGGGCTCCGGTCGCCTGCGGAGCAAACGTCACACCTACGGTGCAGCTCGCCCCCGACGCGACCGTGATGTTGCAGGCATTGTTCGTAATCGCGAAGCCCTGGCTCGCCGCAATTGCGATGCTGCTCAACGGGTTCGCGCCGCTGTTGATGACGGTCAGCATCTGGGCAGCAGAGATCGAGTTCACTCCCTGGATGCCGAAGTCCATGGAAATCGGCGACAGCGTCACGGTGGCCCCCGTGCCCGTCGCGGGCGGCATGCCTGTGCCGTTTAGCGCCACCTGCTGCGCGCCCAGGGCATCCTGGATGGTCATCTGGCCGCGCTCGGCGCCAACTGCTTTCGGCGAATACACCACCTGGAGCGCGCAGGTGCTGTGGCCCGGCAGCGATGTTCCGCAGAGGTTGTTCACCGAAAAATCTCCGGTGATCGCAACGTTGATATTCGTCAACGCGCTGTCGCCGCTGTTCGTCACCGTCACCTGCTGCGCGGCGCTGGTGGTCCCGATCGTCTGTGCTGCGAAGGTCAGGACGGTCGCGCTCAAGGCATCCGTAGGACCGGTCTGCCCGCTGCCGCTCAGCAATGCGGTCTGTGTGCCAACGTCATCGGTCGCCACCAAGCTGCCCGATGCCGCGCCGGATGCTGTCGGCGAGAAGACCACTCCCACCGTGCAGCTTGTATTCACCGCCAGAGAGGCGCCACAGGTGTTCGCAGACATGGAAAACGGCCCGCTGATGCTCAAGGGCTTCAACCCAACGGGCGCCTGGCCTGTGTTGGCAACGGTGATGTATTGCACCGGGCTGGTCTGCCCGATGCGCACCGAGCCGAAGTCCAGCCGCAGCGGCGTCAGCACGACCGTGCTTCCCTGGGTACCCTGGCCCTGCAGGTCGGCGGTCAGAACACCGCCCTGTACATTCGCAGTCAGGGTCACGGTCGCGCTGCGCGATCCCGTGGCCGTGGGCGCAAACACGATCGAGATGGCGCAGGAGGCTCCCGCCGCCAGACTCGCGGGACACGGATTGTTCAGAACGAAATCGCTGCTGCTCACCGTCGCAGCGCCGAGCGTAAGCGCGATCGGGCCAGTGTTCTGAACAGTCAGGCTCTCCGCGCCGCTCGTGGTGCCGACTGCCTGTGAGGCGAAGATCAGCGTAGCCGGTGCCATTGTCCCGGTCGCGACCTGGTTTGCCAGCGCGGTGCTCGCCAGCTCCGCCTGCCAGACGCCGCGTCCTTTCGTGCCGGCGCGCAGCCACTTCTCTCCGCCTGTATCGACCGCCGTCAGCGTCGTCACTCGCACCGCCGGCAGACCGGCTCCGTAGGCGCTCCAGCAGCTCTGGGTCACGACGGCGCATTGTGTAATCGACGTGGTGACGTACACGCCGACGTCCGTCCCGGCATATACGATCGACGGATCTTCCGGATCCACCAGCACCGCGTTCACCGGGGCGTTCGGCAGGTTGTTGGTCACGTTCTGCCAGGTGCTGCCTGCATCTGTGCTGCCGTACAGCGTCGGCACGTTCGACCAGGTCAGCGGCGCAAACCCGTTGCCGCCGAATCCCGCAATGCCCACGTATACCGTCTTGCCGGTGGTGTTCGTTGGATCGACCGCGATGGATGAAACGCGCGCCTGGGCACGGTTGAAAATCTGTCCGTCGGTCGGATCGTTCGTGACAGTGCTGCTTGTCAGGTCGCTCCACGTCGTCGAAGAGGCCACCGACGACGGCATCACCAGCGCCGTCAGGACACGGCCCGGGTGCGTGATGGCGCCGTCGCCCGCGCCGGCGAGCCCCACGTAGATCCGCTCCGCCTGATCGCCGCGGCCGGAAATCGCTCCCGTCGCGGCCAGCGCGCTCACCTGCGTGTTGCTCGACTGGCAAGCGGGCGCGTTGTTGCCGTCCAGCATGCCGCTCAGGGTGCTCGCCGACGTCCAGTTCGTTCCATCCGCGGCGCCCCGCCACACCCGGCAGGTCGCGACCAGCATGCGGGTCGAGTTCTCGGGGTCCAAGGCCCACACTGCCGGCGCACTCAGTGCCGACCCATCGCCACTCACCTGCCCATTGCCGATCACGAATCCCGTGCCGAAGTCCGCCGCGGAGCACGAGCTACCACGCGCACACGAGCTGATGGATACCCCTCCGCCCGAGGTGGCAAACCAAGTGCCCGCGTTCGCGCCCCAGCCTGCATCGGTGTAGCCGCCCGGCCCATTCAACATCAGTTCCCAGCCGCCGCCGCTGCCGGCCGCCGTGCCCAGGGCGCCCATCCCCGCCATAAGTTGATCCGGGTCCGCCGGATCGACTGACAGCGAGGTCACCTCCACCAGCGAGCCCAGCGTCCCGTTCAGGTTGTCGAAGTGCGCCGCGTCATCGGCGGAGCAGGCTGGCTGCTGCTGGTTCACCGCGTCGCGGCTTCGCCACAATCCGCGATCGTTGGCGAAGAACAGCATCGTCGTATTCGGCACCCAGGCTGCGCCATGCTGATTCGGACCGACCTTCGCCGCGGCGCACCCGTTCACGTTCGTCGCATTACGCCACGCGCATCCTGCCGCAAGGCTGCAGCGGAAGAGGTCTTGAGTGCCGGCGAAGAGCAAGGTATCGCTACCGGACGGAATCGCCGAGAGCCCCAGCGCGTGGCTGGCTCCGGAGATCACGCCCTGACTCGTCTCCAGCGCATTGGCGATGCTGATCTGTTTGCCGAAGACAGGCAACGGCGTCGAGCAGGTGCCGCCCGATGCGCCACATACGTCCTCCCACAGCCCGTTGTCGGCATCGGTCTGGCTGGCCGTCACAGCGAACATATCGCCGCTGCCCGCCTGCACCGCCAGCGCAGCGCTGTAGATGGGGCAGTTCACCGATCCTGGATACTTGCACACCTGGGCATTCAGCGCAGCGCCGGGTTGGTTCTGGAGCCGCGTCCACGCCACGCCGTCCTGCGACATATAGAAGCCATGGTTGCGCAGCGCAGCCACGAAGATCTGCCGCATCGGATTCCAGACCACCGCAAGCGCCATCACGCCGGTCTTCCGTCCCGGCGCCTGCAGGGCTTGATTCGGCCCATCCTGGACGGTGGCCAGTTGCCACGTCTGCCCTGCGTCGAGCGAGTAGTACAGCCCGCTCGCGCTGCTGTTTCCGGTTCCGGCATAGCCGGCGTTCGCCTTGTACGCCCCGGGCGCCGTCGTCACCGCAGCGACCACCGTGTTCGGAGCGGTCGTACTCCACGCAAAGCCGGAGAATGCCTCGCCGAAAAAGCTGTTCTGCTCCAGACCGGTTGCCGGATCGCGCGAGCCCGTGATCGTCGCCCAGGAATTCCCGCCGTCGGCCGAGCGCAGAATCCCCGTGCCGTAGAGCGAGTCTGGCTCGTTCGTCGGATCGCCTGTCCCGGCAATGATCACGCCGGTGCGGCCGGGCTGGACCGTGACCGCGCCTACATTCACCAGGTTGATGTGCGTGTGCGCGACGTCCACCGCGGGCACCAGGTCGGTTACCGGAACAAACGTTGTGCCGCTGGCGGCTGCGGCGTTCGTCGATTTAAGGACTCCGCCGCTGGTGCCGATATATAGGGTGTTGCCGCTTGCATCGCCGGGATCGACGGCAACGCTCAACACCCGGCCGCCGGCCGGACCGGTTGCTGCCGCGGTCAGCGACTGGGGCGCGAGCGGGGTCCACGGAACATTCAGCGCGGCCGTACCGCTCTGCGCTGTCAGGGGCGCGACCGCGGTCGAGATCGACAGCAGCAATAGCAGGACGCGCCGGCGCGCCTTTGCTTTCTGCTGCATGAGCCCGTGTTGTGGCATGATCCGGAGTCGGCCCTTTCCCCTCTCCGCGCATGCCGCGAAAAGAAGAGTGCTCCGCCGATTATCTCGCGCAAAAGAAAGGAATTAGAGCTGTCACCGAAACAGTCACGTTACCAAACGGGCATACGCTCTCACACATCTCGGGCAAAGTTTTCCCGATACCACTCGACTGTGCGCTTCAGCCCGTCCTCAAATCCCACCATCGGCTCGTATCCGAAAGCCTCGCGCGCCGCCGAGATGTCCGCCTCTGAATCCGTGATGTCGCCCAGACGGGGCGGCCCGTATTCGGCCGGATGCGGAAACGCGAGCAACTGCGCCAGTATCCCGTAGGTCTCGTTCAGCGTGTGACGTCCCGCCGCACGCCACATTGAACGTCCTGCCGCCGATCTTCTCTTTCGGAGCTTCCGCCGCCAGCAGATTCGCCGACACTGCATTCGCGATGTAGGTAAAGTCGCGTCCCTGCTCGCCGGTCCCGAAGATCGTCGGCCGCTCGCCGCGCATCATCTGCAGAATGAACTTCGCCATCACCCCGCTGTAAGGCGAATCCGGCGCCTGCCGCGGACCGAAGATATTGAAGTAGCGCAGGCACGCCGTCTCCATCCCGTACACCTGCCAGTAGCTCTTCATGTAGAGCTCGCCGGTCAGCTTCTGCACCGCGTAGGGAGAAATCGGCGCGGGCGTCATCGACTCGCGCCGCGGCATCCCGGGCTGGTTTCCGTAGGCCGACGAGGACGCCGCATAGATAATCCGCCGCACACCGGCCGCGCGCGCCGCTTCGAGCAGCGTGAAGGTGCCGTTGATGTTCGCATCATGGCTCGGCGCCGGCTCCTTCACCGAGCGCGGCACCGATGGCAGCGCGCCTTCGTGAAAGATGATCTCGACGCCCTCGCAGGCTGCCCGCATCGCCGCCGCGTCGCGCAGGTCGGCCTCGCGGAAGTCCATCCGTTTCAGAAACGGCTCTACATTTGTGCGCTGCCCGGTGACAAAATTGTCGACGCCCCGCACATCCTCGCCGCGCTCCACCAGCGCCTCCACCAGCGCCGACCCGATGAATCCCGCTGCTCCCGTAATCAGGTATTTCGCCATTCCACTCCCAGATGTCTTGCGATTCACGCACTGCGCAACAGTCAAAATGATACCGGCTTGCCACAGGCTCCTCGGGCACTCGACCTGGCTGATCTTTCGACACGCCGGAGATGGCAAGCCACTTTCCGAGGCAAATTCGCCTTCCGCGCCCGCTCTGTTCGGCATAGGATTGCCGCATCGCTCATCATCCCGGAACGGCAGAAACACAGGCTGGAGAAGGCTCATGTGCTTTTCGGCGACTGCGAACTTCGTAGGCAGTGGAGTCCTCGCGACTGTCGGCGTCATCACCCTCACTCGCGTACGCCACCGCCGCGAACTCCTCTTCGCGTCGCTTCCCACGCTCTTCGCCGTGCATCAGTTCATCGAAGGCTTTGTATGGCTCGGCCTGGATGGCGTCCTTTCCCCCAGGGTCACGCACAACATGGGCGCCGCCTTCATGCTCTACGCGCAGGGGCTGCTTCCGTTTCTCCTGCCGCTCAGTGTGCTGCTCTTTGAGCCCGACCAGGGCGGGCGGCGGCGCATGCGACCCTTCCTTCTCCTCGGCACCCTCACCGCGCTTTACATCCTATGGGCCCTTACGGCCTATCCAACCGAGGTCTTCGTCCGCGGCAACAGCATCGTCTATCTCAACCCCGCCACGAACAACACCATCGTCGCCATCGTCTATGTCATCGCCACCTGCGGCTCGCTTCTCTTCTCGAAGATCAAGGACATGGTGATCTTCGGCATCGCGAATGTCGCCATTCTTCTCATCGTTCTCATCGCCAAGCGCTACGCCTTCACCTCGGTATGGTGCGCCTATGCAGCCGTCGCCAGCGTCATCATCCTGGCATATTTCTGGAAGAGCCACGGTGCCCGGCCCTTCGCCTACCTGGAAGCGATCTGACGATCGCCGCATCTGCCTAAGCCAGAAAGCAGATCGACAGCAGACCCAGCAGGCAGAAATAGCTCAGCGGATAGGCCCATTTGCCCGCCCGGTGCAGCTTTACCGCCAGCTCTCTTCGCCCGCGTAAGTGCAACAGGAAGACAAACGTGATCTCCGCGATGCAGAGAAAGCAGAAGGCAAAGCTGGCAAGGAAAGCGGCATCCAGCAGCGTGATGTAGCCGATGCGCGGCAGGTCGCGCGCGATGGTGAACTCCAGCGCCACCATCGCCAGCAGCATGGTCATCGGTATCTTCAACACCCAGTCAAATTGTGAAACATCGATCCAGAAAACGACCGCCGGAATCAGTGTCATCAGCAGCAACGGAACGAACGCCTTCCAGATATAAAAGCCCGCGCGCCGCGTCACCTTAAGCTGAAACAGTGCTTCATTGCCTGCCGGGAACGAGGGAACCTGCGCGACCTTCTCCGCTGAATATTGAAGGTTATTGAACTGCCAGGCCGCGAGATCGGTATGCTGCTCCGGGCTGATGCCGGTAGAGGCGAGCGGCCGCGGCGCAAAGCGAATCTCCGAAGCGGCGGAGAGGAAGGGCTGAATTTCAATCTGGAGCTGCTGCGTATCGAAGGGAAATTTCCGGAGATCGTAGTCGCTGGAAAGCACGGCTTCGAAGCGCTCGATGTAGGTCACCACGCCATTCCTGTCGGCTGACAGAAAATACTGGTTGGTCCTATGCGAAATCGAATTTGCCGCCTCGACAGCGGGAGTCCAGATCTCGTCAGGCCGGAAGTTCCGCGACGCCGGCGCATCGGTCTGGTTCTGAGGCAGCGCCAGGCGGGCATCCAGCCATCGTGCTGTCAGATATCCGCCGACCTCAAAGCTTTCGCGCGTCTCATCGATCGCCACGAGATTGGTGATGTACAGCCCGACGGCGACTTCCACCGGTGTCCGGCCGCCGGTGGGATGCTGGCGAAGATCGACGGCAGCGGCAGGCGTCTTCGTTCGGCGTCGCGCATGCGGGCAACGCAGCCAATATTGCCAACAAGCCCAGCACTGCGCCGCGCCAACCGGGTCGCTTCATGAGTTATCCAGAGAAGGAGTGGCCTAACTCTAGCAGAGGAGCGAGTCGCTTTGCAGCCTGGGCCGGCTATGCTTTCGCCTCCCACTGGAAGCAGATCCCATACCCATCCGGATCGCGCAGGTACATCTGCTTCATCCCGTATGGAGCCACCGTGGGCTTCTGCACCTCCAGGCCCTTTGCGCGCAGCTCTTCGTATGCCGCATCCACGTCCGGACAGCCAAAGTAGAGCGTCGTGTCCTGGTGTGCTGCCGTTCGCGCGGCATCCGGCGGCAAAGGCCGCTCTTCATCGAACTCGTATATCCCGTTCAGCATCACGTCTGCCCCGCCCAGCCGGAGCCAGCACCAGTGAAAGCGGTCCGGATCGCCACCGCGGTGCGGCGAGTGGCTCACCATCTCGAATCCAAGCAAATCGCGATAGAACCGCACCGATGCCGGCATGTCATAGACGCCCAGCAGCGTCGTCGTCCCACGCACATCCAGCGCCATCTCTCACCTCTATCCATATCTGACAGCCGCCGGAGCAGAAAAGCTAAGCTTTGCGACAACAAAAACGTTTACCCGCCGCTTTCCTCATCACACTTTCTGCACTGCAACACAAGTCCCAGGTGCGCGCGCCGGCCCTCTTCCGTCGTCACCCACGGGCGCAGCTCCCATGGCGGCCTGTGCCGCACGTGCTGCGTGTGCCCGCACGCCAGATCGGCAACCCAGTCGCCGTGCTCGTCCTGATGGAAGCCGACAATCTTCTGCTGCGCCATTCTCGCCATCCTAGTGCCCGCGCGACCGGCGCCCGACCGTCAACTGCCGGCCTCTCCGCCATCGCCAGTCCGGCTACAGGTGTTTACACTTCGCCATCATCCGCGCAGTCGAAACCCGCCGATTTTCGCGCTCCATCGCCTGTTTCCATTGCACAAACGACCGTTGGCATGCCGGTTGCATACGAAAGACTCTATGACGACTTCGGGTCTTCCGCTCACTGGCCGTTTCGCTGCTCGCTTTGACCCTCGCCGCACCTGTATGGGCTGGGCCTTTCCAGAAAACTGCGAGGCCAGCCGTCGTTCGCCATCCGCCCGCGCATAAAGCCACTCATCCGCCCGGCAACCCGCACATGAACAAGCATAGCCACCCTGTCGGTGCGCCCAACACGCGCAAACACCACAAGTGGCTCTAGTTTCAGGTCGTACCGGCGCAGAACCCATCGATTCTCTGTAACTTAACAGCCGCCATCGGTCGTCGCGAACAGCGTCTGCGTCGCCAAGCGCGGATCGTCGATCAACGCGATGTACCGCTTCGAGTCGAACTTCTTTCCCGGTCGAAGCTGCCGACATATACCGGATCGTGCCGAAGATTTCGCGCTCGAACCATGGCCGGTCGAATTTGCCGGCGATGGCCCACGCGATCCCGGCGTAGGAGTTCGGGTCACGTCCGTCCAGCTCGTACGTATCGTTCAGCACGACGGCCCATTCGTAGGCGCGAGCCGGGTTCGGCGCCCACTCCAGGATTTTCTTAGCCCAGTACATCCGCATCACGTTGTGCATCCAGCCATACCGGACCATTTGTAGCTGCGCCGCATTCCATAGCGGATCGTGTGTCTCGCCGCGCTCGAGCTGCTCGCAGGTGTACTCGTACGGCCGCTGGTCGCGCAGATGCTCGCGGAGCGTCTTCTCCGCCCACGGCTCCGCGCATTCGATGGTGTCATACGTCGCGCGCGAGTGGATCACGAAGTTCACCGCCAGTTCGCGCCATCCGATCAGTTCGCTGATGAATGCGTCATAGGCAGAGGACGGTGCGGCTCCGGCATCGACGGCCCGCTTCACCTCAAGCGCAATGCGCAGCGGGCTGATGTGTCCGAAGTGCAGGTAGGGCGAGAGCTGGCTTGTCCCATTCATCTCCGGCCTGCGCCGCGCGCTCTCGTAATCGGCAAGCTGGTGCTCGACGAAATACCTGAGCCGCTTCTGCGCCGCATGCGTGCCGCCGCGGAAGGTATCCACCGGCTGCACGCGGCGGTTGAAGTTGCGCCAGCCGCGCGTGATGTCATCGTCAAGCTGCCATCGCGCGATCTTCATGTTCGGCGGCGATTGCTTTTCGAGCTTTGGCGTCACGGGTTCCACGAGGTACTCCGGCAACAGCGGATCCAGTTGCCGTCGGAAGAGGTGCTGCGCGTAGAACCCCTTCTCGAAGAGCCGGGATGGGACGACAACATCGGCATCGACGGTCCAGAAGGGAATCCTGAGCCGGCCTGCCAGCACCCTGCGCCAGCGCTCGGGCTCGCGCAATGGGTTTTCATCGCCGATCACGATGCCTGCGCCGACTTCCTGCAGGAGCGATTCGAGCTTGTTCTCCGGCGGCCGGCGCACGATGAGCGGCACGCCGCGCTCGGCCATGTCACGCTCCGCGTCGCGTAGCCCCTGGTTCATGAAGGCGTAGTGGCGCAGGTTGGCACGCGGAAAGTTCGGAATGGCCGCGAAGAAGGCGACGAGCGGCAGACCCAGCTCGTTCGCCACGTCGATTGCACAATCCAGCGCCGGATTATCGACGCCGCGCTGCGCCCGCTGCATCCAGTACACGACGCATCGGGCATCCGCGGCCGGCGTGCCCGGCCGCCGCACGGTCACACGCGGATTCTCCGCGAGCCGGCGCAGCGGCTCAGGCAGACTGGCGAGCGTACGAGAGGACTCTGTCATAGCAGGTTAAGATGCAACGCAGAACGAGCGGCCCGAAGGCCGCTCGTCTCGAAGTGAGAAGTCGGAGTCGTGTTACCAGAGACCCCACGCCCGGCTGATGTAGTCGCTCAGCGTCATGGTGATGAGCACGAGAAATGTGAAGAAGCCGGAGGCAACGGTCAGCTTGACCAGCCGCGAGCTGTACTTGACGTGCATGAAGAACAGGATGACCAGCGTCGCCTTGATGACGGCGATCCCGATCGCGGCGATCGGACTGAAGACGCCGAGATTCACGAAAGCGATGCCTGTCGTCAGCGCGGTGAGGCATAGCAGGACCAGCAGGATCAGGCCGTAGGTCTTCGGTCCGACGATGTGGTGCGTTACGTGGATGTCATCAAGCGTGGGGTGCGACATATCTCCTCCGGGCCTAACGCAAGGGGTGGCGGCTGATCAGGTACAGCAACGGAAACAGGAAGATCCACACAATATCGACGAAGTGCCAGTACAACCCGAAGTTATCGATGGTGGACGTGTGGCCGTGCTGTATATGCGCCGTGCCAGGCCTTGTAGAACAGGAAAAACAGGATCGAGACGCCGATGATCATGTGCAGCGCGTGCATGCCGGTCATGGCGAAGTAGAGAAAGAAGAAGATCTGTGCGTGCTGCGCCACATCCGGAGACAGCGCCACGTCGCGCTTGTCCTGCGGATGCACGAAGTCATCGATAGAGAAGTTCGCGCCCGGGATGTGATGCTCGACATATTTGTCGTGGTATTCGATCGACTTGATGCCGAGGAAGACGAGGCCCAGCACGATCGTGAGTCCCAGCGAGAGGAGAAGGCCGCGGCGGTTGCGCTTTTCCGCGCAATAGACGCCCATGGCCATGGTGAAGCTGGAGACGATCAGCACAGCCGTGTTCGTGGTACCGAGGCCGATGCCCAGTGTGTTCGATGCGGAGGCGAAGGCGTCGTAGTACCAGTTGCGATAGAGCAGATAGGCCATGAACAGCCCACCGAAGAACATGATTTCGGTGAGCAGGAAGAGCCACATGCCGAAGGAACTGGCCTCCTTCTGCTGCTCCACCGTTTCAAAATGATGGCGCAGGTAGGGCGGATGCTCGCCCTCGTGATGGGCGACCTCCTCTTCCTGCCGGGCTGCAAGAGTTTGGCTATCCAACGGTCGTTACCTCGTGCTGAGTCTTATTCGCCAGCCATTCGTAGTCGTACGCTTCGTAGTCCACGACGGGGATTTCGAGGAAGTTCTCAGTCGGGGGCGGCGATGCGATCTGCCATTCCAGGCCGGTGGCCTGCCAGGGGTTGGAGCCCGCGATCGCGCCGTACTTCAGCGACCAGGTCATGTAGATCATCGGCATCAGGTAGCCGAGGCCAAGCACGGTCGCGCCGGCTGTCGAGAGCACATTGAGCACCTGGAATTCCGGCGGATACGCATGATAACGGCGCGGCATGCCCAGATAACCCAGAATGAACTGAGGGAAGAAAGTGAGAATGAAGCCGATGAAGGTAGTGACCGCCGCGAGCCGGGAGAGCGACTCCGGATACATGCGCCCGGTCATCTTGGGCCACCAGAAGTGCACGCCGGCAAGGTAGGACATCAGCATGCCGCCCACCATGACGAAGTGGAAGTGAGCGACGATGAAGTACGTCTCGGTCAGGTGGATGTCCATGCCCAGCGAGCCAAGGAAGACGCCCGTAAGGCCGCCGATCGTGAACAGCCCCATGAAGCCGAAGGCATAGAGCATGGGGGTCTCAAAGGTGATCGACCCTTTGTAGAGCGTCGCGGCCCAGTTAAAGATCTTGATGGCCGAGGGCACCGCCACCAGCATGGTGAGCAGCGAGAAGACCAGCGCCGAGTAGTTGGAGACACCCATGATGAACATGTGGTGCGCCCAGACGAAGAAGCCGAAGACGGCGATAGCTATCGAGGAGAACGCGACCGCGGTATAGCCGAAGATACGCTTGCGTGAGAAGGTGCTGATGACCTCCGAGATGACACCGAAGCCGGGCAAAATCATGATGTAGACGGCCGGGTGCGAGTAGAACCAGAAGAGGTGCTGGAAGAGCAGCGGATCGCCGCCCTTGCTGGGATCGAAGACGCCGATGCCAAATACGCGCTCCAAGGCGACCAGAACCAGCGTGATGGCCAGCACCGGGGTGCCCAGCACCATCAGGACGGACGCCGCATAGTGCGACCAGACAAAGAGCGGCAGCCGGAACCAGGTCATCCCCGGCGCGCGCATGCGATGCGTGGTGACGATAAAGTTCAGCCCGGTAAAGATGGAGCTGAAGCCCGCGATAAAGACGCCCATCGCCACGGTGATGACGTGGGTATTGAGGTAGTGCGTGCTCAGCGGCGTGGTGAAGGTCCAGCCGGTATCGGCGCCGCCCAGGATCAGGGCGGTCACGGTGAAGAGGCCGGCCACGATATAGAGGTACCAGCTCAGCAGGTTCACCTTGGGAAAGGCGAGGTCGCGCGCGCCCACCATGATGGGCAGAACGAAGTTCCCGATCGTCGCCGGCACCGACGGCACCAGGAACAGGAAGACCATGATGATGCCGTGCATGGTGAACAGCTTGTTGTAGGTGTCGGACGAGACCAGGTCCGGCATCGGCGTCAGCAGTTCCAGCCGGATCAGGCCGGCGAAGGCGCCGCCGACGAAGAAGAAGAACGTGATCGAGATCAGGTAGAGGATCGCGATCCGCTTATGGTCCCCGGTGAGCAGCCAGCTCTTCAGGCCGTACTCCTGGTTCAGATAGCTGCGTTTCGGCAGCGTAGCGTCTTGCTGGTTGGGAAGACGGACGATTGTACTCATTGTGGCGAAGGCCCCATCCCCTTCGAAGTCGATGTGTCCGGTTTCGCGTCAGGCAACTGATCAGCTCCCGTCAATTGTCGCGAGCGGTAATTCGGCGCCGGGCCGGTCGGGCCCGCCTGATTGGGCGAGTAGTCGCTGTCGTTCAGTGTCTGACGAATGCGATCGGCTGTGTCAAGGCTCTTGATGTATTCCACCAGATCGATCAGACCCTCTTCGCTGATCTGCCCCTGGAAGGTCGGCATGATGGGCACATAGCCCATGATGACGTGCGCTGAGGGGTTCAGAATGCAGCCCCGCAGGAAGGCGTCGTCTACCGTTATCGTCTTGCCGTCCGCCAGCATCTCCTTCGCTCCGTAGATTCCGGCCAGATTCGGCCCTCTCGCTCCGGCGGTTGCGCTATGGCAGGAGACGCACCCCAGGCTGGCAAAGAGCCGCTCTCCGTTCTGCGCCAGGGACTGGCCGCTGGTCGATCCGGCGGTCCACTTCCGGTAGTCGTCCGGAGACATGGCGACGATCTGGCCGATCATCGACGAGTGCAGCGTGCCGCAGTACTGCGTGCAGAACAGGTGATAGGTGCCCGGCTGGGTCGCGCGGAACCAGACCGTCGAGTAGCGGCCCGGAATGACTTCGCGCTTCACGCGGAAGGCCGGGATAGAGAAGCTGTGGAAGACGTCCTGCGAGATCATCGTGAGCTGCACGTTGCGCCCGACCGGAATGTGCAGCGCGTTGATCTCATGCTGGCCGCCCGGATGCTCGGCCTTCCACATCCACTGCTTGCCAACGATGTAAATGTTCATCGCGTTGGTCGGAGGGTTGTAGATACGGAAGTACAGCAGCGCGCCCCAGACGAAGCAGACCATGAAGAGCGCCAGCGGAATGATGGTCCAGGTAGCCTCAAGCAGCGTGGACCCTTCAATTTGCGTTGCCTGCGGGTTCTTCTCCTTGCGGAACATGATGGAGAAGCAGCCCACCATGAGCCCGACCAGCACCAGACCCACCAGCGAGATCAGCAGCAGGAAGAAGTAAAAGGCGTCCATGTAAGGCGCGATCGCCGATGCCTCGGGCGGAAACAGCGCGAACTCGGTGAGCCACTTGACTAAGAATTGCCAAAGGACTGGACTGAAAAAATGCATCGTTCCCTTTACCTGCGTTCCTTTTTCCTAAGCGTGCCGTAACTGCCGCGCATCGTCTTATGCCTTTGCTGAATGCTGCTGGTTTGCAATTGCCCGGCTGCTTTTTATGTCCCGCCGGAACATGATCAGCATGTAGCTGCCCAGAATCAAAACTGTGAGAAGACATGCTGCCTGCACGATGCGCGCAATCAGCAGGCTGTGCCGGTTGAGCGTGGGATCGTAGCGGTAGCAGTACGTCAGAATCGTATCCACCGGTGTGCCGATCTTATGATGCGAAGCTTCGATCAGGCCCAGCCGAAGGTCTTGCGGTGAGTATTCAACCCCGAGGTAGTACTGCGCGATCCGGCCCTCGGGGGTGACAATCTGGATGGCGCTCGCGTGCGCGAACTGATTGTTTTTGCCGTCCGGCCCGGGCATGCGGGTGTAGCTGAACCCGGTGGCCTTTGCCACCGCAGCGATGGACGGCTGCTGGCCGGTCAGGAAGTGCCAGCCCGACGCGCTCTCCGGATGCCCGTAGTACCGGACATATTCGCGCTTCTTCGAGGCGGCGATCGCCGGCGTCTCCGACGGATCGATCGAGATGGCGACGATCTGGAAGTCCCTGCCCGGCTGATAGCTCACCATCTCGAGCGCGCCGGTCAGCCCTTTCAGTTCTTCCGAGCAAAGGATCGGACACTTGTAATACACCAGCGCCAGCAGCACCGGATGCTTGCCATCGAAATACTGGCCCAGCTTCACCGTTTTGCCGGTCTCATCGACGAAGGTCGCGTCCAGCGGCAACTGCTGGTTGAGATGCTGCTGGATGTTCACGCCGTTCAGCACCGAGGGCAGCACATCGGGTTCGCCCATCTGCTTCTCGCCCGTGGGCGATACCTGCGCATGCGCAACCGCGAAAGAGGCGACGAGCAACACGCAGGCAGCCGCAACCGCGCGCAGACGGAAGAGATTCCCGCCGGCGGTTGCGTGCTGTTCGAAGGTTGCGTGCCTCGTCATACTGCGTATGTCTCCTGATTACGGGTGCAGAGGCGCCAACTTCGCCTGCTCACCGGGTTTCCCTTCCTTGCGCTGCTCCTGCTGCCTGGATTGCTCCACTTCCAGTCGCTGCTCGTACCCGGTGCGGGCAAAGCCATTGGTCAATGGCGCGGTCACTTCGGGGTGAACATCGGCGGTCATCAGCGGCCCGGTTGGTCCCGCTGGGCCGCCCGATACCACTGGCAGGCCGCGCTGCGCGATGATCTGCATCGCCTGCCCGATGGGGATACGCAGCGTGCCCTGCTGCTGATTGATCCAGGTGTAGTGGTCGAGCAGCAGGTCTTCGCGGGCATGCATGTCCGCGACGTCCTGATCACCATCATCCATCTGCAGCTGCGGCGTGGGGAAGCGCGCCGTCATCGCGTGAAGCTGCTGCTGCTCGAGCGCGGCATTCGATTCGAGATTCTTTCCCTTGGCCCCGCCCGTGTATTGAAGGGTGTTCCACTTGTTCGGCGGCCCGTCGTGCTTGATCAATGCGTTGTTGATCACCTTGCCCATGCCGAAGCAGAAGACCATGAAGATGAGCACGAACACGAACAGCGAGATCAGGAAGACGGCGATGCCCCCGACCTGGACGTCCGAGGTTTCGTACCCCGGCGTACGCGCGTTATACCCGGTCGGCGTCAGGCCGTGCGGGTTCTGTTCCGGAGGGTTAGGCGTGTGCATGTTCAGACTCCAGAATCTCCGCCAGATGCGGATCGTTCGCCTGCACCACCGGCCGCTTGCCGAGCTCGTAGACGTAAGCCACTACCCAGAACGAGATCATCGCGCCCGGGACTGCTATGTATTCAAGAATACCGAGAGAGAAGTGCAGATTGCGCGGAGAGAAGTTCGGCTCGATGAGCAGGAACATGTCCCAGCAGCGAGCGAAGACCATCCACATGCCCACCGCCATGATGCGGCGCTTGTTCCGCTTGATATCGCGCGAGAGCAGCAGCGAGAAGGGGATAAGCCAGTGGAAGATGAAGTCGAAGGTGAAGATTACGCCCCAGTGCCCGCGGATGCGGTCCAGGTACCAGGAGATCTCCTCCGGCTGAGTTGCCGGACCAGATGATCAGGAACTGCGAGAAGTTCAGATAGATGTTCAACATGACGAAGGCGAACATCAGCTTGCCCAGGTCATGCTGCTCTACCGGCCGCAGAACGGTCTTGATCGGCTCCGCCTGCGAGAGGGCAACCACCGTGATGACCGACAGGGCGAGCACCGCGTAGCCCTGCGCGACCAGGTAGTTCAGTCCGTACATGGTGGAGAACCAGGTGATGTTCAGCGACATCACCAGGTCGAGAACCAGTGCCGTCAGCGTGATTGCGTAAACGACGATGCCGAAGCCGCTGATGTTCTCAAAGCGCTTCTGCCAGTACGGAACATCCGGCTTGGGGTCGCTGTCGCGCTGCAATGACCAGCGATTCATCACGATCGTGTAGAGGAACCAGAGGCCGAAGCAGATCGCGAGCTGCACGCAGACGCTGAGCGGGCTGAACATGGGGTGCTTCCAGTTCAGCGCGTGCGCCTGGGCTTTATCGATCAGCCCCTGGCTCAGCGCGTGGGCCACCTCGGTGGGATTGCTGTAGCGCGCCCAGAGATAGATCTTCTTCATGAAGATCAGGACGGGCAGAAACATGAGCGCCGTGAGCCAGAGGGTGCGGCTCATCGCTTCGAGCGGCCGCCGGATGAGCAGTCCCCACTTGCCGCCGGAGCAGTACTGCACCATCAGCAGGGCCAGCCCGCCGAGCGAAAAGCCCCAGCAGAGCATCGCGCCCATCAGCCAGGAGGTGAGCAGGTGCCGGAACTTGTCGCCTTCCATCACCTCCGCCAGCACCACCAGCACCACGGCCAGGACGGAGAAGACCGCGCCGAAGGTGAGCGCGCGGCGGCGCCATCTCGCCAGAAGCGCGGGAGGCGCGGCCAGGTCGCCTGTCAGAGCTCGTGTTGCGAAACTGTATCCGTTCGTCACCGTATTTCTGTCCTCACTTCACTCCACCTTTCCGGGCCGGGACGGCGGCGGGAGGCTGGCCGTATCCGTACTTGTCCACTGTAGGCGCGGTCTGCGGGTTCGGCGACATTGGGGCTGTCCCCGTTCTCAAGCTCATAGTCCGGATGCCGGCTGGTGACGGGCGTGGTGATGTTCTCAGCCGGAGCCATTCCCGGGGTGTCCGGACCTGGAGGCGTCGCATAGACCGCCGTGCCCGGCATCTTCCAAGGCTGCGCATAGCTCGCCGGAAGGCCCTGCTGCTCCGCCACTTCGCCCAACTGCTGGACGGTAATTCCGGCCGGCACATCGCTCTGCTTCGCGTTCAGGCTCAACTGCAGCGCGCGAATGTAGGCCGCGATGGCCCAGCGATCCGCGACCGGCACCTGCGCGGCATAGTCGGGCATGGCGCCGTAGCCGTGGGAGATGACATAGAAATAGTGGCTCAGCGGCTCGGCCATCCGCTTGGCATCGTGGAAATTGCTCGCCGGCCTGTAGCCGCGCTGGACAATCATGCCCGCGCCATTGCCGACGCGCGAGTGGCAGGGGCTGCAATAGGTGTTGAACTGCTCCTGGCCGCGCTCCAGCACCGCCATGTTCACAGGAAAGGGCAGCGCGTCCACTTCCTTGCCGTCCTGCAAGCCGGTGTGGAAGAAGTCGTTCTCATGGGCCTGCCCGCGCGCAACGGTGTGCGCCACCTGCTCACGAGCCGAGCGGTTATCGGGATAGAAGCTCGTGCCGCGCTGGGGCACAAACTTCGGCTCATCCTGCATGTCCTGCCGGCAGCCGGCAATCAGCACCAGCGCGGCGACCGCGCATAGTCCAAGGCACTGCCGTATACGGAGGCGATCTGTCTTGTTTCATCTTAATACTCCACCTCCACGATCGAGACCGGATGCATGGCCTCGAGGTACGCTCGCGAGTCCGCCAGCGAGAACTTCGGGTCGCGCGCTTCGAGGCAAAGGAAAAACTTGTCCGACGAGGCGCCGGTACGGAAATTGGGCGCATTGAACAGCGGATGATAGGGCGCCGGCAAACCGCACATCGCGAGCATGCCAAAGGCCGCCGTCAGACCGGCCCAGAGAATCGTCCACTCATATGCAGGAACCACGAAGGCCGGCCAGGAGTAGTAGGGACGGCCACCGATGTTCAGCGGATAGGCCCAGACGTTGATCCAGGTCTCCATCAGGAACATCGCGAAGCAGCCCATCAGACCGCCCACCAGCGTGATCAGCGGGACATAGTTGCGATGGAACCCGATAGCCTCAGCCGCCTCTTCGCAGGCATACGGCGTATAGCAGTCCAGCCGTCGCCATCCGTCCTTATAGGCCGCAGCCGGCGGCTGCGGTCAGCGATGTGACGGAATCGAATTCGGCCAGCAGGCCGTAGACACCCTCAGGAAATGGCATCAGTCACCAGCCTCATGCGCGGCCTCCGGCTAATGCCCCACCTTGGCCTGCGGCAGCAGAACCCGCAATTCCGAGATGGGAATCATGGGCAGGAAGCGGATGAACAGGAAGAACAGGAATGTAAACAGTCCCAGCGTGCCGATAAACGTGCCGTAGTCCCAACGGGTCGCCTTGTAGGTGCCCCAGGAGGATGGCAGATAGTCACGGTAGAGGCTGGTCACGACGATCACGAACCGCTCAAGCCACATGCCGGTATTCACGATGATCGACATGATGAACATCAGCGATACGTTCGTGCGCACATAGCGCGACCACATGAACTGCGGCAACGCGATGTTGCAGGTGATCAGCAGCCAGTAGCTCCAGCCCATAGGGCCGAACAGGCGGTTCCAGAACGCGAAGTACTCCCAGTGGCTGGCCGAGAACCAGCTCATGAAGAGCTCCATCCCGTAGCCGTAAGCGACGATCCATCCGGTCGTGAGCATCACCTTGCCCATGTTGTCGATATGCCGGATCGTGATCAGGTCTTCCAGGTGATAGAACTTGCGGATCGGGATCGCCAGCGTGATCACCATGGCGAACCCGGAGTAGACGGCGCCGGCGACGAAGTAGGGCGGGAAGATGGTCGTATGCCAGCCGGGCAGAATGGCGACGGCGAAATCGAAGCTGATGACCGTGTGCACCGACAGCACCAGCGGCGTTGCCAGGCCGGCCAGCAGCAGCGAGGCCGTCTCATACCGCATCCAGTGCCGGACCGAGCCACGCCAGCCCAGCGAGAGCAGGCCGTAGAAGTATTGCCCGAACGGCGTCTTCGCACGGTCGCGCAGGGTCCCCAGGTCGGGGATCATGCCGATATACCAGAAGACGACCGAGATGGTGGCGTAAGTCGAGACCGCGAAGACGTCCCACAGCAGCGGTGACCGGAACTGCGGCCACACGTTCATCGAGTTGGGATAGGGGAAGAGCCAGTATCCCAGCCAGGGACGGCCCACGTGGATCAGCGGGAACATGCCGGCGCAGACCACCGCGAAGATCGTCATCGCCTCGGCGAAGCGGTTGATCGAGTTGCGCCAGGTCTGCTTGAACAGCAGCAGGATGGCCGAGATCAGCGTGCCGGCGTGGCCGATACCGATCCACCACACGAAGTTGACGATGGCGAAGCCCCAGCCGACCGGGATATCCAGACCCCAGATGCCGACGCCCTTCAGGAACAGCCAGGTGAGGCAGGTCAGCAGCAGCATGACGATGCCGCCCGCCAGCAGGAAGCCGAAGAACCAGCATACCGGGGTATGCGCGGTCAGGACGATCCGGGAAATCTTCTCCGTGACCGACTTGAAGGAGTGACCCGGCGCAATGACCACCACCTCGCCGGTGATCGGGTCCAGCATCGGATCGTTTGTTGGTAGATCTCTGGTCGCCATTCTTTTTCTATCTCGCTAGCTGTGCTCGGGCGCGTGCTCCACCGGCACGCCAGCCAATGCTTGATTCGTATTAAAGACTTCTGCGATGTAGGTGGTCCGCGGACGCGTGTTCAGATCGGCGATGACGCCATAGTTCCGCGGCTGGTTCTTGATCTTCGATACCCGGCTGTTCTTGTCATTGATGTTCCCGAAGACAATCGCCTCCGTCGGGCAGGCCTGCTGGCAGGCGGTGATGATCTCGCCGTCGCGGATCTCGCGGTTTTCCTTGTCGGCTTCGATCTTGGCGGCCGCAATGCGCTGCACGCAGTAGGTGCACTTCTCCATCACGCCGCGGCTGCGGACCGTAACATCCGGGTTGCGCATCAGCTTCAGGCTCTCCGTCTCGTAATCGGAGAAGAGCAGGAAGTTAAACCGGCGCACCTTGTAGGGGCAGTTGTTGGAGCAGTAGCGGGTGCCCACGCAGCGGTTGTAGACCATCACGTTCAGCCCTTCGGGCGAGTGAACGGTCGCGCCGACCGGGCATACCTGCTCGCAGGGCGCGTTCTCGCACTGCTGGCACATCATTGGCTGGAAGTGCGCGCGCGGCGCCTGCAGATCGCCTTCGAAGTATGTATCGATGCGGAGCCACTGCATGTCGCGGCCGGTCTTGGTGTTGTGCTTGCCGACGACCGGGATGTTGTTTTCCGCATAGCAACTGATGACGCAGGCGTTGCAGCCCACGCAGGAGTTCTGATCGACCGCGATGCCCCAGGCGTTCTTGTCGTAGGGGAAGTTCGCGAACAGGCTGTTGTCGGGCTCCGGATCTTCCGGAAAGACGCCCTTTTCGTGCGCGAAGTTCGGCTCCTTGCGGAACTCCTCCAGCGTGGCCGAGCGGACAATGCCGCGGGTGATCGCCTCATCTCCTTCGAGCGAGTGCGAGCGCACATTGGCGGTCTCCGCCGAGCCCCAAAGCGCCATCGAGCCGCGCTCGTCGCTGTAGTGGCTCTTCGTGACCGCGACTTCGTAAATCTCGCCCGTCTTTTTGAAGGTGGCGCCGGTAGCGAACAGCGGCGCGGCGGAGGTGCGGATGGCATAGGCATTGAAGCCCATGCCCGTGCCCACGCGGCCGGAATGCTGGCGTCCGTAGCCGAGGTGCAGCGTGAAGGCATTGTCCGGGTGGCCCGGAATCGAGAGCACGGAGCCGCGCACCTTGTAGCCGTTCAGCGTGATCTCGATGACATCGCTCTCTTCGAGGCCCGCCTTCACCTTGGTGGGACCGCTCATCAGCACGACGTTGTCCCAGCAGTTGTTCACGACCGGCTTGGGAAGCTCCTGCAGCCAGCCGTTGTTGGAGTAGCGGCCGTCATAGATCGACGGATCGGGGCGGAAGACGATCTCGATCGTGTCGTCGGAGGTCTCCGGCTGGCTGATGCGTGCCGTGGCACCGGCGGAGAGCGACTTGGGGGCGAATGCGGTATCTGCCGCAAAGCCGTCATGCAGCACCTTGCGCCAGGCATCTTCAAACTGGCCCTTGCCCGCGAGCAGCGGCTGCCAGTTGGCCTGCACCGTATCGAAGGCCGAACGCGTGGGATCGTCGAGCAGCGTCTGCATCACCTCGTGGGCAGACTTGCCGGCATACAGCGGCGCGATCATCGGCTGGATGACGGAAAGCGTGCCGTCGTAAGCCCGCGCATCGGACCAGGACTCCAGGTAATGCGCGCTGTTGATGTGCCAGTGCGCGATCTGCGCGGTCTCATCGACATGGCTGCCCAGAACCGCGCTCTTCGGCACCTTTTCGAGCGCCGCGGCAAAATTCAGATCGGCCGGCGAGTTGTAGACCGGGTTGGCATCGAGGATCAGCAGCCACTGCACCTTGCCGGCGTTCATATCGGCAACCAGCGACTTCATATCTTCGAGCTGGATCGACGGCAGCGGCTGCACGGTCTCCGTGTAGACCACCGTCTTACCCACATTGCCGAGCGCCTGGTTCAGAGCGATGGCGGCCAGGTGGACATTCGCAGACTGCTGCTCACCCGGGATCACCACGCATCTGCCGGCGTGCGCCTTCAGGTCGGCGGCCACTGCGGCGATGAAAGCCTGCTGCTCGGCAGTCCAGTTTGGCGCCGGCGTGCCACCTCCGCTGATGGCAACCGCGACCGCTTCTACCTGGCTGGCCTTCACCTTCAGCCGGTGCTCGGCCTTGAAGCCGGTCGTCGTCGGCATGCTCTCGACCGCATACAGCCGGTTCATCTCGATGGACGGATCGGTCAGTTTGCGGCGCTTCGCGTATTCACGCGACAGCTTGGTGAAGCCGGGATGGGTGATGCCCGAAAGAAAATCCGAATCGAGCGACAGGATCACATCCGCGTTTTCCAGCTTGTATTGGGCGTCGTAGAAGTCGCCGAAGGCGGCCTTCGATGCGCGGCGGGCGGAATCGCGGTTGACCGGATCGTACTGAATCAGCTTCGCCTGCGGCAGCCGCTTCTGTGCATCCTTCCACTGCGCGGCCAGGGTTGGCGAGGTAATGGTGCTGCTCAGGATGTACAGCCCCTGCCCGCCCGGCATGTTCGCCAGATCGTGCACCAGGGCCGCCTGGAAGTTCTGAAAGCTGCTTGTCTCCAGGTGATAGAGAACATGCTGCGAGCGGTCTGGATCGTAAAGGCCGAGCAGCGACCCCTGGCTGAGCGGGTCCGAGCCGCCCATGCTCATCGGGTGCTCGGGATTGCCGTCCACCTTGATCGGCCGGTAGGCGTCGCTCTTGACCAGCAGGGGAAGCGCGCCGGTATTGAACGGGAAGGCGGTTGCGAAGTAGTTCGGCTTGCCGAGAATCAGGTCTTCCGGGGCCTTGACGTAGGGATAAATTGGCTCATCGGGCTGCTTGGTGCAACCGGCCAGACCGGCCATGGCCATCGATGCGCCCATCAGCTTCATGAAGCCGCGGCGCGAGACCGGATCGACCCATTCACCGGCGTGCGCGGGGAACTCCTGCTCGATGCGGCGATCGAAGCCGGGCCGCGCTGCCGCGCGTTCGAGTCCCTGCCAGCCTTCACTGACGCCCAGCTCGGCGCGGGCAGCCGCCAGCGTCATGCCCTCCCCGGGTTTTGCGTCCCGGGATCCCGCTGCGGGCTGAGCCGGCCTGAGCACTGTCAGCTCTGCGTCCTTCGCCACCATTCCGTCCTGTGTGTCCATCGTTTCGGCTTTGCTCTCTGTTCCCATCGTCGTGCCCGCCAGCAGCTTTGTCGGCTAGCGGTGGCAGGTCTCGCACGAGCTCAGCTCATGCGGGTCGCGGATGTGGTATTGCTTCAGCAGGAATTGCCCCAGAGCCTCCTGACTGGTGAACTTCGTATAGCTCACGTTGTCCGCGCCAGTGGGGCCTGCGGCTCCGTTCGGATGCGCCGCAATGTCCAGCATGTGAGTCTCCGGCGAATCGGTTGGCGGCAGCATATCCAGCGAAGCTGTGCGCGCACCGACCTGCTCGGGGTTCACCGTCGTGCAGTCCACACTCTGCGCGGTAGGCGTGCCATTCTTGTCGCCCGTCGTCCCGCACCACACTGGCTTGGCTTTCGAAGGGCCTTCCCAGGCCATGTTGTAGATCTCGCCTGTCGGCCGCAGGTTCTTCGCCGGATTGCGATGGCAGTTCAGGCACCACTCCATCTGCAGCGAATTTTCCTGATACATGATCGGCATCAGATCGACGCGGCCATGACAGCTTGAACAGCCGATGCCCTTGTTCACGTGGATCGAGTGATTGAAATAAACGTAATCGGGCAGATCGTGCACGCGAATCCAGCGGATCGATTCGCCGGTCGCCCAGCTCTGGCGCACCGGCTCGAGAAGCTGTGCGTTGGTCCAGATCTGCGCATGGCAGTTCATGCAGGTCTTGGTCGGCGGAATGCCCGCGTAGCTGGAGCGCTCCACGGTGGTATGGCAGTACTGACACTGAATGCCAAGGCCCTGCACGTGGTGCTTATGGCTGAATGGGACTGGTTGATCCGCGCGTTGCCCCTGCCGGGTTACCCATGGAGAACGCTGCAACTGGTCCAGCGTTACTCCCAATGCAATCACTATCAGTCCCGTCAGGATCAAGCTCATACGCGCCAGCGCGTTTGAGCTGCGGTCAAAAATCTGCGCCATCGATCCGTTCCTGTTTCCCTTGCGTCAAAGAAAGGAGTTAAGAGGTCACTGCAATCAACAATTTGCGACCGCACTAGTCGTATTTCAAAAAGACCATTGAGGGGGCAAAGCAGGACTATATCAGCATTTCTTGTCTCAATAACAACTCGCCTCGCCACGAGGCACGCTCGATGGGTAATTTTGCGTCTCACGCAAAGACTTGAAAGCGCCGTATTCGCAAGATTTTTCGGGGATGAATTGCTTCTTTCGATACCTTTCCACATTCGCTCCACAGGTTTTGCGAACGAAACGGCGTCCGACACGCTTTCGCACGCAGCGCCGTGCCTTCGACAGAGCGCTTTCACTGCGTTGCGTACAAAACAATCCAACTCGTCGTGGCTTTCCGTTAAGTCGCACTTCGCGAATTCTCCGCTCGACTGACTGGAAGCGAAAATGCTCTACACTCAAGCCCGATGACCGATGGCCGCCGCAGTGTTTCCTACGACATCGACCAGGCAATCGCCGCGCTCACGGACGCAGATCCGAAGCTGGGCGAGCTGATCCGCCACGCCGGCCCTTTCACCATGCGGCTGAAGAGCCAGCATTCGCCGTTCGAAGCGCTGGTGGAATCGATCATCTACCAGCAGATTCACGGCAAGGCCGCCTTCGCTATTCTGAGCCGCCTGCTGCGTGCCTTCGGCGACATCCATCCCCAGCCGGACCACATCCTGGCCGCGCCGGAAGAGATGCTGCGCGGCTGCGGCCTTTCCGCTAACAAGATGAAAGCGCTGCGCGATCTCGCAGCAAAAACGCTGGACGGCACGGTGCCTACCCTCGCGCGCATCCGCCGCATGTCCGATGCGGAGATCGTCGAACGGTTGACGCAGGTGCGCGGCGTCGGCGTGTGGACGGTGGAAATGCTGCTGATCTTCCGGCTCGGCCGGCCGGATGTCTTTCCCTACCAGCGATTACGGAGTCCGCAAGGGCTTTCTGCTAACTTTCGGGCGTCCGCCGAAGTCAAAGCCGATCACGCCGGCGGTGCTTCCGAAGCCTGACGTCATGCTGCGCCGCGCGAAGAAATGGCAGCCCTGGCGCTCGGTCGCCAGCTGGTATCTGTGGCGCGCATGCGATCTCGCGGGGAGCGCGTCGCCGCCTCCCGAATAGCGCTCCATCATTCCGGCAGGAGAGTGCAATGACGTATGACGTAGTGATTGCAGGCGGAGGGCCTGTGGGGCTGTTTCTCGCCTGTGAGCTTGGCATGAGGGAGATATCCACCCTCGTCCTGGAGCGTATGCCGGATCCGCGATCCCCGCTGAAGGCGGGTTGGATGGGAATGCGCGGCCTGAACTTCCCCTCGGTCGAGGCCTTTTACCGGCGCGGGATGCTTGGAGACGTGCGCAGGTCATCGCTGGCCTGGATGGATCCGGCAGAGCGGCGGGGCTTCAAAATGGAAAATGCGCCGTCCGCGCCGCGCTTCGCCGGTCACTTCGCCGGCATCATGCTCGATGCCAACAAAATCGACTTCTCCGGTCAGAAGTATGTCGTCACAGGTCCCTCCTCCACCGGCGGCATGGTCAGCCTCGAAGGTATCGAAGAGTTGCTGGCGGAGCGTGCAGAGAAACTTGGCGTCACCATAAAGCGCGGCATCGCTGTTACAGATTTCACCGAGACGGAAGACACCGTTACGGTCCATGCGGGCTCTGAATCCTTCGCATCAAAATGGCTCGTCGGCTGCGATGGCGGCAGAAGTACTGTGCGCAAAGTGGCGGGATTCGAATTCGCCGGCACCGATCCTGAATTCACCGGTTACACCGCCTCGGTCGAAATCGCCGATCCCGAAAAGCTGCGTCCCGGTTTCAACCTGACCAAAACCGGCATGTACCTCAACGGTCCTGGCCCGAACCGCATCGGCATGATCGATTTCGATGACGCATCCTTCGATCGAACCCAGGAGATCACGCTCGAATCCCTGCAATCGGTGCTGCGCCACGTCTCCGGTACAGACGTGACCTTGAAGGCCGTCCATGTCGCATCGAGCTACACGGACCGTGCTCGACAGGCAACCACCTATCGCCAGGGTCGCGTGCTTCTCGCCGGCGATGCCGCTCACATTCATTCGCCGCTCGGCGGGCAGGGACTCAACACCGGGCTGAGCGACGCCATGAATCTTGGCTGGAAGCTGGCCGCAACCATCCAGGGCTGGGCTCCCGCCGATCTGCTCGATACCTACACCGAAGAGCGTCACCCTGCCGGAGCCTGGGCCCTCGACTGGACACGCGCGCAGGTAGCGATCATGCGGCCCGATCCGCATGCGCATGCGATCGCAAATGTCATCCGCGACCTCATCGACACACGTGAGGGCACCTCCTACTTCATCGAAAAGATCTCCGGCATGTCCCTGCGCTACGACCTTCCCGGCGACCATCCGCTCATTGGCCGCAGCGCCCCTGATCTTGAATTCGACGATGGCACACGGCTGGGAGAGCTTCTGCACGATGGAACAGGACTCATGGTCGAACTTTCCGGCAAATCAGGAAGCAAGCATCGCTGGTCCAGACCTGGGCCGGACGCGTGAAGCATGTTGCGGCTACCGCAAAGGACACGAAAGGTTTAGCTGGACTCCTGGTGCGGCCGGATGGCTTCGTCGCATGGGCTGCAGATGAGAACTCCGAACCGGATTTGCCGGCTCTCAAAAAAACACTCTCCCGCTGGTTCGGTGATCCTCTAGGCTGAAAGCATGGGCAAGCAATTCCCCGCCATGACCCCGGCGCACCGCGAGTTCATCGCAAAGCAGCGGATTTTCTTCACCGCAACCGCAACCGCGAGCAGTCGCGTGAACGTCTCGCCGCGTCCCACCGACGCCTTGCGTGTTCTCGACGACCGCACCGTCCTCTACCTCGATCTGACGGGCAGCGGCAGCGAAACGGCCGCGCATCTGCGCGTGGATGGCCGCATCACTTTGATGTTCTGTGCCTTCGAGGAGCCGCCGAACATCCTGCGGCTCTATGGCCGCGGCACCAGCTTGCCGCGCGCGACCAGCGATTACACCTCGCTGCTGGCTTCCGCGTTCGACAACCAGGAGCCGCTGGGTGCTCGGCAGATTGTGCGCATCGCTGTCGATCTGGTGCAGACTTCATGCGGCTATGGCGTGCCCCTGTTCGATTACGCCGGGGATCGCGAGACGCTGCGGCGGTGGGCCGAGCACAAGGGTAACGAAGGACTGGAAGAATACTGGCGAATGAAGAACGCGCGCAGCATCGATGGCCTGCCGACCGGGCTGGCAGAAGAAGAGCCGGCGCCGCTCGCCGAATCGTTGGCCACCAAGGCATGAGGGACGCATTCTCTGACAACCGACTGATCTCGAACTCCCCCGGTACACCATTTGTATCGGGGCAGCTAGACTAATCCGAATGTCCGTCTCTCCCGCTCAACGATTCGTCTGCGTCCACGGACACTTCTACCAGCCACCCCGCGAGAACCCCTGGATCGAAGCCGTCGAAACCCAGGACTCCGCCGCGCCCTATCACGACTGGAACGAGCGCATCACCGCCGAGTGCTATGCGCCGAACGGCGCCGCACGCATTGTGGACAGTAAAAACCGCATCCTGCGGATCACCAACAATTATGCGCGGATGAGCTTCAATCTCGGGCCGACGCTGCTCTCCTGGATGCAGGAAAAGGCGCCCCTGACTTACGAGATGATTCGCAAGGCGGACCGGCAGAGCCAGAGACACTTTGGCGGCCATGGCTCCGCGATGGCGCAGGTCTACAACCACATGATCATGCCGCTGGCCTCCACGCGCGATCGCGAGACGCAGATCGTGTGGGGCATCGCCGATTTTGAGCACCGCTACGGCCGCAAGCCGGAGGGCATGTGGCTGGCAGAGACGGCAGTCGATCTCGAGTCGCTGGATCTGCTGGCGCGCCACGGCATTCGTTTCACCGTCCTCGCTCCGCATCAATGCGCGCGGGTGCGGCCCCTGGCCGGCGCCGATGCTCTTTCCACCGCCGCCGCCGAACTGCGTATTACGGAATCGCCCGCCGCAGACGGCGCCACGAAGGATGATGGTTGGCAGGAAACACAGGACGCAAGCGTGGACACCACGCAGCCTTATGTGGTCCAGACCAGTCCGGGCCACTCCATCGCGGTCTTCTTCTACAACGGGCCGGTCTCGCGGGCGATTGCCTTCGATGGCCTGCTGAACAGCGGCGAAGCCTTCGCCGAGCGCCTCGTCGGTGGTTTCACGGAACGCGAGGGTGCGCAGCTTGTTCACGTCGCGACCGACGGCGAGAGCTACGGACATCACCACCGGCACGGCGAGATGGCGCTGGCTTATGCGCTGCAGTTGATCGAAGAGGGCGATGCGGAGCTGACAAACTACGGCGCGTTCCTCGCGGAGTTCCCGCCCACGCATGAGGCGCAGATTGTCGAAAACAGCTCCTGGAGCTGCTTCCACGGCGTGGAGCGCTGGCGCTCCGACTGCGGCTGCAACGGCGGCAAGGCGGGTTGGAACCAAAAGTGGCGCGCGCCGCTGCGGGAGGCGCTGGACTGGCTGCGCGATTCCCTAGCGCCCATGGTGCGCACGGCATGCGCCGATCTGCTTTCCGATGGTGAAGCGGCGCGGAACGACTACATCTCCGTGATCCTCGACCGCTCACGCGCTTCCGTCGATGCCTTCCTCGCCCGGCACAGCATCCGCACGCTCAGCGCAGAGGAGCGCGTGCGCGCCCTCGATCTCATGGAGCTGGAGCGGAACGCGATGTTGATGTACACCAGCTGCGGCTGGTTCTTCGACGATATCTCCGGCATCGAGACGGTGCAGATCATCACCTATGCGGCGCGCGTGCTGGAGCTGGCGGCAGCGCTTTTTCCGGGAACACGCGGCGTGTTCGAAAAGAGCTTTACGGACCGTCTCGCAGAGGCGAAGAGCAACGATCCGCAGTGGAAGGACGGCCGCTACATCTACGATGAAGCCATCCGGCCCATGGTCGTCGACCTGGAGCAGGTGGTGGCGCACTATGCCATCAGTTGCGTCTTTCCTCGCGCAGAGGAGGCATCCGCTGCTGACCGCGATCGCCTCTTCTGCTATGACATCGCGCATCTGTGGGAGACCGCGCTCCCCTATGGGCTGGGCCACTTGCGGCTGGGCCGCGTACGCATCTCTTCCTTGCTGACGGAAGAGGCTGAGGAAGCGGCATACGGCCTGCTCCACTTTGGCGATCAGAACATCTCCGCCGCAGTAAAGCGCATGGATGCCGATGAGCAGCCGGCTCTCATGCTGCTGGCGAAGGAGATTGAAGATGCGGTGGACGCGAGCAATCTCACGGAAGTCGTTCGGCTGATGGATGACTACTTCGGAGAGAGCCGCTTCTCGCTGACCTCTTTGTTCACCGATGAGCAGCGCCGCATCGTGAAGAGCATCCTTGACCCGGCGATGGTGTCGCTGGAGAACACCTTGACTGAGCTCTACTCCAGCCACGCGTCGCTTCTCCATTTCCTCGGTCGCAGCGGCGTGCCGCGCCCCGCGGCACTGCGCGTCGCCGAACAGTTCGCCATCCACGCGCAGTTGCGCCGCGCGCTCGAAGCGGATCCAGTGGACACGGCTGCGATAGAACGGCTGCTTGCCGAAGCGCGTGAGGATGCCGTTGTGGTGGACCAGCCGACTCTGGGTTATATCGCCGATGAGCGCCTGCATATGGCGCTAGAGCGGCTGCAGCGGAACCCCGGAGACCATGACGCGGTGCGCCGCGCCCTGAAGCTTGCAACCGCGTTGCGCCCGCTGCCCTTCTCCGTGGATTTATGGCAGGCGCAGAACATCTGGTATGAGCTGTCGTCGCGGGTTGCCGGCGAGGGAAAGCCGCTGCGGGACGACTTTCTCGCGCTGGGGGCGGCACTGAATATCCGCGTCGACCGGTCGGCCTGAGCTCTCTTCTGAAAGAGCTTTTCCGGCAGCCTCAAACCCATTTGGCCGCATCTCACGTGACTATCGGGACAGGAACAGGCCACGCATAGAGTTACCTGACCATCTCAGAGAGCTGAAAGGGAACCTCTGAGCCGGAATCGGGAATTTACGGGTATCTCGAAAGTGTTTCGGAGTCACAAGGAAATTCGTTACTGTGGATTTGGAGTTAATGCATCCTTTCCTCCCTTGAATCCGCCGAAAGTGCGATGATTTTCCTATGAGGCTCTGTCGACAACTCGCATCTGGTGCTGTCGCGATGTTGCTGGCGATGCCTGCGCTTGCCCAGAACGCTCTGGTAAGCAACAACCTGCTCGCCGACAATCCGCCGTCTCCCACGAGCATTCCGTCAAGCGAGCTGCGCAACATGAGCGCGACAGAGTTCCAGCGGCATATCGATGAGGAGGGCGCGCAGCAGTTTGTCCACCGTCTCGTCAAGGACATCGATCCGCACAGCCCGGAAGAGCCGAACTACGACATCGTGCTGGAGCACGTAGCCGAGGGCGACAACGGCTGGCTGCACGCAGCGGCAGAGATCGCCCCATATACCGATGCAACCTTCAGCCAGGGACTTCGCGTCGCCATTGCGGACGCTCTGGTCGTCAATCCCACCGGCGTGCTCAAGATGATCGGGACGGAAGCGCACTTCGACCAGGCATGTGGATATCCATATGTACAGCAAACCGGTACATATATGCAGCGTCACCAGCGCGAGGCACTCACGGCGCTGAAACGCGTACATCAGCCCGCGCTCGCCGACCGGAAAGAACAATGCCGGAAGCAGTTGATGGATGTTCCTACCGCCACCGCAAGCGATACCGCGCAGACGACTACCGACGCGCGGAACTAACTTCTCCAGTGCAGCAGTGACCGGCCCAGTCATCGGGTGAGTAGTATCTCCATTCAGCCGTGCCTGCTTCAATGCGAAATACCACTTCGCCGGCTTGTCCGCATCGTCGATGAGCATGAGCGTGGGGTTGTAACGTAGTCCCTGCGCCTGCTCGATCATGGTCTGCTGATCCTGTCGCACGAAACGCGCGCCGAAGAATTTCGCGATTGTCGTCACCAGCGGTACGTAGTAGAAGACATTCCACGCGGCGACGACATCGATGCGGCAGGTGGACGGCGTGACTGGCGTGACCGTGGTCAGGCTGGAGAACCATTTCTTCCCGCAGCGGATCGTTTCCCAGCGCCGGTTCGGCAGCACGAAATCGATGGTCGTGGTGATCGGCTCGCCATAGACGCCCAGCAATTTGTAAGGAGCACTGTTACCTGAAGGCGCATGCGTGGACATGCGGAAGCCCTGCGGTATGGGCTCGAAGCTCTTGTGCTTCTCATGAATGCTGGCGCGCGAGCGCCACCACCATGCCTGGTGGACAAACGGGCCGTGGGCCGGGTCCATCAAACCGATGATGCCGTGGTCCACATTGCAGGGCAGATCCGCGGAGAGATGGGCGCGCCGGTAGCGGTCGCTGAAACGTGGGAGCGATGGCGGCTCCGGCAGCTCTTCTGCGCGCAAGCGGCCGCGGCCCGCATCCGGGATATAGACCCAGGCGTAGCCATCGCGCTCCACACAGGGGTAGGTCGTCGCGTAGATGCGGCTGGGGTCAAGCGTGTCTTCGCTGGTCAGCGAAGGTATCTCGCGGCACTGGCCGGAGGCAGGCTCGAAGGCCCAGCCGTGGTATTTGCAGGTCACCGTCGCACCGTCGAACCAGCCGCAGGAGAGCGGGATGCCGCGGTGCGGGCAGCTATCGCGCATGGCAAAGATCGTGCCGTCGCTGCGGCGTCCGAGAACCAGTGGGATGCCGAGCAGCATCGCGGTAGTCAGCCGTTTGCCGTGCAGGCGATGACTGCGCAGCGCAGGATACCAGTCGTCGTAAAGAAGCGTGGTTGCCGGCGCCGCGGCGGTTGAGCTGGACGCGATCTGGAAGAGGTCCTTCGCCATAAACTCTCGTCTACTCTAGAGCATTCGCTGCCGCTGAGGATGCGACAATCGCTCTCGATGGAGCATCCGCCGAGCGAAAGGCGCTTCGCGCCGCGAACATTGCTATGGATCCTGATCGCGCTCTGGCTCGTGCTCTACTCGCAGCTTCGCCCTGCTGCGGCCTCCGCTGCTGGACGATGCCGACTCGGTCCATGCAGAAGTCGCACGCGAGATGGTGGCGCGACACGACTGGATCACGCTCTACGCCAACGGCATCCGCTATCTCGAGAAGGCGCCGCTGCTTTATTGGAGCATGGCGGCGAGCTTCCGCTGCTTCGGTGTGCATACATGGTCGGCGCGCCTGCCGCTTGCGCTCTACACGCTGGTACTGCTGCTTGCGGTCTTCACGCTGGGGCGGCGCTGGTTGGATGATGTCGCCGGCTTCTATGCGGCGCTTGTCCTCGCGACGAGCTTCGGGCTGTTCATCTTCACCCGCATTCTCATTCCGGATGCGATGGTCTGCCTTTGGCTCACGCTGGCGATGCTGTGCTTCTGGCGCTCGCTCGCGTGTCCAACGCGCGCAAATGCCGCGGGATTTGCTATAGCATGCGCGCTCGGCGTGTTGACCAAAGGGCTGATTGGGCTTGTCTTTCCGCTCCTCATCGTTCTTGTCTATCTGACGATGACGCGCAACCTGACACATCTGCGGCGCTGGCATCCGCTGCTCGGCGCGCTCATTTTTTTTGCGATCGCTGCGCCGTGGCATATGGCGGCGGGGCTGGCGAATCCTACGCAGGGCCACCCCGGCGCGCTGCCCACGCCGGGGAATGTGCACGGCTTCTACTGGTTCTACTTCGTCAACGAGCACTTGCTGCGCTATCTCAACCGCCGCGTCCCGCGCGACTACGACACGGTTCCGCTGGCTCCTCTTCTGGGGACTGCTCGTGGTCTGGATGCTGCCCTGGAGCGCGTTCCTGCCATCCGCCTTGCGCTGCGTGCCGCTGCGCCGCTGGTGGCGCAACGCGCCGCTCAGCGAGGCGGAGCGGGCACGGCTGCTGTGCTTTGTCTGGGCGGCCGTTCCGATGGTCTTCTTCAGCTTCTCCACGCGGCAGGAGTATTACGTGCTGCCCGCGATGCCGGCGCTGGCGCTGCTGATCGGCGACTGGCTGGCGCGGAACGCGCGCACGGGCATGCGGATGGCATGGGTGCTCTTCGCCGTGGCTGCCGGCGGCGGGGCAGTGGCGTTGTTTTTTGCTCTGCACTCGCCGGCTCCGCAGGGCGATCTGGCGGCCGCGCTGAGCACGAACCCCGGCGACTACGCGCTCTCCTTCGGCCATTTCCTCGACCTGAGCACGCGGGCGATGGCGTTCTTTCGTGTACCGCTCGCGCTGACGGCCATCGCGCTGCTCGCGGGCACCGGCGGTCACCTGCTGCTGCGCCGCGCGGGCCGCCCACATGCCGCGATTGCCGCGCTGGCTGCGGGCAGCGCGCTGTTCCTGGTCGCCGCACATATTGCGCTGGTTACGTTTTCGCCGGTGCTGTCGTCGGCAAGGCTGGCGGATGCGATTCGTCCCCGGCTCAGGCCAGAGCGACGTGATCGTGCTGAACGGCGAGTACGAGAGCGGCTCGACGCTCAGCTTCTATCTGCACCGGCAGGTGCGCATTCTGAACGGGCGCAGCTCGAATCTCTGGTACGGATCGTTTTTCTCGGACGCACCGGCGATCTTTGATGACGATGCTTCGATGGCCGCGCTGTGGAACGGCCCGCGGCGGGTCTTCCTGCTAACCGATGCGGCGCATCCTCCGCATCTGCCCAGTGCGATTCATAGCATCGCAGCATCGGGTGGGAAAGCCGTGCTGTCCAACCGGCCCTGAGGCTCAGGAGGCGGGTTTTGGTGGGACGCGGATCAGTTTGCCACGCTTGAGGTGGAAGCGTTCGCCGCGCCAGGTGACCGTGTCATCCGCGAAGCTCCAGACCCAGAGCAACAGCGCAATCAGGTCCCGCGCCAGCAGCAGCAGGAGATCGCGGATCACCTGCATGTCCCCTAGAATGCCGACCCCGACCACCAGCGCGAGCGCCACGCGCACCAGGACGGCGAGCACGAAGAGCGCGATGCTTTCCAGGCTCAGCCCGCTGGCGATGAGGTTCAGGAAAGCCCAGGGCAGGCCGAAGGTGAAGAGCAGGCCGGCGTAGCCCCAGCGGCGCGAGTCGCGCGTGGAGCGGGCCCATCGAAGCTGGTGCTCGATGAAGCCCGCCATGTCGTATGGAGGCACCCAGGTCTCGACCACCTCGGCGGAGAGCTCGATATCGAAGCCGGCGGCGGCGATGCGCGCGCCGAGCTGGTAGTCGTCGGCGAGATAGTCGACCAGCGGGGCGAGGCCGCCGATGCGGTCCAGCGCTTCGCGCGAAACAGCGAGCGTGGAGCCGAGGCCAAAGTGGATGCCGCCTTCGATCCGGCGCGCGGTCAGCACGCCGGGGATGAAATCGGTGGAGATGCCGAGCGCTTCCATGCGCGAGCCCACTGTCGCGTCCTTGCCCGGCCTGCCGTGCGCGCGGCCGCGATAGGGCGCAGTGACCATCCCGATCGGGCGCGGATGCCCCGGCGATGGCGCGAAGCCGGCCATGATGTTCGTCAGGTAATGCGGCGAGACTACGATGTCGCTGTCGTTGATGAGGATGTAGGGATATCGCGCGTGCGGCAGCATCTGCACCAGGTTCGAGACTTTGCCGTTCGCACCGAGAAGCTCCGGGCATTCCACGATGCGGATCGAGTGATCCGGGAATTCCTCCTGAAGCTGGCGGACGGCAATGAGCGCGGGGTCGGAGAGCGAGCTCACGCCGAAGAGGATTTCGTACTCGCCTGCATATTGCTGCATGCAGTGGCTGGCGAACGCGGAATACATCTCGTGATCGAGGCCGCGGACCGGTTTGAGGATGCTGACCGCCGGCGTGAATGCAGGGCGCTTGCGGCGGAGGCTGTGGACGAAGGAGCGCGCGCTCCACAGGGCGAGCAGGTAGTAGCCGATGCCCGCCCAGGCGAGGACCGTAGTGATGGTGGAGACGATGGTGGCTGTAAGGATGGCGTTCAAGTGCTTGGGACTGGCGGTCCAGGCGATTGCGCCTGCGGCGCGTTCTGTGGATTGTCTCCCTTTGGTCGCTCACGCTGGGAGTTGCAGACTATCTGACTTTATCCCACATCTCTTCGAGACTTGAGGTATTTCCTGGCGAGGATCGAGCTTCCGCTACTCGTAGCGCAACGCTTCGATGGGATCGAGCGTGGAGGCCTTCCATGCCGGGTAGATACCGAAGACCAGGCCGATCACGCACGAGACCGTAAACGCCACGATGGCCCAGATAGCGGACATCTGCGCGGGCAGGACCGAGCCGAGAATCAGCTTGAGCAGCAGCGTGAGCACTGCACCGAGGAGGATGCCGATAACGCCGCCGAAAGCGCAGAGCGAGATGGCCTCCAGCGTGAACTGCAGCATGATGGTGCGCCGCGTGGCGCCAAGCGCCTTGCGGATGCCGATTTCGCGCGTTCGCTCTGTCACCGAGACCAGCATGATGTTCATGACCCCGACGCCGCCGACCATGAGGCCGACACTGGAAACGCCGACCAGGAAGATGAACAGGCCGCCGGTGAGCGAGTTCCAGAGTTGGAGTAGGCCATCCGACGTAAAGATAGCAAAGTTGTCCGGCTGATCGGCCTTGACTCTGCGGCGGCGCCGCAGCATCTCGCGGATCTCGTCTTCCACTGCAACTTTGTTCTTCGCGTCGTCGTACTTCACGCTGATCCAGTAGTCAAGGATCTCCGGATGGATCTTGCGGAAAGTAAAGAGCGGAAAGTGGGCGGAGTTGTCGTTGGGATTCTTCCCGCCGCCAAAGACTTGCTTCTGCTTGGCAAGCACGCCGATCACAGTGAAAACATCGCCTTCAATCTCGACTTCTTTGCCCAGAGCGGATTCCTGCCCAAAGAGCTCTTGCGCGGCGTCGTGACCGAGTACGACCACGTCGGCGCGACGCTCCTCTTCCTCCGCAGTGAAGAATCGGCCCTCGTCCAAATTGATGTCGTACACCATCGGCTGCTGCTCGGAGTCGCCTTCAAGCATGGTGTTGGAGAGCTTGTGGCCTTTGTAGTTGATGGAAAAACTGCCCAGATGGCCTGTTGGGGAGCGGTACTGCTGCGATGGGTCGACGGCTATGACATGAGGCAGGTCGCGCAAGGCGATTGCGTCTTCATAGGTGAGCTGTTTGCGATTCAGCATCTCCTGCGTCGGACGGTTGCCGAAGACCTGGAAGCGGAAGACCCAGTAGACATTCGTGCCAAGCGATTTGATGAGGTCGTTGACGTTGGCGGTAAGACCATTGATGACCGAGGAGATGAGGATGACGGTGGTGACACCGATCATGATGCCGAGGATGGTGAGACCGGAACGCAGTTTGTTGGAGCGCAGCGTGTCCGCCGCCATCCGTATCGCCTCTTTACCGTCACTCAGCCGCATGGATCACTCCTTAGGACTTGCGCTATAGCTCCGCACGCAGGGCGACGATGGGGTCCAGTTTGGCCGCTTTTCTCGCAGGGTAGACGCCAAAAAACAGGCCCACTGAGGTGGCCACGCCGAGGCCGAGCAGGACCACCCAAACTTTAATGTCGGAGGGGAAGCCGACAATAAGCGTAATCAACTTCGCTACGAGGATGCCGCCAAGAACACCGCCGAGGCCGCCAACGAATGCCAAAGTCGCTGACTCGACAAGGAACTGCGACATGAGATCGCCGCGGCGCGCGCCCAGGGCCTTGCGGACGCCGATCTCGCGGGTACGCTCGGTGACCGAGACCAGCATGATGTTCATGATGACGACGCCGCCGACCACCAGTGAGATGGCAGCGAGCGAGATGAAGACGGCAAAGAAGCTGGAACTGATGCTTTGCCAGATGCCGACGAAAGTCTGGTTGGTATCGACGGAGAAGCTGTCTTCTTCGCCGGGCCGGTCATGGCGGATGGAGCGGAGGATGACGCGCATTTCGTCCGCCGCGACATCCAGCGGCGCGCCGACGCCAAAGGCCCGCGCGTAGAGCGTGAGGCTGCGGTTGGAGCCATGCGTGTCGAGAAACGTGGTCAGCGGGACGGCGACCCAGTTGTCCTGGCTCTGGCCGAGCGTCTTGCCCTTGCGCTCGCCCACGCCGATGACAGTATATTGCTCGCCGTCAACGCGAAGCACCTTTCCCAGCGGGTCCTCGCCGCCCATCTGGTTATCGACGATGTCCGGGCCGATGAGCGCGATGTGCAGGCGGCGGCTCTCTTCGCCGGGAGTGAATGCACGGCCGCGCTCGATGTTGACGTCATAGATGGAGGGCATGTCCGCGGTCCAGCCGCGGATGTCGATATCGGTGGCCGAGTGGGTACCGTAGACGACAGAGCCGGTGGCATCGGCCATGGCTCCCGTGGTGGCGCAGGCCTTGCAGCGCTCGGTAATGGCCTCGTACGCGTCGTACTTTATGTCTTTGCGCTTCTGGTACTTCATGAACTCGGCATCGCTGAAGACGACAGCGGGCTCCTTGGACGCGGTGAAGACATCGGCGCCGTAGCCGTAAATCTTGGTGGCGACAAACTTATTGACCCCGGCCACCAATGTCAGGACCATAATGACCGAAGCTACGCCAATGACCACACCGATGAGGGTGAGGATGGAGCGCAGCTTGTTCGCCCAGAGCGACTGCAGCGCGATGCGGATGGCTTCCCGGAATGCCATAGAGAGGTCTTGAAGGCAGGAACGAGTTTATCAGTGCAAAGGTTCCCGCCGCAGGCCCGGATGGGCAACGTGAGCCGTGGTTTTCCCGCTCCAAGGGAGAGATGGGACGAGTGGCGCGTCCGAATGACAAGTCGGAGTGACGGCCTTCCCGCCAGATTTTCCTGAGATCTCCCGGCCATTTGCTGGGTCATTTCCCTGTCTGAGCTGCGGAGCCCGATCGCGCAGCGCGGAAACCGTTCGCCTTACCCGAAAGGAGCAGTGCCCCATGGCCACGAATCATGGCGTTGTCTATCTTGGCCCGAACAAGGTCGAAGTGCAGACCATTGACTACCCGAAGATGCAGAACCCGCAGGGCAAGCCAATCGAGCATGGCGCGATTCTGCGCATCGTTTCAACGAACATCTGCGGCTCGGACCAGCACATGGTGCGGGGCCGCACCACCGCGCCCAAGGGCATCGTGCTGGGGCATGAGATAACCGGCGAGATCATCGAAAAGGGAAAGGATGTCGAATTTCTGAACATCGGCGACCTGGTCTCTGTGCCCTTCAACGTCGCGTGTGGACGCTGTCGCGCCTGCCGCGAGCGCAATACAGGCGTCTGCCTGAACGTGAACCAGCAGCAGCCAGGCGGGGCCTACGGCTACGTCGATATGGGTGGCTGGGTCGGCGGCCAGGCGAATTACGTGCTGGTGCCTTATGCGGATTTCAACCTGCTGAAGTTCCCCAACAAAGAGCAGGCGATGGAGAAGATCACCGACCTGACCATGCTGTCCGACATTCTGCCCACCGGCTTCCACGGAGCGGTGACGGCGGGAGTGGGCGTCGGCTCGACGGTCTACATCGCCGGCGCGGGGCCGGTGGGGATGGCGGCCGCGGCAAGCGCGCAGATCCTGGGCGCCGCGGTGATCATCATCGGCGACCGCATCCCGGAGCGGCTGGCCCACGCGAAGAAAGTGGGCTTTGAGACGGTCGACATCTCGAAGCACGACAAGCTGGGTGAGCAGATCGCCCAGATTCTGGGCGAGCCGGTGGTGGATGCGGCAGTGGACGCCGTGGGCTTTGAGGCCAGCGGGCATGGCGCCAAGGGCGAGGCTGCACCGGCAGCGGTGCTGAACGACCTGATGGACATCACCTTTGTGGCGGGCGGACTGGGCATCCCCGGCCTGTACGTCGTCGAAGATCCTGGCGGAGTCAACGAAGATGCCAAGAAAGGCATGCTGAAGCTGCGGATCGGCAAAGGCTGGTCGAAGTCGCTGCACTTCCACACCGGGCAGGCGCCGGTGCTGCAGTACAACCGGCAACTGATGATGGCGATCCTGCACGACCGGCTGCCGATTGCGAAGATCGTGAACGCGACGGTGATCCCGCTGGAGGAGGCGCCGCAGGGCTACAAGGACTTCGACAAGGGCGCGGCAAAGAAGTTTGTGCTGAACCCGAATGGGCTGATCAAGAAGGCCGCCTGAGCGGTCAGCCGCATAAGCGGCAGCATGAAAAAAAGGCGGAGGGAGCGAATTCCCTCCGCCTTTTTTCGTTGCCGCCAAGCGATTCTTGAACTTCTCTACGTGGTGGCCGGCCGGCCTTTGAAGAGCCGGTAGATGAACAGCAGGATCAGCGCGCCGATCAGCGATGCGATGAAACCGGCGCTCTGGCCTTCCTTGTACCAGCCGATGAGCCTGCCCCAGCCATCCGGCGAGCAGCGCGCCCGCAATGCCGAGCAGCATGGTGATGATGATGCCGCCCGGGTCCTTGCCCGGCATGATGAGCTTGGCCAACGCGCCAACGATGAGCCCGATGATCGCCTCCCACAGCAGATGCAACATGCTCCCTCCCCAATTCGATTGCCGGACAGCGTACGCAGCCCGGCGGATTTCCGGTACGCGGCATGATAAGCCTGTTCAGTCGAAATCCGGTAATGCGCTGAAAAGTTAACGTGTTCGAGAGTGACCCTTACATATTTCTCTTGTGTTGCGCGGCGTGCCGGATGTCTAAATGCGTAGGCATGAGCCGCCTATGCACCACTGGCTCCTCATCCGGAGGAGGATCGCCATGAAGTACATGATTAGCTGGTTCGAACGCTCCCAAGGTTCACCTGCTGAGTACGAGAACGCCCAGAAACGAATCCTTGAAGTCTTCCGTCCGTGGAAAGCGCCATCCAATTTCAAGATCGAGGTGTTTGTGATACGTGTCGGTGAGTGGGGCGGCCACATGCTGGTCGACTGCGACGATCCACTCGCAATTCACAAGTTTTGTTCGATGCTGCCGGCTTTCGAATTCCAGGCGAGACCAGTCGTGCCCGTTGAGGACGCAATTCGAGTCGAGCTCGAAGCAATGGCCTGGCGCGACGGACTGAAATCCTGAAAAATTTTGCAGGCGGGCCTGTAAGCCGAATTTTGTCGAGGACGGCCATTCCTCTAGACGCGGCATTGCTGCCGTCGTTCATCAGCGACCTACCCGGAGGTTTCCGCTCCACCGGCGAACCGGTAAAGGGCCCACGTGGGCGCGCCGGGCCGGCACGCGACTGCAGGCAATTGGGCCAGCCTGCGGTCTCCCTCCCTATTTGGTCTTGCTCCGTGTGGGGTTTACCCTGCCTCCACGCTTTACAGCGGGAGCGGTGCGCTCTTACCGCACCTTTTCACCCTTACCCTCGCGCTTGCGCACGATGGCGGTATGTTCTCTGTGGCACTAGCCGTCCCGGCGCCTTGACGCGCCGGTCCCGGACGTTATCCGGCACACTGCCCTGCGGAGTTCGGACTTTCCTCCCCCGGCTGCATAACAGCCGGCAGCGGCCGTCCAGCCCGCCTGCATTTCTAGTTTACGCGAGTTGTTCGCAGTGAGGAGATCGTCTATGCAGTAAGAACCTACTGCAAATGCAGTAGGTTCTTACTGCAAATGATTCGGCTCTGCGGAGCAGTGTCAAGTGCAGTGCTCCCAACCTGCATCGGTATAGAACAAGACGGTATACCAACCTTTTTCGAGACGATGTATCCGAGGAACTTCGCACGGAATGCCGTTGAACTTGCCAGATCTGCCACTACCGGCCGCGAGTGAATCGTTTGGATCGAAGACGAGATAGACAGTCGTGTCGCCGGCTCCGGCAAATCCCCAACCATCCCATTCGATATGCCGAAGGTCTCCATTTACTGGAGTCGGCTGCGCCAGGACCTCAGCTTTGTACGTTTTTGAGCTCCATAGCCATCGAACTTCGGATCGGATGTTGAGTTCGCTCCTCACCAAGACCCATGACACGGCCCAGAAGGCGAACAGTGCGGGGACAACTGCCAAAGCTCGGTGTGGCTGCCGGCGAATAGCAAACGCGATGCCAATGACAAGTAGGACGAGACTGATGATCGGAACGGCGCCAAAAAGATAGAGAAATGTGCCCCATTGCGAGCTGTAAAGAGAAATGGAAAGAAAAATAATCAACGCGCCCGCCGCCGCGTAGAGCGGCAGACGCCAGTTAAAGCGCTCCAAATTGGCACTTTTCTCGTTCATGCGGGGCACAAGTGTAAATCAATGCTACTCCGCAGACATTTAGTCGCCCGTGGGAACAATTCCGGCATTCTCCACCATCAGGATCACGGTCCGTTGCGGAGCGCGCGTGCGATGCACGATGCCTTTAGGCACGACGAAGCCCTGCCCGGGAACGAGCTCGACCATGCGGTCTTCGAGATCGATGAGCAGCTTTCCTTCCACGACATAGAAAAACTCATCGTCATCATCGTGCTTGTGCCAGTGGTATTCGCCTTCGACTACGCCCACACGCACGACCGACTCGTTGACCTTGCACAGCGTCTGGTTGAACCATTTGTATTCGCAGGCGTCGGCCAGCGCCTTCACGTCGATCAACTCAAGCGGCTGGTGCAGGATGTTGAGACGGGTTTCATACGGATAGTCAGCCACCGGATCAGCCATGCTGCGCCTCCCGAGATCACTTCATTTTCATCAGGCTACTCCGCGTCCGGCTTAGCCCCCGGCAGGCGCTTCCGCAGCAGCGCGATCTGCCCGGTGTGGTGCGCCTCATGCTCGCAGACGTGGAACCACTTGCAGTAATTATTCGTCGGCCCCCACGGCCAGTCTTTGTCGACCGCCATCAGCCATGCGTCATCGCGCTTTTTGAATTCGGCGAGCGACTTCGCCCGCACCTCCTGAAGGATGTTCAGGTAGTAGTCCCGATCATGGCCCTTAATGGTCTTGCGGCCGGCGTCGCCGAGGCCCATGGCGGGATCCCACTTCTCCTTGATCGCCTTAGACCAGCTATCCCACTTCATCCCATCGAAGGTGTTCATCTGGTAGTACGTCTCAGTTGCGGCGAGATGGAGCATGAGGGCGCCAATGGTGTTGGCCTTCGCGTCGAAGAGATGATCCAGATCCGCTTCGGTCAGGCCCTTCGTCGCACTGATGACGCCGTTCGCCTCGCGCATCCATGTCAGCATGGAGACGAATGTGCCCACCTGCGTGGAGTAGCCCGGCTTGGGTCCGATGATGTCCAGCCCGGCTGGATCGGTTGCCGCCGCGGCCGGCTCCGGATGCAGCATCCCGCCCACCAGGCCGCAGAGACCTGCACTCAACACAGTCGAGTTCTTCAGGAAACTTCTTCTATTTGTGCTGACGTGAGTGACAGAAGCCGGTTTGCTCATGATCTTTACCTCGGATGGAATGAAACAGCCACGCGAACCGAGGCGAATTGTATCAAGGCAAGCAGAAGGGCTGCCGCGTCAATGGTTCCCGTTGGCAGCTTGGTCGCTGACCCGCGTCTGGTCGGTGATCCAGTTCACTTCCCAGGTCTTGCCGCCATCGTCCGAAAAGGACTGCTCGAAATGCGCTGAGTTCGGCGTGATCTGGGACCAGACGTAGCGGACAAAGATCATTCTGCCGTTGTAGGGCTCCTGATCGTAGAACTCGCCGCGACCGTCTTTGAATTCGCCAACTGTCGCCGGCAGGCTCAGCGTGCCGCTCTTGCTCGTGCCCCAGTAGAGGCTCCACTGGTGGGACTGAGGATTGTATAGGCGCAGCGTCAGGCCTTCGATGTGCCCGGCGGTGGGACTGTCGGTCTCAAACTGTTCAAGTTGGGCGCGCCCGTCCCAAACCTTGCCCGTGACCGAGGTGCCGTCGAACTCAACCCAGTTGTTTGATCCCGTCAGAGGATGCAGAAGACGCTTCAAATGAATTTTCCAGGTGCCCAGCTCGAAATCGAAATCGTGGCTGCCGTCGCGCTGTGCGACGGGCTGAGTTGCGGGAGATTGCGGCAGTGCAGGCGCGGGATACAGTAGAAATCCAGCGGTGCACAGCACGAGGTAAAGCGCCAGGCGACGGAATGATGTCATTTCTCCTCCGATTCAGTGGCAAGGATGACATCGCCGCTGGTATTTCCAAATAGCCACTTCCTGTGAAGTTTGCAATACCACTTCCCGCTCTGTGACTTATGCGCGCCGGCCCGACGTTTCTACCTGTCGCTCATCTGCGGCACCACTTATGGGGCATGGAGCGTTACCGCCCGTCTCCCGCATCATCAAAGCGGGCCGGCTCCCGAAGCAATCCGGAACGGCATCGGGAGCATGGGCCATGCCGCTGGGCGGCGCGCGTTGGGGAACGGTCACAGGAAAATGCGCACGTTGCTGCATGGCCGCATGGGTCCTGGTGCTGGCGGCGTATGGACAATCCACCACCCAGGGTGTGGTGGGCGGGACCGTCGCAGGTCCCGGAGGCGTCGCTCTTGCGAATGCCGAGATCGACCTCACCAGCAGCGACACGGGCCACATCTACCAGGCTGAAACCGACGCGCAGGGCAACTTCCGCTTTCTCGGCCTGCCTCCCGGCAACTACGAGGCATGGATTACAGAGAGCGGCTTCGCGCGGTTGCACGTCGCGCGGGTCGCCGTCGAGGTCGGACGCTTCACGCCGCTGATGGCGCATCTCGTGCTGGCGAAAGCGGAAGAGACCATCGAGGTGCGCGAGCCCGGCGCAGTCATCGATCTGAGCTCGCCCGCGCTCTCCACCAACATCGACGAAACTTCGATCGACGAGCTGCCCTCGAACAGCCGCCGCTGGTCGTACTTCGCGCTGCTCACGCCGGCGGTTGCGCCGGACCAGCAGGGTTACGGACTGCTCAGCTTCCGCGGCATCAGCGTGCTGCTCAACAACAACACGCTGGATGGCGCGGACAACAACCAGGCCTTCTTCTCCGAAGAACGCGGCCGCACCCGTACCGCTTACTTCGCCAGCCAGGCTTCGGTGCGCGAATTCCAAGTCAACACCTCGAACTACTCCGCCGAATATGGACGCGCCGCCGGCGGTGTCGTGAATACCGTGACGCGCAGCGGCACGAATCACTTTCACGGCAATGCATTTCTCTTCGACCGCGACAATGCCTGGGGCGCGCGTAATCCCTTCACGCAAATCGCGCAGTTACAATCGGACGGCACCGTTGCCGCTGTTTCTGTCGCTCCTACCGACAACCGCCAGCAATGGGGCGTGGCTGCCGGCGGCCCTGTCCGCAGCGATCGCATCTTCTGGTTCTTCACCTACGACCAGTTCCATCGCAACTTCCCGGCGATCTCTCGCCCGGGCAACATCACCACATTCTTCAATCGGCAGCTCACCTCGTCCGATCTCGAAACGCTGCGCGAGCGTCTCGGCGTGCCCCTGCCCAGCTATGCGCTGCAGCAGTATCAGCAGTTCGTCTCCGGCCTGATGGGAGAAACCGGCCTCGTGCCGCGCACCGCCAGCCAGATCATCCTCTTTCCCAAGCTCGACTGGCAGCTCAACGACCGCAACCATCTCTCGCTCCAGTACAACTACCTGCGCTGGAACTCGCCGCACGGCGCGCTAACGCAGACCGCCACCAGCTACGGCATCGCCAGCTTCGGCGACGATCACGTCACCGACGATGTACTCATTGGCCGCTGGAACACTTTTCTGACTGCGAACCTCATGCACGAGCTGCGCGTGCAGTATGGGCGCGACTTCGAATCGGAGTTCAGCACCGCGCCTTCTTCGTTCGAACAGCCCTTCAGCCACAATGCATTTGGACGCTCACCGCAGATCACGCTTATCAGCTCCGGGTCCGGGCTGCGCATCGGCAAGCCGCCCACGCTCGATCGCGCCGCGTTGCCCGATGAGCACCGCACCCAGATCGCCAGCACCTTCAGCTACGTGCGCGGCAACCACACTATCAAGCTCGGCTACGACTTCAATCATGTGCTCGACGGTATCGACAGCATCTATAACGGCAACGGCAGTTACGATTACTCCAGCCTGCTCGATTTCGCCTCCGACGCGCTTGCGCCAAGCCGCTGCGACGCCAACGGCAGCGCGGTCGGCACCTCGCCCTGCTACAGCTATTACACGCAGCAGCTTGGCCCGCAGGCGTTCAGCTTCGATACCAACGACTACGCCGTCTTCGTGAGCGATGAGTGGAAGGTAAAGCGTCGCCTCACGCTCTCCTATGGCATCCGTTACGAGTACGAGCAGCTTCCGCCGCAGAACAAGCTGCTGCCCAATCCGGATTTGCCGCAGAGCAATTTCATCCCGCGCGACCGCAACAACTATGGCCCGCGGGTCGGTGTTGCGTACGATCTCACCGGCCATGGCAACACCGTGCTGCGCGGCGGCTATGGCATCTATTTCGGCCGCATCATCAACTCCACCATCTTCGCCGCCTACACCGAGACCGGATCGCCCGCCGGCCAGCTCGGCTACTACTTCCGTCCCGGAGACGCCGGTGCGCCTTCATTCCCGTATATATTCAGCGGCCGCGCGGTCGTTCCAGAGAAGCCCACCGCCAACTACTTCGACCAGAATTTTCAGAACCCGCGCATCGCTCAGGCCGAAGTCTCCCTTGCCCAGCGGATCGCGCGCAATACAGAGGTGACGGTCAGCTATCTGCGCAGCACCGGGCAGGACCTGCCCAACTTCATGGACACCAACATCGATCTCGCCACCGCGGTGCCCGTCACATACACGGTGGTCGACTCCACCCACCAGGGTCCGTTGAAGCAGGCGACTTACTCGACTCATCTTTTCACCCAGCGGCTCAACTCCGCGTATGGCTCCATCACCGACATCAACAGCTCGGTCGGATCGCACTACCAGGCCATGGTCCTCAAGATCACGCACAACGGCGGACGCTGGCTGCACCTGCGCGCCAGCTATACCTACGCGCACGCGCAGGACAACAACCAGAACGAGACCACCTTTTCCGACGCGAACGATGTGCTCGATCCAACCGATCTCGCGCTCGAATATGCGGACTCGAACTTCGATGTCCGCCAGCGCGCCTCCGCCGGCATCGTCCTCCGCGTTCCCTGGAAACTGGATGGCTGGCGCGGCGCTCTGGCCAATGGCTACGCGCTCGCTCCCACGGCCAGCGCGCAGACCGGGCTGCCGTTTTCCATGCACACCGGCGGATCGATCCCGTACATCCGTTACCTGAATCAGTTCGGTCAGACCGAAAAGCTTACGGGCCTCGCCGGCAGTATCAATGGTTCCGGCGGCGCGACGTGGATCCCCGCGGTCGGCCGCAACACCTATCGGTATCCCGGTACCTACACGGTCGACCTGCGCGCTTCACGCACTATCCCGGTCAGCGAGAAGACGCGGCTGGAGCTGATGGTGCAGGGGTTCAATCTGCTGAACCATCAGAACGTGACAAACATCAGCAGTCTCGGTTACGAAATCCGGGGCGCCTCCAGCGCCGACACGAATCCGACCTTGACCTGGGAACCCACCTTCGGCACGGTGACCAACAGCAACAGCACCAATCTTTACCGCGAGCGCCAGCTCGAACTGGTGCTTCGGCTCCGCTTCTAAAAACGGAACAGTTCTCCACATATCCAGAGGACCCGGCCGGCCCGTTTTATCGTATTTTTACGCACGCCTGCAAAAGTACACTCAAGGCATTGGGCCGCACGTCGGCCTTCAAGAGACCTTAGGAAGTCCGTTATTGTTTCGCGGGAACAGCAGCAGACAGCAAACGCTGTATTCCCACCAGCAGGTCTACATTCAGGAGCCAGGAATCTCATGTCATTCTCCCCTTTCCGGCACATCGGAGTGCCGTCCCTCGTTGCGCCGCATTAGTCTTCTCGATCGCGGCGCCTCTTTATGCCCAGACATCCGGTGTCGGCACCATCAGCGGCACGGTCTACGATGCGAGCGGCGCTGCCGTCCCGAAAGCGACCGTCGAAGTCAGGGACACAGACACCGGCGTCAGCCGCGCGCTTACCAGCAACGATCAGGGCGAATATGCCGCGCCATTTCTGCAGCCGGGGCATTACGAAGTCATCGTCAGCGCACCCGGCTTCAGTCAGAACGACCGCAACAACCTGGCGCTCACGGTCGGACAGGTCCTGACCGTGGATGCAAACCTGACCACCGCCGGCGCTACCTCTGTGGTTCAGGTCACCGGCCAGCCGAACGTCATTGATACAGAAAAAACGGAAGTCTCGCAGACCATCGGGCAGCAGCTCATCAGCAATCTGCCTATCAATGCGCGCAACTGGAGCGCCTTCGTGCTTGCCTCGCCGAACGTGGTGCAGGACGGCGGCACCGGCCTGGTCTCCTATCGCGGCATCTCCGGCCTGTACAACCAGAACTATGTCGACGGCGCGAACAACAACCAGATGCTCTTCTCCGAGGCGCGCGGCCGCTCATCGGGTGCGCCATACGTCTACTCGCTGGATTCCATCAAGGAATTCCAGACGGAAATCTCCAACTACTCGGTCGAGTTCGGCCAGGCGGTCGGCGGTCAGGTCAACGCCATCACCAAGTCGGGTACGAACTCCATCCATGGCGATCTCTTCTACTACCTGCGTTACCCGTCGCTGAATGCGCTCGATCCCATCAGCAAAGCGCAGGGCATCGTCACCCATAATCCATTTCTTCTGACCCAGCCCATCCATCAGCAGCAGCAGTTTGGCGGCTCGGTCGGCGGACCCATCATCAAAGACCGCCTCTTCTACTTCTTCACCTATGACGGCTTCCGCCGCACCGGCCGCGTTCTCTACTCGAACACCAACGACATCTCGCTTCAGCCCTCCGGCCCTACATCTTCGACCACCACCATCACCCCGACGCAGTGCCCTGCCACCATCACTGCCGCACAATGCGCCAGCGCGATCCAGTTCCTTCTGAACGTCTCGAACAGCGGCCAGGAGCCGCCTGCGCGCTCGGCGCGACAGAACATCTTCTTCCCGCGGCTGGATTGGCATATCAACCAGAAGAACGATGCGTTCGTGAACTACAACTTCGCGAATTTCGACAGCACCTACGGTTACAGCAACAATCCCACGTTCACCAACAGCTCGCCCACTACGAACGGCCCTACCAGCTATCACGAGCGCTTCCTGATTGCCGGCCTCACCACGCAGGTCTCGGATCGCTCGGTGAATCAGGTTCACTTCCAATACGGACGCGATCTGGAAACCGCAGGAGCGAATGCGCCCGGCCCAAGCATCGGCATTTCGAGCCTGGTCACCTATGGCATGCCGAACGCGCTGCCACGTGTCGCGGAACCCGATGAGCACCGCACGCAGATCACCGATGTCTTCTCCACCATCCGCGGCCATCACTCCTTCAAGTTCGGCGGCGATGCCAACATCGTCCACGAGATCATGATCAATCTCTTCCAGGGCGGCGGCATCTACAGCTACAGCGGATCCACCGCGCTGGTGAACTTCCAGAACTGGGCGCAGGATGCGTTCGCCGGCCAGGCCGGCGACACTGATCCGGCCGCCGGCTACCACTACACGCAATTCGTTCAGACCGTCGATCAGGTGAACACCGGCAATCGCGCCGGCGCCGATGACTTCTGGATGAAGATGTTCGATGGCTTCGCCGAAGACAACTGGAAGATCAGGCGCAACCTGACGGTGACCGCAGGCGTACGTTACGACGTGCAGCTCACACCGGCGCCCACGCACGTGAACAACAACTACGCTCCGCTCTCCACCGTATATTCCAGCACCATCAAGAACGTGCTCGATCGCGTTCAGCCGCGTGTCGCCTTCGCGTGGGAAGCTCAGCCCGGGACGGTGGTTCGCGGAGGCTATGGCCTCTTCTCCGGACTGAACCAGGGAAGCACCTACTACGCCATGCGCGTCGAGAATGGCGTCGTTCAGGTGAACTACAACTACACCGGTTGCACGGCGTCGAAGACCTCTCCTACAACGTGTTCTTCCATTCCGGCGAATGCCCTCGCGTATCCCAACGTGCCCTTCCAGCCCACGGGGCCGCCGCTCTCGGGCGCGCTTTTTCCCAGCGGCGGCACACCGCCGGCCGTCGGCGGCCCGGCAAGCCTGGGCACGCAGAGCTTCCACGGTCTCGATCCGAATTTTGTGCCGCCGATCGCGCATGAGGCGGAGCTTGGTCTGGAGCAGGCCATGCCCGGACACATGTCGTTCTCCATCGGCTATGTGGGCTCGCGCGCGCTCCGGCTTCCGGTCTTCCTCGACGCCAACCTCATCGGGCAGACGCCGCACGGCCTTCGCAGCTACAACCTGCTCGATGCGCAGGGCAACTTCCTCCGGCAACTCACCGTTCCCGTCTATCTCACCTCCGACCGCCGCGACGGGCGCCTGCAGTCCTACAACACCGGGTTCAGCGTTGCGAACTCCTGGTACAACTCCATGGCGGTCAGCCTGCGCCGCCCCTTCAACAACGGGCTGGAGCTGCTGCTGAACTACACGTGGGCGCGCGCTACGGACACCGATCAGGTGCAGGGCGCCTTCGGCACCTTCTTCGGCGGCAATCCGGTGCTCGATCCAAACAATGTTCGCGGCGAAAACGGGCTGTCCGATATCGACGTCCGCAGCCGCTTTGTCGGCAGCTTCGTCTACCAGCCGCGCGTCTTCCTGGGCAATCGGTGGGCGAAGTACGCGCTGGACGGCTTCCTCTTCTCGGGCACGGAAACCGCATCTGCCGGTCAGCCCATCGTCGCCGGCATGAGCGGCACCATCTACAACGGCGGTCCCACCAGCTACGGGGCAGACGGCAACATCTATGGCGGCGCGATGAGCTCCAGCTCCGGTCTGGCGACCACCGGGCGGCCTCCGCAGATCGGGCGCAACAGCATTGTCGGGCCCGGCTTCAATAACTTCGACTTCCGCATCTCCCGCGATGTTCCGATTCACGAGAACGTGAAGCTGCAGCTCAATGCGGAAGCGTTCAATCTGCTGAATCACCGGATCATCACCGGTGTGAACTCGACCTACTCCGCCTACAACGCCGCCACACCCACCAGCGCGACCTGCAACAGCAGTGCTGCCGCTCCGACGGGCTCGGCGCTGCAGGGCTGCATCTCGCCCTATCCCGGAACCGGAACCTCCGCCTTCGGTGTCGCCAACTCCAGCAGCAATACGCTCTACGGGCCGCGCCAGTTGCAGTTCTCCGCGAAGCTGGTCTTCTAACTCACTCCAGCCATCCCACAAGCGCGGCAGCGTTGGCTGTCGCGCTTTTCTGTTCGCTAGAATGAATACATACGGATGCCGTTTACCGAACAATACGACGTTGCCATCGTCGGCGCCGGTCATGCCGGCTGCGAGGCCGCCATGGCCGCGGCGCGCATGGGCCTGCGCACGGCGCTTTACACCTTCAATCTCGACCTGATCGCGCAGATGTCCTGCAACCCGGCCATCGGCGGCATCGCCAAGGGCCATCTGGTGCGCGAGGTCGATGCGCTCGGCGGCATCATGGGCGAGGTCGCGGACGCTGTCGGCATCCAGTTCCGCCTGCTCAACACCTCGCGCGGCCCGGCCGTCTGGTCGCCGCGCGCGCAATGCGACAAGCAGCAATACCGGGTGAAGATGCGCCAGGTGCTGGAGGCGCAGGCAGGCCTCTACATCAAGCAGGCGGAAGTCATCGATCTGCTGATCGACACCGCGCCCGACGGCACGCGCCGCGCGCATGGCCTCAAGCTGCGCGATGGCCGCACCGTGGAGGCCGGCGCAATCGTCATCACGACGGGCACGTTTTTGAACGGCCTCATCCACTGCGGCGAGGAGCAGTATCCTGCAGGCCGCAGCGGCGAACCGCCCGAGCGTCCTGCTCGGCGAAAGCCTGAAGCGCCTTGGCCTGCGCGGTTGCCGTCTGAAGACGGGCACTCCGCCACGCCTCGATGGCCGCACCATCGACTGGTCGCGCTTTGCCGAGCAGCCCGGCGACGCCGAACCCACGCCCTTCAGCTTCCGCACCACGACGCTGCCGCAGCGCCAGGTCTCGTGCCACATCGCCTTCACCACGCCGGAGACGCTGCGCATCATCCGCGAGAACGTCTCGCGCTCGCCCATGTACTCCGGGCAGATCCACGCCATCGGCCCGCGCTATTGCCCGTCGATTGAAGACAAGGTCGTCCGCTTCCCGGATAAGGAGCAGCATCAGTTTTTCCTTGAGCCCGAGGGGCTGGACACGCACGAGGTCTACGTCAACGGCATGTCCACCTCATTGCCCATGGACGTGCAGTGGCAGGTGGTGCGCTCCATCCCTGGCCTTGAAAATGCGGAGATGCTGCGGCCCGGCTATGCCATCGAGTACGACGCCATCGATCCCACCGAGCTCGATCGCAGCCTGCGCGTAAAGTCCATCCCCGGCCTCTACCTTGCCGGGCAGATCAACGGAACGTCTGGTTACGAAGAAGCCGCGTGCCAGGGCCTGATGGCCGGCGTCAATGCCGCGCTCGCGGTACGCGGCGAGCCTGCGTTCACGCTCGATCGCACCGAGGCTTACACCGGCATTCTGATTGACGACCTCATCAGCAAGGGCACCAACGAGCCGTACCGCATGTTCACCTCGCGCGCGGAGTTCCGGCTGCACCTGCGCATCGACAACGCCGATCGCCGTCTCACGCCCGCCGGCCGGCGCCTGGGTCTCATCGACGACCGCGCCTGGGCCGACTACGAAGCTCGTCAGCAGCGCGCCGTCGCGCTCGAAAAGCTGCTCTCCACCACGCGCATCGATGCCGGGCATGTTGTGGCGGCTCTCCCAGACCTGCAGCTCGCGTCCGAAAGCATCGCCGGCCAGACCTACGCGCAATTGCTGAAGCGTCCGGAGATCACGATCGAGCGCCTCCGTCCGTTGCTCCAATCCCTCACGCTCGCTGAAGAAGCGCGTGCGCTACTCGATCCGCTGCTCGGGGAAGCGACGCTCTCCGCTCGCGCGCGCAACGAGCTCCGCGCGGTCGAGACGGAAATCAAATACGCCGGCTATCTCGACCAGCAGCGCAAAGCGATCGAAAAACTGAAGCGGGCCGAAGGCGTGAGCATTCCCGAGTGGTTCGACTACCAGAACGTCAGCGGCCTGTCGCGCGAGATGCAGGAGAAGCTCAGCCGCGTGCGACCGCAGACTATCGGTCAGGCCAGCCGCATCCCCGGCGTCACGCCCGCAGCGCTCTCGCTGATTCACGTGTTCATCGAGATCCAGTCCCGCAAGCGCGCCGAAGCCGCCACCGCAACGCAGAATGCCATCGCCGGCTCCTGACGCTAGATTCATCGTCATCCTGAGCGATGCGAAGGACCTTTGCTAAGCTACGACGACCATGCACACATTGAAAGAGCTGTTAGCACAGGGCTATGCAGCCCGAGCAGAGAAAGATCCGGCGGAGTCGCGCGCCGCATTTTTTGAAGCAGTACGCCTAGCCTCGCTTGAGGCTGATCGGCCTTCTTTAGCGGAGGCGCTTTGCGGTCTGGCCCAGGCCGAACGCGACATCGGCGCCCTCGGTCCTGCGAGTCACCAGTACGCGAATGCAACACTTCTGTACCGTGAGATAGGGCCGCCGGCTAGGCTGGCATATGCGCTTCGTCACGAGGCAGACGTGCTTCGGGAAATGTGCCGGCCAGCGGACGCTGAGCCACTCTATCTAGAGGCCGAAACAATCTACCGCCAACTTGGCGGGCAGGCCGTCCTCGACTTGGCGAACACGCTCAGAGGGTTGGCTTTGGTGAATGAATCAACAGGCAACATGGACCAATCGAAGAAGCTCTGGAACGAGGCCCGCAAGCTCTATGCAGACTGCAACGTCGAAGCGGGCGTTTCCGAGTGCGATAAGAAGCTCTCTCAACTGACGAAATAACCATTGCCGCCTGTCGCTTCGCCAGCCGTTGCTTCGTCCCGACGCGTTGACCTACTGAGGAGGCTGTTCCGTCCCGGCCGCCGGCGCCTTCTGCGTGCTCTGCGGGCCTTTGTAGATCAGCGGAATGTGTAGCGGCAACGCCGCATCGCTCTTGCTGGCATGGGCGGCAGCCTTCTTCTTGCGCTCCTCCTCCGTCGTCACCACGGTGCGCTGCGAATTGATGCATTGCCAGTTTCCGGCGCCGTTCTTGCGGAAGACATGCGTGAACACGCCCTTCTCCGCAACCTTCTGTTGATCGCTCGCGCCCTGCCACTCCATGACATAGGTGCCGTTCACCACCGCGACATCGCCCAGCACCCGCGCACTGATCACCTTCTGCGTGAGCGACACAGGCTCCGCCCCCGCCACGAAAAGATGCGAAATCTGCTGATTGCGCGTCGTGACGTCGCCCTCGGCGCTGATGCCGACATAGTCGCGCGACAACAGATTTTCCAGCGCAAACTGGTCGTGTTTCGTGACGGCGGTATCCCACGAGTCCTCAACCTGCTGCATGGTCGCAACGCCCGCGAAGGCTCGGCAGACTGGGCTGTGAGGCTGTGGATCGGACAAAGGAAGAGCGCGGCGGCAACAGTGCAGTAAAGGCGAAACGACGGCATGAACAGCATTCTCCAGCGCACATGATACAGGGCGGGTGTGAAATACAAGATTCACACAGTAAATGACGGATCGCGTTCCACCGTAAGCAGTCCTTCCAAATGGAAGAACATAGAACACCATGGCTGCCTTCCCAGACATCTCACTCGAGCGCGGCATGCCCGCCAGCCCAGACGCCGAGCGCTCCATCCTCGGCGCTATCCTGCTTGAAAACGGGCACTTCCACGAAGCCGCCGAAAAAAAACTCACCTGTGACGACTTCTCGCTCGACTCGCACCGCCGCATCTTCGCCCGCATGGACGAGCTCATCAGCGGCGGCCGCGCCGTCGATCTGGTCACGCTGGTTGAAGAGCTGGCGAAGAAAAAGGAAGTTGAGTCGGTCGGCGGCGTCGCCTACATCGCCTCGCTGACCGAGGGCCTGCCGCGCCGTGTTTCGATCGAAGAATACGTCCGCATCGTCAAGAACAAATCCCTGCTGCGGCAGCTCATCCATATCTGCCACACTACCGCGACCTCGGCCGCCGACCAGTCCGAAGAGGCGCTGGAGGTACTGAACGCCGCCGAAAGCGCGCTGCTTCAGGTTTCCGAGAGCGGCATCACCCGCGACTTTGCCGATATCCCCGCCATCGTTAAGCAACACTTTGGAACCATCGATTCGATCTGGAAGCTGAAGCGCGAAGTCACCGGCCTGGCCACGCACTTCAAGGACTTCGACCGCATGACCAGCGGGCTCCAGGCCGCCGAGCTCATCATCATTGCGGCGCGCCCTTCGATGGGCAAAACCGCGTGGGCCATCAACATCGCGCAGCAGGCCGCGCTCAAAGACGGCAAGGTTGTCGGCATCTTCTCGCTGGAAATGTCCAGTGAATCGCTTCTGCGCCGCATGCTCGCATCGGAAGCCTTCGTGAACATGCGCAAGATCCAGTCCGGCTTCATCAGCCGCGATGATCAGGATGCTCTCATCAACGCCGCGGCCAAGCTCACCGAGTCGCACATCTACATCGATGACACACCCGGCATCTCGCTTGCGGAAATGCGCGCGAAGGCCCGTCGCCTGCGGCAACAGCATGGGCTCGACCTGATCGTCGTGGATTATCTGCAGCTCATGTCTGCCTCGCTGCCCGGTGCGGCCAGCAAGCGCCATGAGAACCGCACCCAGGAAGTCTCCGCCATCTCGCGCGGTCTCAAGGCACTCGCCAAGGAGCTGCATATCCCGGTCATTGCGCTCTCGCAGCTCAGCCGTGCTTCTGAGCAGCGCGGCGGCGACAAGAAGCCGATGCTCTCGGACCTGCGTGAATCCGGCTCCATCGAGCAGGATGCCGACGTCGTCGCCTTCATCCACCGCGAGAGCTACTACAACAAAGATGAGAACGGCGACGAAGATCCCGACTCCAAGGGCAAGGCGGAGATCATTATCGCGAAACAGCGCAACGGTCCCACCGGCTCCGTTCATCTCGCCTATCTCAGCGAGTACACTCGCTTTGAGAACATGGCCCATGAAGGTGACGCTCCCGGTTACGAATGATGCCTTCGCCTTCCACGCGTCCCACCATTGCTATCGTCTCCCGCGGCGCCCTGCGCAACAACTACCGCATCCTGCGCGAGCAGGCCGTGCGCGCGGACGCCGATGCCGTCGCGGTCATCAAAGCCAACGCCTACGGCCACGGAGCCGTAGAGGCGCTCTCCGTTCTTGTAGCTGAGGAGTGCAAGTGGTTTGCCGTCACCTGCCTGGATGAAGCGCGCATCCTCGAGCCGCAACTGAAAAGCCGTCGTACGCTGCTGCTCTCCGGCCTCTTTGAAGGCGAAGCCGCAGAGGCCGTCCGCCACGCGCATACGCCAGTGCTCGGATCGCTGCAGCAGCTGGCATGGATCGCCAATGCTGTCCCGTCATCCGCGGGGCCGCCATTTCCCCTTCATCTCGAAATCGATACCGGCATGGCCCGGCAGGGTATTCCGTGGAATGACGCGGCCGCCCTTGCCGCATTCGCCGCGCAACTCACACAACATCCGCAACTGCTGCTCGAAGCCGTGATGACGCACTTCGCGTCCCCGGAAGATCCCGAATCCACGCAAACCGCCGAGCAGCTTGAGCGCCTCCGCATCGCGCTCGCGACGCTGCGTGAGCACGGCATCGCGCCGCCGCTGATTCACGCCGGCAATTCAGCAACCCTGTTTGAGCCGGCACAGATCACGGCACTCCGCGAGATCGCTCAGCAGAGCGGCAGCCATCTGTTGCTGCGTCCCGGCATCGCGCTGTACGGCTACGGCCCACACGCATCGCAACGCGGATTGCAGCCCGTGCTCAGTTGGAAGACGCAAATTGCGGCGCTGCGTGAGATCGCGCCGGGCGAAAGCGTCAGTTATAACGCGACTTTCCGCGCCGCACGAACCACACGCATCGCGCTGCTTCCGGTCGGCTATGCGGACGGCTACAACCGCCTGCTTTCAAATCGTGGAGAGGTGCTGGTGCGCGGCCGGCGCGCGCGCATCGCAGGGCGCGTCACCATGGACCAGACCATGATCGACGTCACCGACATTCCCGATGCTGCGGTGGGCGACGAAGTCATCCTGATGGGCGAGAAGGGCATCAACCGCATCACCGCGGACGACCTCGCAGCGCACACCGGCACCATCGCCTACGAGGTGCTCTGCGCCATCGGCCAGCGCGTGCCACGCATCTGGATATGACACTGCGCAAGCGCTTCCGCTGAACATATCTGCGGTTTTGTTCAAGTCCACATCGCCAGACGTGAGCGACCATAGGAAGCGAACCAGACAGAACGCGCCGAAGGCGCCATTGCCGGACGGCCAGTCCCCTCAAAAGCTGAAGCTCATCTGCAGATCGATCGTGCGCACCGATGTTTGATTGCGATTAAAGAAATTTCCGGCCAGCGCAAGCGACTTGTCGAAGTTTGGGCTGCTGATCACGTTGTTCGGCTGCGCAAGGTTCACTACGTTGAAGACGTTGTTCGCCGCAACTGTGAAGTTCAGGTTGTATTTGCGGCGGACCTCGTGCGTGTGCGGACCACCGAAGAAGCCACCACCGCCGCCGTTCAACCCGCCGGGCCCAAGTCCGCCGCGCGGGCCGGGGCCGCCATTGTGACCTCCGCCGCCTCCATGCGGGCCGCCATCGCCGCCGCCGCTATGGCCCTTCAGCTTCGGTCCGATGCCAAAGTTCTTACTCAGCCGCACATTCGCGCTGAAGTTCGCCGGCCCGCGGCCGCTGCCATACGGAATGATCCGTTCGCCCGGGTTGGGCGTTTTATTCAGGCAACCGTAGCGTGTTGAGAAATACTGTGATGAGCCCGGCGTGCACAAGCTGGCGTCCACAACCGAGGGCCGCTCGTTGTACTGGTTATCGCTGTTCAGGTCCTGGCCGGTCGTGATGTTGTAGGGCGCGCCGGCATTGGCGATGGTGAAGATGGAGCCTTGGATGTTGTAGGGCAGTACAGTTGTCGCCAGCAGAAAGAAACGGTTGCGCACATCGTTGCTGGCGCGTCCGTAGTCAAAGGCGATATCGTCCTGGCGCGATGGGAAGTAGTTGGCGCCGCTGGTGTCGCTCTTGAAATAGCTCAGCACATAAAAGCCGGACAACGAGTAGCCCCGTCCCCGCGCGTTGACCGACGTGATCACCTGGTCCTGCCGATACACACCGTTGGACTGGAACTGATACAGATTGCCTTGCCCCGGGAAGGGAAGCTTGGGTCGTCCGGTGCTGGGATCGATGATGAACGTATCGTTGGCGTAGTCGTAGAGCGGCGCATTGATGTTGTCACTCAGATACTGGTGAACGCCGCGGCTGTAGAGATAAGTCACGTTGGCGGTGACGGATTTCGTGATCGAACGGTCCACACCCACGGCGCCCTGCATATCCAGCGCCGCCTTCACCTTCGGGCTGATGTAGTAGGTTGCCGAGCGGGTGTCCGGTCCGGCTGTTCCCGTGGGCGGCTTTCCCGGCGTATAGACCACGGGCGAATACACAATCTGCTGCTGGTTGATGCCGTTCTGGTGGATCGCCTGGATCACGCTGGCGTTGCTGAAGCGGTTGAAGAACCACCCGTACCCCGCGCGGATCACCGTCTTCGGCGGCCGCTTGTTGCCTCCATCCAGCGCGTACGCAAAGCCGATGCGCGGACCCCAGTCGGCGTGGTCATGAATACGGTTCTGCCCCTCGAAGCGCAGGCCGTAGTCGAAGGTGAACTTCCGGTTCACCTTCCAGTCGTCCTGGTAGAACAGCGCCGCGTCGAACAACGTAGCCCGCGCATTGAAGTTGTTGATCTTGGTCACGCTGCCCTGGGATGCGTGGCCGGCGATGAAGTCCGCCGCGGTATTGAAGGTGTAGTTGCCGTTTGTGCCGGCGTTCGAGTAATCCGCCTCGCGGTATGCACGCAACCGCGTGCCGAAGCGCACCGAGTGATTCTTGAAGGTGGCCGTCGAATAATTCTGCAGCTCCCAGTGATCGCCGTTGGTACGAGATGTTCCATCGTTGCTGCCGCCGCCGGTGAATGCGCCCTGCACGCTGATGGTGGGTGAGGTGTCCTGCGGCAGTTGCTCATCGCGGTCGCGCTCGTACTCAAAGCGCGTGTCGTTCACCAGGTGGGCGTTGATCACCTGCGAATCGCTGATCTGGATCGTGTTCTCGATCCAATGTGTGTTGTAAGCCTGTGACGCCAGCGCAAGCTGCCCCGGCCCATCTCCCGTATCCACGCCGCGGTTGTACTGGTAGCGAATGGATATCGTGTTGCTCGGCGTCAACTGGTAGTCAATCCGCGGCGTCAGGTGGATGCGCGACTGCGGATTGTCCAGGTTCTGCACGAAATTTGTGCCGTTGTGATCCAGGTAGTAATTCGGATCAGTCGGCGTGCCCGGCGCGTTCACGATCAGGATGTTCTGCGTATTGCGCGCGAAGACGGAGAAGAAATAGGACGCCTTCTTGGAAATCGGCCCGCCCAGCGAGCCGTTCAGGAAGAACTGGTGATACGCCGGCGTGCTGGTGACGAAATGGCTCGTGTTCCACGCAGAATCGTTGCCGCTGGCCTGGATGTATCCGTGCAATTTGTCCGTGCCCGGCTTGGTGAAGATCTCGATGCGGCCATAGCCCAGCTTGTCGAACTCTGCGGAGAACGGATTCTGGTTGATGCGGATCTCGCGGATCGACGACTTCGGCGGCAGATCGCCTCCCGTGAATCCGTCAATGTAGATCTGGCTGCCGCCGTTTCCTGCCGCCGGTCCGGCCAGCGCGGTCAACTCGTTCTGCATTTCGTCCGGATCGTCAGATAGCGCATCCAGGTCCTTGCCTGTCAGCACCACGGCATTGCCGTTATCTGCCGGCTCGGTGTCCAGTTGCCGCGTGTCCGCGGTCACCTCCACCTGCTGCTCCTGGTTTGCGATCGTCAGCGGAATATTCAGCGTGCGCGATGTTCCGCTCACGACCGCAAGATCCGACTCCGAAAACGGAGTGAAGCCGGGCACATTCACATCCAGTGTGTAGTTGCCGGTAGGCAGATTGCCGAAGGAGTAGCTGCCGTCGCCACCGGCTGTCGCCGAGTAGGTCTTCCCTCCGCTTGAAAGCTGCACGCTCGCGCCCGGCACGATGGCGCCGCTCGGATCGGTGACCTGGCCATGGAGTGACCCATTGCTTTGCGCATGAAGGAGTGGCGCTGCAAGGATGGTCAGAAAAAGAGCAATGATGCAGAGCAGGCGGGAGAGACGAGTCATCCGATTCCTAAATAGAAAATTGACACTTCGGGCAGACGCCGGGAAAGCGCTTGCAATCACAGACGAGTCAGCACGATGAAAAGTTGAACGTTATACGAGGAAAAAATCTCTCGACTATTCTCACGGAAGATGCGACGACGGCCGCACAGTCATAGTGAAAATGGCCTAGACCATCGTTTGCGCAAAGCAACACCACATCACCGACGCCGTCACGCCTTCTTGCCATCTCATCTATTACGATAATGATAATGCTTCGCAAGCTCTACTCGCGCTGGATGTTCGCATGGGAGACCGCGCTCACCACGCGCGACACAAACCGCATCGTGCGTCCCGTGGAATGGGGCTTCGACTGGCTGGAAGATTTTGCACGCCCGCGCGGCCTCATGCCGGATGCCGCAATCGAACAGGATGTCGCTGCTGCGGAAGACGCGCTGCTCGCCATCAGCGACGCCATCCTGCGCGACCGCGATGCCTTTTACGGCTACTCGCGCCCCACCGATTTCCGTCTTGAAGAGCGGCATCCGCAGCTTTTTCCCACCAACGTGCGGCCGGAAACGCTGCGCCGCGATGCCCAGCTTCGCGCTGCCGCAGAAGCGGGCCGCGTAAAGACGGCGCCGTTTCTCCGCTTCACTTCGCCCATCCGCACGCCGTATCCGGAGAACGATCTCGTCAACGCGCGCTGGTATCCCGCGCCAGCCCGAGCGCCAGGCCGGCAAACCGAAACAGGCCATCATCGTGATGCCGCAGTGGAACGCCGACGCCTTCAGTCACAATGCGCTCTGCGCGCTCTTCAATCGCTTCGGCATCTCTGCCCTGCGCCTCTCGAAGCCTTACCACGACATCCGCCGCCCCGCCGAGCTCGAGCGCTCCGACTACGCCGTCAGCTCCAACCTGGGCCGCACCATCTCCGCCTGCCGCCAGGCCGTCGTCGATATCCGCTGCTGCCTCGACTGGCTGGAGCAGCAGGGCTACGAGCAGTTCGGCGTGCTCGGCACCAGCCTCGGCTCCTGCTACGCCTTCATCGCCGCGGCGATGGAGCCGCGCCTTCAGGTCTGCGCCTTCAACCATGCCTCCATGGCCTTCGGCGACGTGGTCTGGACCGGCCAGAGCACACGGCACATCCGCGCCGCGCTCGAACCCGTCATGACGCAGGACCAGCTGCGGCACATCTGGGCCACGATCAGCCCGGTCTCGTTCATGGATCGATTCGCCGCCGCTACGCCGCGCAAAGCGCTCGTCGTGCACGCTACCTATGACCTCACGTTCCTCGCCGGCTATTCGCGCGGAGTGCTGGAAAGCTTCCGCAGCAACGGCGTCGATTTCGAATCGCGCATCCTGCCCTGCGGCCACTACACCACCGGCGAAACGCCCTACAAATACATCGACGGCTGGTTTCTCGGCTCCTTCGTCTACCGCGCCTTCCGGGACCTGGCGGCTTCAGGAAAACGCCCCGCCGTAGCTCAGGAGCAGGAGCTGGCAGCGCGGTAGAGCGTAACCAGCGCAGGAGTATGCCGGAGCCATCGGTGATCGCGCAGGTTTTCCGTTTAGAAAACCTGCACCGAACAATACTTGAAAGACACGATAACGCTGGTTTCGCTCTAGAATCTGGATATGTCCAGCCAGACCGCCAGCCAGAACCGCGCACTCGCCCAGGCCGACCCCGCCGTCGCCCAGGCCATCGCTAACGAAGTCGCCCGCCAGCACGAGGGGCTCGAGATGATCGCCTCCGAGAACTTCGTCAGCCGCGCTGTCCTCGAAGCGGCCGCTTCCGTCTTCACCAATAAGTACGCGGAAGGCTATCCGGGCAAACGCTACTACGGCGGTTGCGAATTCGCCGACGTGGTCGAGAACCTCGCGCGCGACCGCGCCAAACAGATCTTCGGCGCCGACCACGCCAACGTGCAGCCACACTCCGGCTCGCAGGCCAACGCCGCCGCCTACATGTCGGTCCTTCAGCCCGGCGACACCATCCTCGGCCTCGACCTCGCCCACGGCGGCCACCTTACTCACGGCCACAAGCTCAACTTCTCCGGCAAGCTCTACCGTGTCGTCTCCTACGGCGTGCGCAAGGACACCGAGGTCATCGACTACGACGAGCTCGCCGACATCGCCCGCCGCGAGAAACCAAAGCTCATCATCGGCGGCGGCAGCGCCTATCCGCGCATCTTTGACTTCCCGCGCATGCGCGCCATCGCCGATGAGGTCGGCGCGCTCCTGCTCGTCGACATGGCGCATTTCGCCGGCCTGGTCGCGGGCGGCGTGCATCCCTCGCCGGTGCCGCACGCGCAATTCGTCACCACCACCACGCACAAAACCCTGCGCGGACCCCGCGCCGGCATGATCCTCTGCCAGCAGCCCTACGCCGCAGCGGTCGACAAATCTGTATTCCCCGGCCAGCAGGGAGGCCCGCTCGTCCACATCATCGCCGCCAAGGCCGTTGCCTTCGGCGAAGCCCTCGAGCCCAGCTTCCGCGACTACGCCGCGCAGATCGTCAGCAACGCCAAGGTCTTCTCGCCCAGGAGCTCGCCGGTCACGGCTTCCGCGTCATCTCCGGCGGAACGGACACCCACCTCATGCTCATCGACGTCTTCGCCAAGGGCATGCTCGGCTCGGAAGCCGAAACCGCGCTCCACGCCGCCGGCATTACGGTGAACAAGAACGCCATCCCCTTCGATACCAATCCGCCCATGAAGCCCAGCGGCATCCGCATCGGCACACCGGCCCTTACCACACGGGGTATGGGGAATGCGGAGATGCGCACCATCGCCCGCTGGATCACGGAAGCCCTCGACAAGCGCAGTGATGAAGTCGCGCTCGCCCGTATCCGCAACCAGGTGCGCGAGCTGGCCGACAGCTTCCCGCTCTACGACTGGCTGCGCGAGCCGCAATTGGCCGCCGCGCGGTAGTTCACCGCTCCGGAATCGTCGCTCCGATAGACTGAAAAGAGCGATGTTCATTGATGAAGCAAGAATCCGGGTAAAGGCGGGGGATGGCGGCAACGGCTGCATGGCCTTTCGCCGGGAGAAGTTCGTGCCCCGCGGCGGCCCCTCCGGCGGCGATGGCGGGCACGGCGGCGACGTCATCATGGAGTCCAGCGAGCGGCACAACACGCTGGTACATTTCCGCTTCAACCCCGAGCACAAGGCGGAGCGCGGCCGGCATGGCGAAGGCTCCAATTGCACCGGGCGCGACGGCGAAAACATGATCCTGAAGGTGCCGGTAGGCACGACGCTCTACGACGACGAAACCGGCGAGCTGGTGCACGACTTCGCGCACCCCGACGAGCGCATCGTGGTCGCGCGTGGCGGACGCGGCGGACGCGGCAACCAGCACTTCGCCACGCCAACCCACCAGGCCCCGCGCGAGCATGAGGCCGGGCGGCCAGGGTGAGGAGCGCAGCTATCGGCTGGAGCTGAAGCTGCTGGCCGATGCAGGCCTGGTCGGCTATCCGAACGTGGGCAAGAGCACGCTCATCTCGCGGCTCTCCGCAGCCCGGCCGAAGATTGCCGACTATCCATTCACCACGCTCGAACCCAACCTCGGCGTGGTCACGGTCGGCGAAGCGCCGCACGAGGAGAGCTTCGTCGTCGCCGACATTCCCGGGCTGATCGAAGGCGCAAGCCAGGGCGCAGGGCTGGGCGTGCAGTTCCTGCGGCACATCGAGCGCACCCGCGTGCTGGTGCACCTGGTGGATGTTTCGGATGGCAGCGGGCGCGAGTCCCCGGTGGATGACTTCAAGGTGATCCAGGCGGAGCTAGCAACCTTCGGCCACGGCCTCGACCAGAAACCAATGATCGTGGTGGCCTCCAAGGCCGACGTAGCGAATCCGGAGAAGCTCAAGAAGCTGCAGGCGATGGCCAAGCGGCGCAAGCTGCCGTTCTACGCCATCTCCGCCGTAAGCGGCCAGGGCGTGGATGCGCTGAAGTATGCGATTGCGGCAGATGTGAAGCAAGCACGGGAGGCCGAACGCCTCATCGCGGCCGAAGCCGCACATTCACTGTAGGTGCTAAACCTGCACGGGCGCGAACCGCGCAGCCCGCGCCGGCCGCCGCGTCGACTTCCAGCTGCGGCAGCGTAATCAGTTCCCACGCACCGCGGTCGGCCAGCAGGCGCGAAACCAATGCAGTGTGCATCGCATGGCCGGCGCGCTCGGCAACCACGCGGCCCAGGATGCGATGGCCGGCAAGCGCAAGATCGCCGATCAGATCGAGCACCTTGTGGCGAACGAATTCATCCGAAAAGCGCAGGCTGCCGTTCTGCACGCCGTTGCGGGTCAGGATGATGGCGTTTTCTTCCGAGGCGCCGCGGATCAGCCCCATGTTGCGCAGCATGCGCTCGTCTTCGCGGAAGCCGAAGGTGCGTGCCGGCGCGATCTCCGCTCCGTAGGCATCGGCGGCCAGGTCGACCGTGTATTCCTGCCGCCCGATCGGCGCGGGGAAGTCGATCTCGTAGGTGATGCTGTAGCCGTTGCCCGGATAGACGCCGATGAATTTGCCATTCTCGCGGACTTCGACTTTGCGCAGGATGCGAAGATATTCGCGGCGGCGGCGCTGGATTTTGATGCCGACCCTCTGAAACGCTTCGATATAGGGGACCGCGCTGCCGTCCAGAATCGGCAGCTCCAGGTTGTCGAGCTCGACGATCACGTTGTCGATGCCCATGCCGATGCAGGCGGAGAGCAGATGCTCTGTCGTCGAGATGAGGACGCCCTGGCGCATCAGGCTGGTCGCGTAGGAAACTTTGGCGACATTGCGCCCGATGGCCTGGATCTCGAAGTTGTCGAGGTCGGTGCGCCGGAAGACGATGCCGGTACCGGCTGCGGCGGGGAGAAGTCGTAACTGGACGGGAGCGCCGCTATGAAGACCGATTCCTGAAAATGCGACGCTGCCGGCGATAGTCTGTTCGAGTTGAGCCTGCATTAAGACGTGGGCACCTCTGCCCTGCCGCTATTAGCATTCCCCCATCGGCGAAGCGGGGAGAACGCATACCGCGAATAGACTACCCACGCCGTGAAAAGTTTCACTGTGGTAAAGATACGACACAAAGGTTGCTGAAATGACGGATATGCAACACACCAAACCTGCACCAGTTGAGCTGCAAACTACTGGAAGTAAAAAAGATATAAGTCAGCCTCGGCTGGATCGCGCGTCTCGAGCGTGAACTTGACCACATGCTGGAACGGGTATCCGAACTGGTTCGCATGGAAAGTCCTACCAGCGACACCGGGGCGGTCGCAGCCGCGGAGGAGAGGGTCGCGCACTGGGCTGGCGAGCTTGGCGGCACCGTAACCCGGCATCGGCGCAGCGGCAGCGGCGGCGTGCTGGAGGTCCGTTTTGGGACGACTTCTGCCACGCGGAAACCGGTGCTGCTGCTGGGACACCTGGATACGGTCTGGCCTGTAGGAACTCTGGCGCGCATGCCCTGGCGGATCGAAGATGGCTGGGCCTACGGCCCCGGAGCATTGGATATGAAGGCCGGCGTCGTCATGGCGCTGGAGGCGATCCGGCTGGTGCGCGAGATCGACGCGGATCGTCCGATCGTGTTGCTGCTGAGCGGCGATGAGGAGACCGGCAGCCGCCACTCGCGCGCACTGATCGAGCAGGTGGCGAAGGAGTGCCGCGCGGTCTTCGTGCTGGAGCCGGCCCAGGGTCCCGCGGGCGCATACAAAACCGCGCGCAAGGGCGTGGGCCAATTCCGCCTGGAGATCACGGGCGTTCCCTCGCACAGCGGCGTGGACTTCAGCGCCGGGCACAGCGCGGTCCGCGAGTTGGCCTGGCAGATCGATCAGATCAGCGCTCTCACCGATCTGGAACGCGGCACGACCCTGAACGTCGGAGTGGTCGCCGGCGGCACGCAGTCCAACGTCGTGCCCGCCTCCGCATGGGCGGAAATCGATCTGCGTGTAACGGCCGTGGCGGACGCGGACGCGGTAAAGCGTGAGCTGAAGTCTCTGAAGCCCCGCGATCCCGAGTGCCGGCTGCGGCTGACCGGCGGACTGAACCGTCCTCCGATGGAGCGGACCGCAGGCACGGCCGCCTTGTTCGCTCAGGCGAAGGAGCTGGCAGCGTCACTCGGATTCGCATTGGAAGAAGCCTCGACCGGCGGCGGATCGGATGGAAACTTCACCTCCGCCCTGGGCATCCCGACGCTGGACGGCATGGGCGCCGTCGGGCGAGGAGCGCATGCGGAGAATGAATCGATCCGCATCGATTCACTGGCGCCGCGAACGGCGCTGCTGGCCGCGATGATTGCTACGACGGTTTAGACGCAATTCACAAACCGGGCGCCCTACCTAGCCGAAGACTGGGCATGGCGATAGTCAGAAGCTCGATTCAGCCGAACTCGGTCCGCGACTGCATGCCCTCAATCATGCTGCTGACCAGCGCCAGCGGCAGACCCACCACGTTGAAATAGCAGCCATGGATGCGCGGCACCCAGCGCCCGGCGCGGCCCTGGATCGCATATGCTCCCGCCTTATCCAGCGGCTCCCCAGTCGCCACGTATTCCTCGATCTCCGGATCGGAAAGCGTCGTGAAGCGGACAAACGTAACTTCGGCTGCGCGTTGCCGCTCGCGGCCTTTGACCAGGCAAACGCCCGTGATGACCTGATGGGTGCGGCCGGAAAGCAGGCGCAGCATGCGCGCGGCATCGGCTGCGTCCCGGGGCTTGCCGAGGATCTCGTCATCCACCAGCACGATGGTATCCGCGCCGAGCACGATCGTGTCCGCCGGCACGTCCTGCCGCTCGGCAACCGCCTCCGCCTTCTCGCGTGCGAGGCGGGTGACGAAACGAATGGGGTCTTCACCCGGCTTGCGGACCTCGGGAATGTCGGCGCTGAACACATCAAAGGTGAAGCCGGCTTGCGCCAGCAGCTCGCGACGGCGCGGCGAGGCCGAGGCCAGAACCAGTTTGGTCGCGCTCACGCCTGATTGCCGATCCGGATGCCCACCTGCACGCCGTCCTGGCTGCAAATACCCCACGCCATACGCGGCGTGTTGTGCGCGAGCCCATAGCGGCCGTCAGGCCCGAGCAGGATGATGCCGCCGTGTCCGCCCAGGCGCTTGAAGAGATATGCGATTGCAGCCTGCGCCGCGGCCTCCGGCGCGTCGCCGGCCAGAACGCGATCCACCGCCCACTTGCCGAGCACCAGCTTCATGATGGGCTCGCCCCATCCCGTCAGCGAAACGGCGGCGCTGAGATTGTCCGCATAACAGCCGCAGCCGATCAGCGACGAATCGCCCACCCGCCCCGGCGCCTTGTTGAGCGTGCCGCCCGTCGACGTCGCGGCCGCCAGGTTGCCGCCAGCGTCCAGCGCGACAGCACCAACCGTGTCGTGTGACGACGCGTCATATCCGGTGTCGTGTGACGTGTGCGCGGTGAAGCCCGGGGCCTCCTTGTCCATCTCCGGAGCACCGGAAAAGGTCTCATCGGGCAGCCCGGCACGCGCCTTCTGCTGCGCATCCGTGAGGCGCGTGCGCTCGCGGTCGAGCACCAGCTCGGCGTTGTCGATAAGCGGCATGCCATTCTCCGCAGCGAAATTTTCCGCGTCGCGGCCGACGAAATAAACATGCGGGCTCTTTTCAAGCACCAGCCGCGCAGCGCGTATCGGATTTCGCAGCCGCTCCACGCAGGCCACGCCGCCGGCGCGCATGCTCCCCGTGATGCCGCCATCCATCAGCAGCGCGTCGAGCTGCACCCTGCCGTCGCGCGTGAGAAAGGATCCGCGGCCCGCGTCGAACGCCTCATCGTCCTCGAGGACAGAAACAGCAGCCTCGACCGCGTCGACGGCGGTGGCGCCCCGCTCCAGCAATGCGTAGCCGGCAAGCAGCGCGCTGCGCACGCCAAAGGTGTGCGCTTCGATGGCGTCGTCAGGAATAGCCCAGGCGCCGCCATGGACGAGAAGGATGGGATCGGGCATGAACAGAACATCCTACAGGAGAGCGCGCCACGCGTCCGCCTCATGGTCCGCAAGCACGTAGCTTAGCTTTTATCGACCTCTCTGCCGTGTTCAGCGCATCTGCTGCCTTCACCTGAATGTCCGGCTGCACGCCTGTCCCTTCCCAGTCCGTCTTCGCATAGGGGTTGATCGGCCTCGCGTCTGGAATACCTATCCCGAAGTGCTCATCGATGCGATGGAACACCCCCGCATGCGCGCCGCCGTGTGTCGTTTCCCCGACAAGCGTCGCGCGCTTGAGCATCTTCAGGTCATAGCTGAACTGCTCTGCACCAGAAAACGTCCTCGCAGAGGTCAACACATACACGGGCTTATTGGCCAGATCACTTCCGGGAACAGGCGATTGTGTCCATGACTGCGCAGTCGCATTCTCTCGAGCGTTGTACATGTACTCCGGGTGATCGAAGAGGTAAGACGCGATCAGCGAAACCATCTCCGGATAACCTCCGGTGTTGTCCCGCAGATCGAAGATAATCGCATCGGCACGGTTCAATCGAGCCATCGCATCCTTGGCTCCTTCCCGGCATATTGCAGGATCGGGAAACGAATTGAGTTTGAAATAACCGACTCTGCGGGCCAATATTTGTACCTTTTCGAAGTTGCAATGCGTCCGCAGCATCGCTTCGCGATAACGCTCCAATGCTCCTGGAGGCGGGCCGGGCGGACGGTCGGGAAGAGGTTCCCGGCTGTAGACAACCACCAGGTGCATATCCTTGCTGACATCTCTGATCCGCGCCGTCAGCGCATCGGCGAAGACCGCACGGTCCGTGATCGTGGCATAATCACCGTGCTTCTCATTTGCCAGAAGAACACCTGCCGCCTTCTGCGCAGTCTCGGCAGAAAAATAGTCCTTATTAAGATTGGCAATGACCGCATCGATCACGCGGTGGCGTTCCGCTGCGTCCAGATTCGCGCGTTCAGTTCCCGCCGTCAGCGAAGCCCTCTGCAACTCCGAAACATGACACGCCGTAGCCAGGGCCAAAAGACCAATAGCAACAACGGAAATGTATCGGGCAACACGCTGCATACGCGGACTGCCTATCGAATTTCCTTTCACTCAAACCGCAGGGCACTCATCGGATTGACACGCACCGCCCGTTCCGCCGGCACCCACACTGCCAGCAGAGCCACGGCCGTCAGCAGCAGTGGCGTCGCAACGAACGCCAGCGGGTCCCACACCTTCACACCGAACAGGAACGATGCAAGAAACCGTGTCAGCCCGAATGCGCCCGCCAGCCCGATCGCCACTCCAATCAGCGCCAGCAGCATGCCTTGCCGGATCACGAGCTTTCGGATATGCGAAGCCTGCGCGCCGAGCGCCATCCGGATGCCCATCTCCTGCGTGCGCTGCTGCACGGAATACGCCATCAGCCCATAGATGCCAATCGCCGCCATCAGCAGCGCGGACACGCCGAAGATGGTCAGCAACAGCATGTTGAAGCGCTGGCGCGATGTGTTGCGCACGACCATCTCATCCATGGTGCGGATGTGCGCCACCGGCAGTCCGGCGCTCGCCTGCAACAGCGCCGCGGCCATCGGCTTTGCCAGCGAGTGCGGCTCCACCCTGGTGCGCACAACCCAGAATAACGGCGCCACACGCGAATTCAAGCGCCGTCATGCCGTCCGGCAGTTGTGCCAGTCGGCGTGTACATAGTCGGTTCCGGCGGCTCGCTCAACGCGAAGGTACGTGTGTCGCCGACGATGCCGATGATCTGCCGCGCCGGCTCGGCAAACTCCGGGCCGACGCCTGCGCCAATCAAAAGCTGATCTTTCAGCGGATCGCCTTTGGGCCAATACTGCTTCGCCATCGCCTCGTTGATGATCACCACGCCCGGCGCCGACCCGTTGTCGCGATCGGTGAACATGCGCCCCCGCAGCAGCGGAATCTTAAACGCGTTGAAGTAGCTCCACGACACCGGCAGATAGCTGCCGCCGCCGGTAAACGGCTCTTTTCCCTTCGGGCGTCCGACAATGTCGAATGGCAGGCCGAAGCCGCCATCGAGCGGCAGCGCGGAGGACGCCGCGGCATCCGTAACACCAGGCAGCGCCGCCAGGCGCTCAGTGCCATCGTGCACCAGTTGCGCCACGCCCGCCGTCTTCTGGAATCTGTCCGCGCTGATCGACATCGACATGGTCAGCACATTGCGCGTGTCATAGCCGGGATCCACTCCTTCGAGTTTCATGAAGGTGCGGATCAGCAGTGCCGCGCCAATCACCAGGATGAGCGCCAGCGCCATCTCGCTGATCACCAGCGCAGAACGCATCTTCCCGCTGCGGAATCCCACACCGCTGCGATTGCTGCTCTCGTTAAGCGTCGCGACCAGATTCGGCCGCGAGGCAGCAATCGCCGGCACCAGGCCGAACAGCACTCCGGTCAGCACCGAGACGCCGATCGTGAACAGCAGCACGTGCCAATCCGGCACCACCGCCGCCCCGTTTTCACCGATGCGCGGAATTCCGCCCGGCGCAATGGCGAGCAGCAACCGCACGCCCACCGCGCCCAGCACCAGCCCCAGCAGCACCACCGGTCAGCGACAACGCGAGGCTTTCAATCAGCAACTGGCGAACGATCTGCGCGCGTCCCGCGCCCAGGGCCGCGCGCGTGGCCAGCTCCCGTTTGCGCCCGGTCGCACGCACCAGCAGCAGGTTGGCCACGTTCGCGCAGGCAATCAGCAGCACAAATGCCACCGCGCCCATCAACACCCAGAGCGATGTGCGCGCATCCCCGACCATCCATTCCTGAAGCGACCGCACGCTGAAGTATCCTGCGGCCCCATCCATGCCCGGATATGTGCGCCGATACTGGTCCGCAGCGAGCCTCATCTGCGCATTGGCCTGCCCGATGGTGATGCCGGGCTTCAGGCGCGCCGCTGCGACAAAGTAGTGTGCCTGGTCGCGCGAGTTCAGATCGAACTGGAACGGCAGCCACAAATCGGCTGGCTGTTCCGTTACAAAATCTTTGCCGATCACGCCGACGACCAGGTACGGCTGGCCGTCCAACTGAATCGTTCGTGCCGACGATCTGCTGGTTGCTGCCGAATCGGCTCTTCCACAACCCATAGCTCAGCACCACCACGCGTCCGCCGTTCGGCGAATCTTCCGCCTGCGTAAATGTGCGCCCCGCAATAACGGGCGCACCGAATAATGCGAAAGTACTGCTGCGTGACATGCACGCCCTGCACCTGCAGCGGATGGTCTCCACCGGTCAGGTTCAGTCCCGCGCCTCCGCTGTCAAACGCGGCAACTTGCGAGAAAATTCCCGTCTGCTGCCGATACATCGCAAACTTCGGCACATTCGCCCCCGGCCCGGAGCCTCGCGGCGAGGTATTCATCACCATCACCAGCGACTGCGGGTCGGGATACGTCAGCGGCTTCAGCAGGACAGTGTTGATCACCGAGAAAACTGCCGTGTTCACGCCGATCCCGACAGCGATCACAATGATCGCGATGATGGTGAAGCCCGGCGTCTTCCGCAGCGAGCGCGCAACGAACTTCAGGTCGCGTCCTACAGCGTCCAGCCAGGGCACCGAGCGGTAGCGCCATTCACCATCGCGCACCGTGTTCTGCGCGCCGAACTTTACCCGCGCCTGCCGGTGCGCCTCATCGGCGTCTACGCCACGCGCGGTCCGCAGGTCCTCGTCGTGCGCAAGATGCGAATCGATTTCGTCGGCGAAGTCGGCATCTTTTGATTTTCGTCCAATGAAGCGACGCAGGTTCATAATGCCTCCGCTGGTTTGTCTATTCCGTGAATTCTCCCCGGGGGTCTCCCAGGATGAGGCCGATGGCGCGCGTCATACGACGCCAGCGGTTGCTGGCCGCAGTAAGTTCTTTGCGTCCCTTCGGCGTAAGCCGGTAGAACTTGGCCCGGCGATTGTTTTCGCTGATGCCCCACTCCGAAGAGACAAGACCGCGATCTTCCAGGCGATGGAGCGCCGGATAGAGCGAACCTTGCTCGACTTCGAGCGCGTTCTCCGAAGTGCGTTCGATGACCTGCGCGATGGTGTGGCCGTGCGCCGCTCCTGTCACCAGGGTGCGCAGGATAAGCATGTCGAGCGTCCCCTGCAGAATCTCTCCAGCGGCAGGTTTTGAGTTTCCCATCGCACTCCCCTCGAATGGCTATGCGAGAACTATACTCCACTCGAATGACACAGGGAACAAGCAATGTTGTCAGGATGAAACCACCATTTGACAACCGACGCCTTGATTATCTACACATCTTGTGTGTAGATCGTCTAGGTGTTCTGTCGCCGGCAGGAGGGTCCGATGCGCTGGGCAGAAACAATGCGAATGCGAATGCGTGGACTGCTGTTCCACAATCGCGAGCGCCTGCGTCTCCAGGCAGAAATCAAGTTTCATCTCGACGCCCTGACCGCCGAGAACATCGCCGCGGGGATGCCGCCGGAAGAGGCCCGGCGCGCAGCGATGCGCGTCTTCGGCAACGCCACCATCACCAATGAGCAGACGCAGGAGACCTGGAGCTGGACCTGGCTTGAGCGTCTGCTGCAGGATCTGCGCTTTGCGATGCGGCAGATCCGCCGCGCACCCGGCTTCGCACTCATCGCGATCCTGACGCTGGCGCTGGGCATCGGAGCAAACAACGCTGTCTTCACCCTGACCCATGCCTTGCTGCTCGAAGGTCTGCCAATACCGCAGCCAGACCGGCTGGTGCGACTGACGCTCCGTTTGAACGACGGCGATCAGGATGACGATAATGCCCCGCTGAACCTGCCGATGATTCAGGCGATTCAACGGCGCTCCCATACCATCCAGGGCGCGTTCGGCTGGTGCGTGTACGACTTCCCGCTTGCCGCGAAGACCGGAAACCAGGGCATTCACGGCGCAGTGGTCAGCGGCAATGCTTTCCAGACACTCGGGGTGCGGCCTGCCATCGGACGTCTGCTCACGCCGGCCGACGACCGGCCAGGCGGCGGGCCGGATGGATGGGCCGCCGTAATCAGCTACCGCGAATGGATGGAATACTTTCACGGCGATCCATCTGTGATTGGCCGACATCTGACGGTGACCGACCACGGCGTGACCATTGTCGGCGTCGCTCCCGAGGGGTTCGAAGGCGTCATTGTCGCGGAGCATCCCGACATTTATCTGCCGCTTGAGTTCACCGCGGCACTGAATGGCGAACCGTCACTGCACAACGGCGCAAGCCTTTGGCTGACTGCCTTCGCCCGCTTGCAGCCGGGAGTCCAGCTATCGCAAGCGTCTGCGGAGATGTCGGCGATCTTCCCCTCCGTTCAGGATGAGGTGATGCCGTCTAACGTCCGGCATGCACCGGTCGTGGAGAAGAGCCGTTTGGAAATGAGATCCGCGCGCACCGGCTGGAGCCCTCTGCGCTCCCTGTACATACAGCCGCTGCTGCTGTTGCAGATCCTGGTCGGCGCAGTGCTGCTGATCTGCTGCGCAAATCTCTCTGGACTCTTCCTGGCACGCGCCTCGGCGCGCCAGCAGGAGTTTGCCATCCGCGCAGCGCTCGGCGCGACACGCTTCCGTCTGATGCGGCAGCTCTTCATCGAGAGCATCATGCTTGCGCTTCCCGGTGCTCTGCTGGGCATAGGCCTCGCATGGTGTGCCGGGCCGTGGATTCTGCATTCGCTCGGAAACCATCAGGGCGCGCAGATATCGCTCTCCATGCAGCCGGACCCGGCCGTGCTCGCCGTAACGGCGATATGCGCACTGCTCTGCGCGGTTATGTTCGGCATCGCGCCCGCGTGGACAGCCAGCCACACCAGCGTCGAGGCAGCACTGCGCGGCACGCAGTCGCGCATGGCGCCGGGGAGTGCCGGCGTGCGCCGCTTCTTCGTTCCCTTGCAGGTGGCGCTTTCCCTCGTGCTGGTCGTGGTGGCTGCACTGCTGGGATCAACCGTCGTGCGGTTGCGCACGGACAACTCTGGTTACAAAACGGAGAACGTGATCTTCTACATCACGGATTTCAACCGCGTGCCGCAGAAGGGCGCAGACCTGATTGCGCTCTATCGCCGTCTGAGCGCCCGCCTGGAACAATTACCGGGAGTTATCAACGCGAGCGTGGTGCAGAATCCTCCGCTGCTTGGCTGGGAGGACAAAGGGAAGTTCGTTGCCGCAAGCCAGGCTGGCCATGCCGAGCCCGTCGTCAGCGACCTTAACTCCGTCGGCGCGCATTACTTCTCCGCGGTCGGCACTCCGCTGCTCGCCGGACGCGATCTGAGGAATGAAGATGCCGACCTGAACTCATGCATTCTGAATCAGGCGGCGGCAAGAGTGTACTTTCCCCATACGAGTGCATTGGGGCAAATGTTACGCCAGCTTCCACATACGATCGGAGTCACCGCGGAAAAGCCGCATGACTGCGAAGTGGTGGGCATCGTGCAGGACACGAAATACGAGACGTTGCACGAGGAGTACCCACCCATCGTCTATCTATCCCTTTCCCAGAACACCCACCAGATCGACGCTCTGTTCCTTGTCATTCATGCGCGCAACATTGCCGCGGCCAAGGGAGCGTATCGGACGGCCCTGCACGAAATCGCTCCCACCGCTCCGGAGACGGATCCCTTCCTGTTCACCCAGCAGTTCAACGACTCGATTGCGCAGGAGCAGCTCCTGTCCGTGCTCTCCGGCTTCTTCGCTGTGCTGGGATTGTTGCTGAGCGGCATCGGCATCTATGGCCTGGTCGCTTGGAACGTAACCCAACGCACCATGGAGATTGGTGTGCGCATGGCGCTCGGCGCGACCCGCCTGCGGGTCTTCGCGCTGGTCATGCGGCAGGTTGCGGTTCTGCTTGCCGTCGGTGTGCTGGCGGGTGGAGCGGCAGCTTTCTTTGCCGCGCGCTCCATTCGCAGCTTCCTCTTCGAGGTGCAGCCGGGGAACCCACTAGTCTTTGCCATTTCCGCGCTGGCACTAGTGCTGATCGGATTGCTCGCCGCAACGCTGCCGGCACGCCGCGCAGTATCCATCGATCCCATGCGGGCCCTGCGAACCGAGTGACCGGCACGTGTCCCGTTTTGAATCAGCCCTCGCGACCGCTCGCCAAATCGTGGCCGTTTATTTCTCCAGATCCTTACAATGGAAATAAAGGATCCGTATTGACATCAGTACCCCGGGCACAATCGCTAGCTAAGTCCTTTGTTTGGATTTTAGTATGCAACTCCTTTAGAATGACGGCTTTAGCTCTTCGGGACTCGACCCTATCCTCAACATTCCAGAAGGCTTACCTCCAACCGCCGGCCACGGGGAGGGGGAGGGGCCCGGGGTCACGTTACCTTCCGCAACATTTCGCCGAAATCTCCGTTCACATGTCTGTCTGCAAGGCAAGCTAGGCAGACAAGCCGGACGGACAGCCACTCCCGGGCAGGATTGCAGTGACGGGAAGAGTTGCGCGAAAGCCGCCGGCAAGGTGAAGGGTATGCGCATCGCAACAGCATTTCGCTCTTTAGCTCTGATCGCCGCACTCAGCATCGTTCCGGCGGTTTCGCATGCAGGAATCTTCGTCTCCGTTGGAATCGGCGCGCCGCCCGTCCTGCCGGTCTATGCGCAGCCCATCTGCCCGGCCCCCGGCTACATCTGGACGCCTGGCTACTGGGCCTACAACGAGGACGGCGGCTACTACTGGGTACCCGGCTCCTGGGTGCTCGCACCCTATACCGGCGCACTCTGGACCCCCGGCTACTGGGGCTGGGGTAACGGCGGCTACTTCTGGCACGGCGGATACTGGGGTCGCCACATCGGCTTCTACGGCGGCGTCAACTACGGCTTCGGCTACTTCGGCCACGGCTTTGAAGGCGGCTACTGGGATCACGACCGCTTCCGCTACAACACCGCCATCGTGCACGTGGACAATGTGCGCTTCCACGATGTGGTCTACAACAGGACCGTAGTCAACCACTACAACACGACGCGCGTCAGCTTTAACGGCGGCCGCGGCGGCATCGCAGAGCGGCCCAATGGGGACGAGCAGCGCTGGTCTCATGAGCAGCACACCGCGCCTCTCGCCGCGCAGCACCAGAATGAGATGCGCGCCAGCCAGAACCGTGCGCAGTTCGCCAGCGTGAACCACGGACAGCCGCAGAACTTCGCCCGCACACAGCCGGCCACCTTCAACCGTAATATGTCGGCGAACAACCAATCGTCCGATGATGAACAACAACGCCAGCCGGCCCGGGGCTTTTAACAACGCGCAGCGCCCGGCGGCCAACAACGCAAACTTCAACCGCGGTCCGCAGCAGACGTACCGCCCGCAAGCCCAGCAGCAGTATCACGCGGCGCCCCAGCAGAGTCATCAGGCGCCGCAACAGTCCCGGCCGCAGGAGTCCCACAGCGGCGGCGGTGGCGGACATGAAGGCGGGCACGGCGGCCACGGCCGTTAGTTCGTCGGAGCAGAAAATAAAAGGACGGACCGAATCAGGTCCGTCCTTTTGTTTTGTCTACTTTCCGATCTACTGATGCTGATGCGCCGCCGGAATCTCGCTGACGCTCTGCGCTAGTCCTGTTGCTTCCATGGTCGCGCCAATCATCGCCGGAAAGCCCATGCAGGAATTCAGCATGAGCTGGTAGAGCCGGTAATCGTTCCAGTCCTGGTTGTAGAAGCGGCGGATGTAGGTGGCGCGCCGCCGGTCCGTCGCCTCCAGCTCCTGCTGCGCGTCGTCTGCACGATCGGGAAACTGGTCACGGAACCACGCCATCTTCCGCACCGTCGAGGCGTAGACGAAGACGTGGAATGTTCCCGGAATATTGATGAGCGCCGAAGCCGCGCCGCGACCGACCACGACACAGTTGCCCTCCGCGACACGGTCCTTCAGGTAGTCGCGGATCAGGCCGGTCATGCGCTCGGCGTCGAAGACTTCGGAAGAGGACATGATGGCGGGCATCCGCTCCACGCTGGCATGCCAGAAGGTCTTGCCCAGCCGGTAGTACCACGGGTCGAGCCGCTCGTCGCAGTTGGCCACGGCGGCCTTGTCCAGCCCCAGTTTGGTGGCGATCTCGTCCACGATGCAGTTGTCGACGATGCGCCAGCCCAGATAATCGGCCAGCCGATGGGCAAACTCGCCGCCCCGGCTGCCGTACTCACGCTCGACTGTGACGATGCGTACCATGCTGCCATCCCCTGCGTCTGCGTCGTCGCCGACTGGATTATTCGAGGGGAGCTTACCACCCGCCCGCCTTCCTGACTACTGAGACGCCGGCAGCCGGGATTGGTTACTGGCGCAGGCTGACGATGGTCGCACCGGCACCGCCCTCGGACTGGCTGGCTTCCGTCACCGTCGCGACATGCGGATGGCCCGTCAGCATAGAGCGGAGCGCCCGCCGCAGCACACCCATCCCGGTGCCATGGATGATGCGCACCTGCGGCAGCCCGGCCAGAAAGGCCCGGTCCAGGAAGCTCTCGACCTCGCCCGTGGCTTCGGCGACCGTCCGGCCGATGACATTGATCTCCGACCGCATGTCATCCATGGAGGAGGCCATCGTCACCGAGACCCCGCGCCGCCTCGCCGCTTCGACCGGGTTCAGCTCCGCCGCCGCGCGCCGGCTGATCACCTCGGCGATGTCAGCCCGGGGCACCCGCATTTTCATCGGCCCCATCGCCACCTCAAAATTTCCGTCGTCGATCTGCCGCTCAACCACGGCAACGCGGCCCAGCGATTTCAGCCGCACGGTATCGCCCGCGGTGACGTGCCGCACGACATGCGGCTGCGCCTGCGGATCGCCCTTGTCCGCACCGGTGTGCTGCGCCACGGCGGTCGCGTTGAACTGCTCTGCGAATTCGCGCCGCAGCCGCGCGATGCGCCGCTCCGCTTCCTTCGAAAGCTTCTGCTGCTGCATGCGATCGTCAATGGCCTTGACGGCCTCGCGCATGCGGAACTCGAAATCCTTCATGAGCGCAGCCAGTTGCTGCTCCAACTCGCGGACTTTGGCCTTCCACTCCTTCAATCCTTCCGCATCGAGCCGCTGCTTCTCTCGTTCCACTTCGCTCTCGCGCTGGCGCAACGCGGCGCGTTCGCGGTCCACAGCAGCAAGCTCTGCATGCAGCCGGTCGAGGAAGTGCGCGATGTCTTCAGTCTGCCGTGAAAGCTGCCCACGTGCTGCGGCGATGATCCCGGGATCAAGTCCAATGCGCTGCGCGATGTTGATGCCCGCCGACGCGCCAGGCACGCCAAGCCGCAGCGCATACGTCGGCGCCAGCGTCTGCTCGTCGAACCCGACTGCGGCATTCAGCACGCCATCGTGCTGCGCTGCATAGACCTTCAGCGAAGTGTGGTGGGTGGAGATGATCGACCACGCGCGCGCCTTGAGGAAGTGCTCGGCGATGGCGACCGCCAGCGCTGCGCCTTCCTCGGGATCGGTCGCAGAGCCCAGTTCGTCCAGCAACACCAGCGAGTGCTCGTCCACCTCGGCCGCAATGCGGTTCAGGTTGACGATGTGCGCGGAGAAGGTGGAGAGGTTCTGCTCGATGGACTGCGCATCGCCGATATCCGCCAGAAAGCTGCGGAAGACCGGCAGCACCAGTCGCTCTGCCGCGACCGGAATACCGGCCTGCGCCATCATCGCCAGCAAGCCCGCTGTCTTCAGCGCGACCGTCTTGCCGCCGGTGTTCGGCCCGCTGATGATGAGCTGCCGCTTCTCCGGCTCCAGTCCCAGCGTGAGCGGAACAATAACACCGCCGTTGCGTCGCAGCCGCCGCTCCAGCAGCGGATGACGCCCCCTCTGCACCAGAAACTCCGGCGCATCGTCGGTAGCGAAGGCGGGCGCGGTGCACTCATACTCGTCGGCGAAGCGTGCCCGCGCCTGCAAAGCATCCACTTCGGCGAGTATCGCGGCGCCAGCCGAGAGTGTCTGCGCTTCGCGCGCGATCTCGCCCGTCATCTGCACGAAGATGCGGTGCACCTCGGCCTGCTCCTCGTCGAGCAGGCGGATCAGCTCGTTGTTCTGCTCGATGGTCTCCAACGGCTCGATGTAGACCGACTGGCCGCTGCTGCTGGCTCCGTGCACCACACCCGGTATGCGGCGCTTCCACTCCGCCTTCACCGGGATGACGAACCGCTCACCGCGGATGGTGATGAGCTCTTCCTGCGTGGAGCCTTCACCGGAGAATCGCCGGAGCGCCTGCCGCAGGCTGCTCTCGATCGATCGCTGCTGGCGCTCGATCTCGCGGCGGATGCGCTTCAGGTCGGGCGAGGCATCGTCGTTCAGCGTGCCGTCAGGGTTCACCCGCGACCGCAACCTGCGGATCAGGGGCGCAAGCTGGTTGCCGCGCAGCGGCTCGGTCATTGCGCGCAGGAACGGTATACGCGGTCCCAGGTCCTCCGGAGGCTCCTGCATGGCGTGATACCAGGCAACGACATCGTCGCCCAGCGCAAGCAGTTGCAGCAGCTCCTGCGTCTCAAGCGCAGTGCCAGCGATCCGCGCCTTTGCCACCAGCGTGGACGGATCGAAGAGCGCCGTGACCGCGGGCCGCACGCCGCAAGCAAGGCAGATACGCATCTCCGCAATGGCGGCATGTTGCTGCGTGGCCCAGGTGCTGGAGGTCGAGGGCGCCAGCGCCGCCAACCACGCTCGTGTCACCGTGGCGGTGGCGTATTGAGAGAGCAGCGCGAGAAGCGCCTCCCATTCCAGCGTAGCGGGGCTGAAGTCGGCGACCGGCTTGGGAATGGCTGGCAACAGGCTCACCCTCTCACTCTACCTTGGGAGGCATAGATAGAATGCAGGCATGGAGTTTCCGCAGACCCGCCTTCGCCGCTTGCGCACAACCGCTCCGATGCGCGCCCTGGTGCGCGAGACGCATCTCGATCCCGGCGCGCTGGTGTACCCGCTCTTCCTGTGCCCCGGAGAAGGCGTGCGCCGCGAGGTAAAGTCCATGCCCGGCGTCTACAACGTCTCGATCGACGAGGCGGTGAAGGAGGCGGACCAGGCAGCGGCGTTGGGGCTAGGCGGCCTGCTGCTCTTCGGGTTGCCCGCGAGCAAGGACGAGCAGGGCAGCGGCGCGTACGACGCCAACGGCATCATGCAGCAGGGATTGCGCGCCCTGAAGCAGAGCGCGGCCGCGAAGAAGCTGGTGCTGATCGCCGATGTCTGCCTGTGCGAGTATACCTCCCACGGCCACTGCGGCGTGGTGCGGCGCGATGGCGGCGAGTTCCACGTGGACAACGATGCGACGCTCGATCTGCTGGCAAAGACGGCGGCGTCACTTGCCGAAGCAGGCGCGGATATCGTCGCGCCATCGGACATGATGGATGGCCGGGTCGCCGCGATCCGCGATGAGCTGGACGAGGATGGCTTCGAGCAGGTACCGGTGCTCTCCTATGCATCGAAGTTCGCGTCGGCATTCTACGGGCCGTTCCGCGAAGCTGCGGATTCTTCGCCGCAGTTCGGAGACCGTCGCACCTATCAGATGGATGGAGCGAACCTGCGCGAGGCGATGCGCGAGATCGAGCAGGACCTGGGCGAGGGCGCGGACATGATCCTGATGAAGCCCGCGATGCCCTACCTGGACGTGATCCACGCGGCGCGCGGCCGCTTCGATGTGCCGATGGGCGCCTATCAGGTCTCGGGCGAGTATTCGATGCTACAGGCTGCCTTCGAGCGCGGCTGGCTGGAACGCGAGCGCGCCATGCTCGAATCGCTCATTTCGATCCGTCGCGCCGGCGCGGACTTCATCGTCACCTATTTCGCCAAGGAAGCCGCGAAGCTGCTCTAGATAGCTCTACCCCTGTGCGAGCATGTGGCGTACCTGCGCCTCAAGCCGCGCGGTGAACTCCTGCGGCGATTCTCCAGGCTGCATCTTGATCGGCTGGCCGATGCGAATCGTCACCGTGCCTGATCGGAACCACCGCCGCCTGCGCTGCTTCAGCTCTCCGAGCCCGACCATCGCCACCGGCAAAACCGGTGCGGCTGATTCGCGCGCCAGCAGACCGATGCCTGACTGGAAGGAAGCGAGCGCTCCATCGGCGGAGCGGCGGCCCTCCGGGAAAAGGATGACGTGCATGCCATGGTCCAGCGCCGCGCCCGCGTGCGCAAAACTGCGGCGGAAACCCGCGCCCTGCGGCAACGGGAAGACGTTGAAGAGCGCGGTGACCAGCCAGTAAGCAAGCGGCGTCAGCAGGCGGGACCATGCGTGCCGCTCCACACGCGCATGCCGCCAGCCGGTCAGCAGGCCGCCAGCCATTGCGACCGCCGTGTGCCGCCGGATACGCGGCGGCAGCCCATAGAGCATGATCGGAAGATCGAATGCCGTCACGTGATTGCCGACGATGAGCATCGGCTTCCGCGCGACAAGCGGTTTGGGACGTTCCACACGTGGCGAAAGCAGGAGCCTCGTGAGCGGAATTGCGACGCATTCCAGGAATGCAACCCGCAGCCAGCGGATGGGGGCACTCCATGGCCACCGCGGATAGATTGCGCTGTCGGCGACAGCTTGCCGGCTGACGGGAATCTGCGCTGGCGATGCGTTCGCCACGCTGCTGGTCGCTGGCGCGGCAGGTCCTGACTGAGAGATTCTGGGCTGAGAGTGGATGAATTCGCGCAGATCGCGGACAATACGCGCCTGCTGCCAGGCATCTTCGGGAATCTCGACGGCGAAGCGCAGTTCGAGCGCGCTCTGCAACTCGACCAGGCCAAGGCTGTCCAGGCCAACATCCTCGCGGAGGCGGCTCTCGTCGGAGAGATGGTCCACGCGGGCGCCGGACATCGCACTGAGTGTCTGCAGCAGCGGATCATCGCCGGCGGCGACCTCGCCGGTCGATCGCCAGGCCAGGGTCACGCGAGTGGCAACATCGCGACGCTTCACCTTGCCGGTGGAGGTGCGCGGGAAATCCGAATCGGGCCAGACGAGCCAGCGGCGAATCTGCTGATAGGCGGCGAGTGCTCCATTCGCCGAGGCGACGGCTGCCTCGGCCTGCGATGCGTCGCTCATCAGCAAAGCAGCCGCCGGCTGGGGCCCGGCGCCGCTATCGAAGGCGAAGGTACAGGCATCCCGCACGCCGCGCTGGCGCGACAGCGCCGCCTCGAGATCCTGTGGATGCACATTGAGACCTGCGGCGGTGACGATGACATCGCTCTTCCGGCCGGCAAAGACAAGCTCGCCCTTGTCGTTGCGCGCGGCCAGATCGCCCGTGCGAAGCCAGCCCTCGTCCGCCGCGCGGGGCTGCGCGTGGCCACCGCGCCACTCGGCATTCGCGATCGACTCGCCACGGACGAGGATTTCGCCATCCTCTGCAACACGCATTTCGCGACCGGCGAGCGGCTTGCCGATGCTGCCGCGCGCGGTATGGAAGGGATGGTTCAGGGTGACGAGCGCAGTGGTCTCCGTCATGCCGTAGCCCTGGATGAGGGCGAAACCGAGCCCGGTCCAGAAGCGCTCCAGATCGGCGGGCAGCGTTGCGCCTCCGCAGACGAAAGCCCAGAACTTCCAGCCGAAGAGGCGATGCTGGCGCCGGAACCGCCACCAGCGCCCGAGCGCCGAGACCTGGGCGGCTGCTTCGAGACGGTCCTCGAGTGCCGGGTCAAGACGTGTGAGATGGCTGCGCAGCAGCTCCAGCACCCGAGGCACGGCCGCCAGCACCGAGATGCGCTGGTCGTGGATGAGTTGGACGAGGCGCGGAGCATCCAGCCGGGCCTCGAAGTGGACCTCGGCGGCAAGCAGCGGTGGCACCCACAGGCCCATGAACTGGCCGAAGACGTGGGAAAGCGGCAGCGTGTGGAGGAACCGGAGCGGGTGAAAGGGGCGCGCGTAACGACGGTATTTCGCGATCTCGCGCTCGATGGGATCGAGCGAGGCGAGCACGTTGCCATGGGTGTGGACGATGCCTTTCGGCTCCGACGTGGTGCCGGAAGTGAAGATGATCTGCAGCGGCGTGCTGCGGTTGAGGTTGGCCGCGGGCGCGTAATCCGGTGCGGGCAGGTCGGTTGCATCCAGCGCCAGGGTTGGGACATCAGATGGCAGGAGCTTCTGCAACAGTGACGGATCGCCGACCAGGAGGCGCGGTGACGTCTCGGCGAGGACACGCTGGGCGAAGCGGGGATCGCCAGCTGCGTCGAGTGGGACGACGACGATGCCGCGCAGAACACAGCCGTAGAAGGCGGCGATCCATGCGGCGGAATTCTGTCCCCAGAGCAGGATGCGGTCGCCGGACTGGATATCGCGGCGCGCGAACTCGGCGGCAAAGCACGCGCTCAGCTCGGCGAGTTCCGCGTAGGTCGAGGGCAGGCTGCGGTTGCCGGTGTGGCTGACCACCGCGTGATCCCGGCCGTAGCGGCGGAAGTCCTGGAGCAGCGTGGCCAGATGCGGACGCACCCAGTTAGTGTGTCATAAGCGCGTAGAATGATGTGTTTGGCCCGCAGCAAAGGGTGTGGTTTGACGGAAGAGGAGCAAAATTTTGGCTGAGACGATCTATGACGTGGCGGTGATTGGTGGGGGGCCGGCGGGGTATACGGCGGCCATTCGCGCAGGGCAGTTGGGATTGAAGGTAGCGCTGATCGAGCGCGAGCCCAAACTGGGCGGCACCTGCCTGCACGTGGGCTGCATTCCCACCAAGTCCATCCTGTTCAACGCCGAGGTCTACGACCACCTGAAGCACGCCAAGGAATACGGCATAGAGGGCGTGGGCGAAGTGACGCTGAACTGGAAGGCGATCCTCGACCGCAAGAACCAGATCGTCGCCAAGCATGTGAAGGGCCTGGACTTTCTGATGCGGAAGAACAAGGTCACCGTCGTGGCGGGCACGGGGAGTCTGTCGGGGCCGGCCAAGGGCGGCGTGCACACCGTCGCGGTGACGGGCGCGAACGCCAAGTCGACACCGGTGCAGGCCAAGAACGTCCTCATCGCCACTGGGTCGGACGCCCGGATGTTGCCAGGACTGAAGCCTGACGATCGCATCCTGACCAACATCGAGATCCTGAGCATCGACCGCATCCCGAAGTCGCTGGTGGTGATCGGCGCGGGCGCGGTAGGCGTCGAGTTCGGGTCCATCTTCAAGAGCTTTGGTTCGGAGGTCACGATCGTCGAATACCTGCCGCGCATGGTGCCGAACGAGGACGACGACGTGAGCAAGGAGCTGGCGCGCGTCTTCCGCAAGCGGGGCATCGAGTCGCATGTAGGCGCCAAGGTCGAAAAGGTGGAGCGCACCAAGGACGGCGTAAAGGTGAGCTTCACCAGCGCGGACGGCAAGGCGCAGGTGAAGGACGCGGAGAAGGTGCTGGTGGCTGTCGGCCGCGCGCCGCGCACCGAAAACATCGGACTCGATAAGACAAAAGTGAAGCTCGAGCGTGGATTTGTTCACGTGAATGAGTGGATGGAGACAGCGGAGCCGGGGGTGTATGCCATCGGCGACATCGTGGCCGGGCTGCCGCAACTGGCGCACGTGGGCGCGATGTGCGGCATCGTGGCGGTGACGAAGATTGCCGGCAAACCGGCACGGCCGGTGCGGCGCGAGCGGATTCCGGCGTGCACCTACTGCGAGCCGCAGATCGGCAGCGTGGGGCTGACCGAAGCGCAGGCAAAGGAGAAGGGCCTCACAGTGAAAGTCGGCAAGTTCCCGTTCTCCGCCAACTCAAAGGCCTCGATCGTGAATGAGCACGAAGGCTTCGTGAAGGTGGTGGCGGACGCGAAGTACGGCGAGGTGCTGGGCGTGCACATCATCGGCCCGCAGGCGACCGAGTTGATCGCCGAGGCAGTCACGGCGATGGAGCTGGAGGCGACGGTGGACGAGATGATGTTTACCATCCACGCGCATCCCACGCTGGCCGAGGCGATGCTGGACGGCTTCGGCGCGGTGGAGGGAATGGCGATCAACGTATAGGGACGCGCCAGTAGTGTCGCGCCAGATTCAAACGGGCGAGGCCAAAGCCTCGCCCGTTTTGCTTGCGTAACGTGACTCCCACGCTCCCCCTCCCGCCGCGGGAGAGCGGCTCGTAAGCCGCTTATTTTCATCGGATTAGGCCCTCTCCCGAGGGTCAAATTCGTCATTCCATGGGCGTTGCCGCTAAATTCCTCCAAACAATGGACTTAGCGGCTAATGCGGCACACAGATGCCTCTTCTCGATCTATTTCCATTATAGAAAATTGGCCCCACCTATCTGGCACTTTCCGGCTGATTTTTGGCCCGGGGGTAAGAGACGCATCCCATTTTGAGAAGGGAGAGCGCATGTGGAACCGGAGATGGATGGCAGCGACACTTTATCTGAGCATGGGCATCGGCGTGGCGGTGGCGGGGACACCGACGCTGCTGGCGCAGCAGACGGATGAGGGCAGGCAGGTAACGAATCCGCAGCCGCATACGAAGCAGGAATACAAGAACGAAAAGAAGCACGAGAAGAAGGAACTGAAACACAACCAGAAGGCTGACAAGGCGGCGGAGAAGTCGCAGAAACACGAGGACAAGGCTGCGCGGGAGCAGGATAAGTCCGCGAAGGAAGCAGACAAGGCGAACCAGGAGGCGGCAAAGCCTAATTAGGGTGCTTGCCGTCCCGGCAACTGCGCCTGCGGCGGTGCTGGCCGCACGGGCGGATGCGCCTGCGACGCATGTGCCGGGTTCGCTTCCTTTGGTCGCTCACGATTCGAGCTGTGGGCGACCCGCCTGAATCCCATGCTTCTCCTGACGCGAGGGGCATGGGTAGCTGGTCTTCAGTCCTTACGGCTCGCCGGGTGGACCACCGATCGCGGTTCTATCGTTCGAGCAACAGCTTGTCCACATTGGCCTCGATATTGTCCTTGCTGACCACGCCCACGTAGGTTGCGGCGATTCTTCCGGACTTATCGATGAGGTAGGTGGCGGGGAACGCATGCAGCCCATAAGCATCGGAGACGGACTGGTCACCCATCAGGATCGGATAGTTCATTTTGTGGCTGGATACGAATGGCGTGACCTTTCCCCATGCCTCATCTGCGTTCTTTAAGTCTTCATAAGAGATATCCATTGAGATACCAACCGCTGTGAAGGCTTTGTCCTTATGGGTGGCCTGAATCGAGATGAACGAGGGAATCTCCAGGATGCATCCGCCGCAATCAGTAGCCCAGAAATTGAGCAGGACGACCCTGCCGCGATAGGTCGAGACCTGGATTTTCTTCCCGGTTGCATTTGCGAGATCAAAAGCTGGAGCGGGCTTTCGATCATTCGCAGCAATGAGGGCCGCATGTACGTCCTGCTGGGCCAAGAGCAGAGGAGCTGCCGAGGCCAGGACCAGCAATGTGAGCAAGGCGGCAAGCGCGGATATTGCGCATCTCATTGATGGGATTGCCGCGGCTTTCATGACCTCGATCCTACGCCGCCTCCATCGAGATGATTGAGAACGGGGTCCGATGGCTATAGCAGCCAGCGCAGGAAGCGGCGCGTGGTTTCGAGGGCTGCACCGAAGACCAGGGGAGCGGGCAGGGCGGCGGGGGTGACCTGCGCTTTTTGTCCGGCGCTGAGGCCGAGCCAGGGCAGCAGCGGTTCTGATGCTCCGAGAAAGATGAATTTCGAGTATCCCATGCCATACCAGCGCCGCACTCCCGGGAGAATCTCTGCGGTGAGACCGTAAATGCCGCCGGCGAGCGCGCCTGCCGCATAGTGCACGATGGGGGCCGCGGTGCGCTGCTGGGTGCGGCTGAGTTTCCTGCCTACGGCGGACTTTGCGATGCGATGCGCGGCTTCCGCGTGGCCACGCTGCTGCTCGCGTAACTGATCTTCCTGCTGGCGGCTCAGGGTGGGTTCGGCATTGACTGCCGCTTCCGCGCGGCGAGTCGCTTCGACCGCGCCCTGCTGATATTTGTCCAGCACCCAGGTAGCCACGATGCCGCCAATCACGCCTGCGGCGAGGCCCGCAAGGAGTTTGGTTTCGCGGTGCCTGGTCGGTTTTCTTTCTGGCTGGCTGCTGCTTTTTTTGCGGCCGTGTTCCTTCGACTTGCTGAACATGATGGCTCCCGTCCTGTTAACCAAGGCTACAGGGGGAGAGATGAGGGTTTGGAGAGATGGGATGTGCTGGCTATAGCAAGTCAGCCTATTAGCAAGCCGGCCATGGAGAGCCGGATTGCGAAAGCAATTCAGGCGAACAGCAGATTCCTACTTCGCTCGGGTCGGGAGGACAGCTGCGGAAGACAAGAGGGCGGCTGGGTGGGCCGCCGCTTCCTTTTTGTCATGCGGATCGGCGGCGGCGGCCGCTCATTAAATAGATCGCGGCACGGAGCTCGAGCAGCGGATCGCCGGAGGGCTCGATACCGTCGAGTCGCGGGATGGGATCGAAGATGATCTGCTTCTGCTCGGCGGCGTTGTCGGGCACAACGGCACTGAGGGTGAGGGTGCCGAGATCTGCGACGGGACGCGTCTCCGGCCAGTGGATGGTGGCGTTGTCGACGGTGTCGCCCTGTTCGGCAAGCTGGACCGCGATACGGAAGGTGACGGGACCTTTCGCAAGGCGCTGGGGCAGCTCGTCGAAGAGATAATTCGGCGGTTTGGATTTCGTTGCTGCGTCGTTGAGGTGATCGTTGCCGGCGGCAGGCAGGATTCTGTAACGGCCATAGCGGCTTTTTCCCTGCTGGCTGGTGAAGCGCATGGCGGTGACGCCGAAGTAGCTCTCGCGGGCGAAGCTGGATGGCGCGGGCTTGGGCGTCTGCACGAAGGCGAGCGCCGCCGGGTGTGAGCCGAGGAAGGCCTCAAGCGGCGAGCCTTTCAGGTTGGCCGGATCGCTGGCAGCGAGGGCGCGAAGAAATTCGAGGAACTCGTCGCCCGTATGGGTAGGGAATCCGTCGGTGGAGTGGCTGACGATATCGGTATGCACGTGCGGCGCGAGCTCAAAGCGGATGGCGAGGCCGCGCGGGTTAGCGTTGGGGTCGTTGTCCGGGATGAGCGGGACGCCGGTGGAGTTGGAGAAGCGCGCGAGGACGGGCGTGGATGAACGCGCAATGTGCGCGGCGCGGGTAAGGTCTTTTGCCGACGCGGCGGGCGTGAAGGTGCCGCTGAGCAGGATGCCTTTGGCATGCGCGGGCCGGAAGCCTGGATTGAGGCCGAAGATGGCGTCGAATTGCTTAAGCAGATTTTCGCTGAGGGCGAGGAGTTTGGGGTCGCTGGGCAGGGGCATGGGGAGTCTTCTCCTGTGTTGTTGCGGTGGAACTGACTCTGTGGGACTGATTGCTAGATGATGACGCCGCTGGATGGCTACAGGGAAAGTGGACGATGCCCCGATGATTCATCGTACGGCAGATCGTCGGGATGGACGCCGATGTAGTCCGGTTCGGGATCATGCACGAAACGAACTGCATCGATCTCTGTGCGAGTTTCGAGCAGAGCCTTGCATACACGGTGCATTCCATCCATGACGCACCCATCGCTTGAGAGGATGATGGGATGGGCGAGGTCGCACTCAAGCATCAGACGCGCGTGATCGACAACATCACGGCAGGTCAGAGATTGTGTGCCTTCATTCGACCAGTAGGGTTCATCCAGCTCGCGAATCGCGGATAAGGGAACCCGCTCGCGGAGCAGATCACGAGAGAGTTCGACGAGACGGAGAACGTTCCATGCGCAGAGACCTTGAGGTGATCTGCGGAAGTGATATTGCGGTCGCATGACGCTTAGCTGAACTGCTTCAGGTCGATGCCGAGCTGCCAGTCTTCGTGGTCCTTTTCCAGCTCCTCCCAGGTTGTTTCGCGGCCTGAGTAGGCGGCTTTGCGACCGAGCATGCAGGCGAGCGCGCTTTCCACCCCGGCGGCGATCTGGTTGTGATGTTGGCCGCTGGTAATGCTCTCGATGAAGCCGCGATCCTTGTCGCGGTCGGCGTAGATCAGGTTGTCGGTGAAGGCGCCGTTGGCGGCGAAGCGCGCGGGCTCGGTGGACTGTTGCGGCGTGCCTTCGGGATCGACCCAGGTCCACGCATTCTTGCCGAGGATGCGGAGCGGGCCGGAGTAGGGCATCTCGGCGAGGCCGTCGGCGCCGTAGACGCGCTCGGAGACATCGAATCCGAAGTCGCCGAATTGCGTAGATGAAAAGCTGACGTGGACGTTGTCCGGGTAAGTGAAGTCGACCTGGTAGTTGTCCCAGATATTACCGGCGTGGGTGAGGACGTTGCGGCCGCCGGTGGCGACGGCCTTGACGGGATGCGCGCCGAGGACCCAGTTGCAGATATCGATGACGTGGATGTTCTGTTCGAGCAGGATGTCGCCGGAGAGGGTGCGGTCCCAGAGCCAGTTGCGCAGGCGCGTCTCATCCGGGGACATGCCCGGCTTCGCGTGGTCCACAGATGCGGGCGCGTTGTAGTAGGCGGTGATGCTGGCGAGTTTGCCGAGAGCGCCGGAGTGGATGCGGTTGACGATCTCAACGAACGGCGGAGCGCTGCGGATCTGGAAGCCGACATCGACCGAGACCTTGCCTTGCACGCGCTTCGCGATTTCGAGCGCCTTGTGTGTCTGCGGGACATCGACACCGACGGGCTTCTCGCAATAGGCATGCTTGCCCCCGGCGACTGCAGCCTCAAGATGCTGGACGTGGAAGAAGGGCGGCGTGGAGATCTGGATGGCGTCGATGTCCTTCGACGCGGCAAGCTCCTCGAAAGCGCGGTAGCCGTGGAAGGTGAGGCGCTGATCGATGGCAGGTTTGTTGACGGAAGCATTGAGCTCGTCGAAGTGCTGCTTTCCCAGCGGCGAGCTTGTCGGGGAAGATGTCGGCGAGCGCGACGAGATGCGCAGGGGTGTTCTTCACGAAGGATGTGGCAACGGCGGTACCGCGATTGCCGCAGCCGAGCAGGCCGAGGCGCACAGCGGAGTTGGCCTGGTAGCCGAAGGCGGTGGAGGGCTTGACGAAGAGGAGGCCGGAGGCTGCTGAGGCGGTCTTGATGAAGTCGCGTCTGTCCATGGTTGCTGTCATTCCTCCGGAATGCACTCTATTTCAATATTCCCACCCTGGCTTCGTTCGGTTGGGGCGCCCGGTTTGGCGGCACTGCCGGTTATGTAACCTGCGCGAGCACCTTTTCAAGATACTGCTTTTCTTTGCGCACGTCTTCGATCTGTTGCGGGCCATTGGTTTCGCGCTCGATGGTGATGGCGCCGGTATAGCCGGCTTGGTGCAGGCCTTCGAACACCTTTTTGAAATCCACGAGGCCGGTGCCGATAAGGACCTCTTCGCCGAGCTTGTCGGGATTGGTGGGCCAGCGGCCATCCTTTGCGTGGACGGCATGAACCTGCGGGCCGAGGATGGCGACCGCGTCGACGGGATTGGCCTTGCCGTAGAGGATGAGGTTCGCGGTGTCGAGACCGACGCCGAGATTCGGCATCTTGACGTCGCGGATGGCGCGCGACATGGTGGTGGGTGTCTCCTGGCCCGTCTCCATCAGGAAGCGCTGGTCATTTTTGGCGCAATGCTCGGCGACCTCGCGTATGGCAGCGACGGTCTCTTTGTAAAGAGGATCGGCGGGGTTCTCCGGGATGAAGCCGCAGTGCGTCTGCACCTGATGGACGTCGAGGAGCTTGGCGAAGTCCGATGCCTGCTTGAGTGCGTCGATGCGCGCGGCGCGGGTGGCGCGCGGCACGACGCCGATGGTGGAGGGGCCCTGCATAAAGTCCCACACCAGCGGCGGCGGGCCGACGACTTCCACGGTGGTGCAGGTGACGCTGTACTTCGCGAGCAGGCCCTTGAATTGGTCCGCGACCTGCGGGGTGAACTTGCCGATGTAGGCGTCGAGCGAGAGGAAGCAGGTGGGCAGGCCGAGCTCGTGAACGCGGCGAATAGTTTCTTCCGGGTTATCGGAGGGCGCGATGACGAGGCCGAGCGGCATCGCGTGGCCGCCGGCTGCGGAGCTTTGTGGGGATGCCGTTTCAGGGAAGGCGCAAGAGTATTGGCAAGCGCGGCGGCAGGCAGCAGTGCGGCTGCGGCCGCGGCGGTGGAGAGAAAGTCACGTCGGCGCATAGGTTCTCCGGAGTGTTGTTTGGACGGCTCCTTTATTGCATCTTGGCGGGGGAATGTCCAATTGTGGAGGCAGGGAATGTTGCGGATTACGCCGCGGGGATGCGCTCGTCCAGTGTGAGGCCGAAGCGGGAGTGCATCTCGCGGCGGCCGGTGGCGGTGATGGTGAGGATGCGGCTGTCGAGCTGCTGCGTGACCCAGCGTTTTTTCAGTGCGACATGAAGGATGGCTGCGCCGAGTGCGCCGCCGAGGTGGGGACGGCGTTCGCTCCAGTCGAGGCAGGCGTAGGCGAAGCGGCGACGGAGATTGCGGGTGGCGTCGATGTCGATGCCGAGCGAGGCGAGAGCCGCGGCGCCCTCTTTGGTGAGGCTGTAGGCATCTTCGCGGACATCGCTTCGTTTTGCATCCGGCGCGATCCAATGCAGTGCGGTAAAGCGATCGTGCAGTGCGACGCCGGTTGCGCCGGCCATGTGGTCGTAACAGGTGCGCGCGAAGCGCAGCGGGCCGGGAGTGTGCGGAACAAATGGTTGGTGCGATGCGCCGGCGATGACGCTGAGGCCTTCGAGCGCGGCGGCAACGTCGGCGCCATGCAGGCTGTAGTAACGGCATTTGCCCTGCACCAGCACCTTGACGAGCTGCGCGGACTTGAGGCGCTGCAGGTGCACGCTGGCGGTGGAGGCGCTGACGCCCGCGATGGCGGCGAGCTCGGTCGCGGTGCGGGCGCGGCCATCCATGAGGCTCGAAAGCATGCGAGCACGCGCGGGCTCGCCGATGGCGGAGGCGATGTCCGCTATGGAAAGGTGCGGTTTTGTTGGCGCATGCACGGTTTGACGATAAACGAATCGTCTATGACGGCGCAAGCGCCATACTGCGGACGTATGCAAGAGCCCAAATATTCCGTGGCGAAGGTGAGCCGGCGCAGTGTGCTGGGCGGAATGGCGGCAACGGCTGGTGTGCTGCTGACGATGGGCTGCGATGCAGCGGTGGTGGAGGGAAAAGAAACGATGACGATTACGTGTTTTATCCGCTATCAGATTGATCCGTTTCAGCGTGAGGCGTTTGAGAAGTATGCGGAGAACTGGGGGAGGATCATTCCGCGATGCGGCGGCCGGCTGGTGGGATATTTTCTGCCGCTGGAAGGAACGAACGATGTGGGCTGGGGGCTGATTGCGTTCGACAGCCTGGCGGCGTATGAAGCGTACCGCGCGCGGCTCAGGACGGATGCGGAGGCGCGGGAGAACTTCGCCTTCGCGCAGTCGAAGCGATTTGTGTTGCGCGAGGAGCGGACGTTTCTGGAGGCGGTGGAGGGGACGTTTTGTTTGCCGGAGCCTTCGGTCGGGCATGGCGGAGCGATGTGACAGCCCGACTTAGTTAGAGCGTGGCCGCCGGTGCTGCGCTGCTGCGGCGTTGACGAATCCACTGCGCGATCCATGCGATGGGCAGGATGGCGAAGCCGATGGTCCAGCCCAATATTCCCCAGAATATGTTGCCTGTATCTGACCGGTCGTCAGCGTTAAAGCCGAACAGAACCACGAGCACGAAAACGAGGAAGAAGCCGAAGAGCAGGGTACCCAGAAGAAGCAAGCGACCAATGCATCCGTTCCCTTCTAAAGGTGACGTCGAGGCCGCCGCCAACCATCCACCAGAAAGGCAGTGCGAAGAAAGGGTAGATTAGCGCCTCCCAGGTCTCAGGCAGCAAAGCGGCGGGATGCCATGCCTGGAAGGCCACGAAGTTGGAAGGGAAATGAGAGTCTCAATCGTCATGCCGGGAAGGTTGATGACCTTCATGGCGACTGCTCTCGGCACGGTAGCGGCGCGGATAGACCAGGGGACAATCTGGTCTGCGCGGGATGGTGGCCTTCGAATCGACCGCCGCGGACATGGACCTGATCGGCGCCTTTGGCTGCTTCGTAGAGCCGGAGTGCAGTCAGGGTGATGGGGACGAGCACCAGCATGACGAGCAGCGCGAGGTCAATCAGCGGCAATAGATGCGAGAAGGGGATGCGATCGCGCATGGAATGTGATCCCCTTACGCAACCAGCTTGGAAGCTGCTCTCAATGAAACCGCAGAACGACACCAGTGCTGAAGGTGACCGGACGCAGGCGGCCGGAGTAGGTGTTGAGCTGGCCGTAGGAGACTTCGATCACGCGCCAGTCGACGTGCGGAAGCACGGTCTTGTCCAGGCCGCCCAGGACGCGCCAGTCGAACTGTGTGGTCGAGGGAGAGTTGTTGCCATAGCTGAAGTGGCCGCCGCCGAAGAGGAATTCAGCGTAGGGGTTCAGCGAAATGATGTGCGGGTGCACTTCCAGCCGCGGGCCGACGAGGAAGCTGGTGAGCGTGGTGTTGCTCGCCGGGCGGGTGAACTGGACGCGGATGTCGCCGCCGACCCGGCCGAAGGGCACCTTGATGAAGTTGGAGTAGAGCCCGAAGCCGCCGCCGTAGCCCCAGTCGTTCACGTTGGGGACACTATTACTGTTGAAGCGCGAGGCGCTGAACTGGCCGTAGATGGCGGTTTGTGCGTGGGCCTGGGGGATGCCGGCTGCGACGAGAAGCAGGGCGAAAAGGATGCAGTGAAGACGGAGACGACGGGTCGCAATTCTATTCATTCAGAAAGAAGCCTCTGCTCAACTCTACGCAACGGTAGGGATGTCCACGTGCCAGGAAGGAACTAGACAGATTGTACTTGCCGCGGCTGTTGCGTGGCGGAACGCGCCACTTCAGGGCAGGGTCAGGGAAGCCGCAGGACGAGACCCATGCTGAGGGTCTTGGGATGGAGAGTGCCGTTGAAGGCGCTCAAGCCGCCGTAGGAGAACTCGACGATGCGCCAGTCCAGGCGCGGCAGCACGGTGATATCGATGCCGGCGAGGAACTGGTATTCGAACTGCGTGTTGCTGGGCTGGTTGGAGCCGAAGTCGTAGTGGCCGATGCCGGCGAGGGCCTCCAGATAGGGCATGGTGGGCAACACGCGAGGATGAACGGAAACGCGCGGGCCAATCATTCCACTGGTGAGCGTCGTGGTATTGGTGACGCCGAGAACGGAGCCACGGATGTCGCCACCGAGGTGGACCAGGGGGGCAGAGATGAAATCGTGGTAGAGGCCGAAGGTCGGGCCGTAAATCCAGTTGCTGGTGGGTGCATCGACTTTGGAGCCGCCGTACTCGACGTACAGGCCAGTCTGGGCAGAAGCGACTGCGGTGAGGAATGCGGCGAAGAGCAGGGCAGACAAGATGCGCAGGCGGATGGAGATCAACGAGGATGTCATGCGGGGCCTCTCCTTCAAAAAAACTCGTGCGTACTCCACTGCATCGACCCAGGCCGCCCAGTGACAGCGCCGCCGGGTGACAGAATGGATGGCAGGAGCAGCCGTTTCGGTTAGCCAGCATGGTCTTATCGGTTGTGTATCTCGGGCGGGTTGCGTATCGCGACGGGCTGGATATCCAGGCGCGACTAGTGGAGTTGCGCAAGACCGGGGCGATCGGAGACGTGCTGGTATTGCTGGAACATCCGCCGGTGCTGACGCTGGGGCGCGCCATGGGACGAAAAGACGGGGGCCGGGAGAACCTGCTGTTGAGCGAAGAGGCGCTGGCCGCGCGCGGCGTGGAGGTGGTGGAGACCAACCGCGGCGGCGACGTGACCTACCACGGTCCGGGGCAGCTTGTGGGGTATCCGATCTTTGATCTGCGGGGAGAGTTGTGCCGTTCTGTCCGGGGCGAACGGAAATGGCTGGGACCGGTGGACTTTGTACGCCTGATCGAGGAGGCGCTGATCCGCACCATGGCGGACTATGGCGTGGCGACCCAGCGAATTGCCGGCCGGACCGGCGTCTGGACGCAGCCGAGCGGGAAGGTCGAGGAGAAGAAGATCGCGGCGATCGGCATCCATGTCTCGGCGGGGGTGACCTCGCATGGATTTGCGTTGAACGTGACGACCGACCTGCGGGATTTCGACTGGATTGTGCCGTGCGGCATCCGCGACCGGGGCGTCACCAGCCTGGAGCTGGAGAGCAGCGGTCCCGACCTTACGCTTCAGACCGCCGCCGAGCGGGTGGCGCGGCAGTTTGGCCGGGTCTTCGATGCGCAGGTGCTGTGGCTGGAGTCCATTCGGGATCTGTCGCGGGCGCTCGCCGGGTCGGCGCCTGTGCATACGTAAACTGTGCTGCGAACAAGAGTTGTAGGCAGCGGCCGACCGGCTCCGGGTGCTCAGTGCGGCTTTTTAGCATAAAATGACCAGTTCGGTACTGACCGACCAGGATCGCTGTCGATGGCGAGTAGAAAAACAGAAGAGAAGACCGCGGGGGCGCCGTCTGCCTCCGTGAACGGGAAACCGAAGGAATCCAAAGAGTCTAACGGTAAGAACTCCCCCCAACTCCCACCCCCTGCCAAGAATCCGCACGGAATCCCGGATTACCGGTTGGAGCAGTTGCCTTTCCACATCGAAGGCGAGTGGAAGGACGGGCACTACCACTACATCGTGGTGGGCGATACCACGGCTCCGGCGCCTCCGCTGCGTCCGTCGAAGTACCTGACCCGCGAGCAGTCGATCGATATCTACCGGCTGATGATTACGAACCGGAAGATGGAAGACTCGCTGGAGCGGATGTACAAGCAGAGCAAGGTGATCGGCGGCCTGTACCTGAGCCAGGGGCAGGAGGCCACGTCGGTGGCGTCCGCCTACGCGCTGGGCGAGGGCGACTGGCTGGGGCCGATGATCCGCAATCAGGGCTCGATGATCGTGAAGGGCTTCAAACCGCGCGACACCATGATGCAGTACATGGCCAAGGGCGGCTCGCCGACGCGGGGACGCGAGAGCGGCTCGCACTACGGCGACTACAAAAAGCTCAACGTGATTGCGCCCATCTCGCACCTGGGCGATTCCATCAGCGTGTGCGCCGGCGTGGCGCTGGGCGCGCGCATCCAGGGCAAGAACATTGCGTGCCTGGCATACATCGGCGATGGCGGCCAGTCGACTGGGCCGACCTACGAAGGCTTCAACTTCGCCGCGGTACAGCGGCTGGGCGTGGTGCTGATGGTGGAGCACAACCTCTGGGCCTACTCCACGCCAGTGGAGCTGCAGTTTGCCTGCAAGGACCTGGCCGACCGCTCGCTGGGCTACGGCGTGCCGGGCGTCATCGTGGACGGCACGGACGCGAACCAGGTCTATGACGCGACCCATGAAGCCGTCGAGCGCGCCTATCGTGGCGAGGGCGCTTCGATGATCGAAGCCAAGCTGATGCGCATGAAGGGCCACGCGATGCACGATGCCGCCGTCTACGTTCCGCCGCCAGTGAAGGAGTACTGGAAGCGCCGCGACCCGATCCTGCGCATGGAGAAGTACCTGATCGAGCGCGGATGGATGACCGAGGCGGAATCGAAGAAGATCCAGGCCGAAGTGGATGCGTACATGGAAGAGGAGCGCGCGTTCGCCGAGGCGTCGCCGATGCCCGATCCGGCGGACGCGGGCACCGATGTGTACTTCGACAATGCGAAGGAGATTCCGCTGAAGTACGGCGAGGTGCAGGTGCAGAATGCGAACGCGAGCGCCAAGCTGGCCGAATCCAGCGCCACCACGCATTACAAATAAACCGCGATAGAACGCGAGGACTGATCGAGCAATGGCAGCAGTTACATATTTAGAGGCAATCCGCCAGGGATTGTGGGAAGAGATGGAGCGCGATTCGCGCGTCTTCGTCATCGGCGAGGACGTGGGCGTTTACGGCGGCGCGTTCAAGGTGACGGAAGGCTTCCTGCAGCGCTTCGGCACCGAGCGCGTGGTGGACACGCCCATCTCCGAGATGGCGATTGCCAGCGCGGCCTATGGCGCATCGCTGACCGGCCTCCGGCCAGTGGGCGAATTCCAGTTCATGGACTTCATCAGCTCGGCCCACTCGCAGATCGTGCAGATCCTGGCCAAGAGCAACTATCGCTGGGGCGCGCCGGCGCCGCTGGTGCTTGCGCGGGCCCTCGGGCGGCGGGGTGAGCGGCGGCCCGTTCCACTCGCAGAATCCGGAGATGTTCTACGTGCACACGCCCGGACTGAAGGTGATCTGCCCGGCGACCGCGCGCGATGCGAAGGGGCTGATCAAGTCGGCGATCCGCGATAACAACCCGGTGCTCTTCTTCGAGCACAAGTATCTGTACCGGCGCGTGAAGGAAGAACTGCCGGCCGAGGATTACACGGTCGAAATCGGCAAGGCGCGCATCCATCGCGAAGGCAAGCATGTTTCGGTGATCACCTACGCGGCGATGGTCTACGTGGCCGAAGAGGCCGCACATATTCTGGCCAAGGAAGGCATCGAGCTGGAGATCCTGGACCTGCGCACGCTGCTGCCGCTGGACAATGCGGCGATTGCGGCCACGGTCGAGAAGACGAACCGCGTCATCATCCTGCACGAGGACACCAAGACCGGAGGCATCGCGGGCGAGATCGCGGCCATCATCAACGAGGAGGCCTTCGACGCGCTGGATGCACCCATCACGCGCATCACCTCGCTGGATGCGCCGGTGCCCTTCGCACCGCCGCTGGAGAAGGCGTTCCTGCCCAAGGTGGAGGATGTGGTGCGCGAGGCGCGGCGGCTGATGGCCTATTGAAGTGACGTGCTGAGCGGTGCGCGGAGCGACGGCCCGCGAGCCCGTATGATCGAGATGAAGGCTTAGCGGCACACGCCGCATGAATGGGAAGGCGGAAGAGAGAACATGCCGACAGATGTCGTGATGCCCCAGATGGGCGAGTCGATCTTTGAAGGGACGATCACCAAGTGGCTGAAGAAGCCCGGCGATACGGTACAGCGCGACGAGCCGCTGTTTGAGATTTCGACCGACAAGGTAGACGCGGAGATTCCGTCACCGGCCAGCGGCACGCTTTCTGAGATCAAGGTGGACGCCGGCAACACCGTGCAGATCAACACCGTGGTTGCGGTGATTGGCGAGGGCGACGGCGCTGTGGCGAGCAAGCCTGCCCCGGCGGCACCTGCTCCCGCGAAGCAGGAAGCTCCCAAAGAAGCCCAGAAGCCCGAGCCACCGAAGGCTGCGCCGGCACCGGCTGCGCCCGTAGAAGCAGCGGCTTCGAGTGGCGGCGGCACGAACGTGGTGATGCCGCAGATGGGCGAGTCGATCTTCGAAGGCACAATCACCAAGTGGCTCAAGAAGGTCGGCGATAGCGTGCAGCGCGACGAGCCGCTGTTTGAGATTTCGACCGACAAAGTAGACGCGGAGATTCCGTCGCCGGCCGGCGGCACGCTTTCTGAGATCAAGGTCGAGGCCGGCAACACGGTGCAGATCAACACAGTAGTCGCTGTGATCGGCGGCGGCGCGGCCAAGACGAGCGCTCCGGCGGCAACAGCGCATCGGCTCCCGCGCAAGCGCCAGCCACGACAGCAGCCCCGGCCCCCGCAGCAGCACAACCCGCCGCGGCAGCGTCGCACGGAGAGCGCCTGCGTTCGTCGCCCCTGGTGCGCAAGATTGCGAAGGAGCATCAGGTCGATCTGCGCCAGGTCCCCGGCACGGGCTCGACCGGCCGCATTACGAAGGACGACATCCTGCAATATGTCGAGAAGGGCGGCGCTGCCAAGGCTCCAGCAGCCGCTCCCGCGGCAGCGCAACCGGCCTGCTGCTGCCCAAAACCTGCTGCTCCGGCAGCAGCCGGCCCACAACCGGGCGAGCTGGTGCCGCTCACACGCATGCGCTCCATCATCGCGCAGCGCATGATCGACTCGAAGCGGACCAGCGCGCACGTGCACACCGTCTTCAAGGTGGACATGACGCGCATCGTGAAGATCCGCGAAAAGGAAAAGGCGAAGTACGAGCAGCGCAATGGCGTGAAGCTGACCTACATGCCGTTCATCACGCGCGCCGTCGTCGCAACCCTGCGCAAGATGCCCATCGTCAATGCGTCGCTCGAGGGCGACGCGATCCGCTATCACCAGAACGTGAATGTCGGCATCGCGGTGGCGCTCGATTGGGGACTGATCGTGCCGGTGGTCAAGCAGGCGGAGGAGAAGAGCTTCCTCGGGCTGGCACGTGCAATTGCCGATCTGGCGGAGCGCGCGCGCTCGAAGAAGCTGAAACCGGACGAAGTCGGGTCAGGCACCATCACGATTACGAATCCGGGCATCTTCGGCGAGCAGTTCGGCACGCCGATCATCAACCAGCCGGAGTCGGCGATCCTCGGCGTGGGCGGCCTCTTCAAGGAGCCAACCGTGCTCACGGACAAGGATGGCAACGACTCGATTGCGATCCGCCATGTCATTCGGCTGACGCTGGGCTTCGATCACCGCATCATCGATGGCGCAGATGCCGGCAAGTTCATGGCCGAGCTGAAAAAGTATCTGGAGAACTGGTCGGAAGACATCGGCTGATCCGCAACGAGACAGAACAGTGGCGGGCCTTCGGGTCCGCCATTTTCATTTTTACAGCCGCTTCTTCGCTTCAAGGACGCGCTGAACCGCGTCGTCCGGTGTGTCACCAATCGCCGAGAGATGCCCCATCTTCCGTCCGGGACGCGGCGTGTGCTTCTCATACAGATGCAACCGCACACTATCGACTTCGAGCGCGCGATCGAATCGGGGCTCGCCCTCGGCCCAGATATCTCCCAGCAGGTTGACGATTGCCGCGGGTCGAAGAATGTCCGTATTGCCCAGCGGAAGATCGCAGACGGCGCGCACATGCTGCTCAAACTGGCTGATCACGCAGGCTCGCTCGCTGGCGTGATAGCTGTTGTGCGGGCGCGGCGCAAGCTCGTTGATCAGCAGCTTGCCGTCTCGCGTGACGAACATCTCGACAGCGAGGATTCCTTCGAGCCCGAGCTTTTCGGCCAGCGAGCATGCGATGCGCTGGGCCTCCGCCTCCATGACTGCCGGGATCGACGAAGGGATCACGCTCCACGCGAGGATCTGATTTTCGTGATGATTCGTCGCCGAGGGAAAAGATTTGAGCGCACCCGATGGAGTGCGCGCCACCAGCACGGAGATTTCGCGCTCCAATGCGATGGCCTGTTCGGCAATCGACGGCCGCTGCCCCAGCGCGCGCCACGCCAGCTCGGCGCTTTCTCCCGTACGCGGCGTGATGCGGATCTGACTGCGGCCATCGTAACCGCCCCGCGCACTTTTTACGAAGCAGTCGCGGCCAAATGCATCGAGCGCCGCGCGCATGTTCTCCAGCGATCGCACCGAACGGAATGGTCCGACGGGAAACTGATGCGCGGCCAGCCACTCTTTCTGCGCGATGCGGTCCTGAATGATAGCCATCAGGGCCTCTCCTGGCCGAACGGGGGCATAGCGCTGTGCCGCGCGAAGCGTGTCCAGCGAGAGCTGCTCGATCTCCAGAGTCACGACATCGCAGCCGCGAGCAAGATCAGCCGCGGCCTTCGCATCGTCCCAGGCGCCTTCGAAGCAGGCGTCCACGACGAATCTAGCCGGGCAGGACGGATCGGGGTCCATCACATAGATGCGGTAGCCAAGCGAGCGCGCCGCCATCGCCGTCATGCGGCCAAGCTGGCCGCCGCCCAGAATGCCAATGGTTGCGCCGGGCAGGATCGCGCTCACTGCGGCAGCTCTTCTGCGAGCACCTCGCGCATGCGGCCTTCACGCCAGACCTTCAGCCGGCCGCGTAGTTCAGGGTCGCCGTTGGCCAGAATTTCGATCGCCAGCAGTGCGGCATTTGCGGCGCCCGGCCGTCCGATGGCCAGCGTACCCACCGGAACGCCCTTCGGCATCTGCACGATCGAAAGCAGCGCGTCCAGCCCCTGCATGGAGGTCGCCGGCACGGGAACACCAAGCACCGGCACCAATGTTTTCGCAGCGAGCATTCCGGGCAGATGCGCCGCGCCGCCCGCCGCCGCGATGATTACCTTCAGCCCCCGCCCTTCCGCCTCGCTCGCATATTGGAAGAGCAGATCGGGCGTACGATGCGCGGAGACGATGCGCGTCTCGTAGGCTATCGCAAATTCGCGCAGCAGCTCGACGCACGGCTCCATCGTCGCGTAGTCGCTTCTGCTGCCCATCACCACACCCACCACGGTTGAGCGCGCCATCGTCGCATTATACGGTGCGCTCAATCGCGGTATTCAACGCGGTCTGAGCCATTCCACAGCAAGCTGCAGCAGCGTGAACAGCAGCCCGAAGGCGCCGGCAAACCCCTTCACCCGCTGCACGCTCAACTCATGGCGCTCCACGCGCTCCTCCAGCAGGCTCAGGCGTCCCGGCTGGCCATCCCCCAGCAGAGACGCCATCTGGCTTTTCACAACGCTCAGGTCAGCCAGCACCTGGGCTTCAAACGTACTCATCATGTCCATAACTCCACGGGGCTCGAGTGTTTTCGCACTCATTGCATTGCTGCGTTCACAAAAATGGCGCTGGAAAAGCGCGAATAATTAGGCGGCGTCGCGCCATCGTACATGCGGACGTAATAGCGCTCCACCGGCGCCTGGCGAACGATGGTGAATGCCGCCACCGGGCTGCGCAGCACCAGATCGGCGCCGTCGCCCGCGCCAAACTTCCAATCGCTGCGCCGCACCTCGAATCCGCCGCCGCTCGGTGGCGTCATGCCTGCCTGCACCTGAATCTGCGTGGTCGTCACGCTGCTCACGGCCAGGTCGCGCAACGATGCCAACGCACTCGGAGCGGTCAACGCCGTCGGTGGCAACCATGCGTTCGCCGGCGCACCCTCCCGCATCTTCAATGAGAGCGCCTCAACCCACTCGTTCGCGAAGCTAACCGTATATCGCAGCAGTTCCGGAGCGCAGGACGTCGCGCGAATCTGCACGCTGCGCACCAGCATCCCGGTCGAGATCTCCGCCGACGGCGCTTCCACATCAAGCAGGTCGCCAGGCCACACGTCTGCAATCTGCTGCGGATTCCAGCACGCGTACGTGCCCTTCCACGCTCCATCCGGCCAGGTGGATGTAGACAGCAAAGCAAGCGCGGCATTCTCGCAATCGGCAGAAGTACGGGTCACCGGCTCTTCCGCGGTAAGAATCAGGCTGCTGACGGGCGATGCTCCAGCGATGGCCATCCGCGCCACTGCCCGGCCACCGATCCGATAGTTCACACGTATGATCGTGCCCGATGCAGGTACGTATCCCGGATAGAAGCTCATTCTGCCGGTGCTGGTAATCTTTGCCTGCGAAGTCTGCGCACTGGCTCCAAGGCGCTGCGTTGCCGCTGCCGAACCCGTCGCTGTGCAGCTCGCCCATACGTCTCCTGGCCGCGTCAGCTCGAAGCTCGCGACGCTGCCCAGAAAACTCACGCTGTCCACCACCACCGGTATGCAGCTTGGCGGCGCCTGGTTTATCGAGCCGTCGTACAGCACAACTACGGGGAACTGCGCCCCGCCGGTTGTCTCCTGCAGCTCCAGTACCAGGTCGGCGCCCGCACTCAAAGTATCCCCGCCCAGCGAGACCGGACCATTTGCGCTGCCGGCGCTGTAACTCTGCAGGGCACGCTGCCGGTCCTTGCAGTGGAATCGCAGTCGCAACGTGTATGTATGACCCGTCTGCAACGTGGCGGTCGCGCCCGCTTCCGCTCCCAGCACCATCGGCGCTACCACGGTGCTCGTGCCGTTCGGCCGCACGTGGAATCCGCCAATCAGATTCGTAGCGCTCACATTGCCGGAAGCAAGCGCCGCGAAGTAGCCCTCGCCCAGGCTGTCCACTTCCAGACCGGTCAGCTCGATCAGTAGCACGCCGCCCATCTCCACCGCATCCACCGCTGTCACGCTGCTGGTGCCGCCGGCGCCTTGTCCGCCGCCCAGCGTCAGCCCGCGCGACGTCAACGAGACGTGGCCGCCTCCATCCACCGCCGTCCATATCTGCGGATCGAGACCGCTGCCCGCAAACGTATCGAACAGCAACGTTGCCTTTTCGAGCAAGGGGGCTTCGCCGAGCTGAAATGCCGACGTAATCCCGTCTCCCTGGAATATCTCGGTGACATACGCTTGCGGCTCTTCCTTCCCGCACACTGTCACGTCATTCACCGCCAGCCGCGCTCGTGCACCTTTAAATGCAGAACGGTCGAAGCTGCCATCGCTCTCCGCCAGCGTGTGTACCTGGTCGCCGATATTCTCGAAGACCATCGCATCGTTCACAACGCGATACGACGCGCGTGCCGCGTTGGCAAGAGCGCCTGCATTCTCTGACCAGCTCTTGCCCGCAAGCGGTTGAAATCCGCCAATGGGGGTCGATGTGGCGTCGCCGCTCACCGGCACCACTTGCGTCGTCGCCCGTCCCGTCATCTTGGTCAGCAGGTCTCCGGCGGTGGTGGCGACACACTCAATCGTCTTCTCGCTCACCCTTGCGTCGAACAGGATTTCATCGCTCAGGCACGAAACCTGCAGCACATAAGCAGGTCCCGTCGTGCCCATCCCCGCATACACGCGCGCCGGCGCGGCAATCGCATAGCCGGTGAAGAGAATCGTTCCGTTGTCCGCGCTCACCACAACTCGCCCGCCGCTCGCTGGAACCGCCAAACCGCCTGGCACTAGATTGATTGTGCAACTGCTCGGCTTGTTCAGCTTGCGCTCGATCGTCAAAGGCTCAGCGCCGCTCAGTGACGGTGTGTAATTCAGTGCGCCATTCCCATCAAGATTGTCGATCGTGACCTTCACGCTCTCCTTCTTTCCTTGTCTGGCAAATTAGTGTGGCAACTTGGTCTGGCAAATCAGTCCGGTTAATTCGGTCGGCAAATTCGCGAAATCGCTCAGCGAAATTGCACGCGCACAAATAATGCCGTTCAGACGTTATGCCGAGACCGCATTACATCTGCGCATTAGCGCACGGCAGGTACGTGCGATAGCAGCACACCTGTGCTCCATCGACGGGATCGACCACCGGCAGCGCAATGAATTTCCCCGTCAGCAGTACCTGCATGAGCGGCGCATTTAAAGGCGTCATGCTCTCCGCCGGTCCGCCCATCGTCTGCAGCCGCGGATAGTAGAAGAACAACGCATCGCCCTGCTCGCCCGGCATGCAGAAGAGTCCGGACCACTCCTGGAAGAACGTGCCGCCCTCGCGATCCTGCAAAGCCACGATCGTTTGCGCCTGCATCCCTTGCGTCGGAACACCCGCCAGCAGCGGCTCTGCAAGCTGCAATCCTGCTGTCGTCACCGCCGTCACACGACCAACATTCAGCGTCATGCGCCGGATCCATTGAACGTCGCTGCCGATCGCGCTTGCCAGGTACGCGGCCGACGCGCCCGCGCCCACATACCCCGTCTGCCCGTTGTAGTCCGCATCCACCGCGATCATGTCCCCGGCCTGGATCGTGCCCGCGCCGTTTGGCGTGCTCAGAAACGTAGCCGTGGAGCTCGTCGCCGTAATCGCCGTCGGATTCGTACCCGCCTTCAGTACATTCATCTGCTGCGCGCCGCAGCTCAGCGCCATCGTCAGTTTCGACCAGCGCTCGAAGCTCATACTCACGGTCGCGCCGATGCTCTGCCGTCCCTGCAGCAGAACCGTTCCCGGAGCGCCGCTCTCCACCATGTTGAGCTTCGTTTCTGAAGTACGCGTAAACCCTCCGATCCATCCCAGATCCACCCAGGGGGCAGGCGGCGCGTCTGGATCGAATGCGGCCACGGCTGTCGCGTCGAAGGCAGTGGGCGTCGCCGTCAGCCGGTTCACCGGAGCGAAGTATCCGCGGACGCGCCGCATCGTCGGCGGCAGGCCGGGTTGCATAACCAGTGCTGGCGTGCTCATAGCTCTCCTGCCTCCTCGTAGCTCACCACCGTGATCTCCGCCTTGCGCACCAGGCGGTCGCGCTCGCGCACCACAGGCGCAAACACCGGCGCTGCCCAGAACAGGCGCGTCCCCATCGCAGTGGGTGGGGTCACGGTGTAGTCGGTCTTCTGTACCTGCTGCGGTTGCAGTATCGACAGCAGCTCCGCATCCATCGCCGTCAGCAGCGTCCCGCGGTCCAAACCGCCGGCAGAGGTCGTCCCCGCCGTCTGGTATTGGATCTCGCAGGTCTGTTCTGTGCGCGCCAGCGCGTGCTGCTCATCCATCGTTGCCTTGGTCCAGCGCAGCACGAACACGTTGTCCGGCGCCACCGCGACAAAGCTCTCGTTCTCCTCCACCAGCACGCCCGGCCGCCACACCCCGCGCACCAGCACCTGCCGTGCAGGATTCAACGCCTGCAGCCGGTCACGCAGCGCCACGTAAAAAGAATCACGCGCCTTCTTCATTCGGTCCTCCGTAAGCCGTTTTCACAAAGGGGTTAATTGCCAAACAACACTGGGCGCAGCTTTTCCGTTGGAGCAGATTTCCATAGGTCAATGCCGAGCACGAGGCCACGCGGCTTTTCCGTTAGAAAAGCCGCTCCGCCCAAAACTGAATGGGACATTGCAATGGAAATCGCTCTAAAAGCTGCTCCGCGCTGCTGCCGGATCGGATACGGTATTGTGAAAACGGATTAATAGCTTTGCGTTGCAGCTTCCCGCAGCAGCACCCGGTACACGCAGGCAAGCCCCGCGGCGCTGGTAAAGGAAACGCCTTCGATCAGGAAGAATTCCTTGCCGACCGTGATGCCCAGCCCCATCGCGAACAACACCTCCGCCGAGGTAAGGCCAAGCTGCGAGACCTGCGCCTCCACCGCCGAAGCCGAGATCAGCAGCTCATACTTCGCCTGGTTGCCGTCCGTTACCGTCACACGCACCTTGCGGAATGCCGCAGGTGACAGTGGCAAATCGGCAAACCCGGCCGTTGGAGCTCCCAGTTGTTCTCCAATCGCGCTGCTTGCCGCCACCGGCATGCGCAGCAAAGCCACCGATCCGCCAAGCGAGCGCAGCAGTGCGTCTGTCATTCGTTGCCACCCCCCTTGTCTACTCATCGCTTTATCCGAGCCTCGAAGCCACATACGGCCGCAGCAACTGCTGCACCTGCGCATCCATCAGCGAGTTCGAGAAGTACTGCATCCACATCGTGTCCATCTTGCTGGACTTCACATTCAGCCCCGGCGTGGCCTGCGCATTCTTCACCAGTTGCGCGCACGCAATCTTCACCGCCACCGGCACCGCCGCGCATCCCGCCGTGTAGGTCACTTCGACCTCGCTGTACGGCAGCCCCAGCACGTTGTAGGGCAGCGTCAGCTCGCCGGTATCGGGCATGAAATCAATCGACGCCGGATCCACCTGCGTCCACGCGCCAGGCAGCGAAAATGCATAGGCCACCGCATCCAGCCCAACCGGCCACAGCTCGCCGCGGCGCGGTCGCGTGTATCGTCCCCGCACCGTCAGCAGCGGTATCGTCGCGGGCGCCACCGCCAGCAGCGGCAGATAGCTCAGCCGCACCGTCTGGCTGCCCTCCACGATGCGCATGCGTTCCACATACTGCGTCGCCAGCACACTCGCCCGCCGGCAGTACGCATCGATCATTCCGGATGCCAGCGCAACCCAGTCATCGGTCGTGTCGGGCGCCAGACCATAGCTCTCGTACTCCGTCGTCTCTAAGTAGGCCATCCGCATCTCTCCTCATCCGCAGTCTTGTGCTGCGCCGCGTGTTGCATCTCCGGCATCGTTCAACGCGAAAAGGGGCGGCAGCACACCGCCCCTTCCGCCACCATGTCCGCTGCTCAGGTTTGAGTCAGCGTTCGTGGTTTACCGCTGCACCGTCACCTGCGCATGTGCATAGCTCGCGCCCTTCACTACCAGGCCGCCAAACTTCACCACCACATACTGCGAAGCCAGCGAGTTCGGCAGGCCAAGCTGGAAGATGCGCGGAGCAGCATCGCTCAGCCAGTGGTACTCGATCAGGTCCTCGGTCACGATGTACGCCGGAAGCGACGCGCTGCCCGAGCCCGGTGTGCCGGTGTAGCTCAGTGCCCACTCCGGAATCAGCGGCAGTTCGCCCGCCTGGGTCGAAAGCGTCTTCACCGTGAAGCCGCCGTTGATCTCGCGCGAATTCAGTACCACGTTGAACTCGGTCTTCATCTCGCGATCGATCAGGTCCAGCAGCACCGGGTTGGCATAGATCGCCGTCGGACGCACAGCGAAGTTGGTGTTCGAAACCATCTGCGCAATCTGCGACTTGATCCCGTCCACGATGCTCTCCGTCGCCGTAATCGTGGCGACGTTGCCGCCGCCGCCAATCTGGCCTGCCGCGCCAAAGTACTGCGTCGAGCTCGGAGCAGTCAGCGAAGTGTCATTGCCGTTCCACAGAGCGACATCATGGGTGTGCAGCACGCCGTCCACCGTGTCGATCAGGTCCTTCGCCTGCAGATACGCAAACTGCTTCTGCTGGGCGCCCAGTTCCATGTCGAACAGGTTGTAGTTGAGCTGCGCCACCAGGCCCTTCAGCGGAACGCTGCGCTCCACGCGAGTCGGCGTGACCAGCGAAGGAGTGATGTTGCGCGGATCGACAAAGCCGGCTGTCCCGGGATTCGGGATCGCTGTCTGTTCGAAGTAGCGCGACGGATGTCCGGTAGCCGGCACCTGCTTGATGCGCTGGCCGAACATGCCGCGGCGGCGGACCAGGTCGGTGATCTCCGTCTGGTAAAACGGAACTTCCACCGCGCCGGGCCCGATGTAGTCTGCCGCCGAGTGGATATCGAGAAACTGTGCGTTCATGGTTCTTCCTTTCGCTCTGAAAAGAGCAATGGTTGTTACGGAAACAGAAAAGGCGCTGCTGGATTCAGCAGCGCCCAACGAAGGATTCGTCATCCCGACCGGAGCGAAGGCGAAGTGGAGGGATCTGCTTTTCTCCACTTCTCCGGCGCCCGCTTAGGCCAGCGCGCCGGCGCGGATCAACTGCGCCTTCACCGCAACCCGCTGCTCCAGGCTCAGCCCGGTCAGCGCGGCATCCAGCGATCCCGCTTCCAGCCCGTCCACGCTGCCGATGCCCTGCTTGGCCAGCAACTGCATGGTGGCCACCGGCAGCGTCTTGCGTCCGTTCGCTGCCGCGGCCTGCGCCTTCAGCTCCGCAATCTGCTGCTCGGCTTCTTCCAGCTTCCGCTCCAGGTCGCGCTGCCGCGCATCGCCCGTCGCATCCACCGTCGCCACGATCTTCGCAACGTCTCCGGTCATCGCCGCCTGACGCTCTTCCAGCCACGCCACCGTCTTCTCCAGCCGGTCGGCCGCAGCCTGCAGGCGCTCCGCAGACTCCATCTCACGTCCGTTGTTCTCGTCCATATTTCCTCGCTTTCGCACTGCGCTTGTTCCTGCGTCCAACTAGGCTCGGCGTGCTGCCAGTGCCTGCCTTGCTTCACTGCCGGGTTTCGCCGCGCGCAAACGGAACGACGTCCGTCCATACGCAGCCTTCTCACGCAGCAGGATCGCTGCGCCCGTAAAGGTCACCTTCGTCAACCGCCATACCGCCGCCCGCATGTCCTCCACATGGGCATCCGCCAGCTCGTAGCTCATGCCCATCTGCTCGGTGGGTATCGTGCGTAGCTGTTTCTCCACCTCGGGAAAATCCCGCGCGAACAGATACCCCGCCACGCGGATCTCGCTGCTCACCCCTCGTGAGCTCACGATCTCCGCATCCGTGATAATTCCGCACTTCCGCCGCGCATCGTGCCCGTCCCAGCCAGGACAGAAATCCACCGCCATGCCCAGCAGCGATGGAAGCGCCGCATCCGCCGCCGCCCGCGTCAGAATCACGCGCCGGCCCCGCGATCCCGAAGGAGCGCGATCGCTCGGCACGTCCACGTACGTCAGCACGCCTTCGAACGGCACCCGGTTGGGATGGTTCCGTACCAGCGGCATGGTCACCGCCATTGCATCCAGCTTCATTCGTTGTCCCCGCCCTCCTGCATCTCCTGCGTGATCTCCTCTGCCGGCGTCTGCTCCGGACTCGGCACCGCCCCCAGTCCGCGCAGCGCCCTTACCTCGCCCACCGTCAACACTCCTGCTTTCAACAGCTCCATCTGGATCTGCAACTCCGTCATCTCATCGCGCGACTCGAGCTCCGTGAACCGGAACTCGAATTCGCGCCATCCCAACCGTTTGCGGAAGACATCGCGCGTGATGTGCTGCTCCAGCAGCCGCGCCACCGGCACAATCGCGCCGCGGAATGCCTCGTCGCCGAATTCCGAAGAGCTCGCCCGGTTCACATCGTTCTCCAGGCCCAGCAGCATCGGCGGCAATCCAAACGCATTCGCCACCATGCGGATCAGGAACGTCTGCCACTCCATCCGCAGATCCGCATCCGTGCCGCTGCCGAAGCGCAGCACTTCCGGTTTCTGCTCTGTGCTCAGCACCGGCACGCGCCCCGTGCCCTCGATCTCGTCCTGCCACCAGCGGATCAATCGTTCATGCTCAGCGGGTGTCGCCTCGTTCAGCCACAGCGCATACTGCACCACCGCATTGCTCGCCAGCTTGCCCGCAAACCGCTGCGCGCTCAGCAGGCTGTTCACCGTCTCAAACGCAACTTCCAGCGGACCCAATCCGAACGGCGTATGCGTCCGCGGATTCATCCGGATGTACATCAACTGATCGTCATCGAGCGGGATCGCCTTGTCCGGACTCTGCAGCAGGCTCGCCTGCGCATAGCGCGGCACATCGTTCCCGCCCTTCCACTTCGGATTGATCCGGATGGTCGCGCCATCCACCGCCCACAGCGCCACCGGCTGTTCCGAGTCGCCGGTCAGCTCCATCTCCACCGCGCCGAAGCCGCCCACCAGCATGTCTTCCAGCACCTGCTCCAGCAGCGTGCGCAGCGAGTCGGACTCATTCGGCTCTTCGAGCGACCGCCGCAACGCCGCCAGCCGCTCCGCTGCGTCCGCCGGCACAGCGCAATGCGCGTGCACCCGCACCTGCCACTGCATCGCCGCCACGCGGTCCTTAATCAGGTTGATCGCGCGCCGCACCACCGGAGTCTCGGCAAAGCGCCGCAGGTTCTCCGGCGTCGGCTTCGGCAGCAGCGCCTGCCCCGCGTGATAGGTGTTCAGCACCAGCGGCAGTGTCTGGGTCTGCCGCGGCAACGGCGCGGCTTCACCGCCGCCCGCGGCCATCGCACTCACTTTGCGCCAAAGCTCACGCACATTCGATTGCACACTCATCCGCCCTCGCTCCCTTGGTTCCACTCTCACCGCAAAAGAAAAAGGGCGAAGCCTATAGCTTCACCCTCGTGTCAATCGCGAACTATCAATACCAGCAGCCCGACTTGCTGACCTGCCGACTCGCTTCCGCTACACCCGCAACTCCCGCCGCGCCGTCTCCGCCACCCGCCCCAGGTCCGCCGCCGTCAGCACGCGAATCTGCTCGCGCTCCATCGTCTCCACGCCAAACCGGTACGCGTCCTGCTCTTCAACTCCTCGCCGGCGACTTCGCGCAGCGGCTCCACAATCGCTGTGAGTTCCAGCGTCGCCTGCTCCACACGCGCCACACCCTGCATTAAATCGCTCGCGGAAAACGCCAGCACCTTCGCGCTCTCCATATCGCCCCCCAGCGAGATCGCCTGAAACATCCGCACCACTCCGTTCGGCCGATACCCGCAGTCAATCCGCAGCGGATCGCCCGGCCGCGTATACCGCGCCGCGTGGATCCGCCGCTGCATCAGCTCCCACACACCCGCCCGCTCAAACTCCGTCCGCATTTGCGCCACGCAGCGCCGCGCGTCCCTTCGCCCGCGTCTCCCGCTTCCGCTTCGCGGTCAACACATAGAGCGCCATCAGACTCTCCAGTTCCGTCGCGAACGACTCCGCCAGGCACGCCTTCGACTCGCTCAACTGCACTGCATTCGACAGCGCATCTTCGAGCGACGCCACTCCGCCGCGCGCATCCTCAGCCAGCCGCCGTCCAATCTCTCCTTCAAGCGCCTCCAGCATCGCCGTATCGGCATCCGGATCCACGCAGCGCACGCGGCTCCAGTCGCGCGTAAAGCGCACCGCCGCCCGCGCGTCCTCGCTTCTCAGCAGCACGCCAATATTCACGAACTCGTTCTTCACCGGATCCGGCACATACCGGATCAGTGAGAACTCACACCGCTGCCGGCTAGTCATTGCTGCTCAACACCGCTTCGCACTATCGTATTGCTCAACACCGCTGCGCACTTCGCTGCCACGCATCCATATCTTGCACACCCACCCACATTCTTCCACCCCGCACGCTACATCACCAGCTTCCCCGCGCCCCTTTTCATCGTCCACTCCCCCTTTGGGAATGGCTCCGCAAACATCGCCGGCACTACTTCGGAAGCCTGTCTTCCCCAGTTCGGGAACGGCATCCGGTCCGACCTGCGAAATCCCTCGATCAGCTCCCGCACCTCGGCGCGCCGCGCCATCAGCGCCTCCACCAGTGTCTCCAGCTCCGCAGTATCTCCGCCGTACCACTCCGGCGGAATCGATTCCGCCGCCGACCATATCGTCCCCGGCTCCATCTGCTCCACCCGCCCCAGCCACGGCTCAAAGCTCTCCCACCCGGTCACCCGCTCGTACACCAGGTTGCTCCGGAAGACGCCGCGCAGCGGCCGGTCGATCAGCTTCCATTCTCCCGCGTTGAAGCAATATCCCTGATCGATGAACGTCGCCATGTATCGCCGTTCGCGCGGGCGTTTACCGAACACCGCCTGCCGCCCATTCACATTCGACGTCCACTTATCCATCACCAGCATCCCGGCAAATTCGCGCAGGTTCTTCACCTCCGCAAGCTGCGCCTCCGGCAGCGTATCCACCACCTGCCCCGGCATCAACCCGCCCACAAACCGCGAGCCGAAATGCAGTCCCGCGCGGCAACGCTCCCGTCCACCCGGCAACTGGATCAGCAGCTCCGGCGTGTTCGCAATCAGCCACTCCGTCACTTCCACCACATCGCTCGCCGGCACCGTCAGTCCGACCTTCGCCGCCAGCCGCGTCGCCAGATACTCATTCGCCAGCACCCGCGTATGCTGCGGGTTATTCTGGAACTTCACCACCCACAGGTTCTCGTCCGAGCCCAGCATCAGGTGGCTCTGCGCCCCACCCCGCATCGCACGAATCTGCTGTACCGCCAGCACCGCCACGCGCCATTCTCCTCGCAGCGATTCTACGGCCTGAGCGTTGCCTTCTCCTCTATGATCGTCATCCCGATCGCGAGCGCAGCGAGCTCGAGTGGAGATCTGCTCTTCTCCGCGCCCGACCACTGCTATATACGTGAGCGACCAAAGGAAGCGAACCCCACATCACGCGCCGCAGGCGCCTTTGCCCGGACGGCATCCCAGTCCCGCGCCGCCAGGGCAATCCCCATCGCCATCACCAGATCATCATGCTGCCCCTCAGCCGCGCCCGTCCGCCCACGTTCATCGCGCACAAACGTCTTCATCTCCCGCAGCAGCCGCGCGCTCATCAAACTCTGCGCGCCCTGGTTGATCACCTGCTCCACCTGCCGCAGCGCCCGTGGCCGCGACAGCGCCGTCGTCAGCCACCCTGCCTCCCCATCCTCCTGATACAACCGCGTGTACTTCATCGCAGTGGTCAAATACGCAATCAAACCTGAGCCATGATTGTTCCGCTCCACAATCAGCAGCGCGCCGTTGTACTCCCGCGCCAGCGACGACGCCCGCTCCGCCAGCTCCATCAATCCGCATCGCCCCTGGAACTCCGCGCACTGCAATCCGGTCGCCGCGTCCAGCACCTGCATCGCGGCATAGTCGCCTTCACTGCCGCCGCCCGCCGGATCCACCGCCACCAGGTATTCGCGCCCTGTCACCGGCCGCAGCCAGATCTCCAGCGCGCCCGCCCATCGCCGCTCTACCGGCAGAGGAACTTCCCGCAACCGCCGGTCGATCGCCTCCACATCGAACACGCAATGCCCGCTCGCCAGGAAGCAGTCGTCCGCGCTCTCCGGATATTCCTGCCGCGCCAGCGCGCCAAACTGCCGCTGCAGCCGGCGTCGAAACGCAATCTGCTCCCGCGTCAATCCATGCGCCGCTACCAGCGCCTGTTCTTCCTCCGACTCCGCATCCGCGCCCGGCTCGCGACGATATGTCTCCTCCCACCACCAGGGAAAGAAATGCCGCACCCAGCCGTTCTCTTCCGCGCTCATCCACTCGTCGTAGAAGCATCCATGCGCACCCTGCGCCGTCGACTCCAGCACCACCTCGCCACCTCGCGCCGGCATCGTCGCCAGCAATCCCGCCAGCGTCGCCTTCGCATCGCCCCGCCATCGCGCCACTTCCGAGCAGTGCAGGTTCTGCACCGTCAGCCCGCGTCCCGCATTCGGATCGCCCGCCGTCTCCACCCGGTACTCGCTATCCAGCTCCGGAAATACCAGCGACCGCGCATTCGCCCGCGAAGTCTTCAGTGCGCCCTCGCGCAGCTCCTCCGGCAGCAGATCGTAGAACCTCCGCACCATGCGAAAGATCTCCTGCGCCGCCTCCTGTGTGTGCGCCACCTGCATGCTCAGCGTGCCTGGCTGCGTCACCGTCTTCAGAAAAAACCGCCCCGCCACCCAGGTGCTGATGCCCATCTGCCGCGCCTTCAGCACAATGTTGGCGCGTCCCCGCCGCCGCTCAAACTCCCGCTGTGCCCGGTTCGGACGGAGCGGTGCGAACGCCCCCTCGCGCGTCCGCACCTTCAACAGAGCCGCCGCCAGAAAGACTCCCGCCGTCTCTCCGCCCAGAGTCTCCGCCGGTTCATCCAGCAACCCGCCCCAGCGCCAGCAGCTCATTCAGATCGCCACCCATCCTCCACGCCTCTCCGCAACGCAACAGCAAATATCTCGTCATCCCGACCGAAGCCGAAGGCGCGCAGTGGATCGGAATGCTGCGCACTCACTGCCCAGGACAGCTCGATCAGGTTGCCGCGAACCGAAGGCCCGAGGCCGGCGCTTCAGCAACCCGGCCGCTGGCGCACTCGCCATCCAGCCTTTAGGCCATCAGGTCCGCATCCACCTTCTTCAGCGCAGCCTCGATGCTCGGAAGAAACGCGATGAAGTCCTTCACCAGCTTCATCACATCCTCCGTAACCGGCATCAGCGCCGCCAGGTCGGCAGCAACATTCTCTCCACCAGTCGCCAGCACCGGCGCCAGCGGAACTGCAATCGCCTTCGCATCATCCACCAGCGTCGCCAGGTTCGACTTGAACTCAGGCGAGATCGCCTTCACGTCCGCGATCACCTTCAACACCTTGCCGCCCACCGTCAATACTTCCTCGGCGCCCTTCGCTATGTCCTTAGCCACTGTTTCCACGCCATGACCGATCTCTACAAACACATGATTGATCCCCATCTGTTTCCCCTTTTCTCTGATTCCGCATTGATTCCGCATGCAGACCCGTAGGTCTGCTCCACAAAGCAAAAGCTCCGCGACAGGTCGCGGAGCTTGTCTTGCTGCCTCGATTGAGGTTCTATTCGTTCGTCACGCCAGGCGAGTCCGCCAGCCATGCTGACTGCGCCGCCGAATACGTGAAGTGCTGCGAGCTGCACTTGCCCGCCGTCGTGCCCACAGTAAAGAAGCCCCGAACACTTCCTGGCGGCGTCACTGTGAAACCGCCCGTCGCGTTCTGGCAGAACGTCAGCGTCTTCTCCTGCCCGTCCAGGCCGGCGGCAAGAGTGAAGCTGGTTACATTCCCACTCAACGTGATCGAACTCGATCGCGTAGTTATCGAAAATGTTGGCGTCGCCGAGAAAGCTACCGTCTCAGAGCTGGCGAGTGTCGCTTGCGGAGGCTGGCAGACTTCAGCCACATACCCCGCGCCATATCCCTGACCCGTACTGTGGTTGGTGACCTGGAAATGGAGATACCCGGAAACATTACCGAGATTGATATTTTGACCCGAGCAGGTGACGACATGATTGCCGTCATACTGGATCGTGACGTTGCTGTTGCCGCCCAGAACATAGAAGTCCTGGCCATATCTGGTATCCGTAAATGCCCATGTGCTTGTGGGCGTAGTTGCCGTGATATTCACATATCGCAAGCCATAAATGCTGACTGTTCCATACGTAGGATCTATTCCAACATTAGTCAAAGAATAGGATGACGGTTCCCAGTAAGCACCAGCCAGGTAACCTTCTACAGGCACAAGCTGGTAGGTTGCGCCGCGCACATTGCGCACGGATGAGTCTCCTCCTTCGCTCATGATGTCGGCGGTCTTATACGTCGGTCCGAATCCAGCGTTATCAGAGAACCACACATTGCTGAGGTTATCGTTGCTGCCAGTAGCCCAGTACTGATTGCACTGTCCAGCGAAGCGTGTCCCTTCCTGGCCGGTATTGATCGTTGCAGCGTTGGAGCCGGTGCAACTGCCGTCGATTTGCCCTCCGGCGACAGTTACGCTGGCGTCGTTCGTGTAGAAACCTTCCAGCCGCGCGAAGTCTATACGGACATCCTCATAAATGTCGCCAAATCCCGCTCCGTAAGGCTGCGCTATGCCTACCTGGCCAAGCTGCGGCCACAGATGATCGTAGTGAGCATTCCCACCCCCGCCGACAATATCGGCAAGGTGATGGTACGTGTACACCGTCGGCAGATCGAACAGGCCGTACGCCTCAATCCAATCCGCCATGCCATCCAGGCCGCCTAGCTCAATGCTGCCGTGCCAGGCATCCGCTGTAGTGGCAGTGATCTTGTAGTAGTAGGTGCCAGCAGCCAGAGTCCCGCCTGTCGTGCTGGGTGCCGCCGTGACTGTACCCGGGGTGCCTAGCGCATTTGTAACTACATTCGTCACGGTTCCTGTCGCGATCGCCGCTCCCGTGTCCGTGAATGAATTGGTACCCACCAGATAGAAGCCGGATTCGCCCCCCGCCGTCGAACCACGATAGATGACATATCCGTTTGCGCCCGCGACCGCAGGCCAGCTCAGCGCCACCGAGCCGGTTGTGCCAGTGGTTGTCGCGCTGACTTCGGCGCTGGTCGCAGACTCGTTCACCCCTTTGTATCCGCCGTAGTAGTACCACTCGTCGTTGCTGGCAACGCGCAGGTGGAAGCTTTTGTTGTCCTGGCCGCCCATGCGGATGCCGTAACCGCCGAAATTCTGGGCGAAGACGTGCTCGACGATGCCATTCGTGGCCATATACAGGCCCACGTTCCCAGGGCCGCCCACTATGTAGTTACCCGTATCACCAGGCGCGTTGGTACAGCCGCCTGTCCCGCACCCGGTTAAGGTGAAGTGTGAGACGTGAGTCAGTCCGTTGCTGTCGGTATGGCTCTGGCCGTCTGAGCACGTCACCGTCATGCTGCTCGGCGCCGTCGCAAGCTGATGATTGTTGTACAACGAATGCCATTGCGTGCCGCCGTCGGCAACCGGAGTACCTTCCCAGTCAGAACCAGGCGCGAGCAGCAGGTTATCCAGGAAGAAAGTGCCCTGCGGCCACTTCGCGACAGCATGCTGGACAACACCCATCGCCAGATCGCACGCCATCTGGTTCGACATTGCCTGCGCCGCCGCTGCTGGAGTGGGACCAAAGACGCCGCCCGCCCAGCGCGGATCGCGCGGATCGTACACCCCGGCATTCAGATCGTCATCCCACGCCACCCGTCCGTTCGACCCGGTGACAATGACGCCCTTCTCCGCCAGCGAAACCGCGCTGCCGTCGCCCTTGCCCGCAATCACATTCTGCGCCTGGGGCAGTTGCGCTCCGGAATGCGCGTCCACATACGCTTTCGTCGCCGCCTGCATCGGGCTCGCCGGATCGCTCGACAGGTTCAGCACCCCGCTCATCGTGCCGCCTTTCAATTGCAGAAAGCTCCCCGAGAGAGCGCTGATCGACGTATCGACATACTGCTGCGTCACCGATTGCTGCGCCACCGCCGCCGGCACCACCCGTGCCCGCATCTGGGAGATCGTTGCCGTCGCCGCCTGCGGCACCACCCAGTACTCCTTCTCCACCGTCCCGTCGTTCATGTGGTACACGACCGTGTAGTAGGTCCCCTGCGGATTCGCGCCCGCATTCGGCGCCAGCGTCATGCTCACGCTGCCGTCCGCCGCAATCACCGCCGTCGTGCTGCCCGCCGCAATCGCGCTGCCGTCCGCCGCCGTAAACTCGGGCCAGCTCACCAGCATCGTTCCCTGCGCCGCCGTGCCATCTGCCCGGTACACCACGCCCTGGACCGTCGTCGTCTGTACCGCCAGGCCGCTCCCCGGCGCCAGCAGCAATATGGCCCCCAGCAACATCAAGCCGCGTCTCAACCCGCCTTTATGCATGTTCAGCTTCGCCGCCACTCTTCGCTCCCTCGTTGCCTGCATCACCGTTGCCTGCATCATTGCTGCCCGCATCCTTCGCGATCTGCTCTTTTGCCTTCGCGGCATCCGCTGCCGCCTCGCGCTCATCCTGCCGTCGCTTCAGCTCATCCATCAGCAGCTCGCTCAGGCTCTTGCCGCCCTGCTGCTCCGCCTTCTCCGGATCGCCATACTTTCCGGCGATGATCTCCAGCAGCATCCTGATCTTCGCTACGTCGGCCTCCTCGGCTTTCGCAATCAGCGCAGCGCAGATTCGCGGATACGCCTCCCGAAACTCGCGGTCCGTATACTCCCGGATGTCCTGTACTGGCCCCTTCTCCTTCTTCTCTTCAACGCCTGACGCTGTTTTCCCTGCGACCGCCTCTTCTGTCGCAACCGCTGCTTCCTCTTTTTGTTCTTCTACCGCGTCTGCTGTCCCCACACCCTCAAGCACTGCATTCTTCTTTCCCACGTCCCCGCACGTCCAAACCAGACAAAAAACAAAAGGGCGAAGCATCTAGCTCCACCCTTTTCTCTTGTCTCAACTCTTAAATCCAGAATACCAAGTTGCCCATAATTAAGTGGCAATTTTTTGCTTTAATGTAACTCCCATACTTACCAGTAGTTAGCTCCCATACAGCGAACCCTCAGGGCTTGACACACTCAGTACGCACCCGGCGTCTGCATCAGCTTCAGCCGCAAAAACACCTCGGTCAGCCGGTCCAGCGCATCGCAGTAGCGCCGTCCCACCGTCCGTACGCTCAGCCCGGTCAGCGCAGCGGTCTCCGCAAGCGTGTACTCCTGCAGCGCAAGCCGCTTCACCAGCTCGCGCTCCGCCGCATTCAGCTTGGTCAGGCACCGCTCCACGTCGTGCACAAAGATCACCGAGTCCTCGAACGTATACCCATTCTTGTGGGTCGCCCGCCCACGAAACGAAAAATCTCCCAGCAGCGCCGGCACTCGCCCGATCTCCATCGAGCGATACATATACCGCCGCAGCATTCCCTCCGTGTACTTGCGATAAAAGGCCAGCTCGACAGCGGTTTCTCGCGCGGCCGCCGGCTTCGCCTGCTCCTGCTGCTGAGCAGCGCTCTTTGCCTGCACACACTGCACTACCAGGGCGGCGCTCATGCTGCGCCCCCGCGTAGTGCCCGCGCGCTGTGCTTGCCCCGCGGCCGTCCGCGCCGCTCCTCCGGGGTCGCTTTCGCATGCTGTGCCAGCTTTCCCGCGCAGCAGCTTCCGTAAACATCTGCATTCTGTGTGCGAAACCAAAGGTTTCCGCACCCTTCACATACTTTCAATTGAACGCGCAAATACTCCATCGTTTCTCCAAGGCCTGCATCAGGCTCGCCGTCGCACTCCATCTCTCAATGGAGCTGTCGCGGCAGGCTCGTTTTTCTGTTGGCTGCTCTTTCGCGTCCGCACCGGACGTCCGGCAGTTTTGTTTCGGCATGCCCGTCGCATGTCCCGTTTCGGGCAACACGCGGGCACCCATGTGCGCGCAGATCGCTTCCAGGTGAAATGTCGCAATTTATTGCCGCTGACTTCGTACAAACTCGCCTGCTGCCCCAAAGGTGGTAACAGCAGTTGTCTATTTCGCCAATCGCGGCTTTACCGCTATTGCAGGTGAAAGCAAGTGCGACTCTAAAGACAGAGATCGCCAGCGTCAACGATGCCGGCATGGTTAGGAGAGTGCAGCGTGGCAGTCCATTCCCGAAAGCCGATTACCACAGGAACCGTCCACGGTTACGTTTCGCTGAGACAATCCTTCACTATGGCATCTTTATCTGCTGGCTAACTTTCCACAATGAACTTCACCCAACTGCAAGAGCGCCTCCGCCAGGAACTCCTCCGGCGGATCGATCGAGGCAGTGTGAATGGAGCTCTCCTCGCACGTCAGACGGGATTTCAGCCCTCGCACATCTCCAATTTCCTGCGCCGCCGCAGGACACTCAGTCTCAGTGGGCTCGATCGCCTTCTCGCCGCGCAGATGCTCACCATTGCCGACCTCGTCGCGCTCGGCGACGCATCTTCCCCGCCACGTGAGGGCGTCCGGAGCACAACGCACACTACTGTTCCCGTTGTGGCACCCGCCGCCGCCATCCACGATGCCGTACTGCCCCCATCTGCAATTCTCGATGTCGTGCAGTTGCCGCTCGGCATCCTCGAGCACATGCGTACACGGCGCGCCACCTCACGTCGCGGATGGGTCCGCTTCGTCTCCGTCCGCATCACGCGCCAGCAGGCCGCCGGCATGCAACCGCTGCTGCCGCCCGAAACCATCGCTGTTATCGACCGCCACTACAACTCTCCGGTCAGATATCAGCCGGCACATCCATCCATCTTTGCCGTGCGCGTCGGCAATGCACTCCAGTTCCGCCTCGCCGAATTCGAAAACAACCGCCTCATCCTGCGGCCGTTGGAGCTCGAGACCCCCGTACAGCTCCTCGTCCTCGGCCCCCACGAAGCACCCTCCGACGTAATCACCGGCCGCGTCTGCCTCATCCTCGCGCCCATTCCCTGATCGCAATGCACCTCATCCTCTCAATTGCGCGCGTGATCTCGACCGATGCGAAGCGCGAAACGAAGCCCTTCCACACTTCGTCATGTCAACGACGCGTAGCGAATCCGAAAACGCATCGTCATCCCGACCCCAACCTGAGCTATCGCGAAGCAACCGCTCATCATCCCGACCACAATTTGAGCGAGCGCGAACCAACCGCTCGTCAACTCGACCGGAGCGGCGAAGCCGCGAAGTGGAGAGATCCCGCTGTTCCGCTGCGTCGAAAGCTGCATCCGGCGTGAGCGACCAAAGGGAGCGAACCCCCAATCCGCGCCGCAGGCGCATGTGCCCATGCGGCAAGCATCTGGTAGCATCGGCTTCGGAGGACGTTTATGGAACAACCTGGGACCATATCCAGCGCTGCTCGCCGCAACGAAGACATCGCCCTCGACCTGCTCAAATTCATCGCGACCACGACCAACTTCGCCCGTCCCGCCACGGCCTCCACCGGCTTTACCGCTCCAACCGGCGCCAAGGCCGAAGACCAGGTCGCACACCTGCTCGAGCTCTACACACGCTGCCTCCAGGTCGTCGAAGGCAAGAGCGGCCGCTGATTTAGGTGGCGAGCTCGGATCTGGCGCCTATCGGCTTCGCCGTCATCGGCGCCGGCGCCTTCGGCAGCAATCATCTCCGCGTCATCCGTGAACTGAGCGCCGCACCGGGCACTCCGGTGCGCCTCACGGCCATCGTCGAAAACGATGCCGCGCGTGCCCACGCACTGGAATCGAAGTTCCCCGGCGTCCGCATCTTCCGCGATCTGAGCGCCTGCCTCGCCGCCCGCGCGGCGGGCGACGTTGCGCTTCACGCCGCATCCATCTGCGTGCCCACGGTTGCTCACGCCGCCATCGCCGGCGCGCTTCTCGACGCTCGCATCGACGTGCTGATCGAAAAGCCCATCGCCGCCTCGCTCACCGAAGCCGAGCAGCTCATCGCGCTCGCAGCGCGCCAACAGCGCATCCTGCAGGTTGGCCATTTGGAGCGCTTCAACCCGGCAGTCCTCGCCGTCACGCCCTACATCCACATGCCCATGTTCTTTGAGGCGCACCGTCTCAGCGTCTTCACCCCGCGCTCGCTTGATGTCGACGTCATCCTCGACCTCATGATTCACGACCTCGACATCGTGCTTCGCCTCGTCGAATCGCCCGTCCACTCGCTCCAGGCCGTCGGGCTTCCCGTTCTCTCGCGCAAGGTCGATATCGCCAACGTCCGCGTCGAGTTCGCCTCCGGATGTGTCGCCAACTTCACCGCCAGCCGCGTCAGCACCGAGCGCGTCCGCAAACTGCGCTTCTTCCAGCCGCATCAATACGTCTCGATCGATTACGCCCGCCAGGACCTGCTCTTCATCGACGTAAAGCCACAAGCCGTATCTGATGCTGCTCCGCCAGACCCCGCCCGCATCCTCAGCGGCCTCGCTCTCTCCAAGCCCACTGTCACCCCCGGCGAGCCGCTGCGTCTCGAAATCGAATCCTTCCTCGAAAGCGTCCGCATCCGACACCAGCCGGCCGTCACCGGCGAGCAGGGCCGCGCCGCATTGGCACTCGCGCTTGATATCAACGCCGCCATCCGGGAACACGCCACCCGAGCCCATCTCGACCGCTTCATCTGAAACTGCGTCAGGATTACCCGCCGCTTGCTCGGTCCTGGATACTGAATCAAGTCGATGCCGTGCGATCCGCTCGATGAAATCAGACAAAGAGAGTCTGTAACCAATGTCGTCGTAGCTCTTGAGGAAGCCGGAAATGGCTCTGCTTACAACGATGGTGGTACGAGCCATCCGATCGCTACCATAAAAGAAATCAGCACCCGATTACCTGCAGAGCGTATGAGCGCATTTTTCATTGTTTCTAAGGAAATTATCCCGATAAAGTCTGACTTGACTTCAGCCTTGGAACTGCATCACACCCCCGCCCGGCGAGGCGCTGTAAGAGAGGGAAATGAAAAATGCTTAAGTTTTTGATGGGTCGGATTCCGCAGGACGCAAACAAGCCACAGATCCTCCTGATCGACGCGAACCCCGATATTCGGACAGTGACCAGCCTCTGGCTCGAAACGCGCGGATTCGGCGCAACCCTCGAAGCCGCTTCGGCTGATGCCGGGCTGAGCCTGGCGCGGCGTCATCGTCCGGCAGCGATCCTGCTCGATCTGCAACTACCCGATATGCGCGGGGAGATCGCCCTGCACTTGTTGAAGGCCGATCCCTGGACTCGCGGGATTCCCGTCATCCTGTTTACAGCACCTCAGAAAAAGCAGTGGCTCGAAACACTCCCTGTCGCAGGTATCGTACTCAAGCCCTTTCAGCCGGAGTACCTCTGCGAAATAGTGCGTCGGGCTCTCTCGACCAATGCTCAAGAATGGAACGGCTTGAAGTCGACTTGCCCGGCGACCTATGGACTATCGAGCGACTTCGCGCTCTCCCATCTAGCCCTCACCAACGCGTAGCGAGGCTGCCAGAAACGCCGTGAAAGCGAACCCAGCGACACGCGCCGCAGGCGCCATTCGCCGGACGCGCAGTCTCTATTGCAGTGTCTGTACTTTGTAGTCGGCAGGAATCTTCAGCGCAAACTGCTCATCGCCCAGTGGCTGATTGAGCACAACCTTCTGCACCGTGATCGTAATGCGGTACGCTTCGCGCGGCCGTTCGATCACGATCGAGCTCGGCATCCGCGCCGCGCCAAACTGCCTGTATGGCCCGTATTCCACGTGCGTTTCCACGCTGCCGTCCTCGCCATAGATGTCCTGTCCGCTCGGCAGCAGCGTCAACCGGCTGAAACGGATCACCCGCGTCGGCTTGATCACATGCACCTTCAGGCCATCCGTTTCGTGCGGATCTTCCTCGCCAATGTGCAGGTCGTATTCCGGGGTCTCCACCAGCTTCTTGCCCTCTCTGTGCGTCTCGGATGTGGTCGTCGGATAGACCAGCCGGTCCGGCGTGATCGATTTGACCAGCATCGAATCCAGGAAAATATCCGGGCGCAGATTTTCGAGCGAGTTTGCAGAGGGCTTCGAGACCGTATTGCTGCCGACAATCGCCCGGCTCTTGGGCGGAATCACCAGCTTGAACGTCTTTCCGTCGCTCGCCAGGTCGAAGGCATGGGTCCGCACCACGGGCAACAGCGCCAGCACCCGCAGCATCGCCGGCTTGCGCAGCAGAATGTATCCGTGGAATGGCGTAATGTCGGTTTGCTTCCCCTGCCGTGCTCCGCCTGTCGTCGCCTGGAAGTCCACCGTCGCCGTCAGGCTCGTGATCGCGTCATAGCGGTCATTCACGCCATTAACGAGTTGTGCGACACTCGCATCCATCGGAGGACCCGCGAGCGTGGTTTTCTCCACTTTATGGGTGTGCCAGAGGCAGCCGCTGAGACACGGCAACACTGCCAGTAATCCGACACTCCACCATCGTCTTTGCATCACGGGTCTAGAGCAGTTCTCCTGCTGGGATCGGGCTCTGAACGAAGGTTCTTGTGACCTTTCATTCAGGAAAGGCCACGTCAGGCATATCTCACCGCGTCACCGGTTCGGGAGAAATGCTCCGATCAGGCCAGCAAACCTTAAGTATAGCTGGCCTAGGGGGTCGCCCCGCCCGCGCGCTGTGCCTGGCGATATGCCGCAACATTGCGCTGGTGCTCTTCGAGCGTCTTCGCAAAGCGGGAATGCCCGCTCGCCGCAGGATCGGCAACGAAATAGAGATACTCCGTTGCGGCAGGATGTAAGGCCGCCTTCAGCGACGCCGCGCCTGGGCTGCAGATCGGCCCCGGCGGCAGCCCCGCGTGACGATAGGTGTTGTAAGCCGAATCGCGCTGCAGATCGGATTGATAGATCGTTCCGCGATACCGGTTTTCCAGCATCGCCGCATAAATCACCGTCGGATCGGTCATCAGTGGCATATTGTCGCGCAGACGGTTCTCCATCACGCTCGCCACCAGCGGCCTGTCGCTCGCCACCGGCGTCTCCTTCTCCACCAGCGACGCCAGTGTCACCGTCCGGTGCACGTCCCCCGTCAGTCCAATCTGCGCCGCTTCCTGCCGGAAGCGCTTCACCATCGCATGCAGCATAGTCATCGGCGTGTCGCTGCGCTGGAAGCGATACGTGTCCGGATAGAGATAACCCTCCAGGCTCGTCGCCGCCGGATCGAGATCATGGACCAAACTGGTGTCTTTGTGCGCGGCGATCAGAAAATCATCCCGCGTGGCCAGTTGCGCCGCTTCCACCACGTTCGCGATATCAAAGAGGTTGTAACCCTCCGGCACCGTCACCACGCGGTAGTAGACATCACCGCGCCGCAGTCGGTCGTAGACAACAAACACGCTCGCTGGATGATCAAAGCGATACTCGCCCGCCTTCAGCGTGCCATGCTTCAGCATCCGCGCCACATCAAAGGCATACCGGCTGCGAATGATCCCGCGCTCTTCGAGCAGCCTCCCCATCTCCTTCGACGAAGTACCCGGCGCAATCTCGACAAAGGTCTCCAAATGCGGCCCGGCGGGCGCGAAGAGAAACCACGCGCCGGCGCCCAGCACCAGCAGCAGCAAGAGGAGCAGCAGAAAGCGACGCAAAAGTCAGATCCCTCGCGGGTCAATCGAGCATTACCTTTCATTTTAGTCTTCGCCACGACCGCTCCTCGCTATCATCAAAGCGTGTCGGACGTGCCACTTTCCGGTCAGTTTCAGACTCGCCTCGACCGCTCCCAGCCCTGGCTTGGCCTCGACGTCGGCACCCGCCGCATCGGCGTCGCGCTTTCCAACACCCTGGGCATCGCGCAGCCTCTGCTCACCATCGAACGCACCCAGCCCCGCCGCGACCAGCGCTCCATCCTCCGCCTCGCACGCCGCCATAGCTGCGCCGGCATCGTCGTCGGCAACCCGCTCCACCTCTCAGGAAACGTCAGCCCCCAAACCGAGCGCGTCCACCGTTTCGTCGATGAGCTGAAGGCCCTCATTCTGGAAGGGCACGATGGTGAATCCGCCGGCCATCCGGTCCTCCCCGTCCATCTCTGGGACGAGCGCCTCTCCACTGCTGAGGCCCATGCCGCCCTCCAGGCCGCCGGCCACGACCCGGCAGACCGCGATACCCGCCGCCACAAGATCGACCAGACAGCCGCCGCCATCATCCTGCAGGGCTGGCTGGACGCACAAAACGGCGTCATAACCCTCTTGCCGCCGGATGCCTAGGTCCGTGGCCGGCTTGTATAATTGGCTTTTGGCGGATACAGGATCCCTGCCGTTCCTTGCGGCTTGTGTTTTTCCCAGGCCGTCACGGATATTTCCATGCCTGAACACATCAAGAAAAAACTGGAAGAGGAAATTCGGCAGATGGAGCACGAGCTCCAGCATGAGCTGCCGCAGGAGATCAAGAAGGCCGCTGCGCTCGGCGACCTCAGCGAGAACGCCGAGTACCACATGGCCAAGCAGCGCCAGGAGTTCGTCAACGCGCGCCTCGGTCAGCTCAAAAAGCGCATGGCGGAGCTTTCCCTGGTCAATCTCTCCAACATCCCTCACGACCGGATCGCCTTCGGCTCCACCGTGCGCGTCTTCGACACCACCAAGGACGAGGAGCTGGAATACAAGCTCGTCACCTCTGAAGAATCCGACGTGAACAAAGGATTCATCTCTACCACCTCGCCCATCGGACGCTCGCTCATCGGCAAGCAGGTGGGCGACACGGTCACCGTGGTCACGCCCAACGGAAACCGCGAGCTGGAAGTGCTGAAACTCACCACCATCCACGACGAAGCCGCACAGGGCGAACCGAAGTAGCTGTGGAGGACCATTCCTCGATGACCGCTGGAGGCGCATCGAACGATCGGGCAGAAGGCAAGAACGGTGCCCGTGCTCGGCAGGCGACCCGCATGATCCACGGAGGCGGTGACCCCAAAGAGGCGGAGCCGATGACCCAGGAAGGCGGAGCCTATGACGTGGACTAGTGCCTTCGGCCGTGGCTGCGGCGTCATCCTCCAGGCCATCGTCAATGGCCTCGCCCTCACCCGTATCTCGCCCAACGTCCTCACCTTCATCGGGCTGGTCATCAATACCGCCGCAGCCATCTTCTTCGGCTTCGCCAACAGCCACAACTACATCCGCTTCTTCCTCTACGCCGGTCTGGTCATCATCGGCGCCGGCATCTTCGACATGGTGGACGGCCGCGTCGCCCGCCAGACCGATCAGGTCACCGTCTTCGGCGCTTTCTTCGACTCGGTCATCGATCGCTACTCCGACGTCGTCCTCTTCTTCGGCCTGCTCGTCTTCTACGCCCGCGGCAACCGCTTCTTCTACGTCGTGCTCACCGCCTTCGTCATGATCACGTCGCTGATGGTCAGCTACACCCGCGCCCGGTCGGAAGCCCTCATCGGCTCCTGCAAGGTCGGCTTCATGGAGCGGCCGGAGCGAGTCGTGCTCATCATCCTCGGCGCGCTCTTCGAGCGCTGGGGCGTTATGGCGCCCGTCCTCTGGGTGCTCGCCGTGCTCTCTACCATCACCGTCATCCACCGCATCTCCTACACCTACACCATGGCAAAGGGCCTGGCGCTCGACGCTCGCGGCACCGCCACACGCGCCAGCCTTGATCCAAACTCGGCCCCCAACCCCGTGCCCATCCGGCCAGCCTCAGGGCCAGGCCCAGTCTCCGGCACCGCCTCCGTCAGCGCATCCGACCCCGATTTCGTTCCCGCCCCAAACGCCCCCCGCGCCTAATCAAGACAGAGCGCCTATCCTGCTGTCTACATTCGCCTCCCGATAGGTGAGGTAGAAAGTCAGGCAGCAATTGCAAACTGCGAGTCTCGCATCGGCCGTCATTCGCATCGGCATAAGCTTGGCCAGCTATCTCACGACTGCGCTCCTGTTTGCGCTATTGTTGCTGTGTTTTTCATGGACCCCTTTTAGCAGTGCCGTGCCGATGATTCTGTATGTAGAGACCTACACGTTTGTACTTTGGCTCTCCGGCGTCTGGATTTTGTGTGCCGCAATTCCAGTGCGAATCCAATTACGTGATTGGCGACTCACTACAGCCCTGAGCGGACTACACGCGTTCTTGGTCGTCTGCATATCTTATTGGCTCATTTACGGACGCAGCACCGCAGCATCGCAGCTTGACTGGCTTATGTTTTGTTTCTTCTTGCTCTTTGCATTGGGAGGAGCAGTCGCAGGCTTTGTCTATCTCTATGCGATGAGCCAACTCTACCCACCGGCTGTGCGGGCCAACACTAGGGTGCTAGGACTTGACGACAACTCGTGACACCCTGGCGCCGCGATCGATAGACACCCGCGGCCCATACCATCCGTCGCACCTCCGGCGCCGTATCACTCAATTTGTGCGAATCCATTCCCGCACCCGTTCCGCAATCTCATCCCGAGTCGCGCGAAACAAACCTGATCTCGCAGGATCACCGTAACCAGCGAAAGACGAGTGACGCCGCGAATGCACCGGCAATCTGGAAGAGGATGAAGCCCGGAACATCCAGCGGGCGGATGCCTGCAAAGGTGTTCGTCATTGCCCGGGCCAACGTCACCGCAGGGTTCGCAAAGGAAGTGGATGAAGTGAACCAATAGGCAGCGGCGATATAAGCACCCACCGCATACGGGACGGCAGCCGGGCGCGGTCTGCCGCATCCCCAGATGACCGCCAACAGACCAAAAGTAGCGACGAACTCACTCAGGAGTTGCGCGGGGCCGCTGCGCGCGTGGGTTGAAGCCAGGAACAGCGTCTCACCAAACATCAGGTGAGCCACACCGACTCCGGCAATCGCCCCTCCAATCTGTGCAGCAATGTAGAGCGGAACATCTCGCCACACAGTCTCACCTTGCCAGGCATCGGCAAGCGTTACCACGGGATTGAAGTGGGCGCCCGAAATTGGGCCGAACGCCAGAATCAACGCCATCAGCGCAGCGCCCGTGGCAATAGAGTTCGCCAGGAGAGCGATGGCAATATTGCCAGGAGACAGCCGGTCCCCATAATGCCGGATCCGACAACGGCGGCCAACAGAAACAGGGTTCCCAGGAACTCCGCCGTGATGCGGCGCGCCAGCGGCATTATTGTTTACCGATCCGCCGGATCTCTTCCTGAATGCTCATCTTTTCGAGCGTGGCGAACGGCAGAGACAGGAACAAAGAGATTCTGCGTTCAAGTGTGAGAAAAGCGCCGTGGAAGGCTCGCTCAATCTCCTCCGGCGAACCCAGAACCGCTGCCGGGTCAGGAATGCCCCAATGCGCCGTCATCGGCTGTCCCGGCCAGTACGGGCAGACTTCGTTGGCGGCGTTGTCACAAACAGTGAAAACGAAGTGCAGCTCGGGCGCATCGTGCCCAGAGAACTCGTCCCACGACTTGCTGCGCAATCCTTCCGTTGAAATCCCAGCAGACTCAAGTTGCTTCAGGGCTTCCGGCCGCACTTTGCCCGTCGGGTGACTACCGGCACTGTATGCGCGAAACTCCCCTCTTCCTTTATGGTTGAGGATCGCCTCCGCCAAAATGGACCGTGCCGAATTGCCCGTGCACAGGAACAGGATGTTGTAACGGCTTAGGGTCATATTTCTGCTCTCAGGCGCAGCACTCCGGTCCGCAGCACGCCTTCGCTTGCGGCTTCACCGCATAGACCTTCACGCTCGCCGCGGCAGCGTTCACGTCATACGTGGAGAGCAGCGCAGTCAAATCCTGATGCAAAGTTTTCGAAGCGTCCGGCGAGCAGCACGAATAGCTGCCGCTTGCCATTCCCGGCGAGCAGCATCCCGACTGGCCCTCCACCTTCGCATAGGCGTTGAGATCAGAGCCGCTGTCCACCATCTCGACAAACTCAAAGCCGGCATCGAGCAGCCCCGTGCGGTAATCCTCAATGCGGATGGCGCCCGCAATGCAGCCAACATAAGCGGCCATGCTCTTCGCGACCGCCTCGGGCAGGTCGCCCTTCAGCGCAATGTCGCTGACAGCAAGCCGCCCACCCGGCTTGAGCACACGAAATATCTCGCGGAACACAGCAGGCTTGTCCGGCGCCAGGTTCAGGACGCAGTTGCTGATCACGCAGTCGGCCGAAGCATCCGCAAGCGGCAGGCGGTCGATAGTCGCCAGATGAAACTCAACATTCGTGTACCCGCCGGCAGCAGCATTCGCGCGGGCACGTTCAATCATCTCCGGCGTCATGTCGATGCCGATAGCGCGCCCCGTCGGTCCGACCTGCTGCGCAGAGAGAAATACGTCGAGGCCTCCGCCCGATCCCAGATCGACGACCACCTCGCCCGGCCTGAGGTGCGCAGTGGCAGTGGGATTGCCGCAGGAAAGCCCCATGTTGGCCGCCGCGGGAATCGAGGTAAGTTCGTCCGCCGAGTAGCCGAACGCCTCGGCCACAGCCCGGACGCCCTCGTGATCACTGGAGAGCGTGCTTTCGGCAACAGCGCCGTATTTTGCCTTCACGGAATCGAGCAGTGGTTCAGCCATGATGGTTTCTCCTAACATATACGTTATGCAGAATGTATTCTTATACACACACATCTGTCAAGACGCATATAATAGCCTGTGATGTCAACGAAATCTTCCTTCACTATGGAGCGCTTCTTCCAAGCGCTCGGCGACCGCACCCGGCTCCGCCTGCTGAACCTGATGGGCGGTCAGGAGCTCTGCGTCTGTTATTTCGTCCAGGTGCTCGAACAGCCGCAGCCAAAGATCTCGCGGCACCTCGCGTATCTGCGCCGTGCCGGCCTGGTTGCCGCGCGGCGTGAAGGCAAGTGGATGCACTACCGCATCGTGACCCCGCCCAACGCCGGGGCCGCGCAAATCCTCCACCAGACGCTCGCATCGCTGAAGGCCGACAAAGCAATGCAGAAGGACCGCGCATTGCTCGCGAAAGCGTGTTGCAGCCCGGCAAAGTTCGCCGCATTGGAAGGCGCGCCGCTGCCCAGCCCGGTCGAGATAGCCGCTTGCGAAGTGTGCTGAGGCCCCGGCGCCGCTCGCGTGCTTTAGAGAAGCTCGCTCTGAATCAGGCTCTCAATTCTGTCCCAGACACGTGGATCGTTCTCGATCTCAATATGCGGCTTCATGAAGGTTCGCGCGAACCACGGGTAGCCGGCGCATGAGACTGGATTTTCTTTATAGGCTGACTCGAAATTTCCCAGGATCGTCGTCTGCCTGGGGTCCACTGCTTCGATGTGGCTTCGCCCATGCAGCAGGCCATCGGTCTGATAAAAGTTGATTGCCTGCCGGACATTGGGCGGGATCCGTCCGTCTTGCTCAGCCAGCTTTTCGACACTGTCCACCTGAATGGTCAGCAACACGGGGATGTGCAGTGCATTCAGCCGGCGAGCGAGCGTGACGGCCTCCGACGCTCCCCAGCTATGACCGTAGATGACGATGCGGGCAGCGCTCTTTTCCGCGGTGCTCAGGCAGCCGTCTTTGTTTTTATCCAGAAGACGAAGCACGGTTTCCAGCGCGGCGTGACCGTCGCGATTCGCAAACATCGCTGCATGCAGCGTAAGCGGATTGTGCTGCTGCAGATCTTTCGCCATCTGCGCTTCCCGGTGAACCAGATTGTTCGCCCGCACATTCCCGCCCATGAAGCCGATGACAATCAGCTTCCGCGAAGCGCGAGCGGCGACCGCATCCATGTTCGGCACGCCCGAATGCGCAATGATTTCTGAGCCAATCGCGGACTTCGGCAGGGGGCATGCGGGCAGCATCGTTCTCGCGTTCGCGACGGAGCAAAGCCCCAGCACCAGCAGCCATGCGGACAGGATGTTTCGGAGGCACGCCCGGCGAAATCTTCGCAGCAGGTAGAAGGACAACGTATTCTGGGCGATTTTGCTCAAGGCCGGCCCGGCAAAGTGCACTCCGGGATCATGCAACCACTCTACGCCTCAACTGCCCCGCGTCGCTTTCAGGTGCGACACAACAGGCCGGATTTGCCTTGCACAAGAGAGGCGCATAGCCAGTTTGTGCTTGCCGCCCCCTCAGAATCCTCCTACGATGCAGCATCCCCTCAGCACAGTCGATTCGGGCCACCTGGAGCGATCATGGTTACCGCACCCGCCGGGCCCCGGAGCCCAGTCTCCCGCCTGCCTGGCCGACGTTACGATCACCTGTTTTTCACCACCATGTCGGTCGTCATGCTCGCCACTGTCTTTGCCGGGTTTGCGCCCACCTATTTTCTTGCCGGCTTGACCCGGGCGCATCTCGCCAGCCCCATCCTTCACGTCCACGGCGCGGCATTCACGGCGTGGGTGGTGCTGCTCATCGTGCAATCCGTCCTCGTGGCGTCGCACCGGATCAAAATCCACCAATGGCTCGGCTTCGGCGTGTTCGCGCTGGGCGCCTTCATGGTGGTGCTGGGCGTGCTCGCCGCCACGGATTCGATGGTCCGCCACATGGCTGAAGGCCGCATCGCCAACGAGGAGTTCTACATCGTCTCGCTCTCAGAGATGATGGTCTTCGCCGTACTCCTCGTCTTCGCCTACCGCACGCGCCGTCGCCCCGCCGAGCACAAGCGGCTCATCTATGTAGCGACCACCACCCTGATGGGAGCCGCTATCTTTCGCCTCCCCATGCACTGGGTGCATGCCCGGCTGCATGTCGTTTGCCTGATGATGTATGTCTTCCTCGCCATCCTGATGGCGTATGACTACTGGTCCACCCGCCGCGTGAACAAGGCAACGTTATGGTCGAGCCTCTTCCTGATCCTGGTGGAGGAGACGCGGATGCCGCTGGCAACAACCGCCGCCTGGCACACCTTCGCTGCATGGGCCGCGCGCTTGTGGGGTTAGCCGGGTTATCGCGGGAACGGCGGATCAGGAACGCGTCTGCATCGACAAGAGAAAAATATCGACCGCGTGGTTGACCCAGGCTTTTCGATGCGCCGGCGTGCTGACAAATGTCGGCTGAATGCCGAGCCACGCGCGCAGGCTGGCTCCGCTGACCACCAGGCCAAGCAGGATTTCGACCGCCTGTTCAGGATCGTCGCAGCGGATGTCTCCTGATTTCTGCTGCGCGCGCAGATGCTCGGCAAGCATCGCGCGCACGCGGCCGGGGCCGCGCTCCCAGAAGATCTCGCCCAGCTCGGGGAACTCCATGCACTCCGCGATGACCACGCGATGCACCCCGCGCGCTTCATCCGAGACGATCAGCTCCAACAGCTCCAGGCCACAGTGGACCAGCGTTTCCCGCAGCGATCGGCCCTCGCCAAGCGGACCGATCGCGTCGAACAGGCCCGAGGCCTTCCGCTCCACCAGCGCCGCGAAAAGCGCCGCCTTGCTCGGATAACGCGCGTAGAGAGTCTGCTTGGATGCGCCGGCGCGGCGGGCGATCTCGATCATGCTGGCGCCCTTGAATCCTTTGTCGACAAAGACTTCCGTCGCCACGTCGAGCAGCGTCTCCGCACGGCTGGCGGCCTCGCCCGCCGGCGGCCGGCCACGCGCGGAACTCCGCTTTCGTGGCACCGCTTTACGGGTTGCCCGGCGCGTCCTCTTGCCTTTCATGAAATCCAGCATAGCGAATGTGACGAGCTGCTGACTCCCGGGCCTTGCATTAATGTACCGCATGGTACTATTTTGTCGATATGGCGACCACGGTCCAGCAGCCGAGCAAACAAGCAGTATGGAAGCCGCACCACAATCCATGGGCCATTGCCCTCACGGTCACGCTCGCGACCTTCATGGAAGTGCTGGACACCTCTATCGCCAACGTCTCCCTGCCGCACATCGCCGGATCGCTCGCCGCAAGCCAGGACGAGGCCACCTGGGTCATCAGTTGCTACCTGGTGGCGAACGCCGTCATCCTGCCCATCAGCGGCTACCTCGCGACGCTCATCGGGCGCAAGCGCTTTTACATGACCTGCGTCGCGATGTTCGGCGCCAGCTCGCTCCTGTGTGGTCTCGCCCCCTCGCTGGGAATGCTCCTCTTCTTCCGCGTGCTGCAGGGCCTCGGCGGCGGCGGCCTCGCGACCTCCGAACAGGCAATCCTGGCCGATACATTCGAGCCGAAAAAGCGCGGCCAGGCCTTCGCGCTCTATGGTCTCGCCGTTGTCACCGCGCCCGCCATCGGCCCGCTGGTCGGCGGATGGATCACGGACAACTATCAGTGGCGCTGGATCTTTTTCATCAACGTGCCGGTGGCGCTCATCTCCATGTACCTGACCAATCGCGTGGTGGAGGACCCGCCCCACCTGATCGAAGCGGTGAAAAGGGCGCGCGCGGGCCTCGTCAAAATCGACTACACCGGCTTCCTCTTTACCGCGCTCGGCTTCGGCTGCCTGGAGGTAGTGCTCGATAAGGGCCAGGAAGATGACTGGTTCGGCTCCCACTTCATCACCACCTTCACCATCATCTGCATCGCCAGCATCGCAGCGCTCATCGTGTGGGAGATGTGGCAGATCCGGCAGGGTCGCAAGCCGGTGATCGAGCTGCGGCTCTTCCGCAGCCGCACCTTCGCGCTCTCCTTCCTCATGATGTTCATCCTCGGCATCGCGCTCTACGGCACCACCATCCTGATTCCGCAGATGCTGCAGACCATCATGGGCTACACCGCGCTCAACGCCGGCAAAACGCTCTCGCTCGGCGGCATCGCAACCCTGATCTGCATGCCCATCGTCGGCATTCTGATCGCCCGTGTGGACGCACGCTACCTGCTGGCCTTTGGCTTCACCATTACGTCACTCGCACTGTTCCACATGACGACGATTCACCTCTCCATGAGTCTCGGCTACACCGCGTGGCTGCGCTTCTTCCAGGCCTGCGGGCTGGGCTTCCTCTTCATTCCCATCCAGACGCTCTCCTACGTGGGTGTCCCGATGGAGAACAACAACGACGTCTCCGGCCTGACCAACCTCGCGCGCAACATGGGCGGATCGGTGGGCACCGCCATTGTGTCGACCATGTTGGCCCGGCAGGCGCAGCGCCACCAGTCCTATCTGGGCGCGCATATCACCAGCGGTGCCGCCCCCTATCTGCGGGCAACGACGCAGATGGGCAGCCAGCTTGTGACCGGCGGGTTCTCCATCCCCGGCGCGCAATCGGCAGCCATGTTCCGGCTGTATGAGCAATTGCAGCGGCAGGCTGCAATGCTCTCCTACATCGACATCATTCGCTTCTTCGCCATCGCCGCGCTTTTCATGATTCCGCTGCCGTTCATCATGCGGAAGTCGAGCGGCGGCGCAGCAATGCACTAGAGGACCCTATGCATTTGACTGACGAACAGCTGGTAGATGCGGCGCGCGCCGGCGAGCAGGGCGCGTTCTCCGAATTGTTCACACGGCACCATGGACGCCTGCTGAAGCTGGCATTGCACCACCGGCTGACCGCGCAGGACGCCGAAGATGCGGTGCAGCAGACGATGCTGAAGGCATGGCAGGGGCTCGCCGGTTTCCGCGGGGAGTCGCGCTTTGCCACCTGGATCACGCGCGTGCTGATGAACGAGGTCTTCCAGTCGCGGCGCAAGCGAACGCGGATGCGCCTCGAAGAGATGGCAGACGCAAGCACGCTGACTGCGGTGCTGGAGGCGGGCAGCACGAGGTCGCGCCGCCCGATCTCGCAGGAACAGCGGCTGTTGCTGATGGAGCGGAACCGGCTGGTGCATGCCGCGCTCCGCTCGCTGCCGGAGTCACTGCGCTCCGTGCTTCGGATGCAGTTCTTCGACGAGCGCTCGCTCGAAGAGATCGCCGCGCAGATGGAGCGTCCGGTAGCGACGGTAAAATCCCGCCGGCATCGTGCCCGCCTGGAGTTGCGCAAGCGCTTCGCGGTGCGGCTGCGGAGAGTGGACCTGTCGCCTTCCTTGCCCTGAAGCTGACAGGCTAGACATGTACGCGTGCGTGTGGCATGTCCGGCTCAAAGCCTACGGCGCGCATGGCATCGCGCAGGTTGTCATTTTTCATGAAGAACTTCCAGATGCTGCCGGCGCGGAGGTTCTCGGCCATCAGGGTGATCATGCCGAGATCGTTGGCGATCACGTCGGGATCGTACCAGTCTTTGTCCGGACGGAGGGCCTCCACGAAGCCGTAGCGCGTCCATGATTTTGGATACCGCTGGCGGATGGTCTGGAGGGCATTGACGCATTCACCTGGCAGCAAAGGCAGTGCGCCGCCCGCGGCATGCGGGTGAATGGTGCCGTCCCATTTGCCGAGCGCAGGCGGGCCGCCCCAGGCACTGTAGCCGCCGGCGATATTGTCGCCGGCCGAGCAACCCCAGGTGCTTTGATTGATCCACTCGAATTCGCCGTGACGCATGAGGCACCATTGCTTATGCGCGCGCATAGCGGAGACGCTGTTCTGCCAGTAGTTGGCGTGGCGGTCGTGCACGCCGCGCAGGTCGTACCATATGTGCGGGTATTGATAGATGAAGAGCGAGCCCGGGCTCGAGATGTAATGGATGCCGCCGTAGTCATACTCGTTGCGCGTGATCGCTTCCCAACAGGATGGCGGCACGGGATGCGTCGGGGAGCCGATCGCCATCAGGTACATGAGTAGGGACTCGTCAAAGCCGAGCCACTGGTCTCTGCTGAAGCCCTCCTCGGGGGTCCAGTTGTAGCAGATGCCAGGGCCGCCATTCATCATCCATTGCCAGTCGACGCGCTCGTAAATGAGCGTGGCCAGCGTGTGAACCTTACGCGAGTTGAGAAATACGCGCGCGTGGAGGATGCCGCAGAGCAGCAATGCGGTGTCGATGGGCGAGAGCTCGTATTTGCCGATGCGTGCGCCAGTGTGAACGTCGATGTAGTGGTAGAAGAAGCCATGGTTCTGCTCGCAAGTGTGCGCGAAGAATTCGAGAATCGTGAGGATGCGCGCTTCACAGTCGGTCTGGGGAAGATAGCCACGATCGGCAGCGACACATAAGGCGCTGATGCCGAACCCGCTGGCGGCGATGCTGGCGGCAGTAGGGTATTTGTGGCCGATGCCATAGGACGCCGGACCGACGCCGGAGGCGGCAGAACGGTCGTAGACAAGGCCGGTCTCGCGGTCGGCGCGCTCATAGAAGTAGCGCGTGCCGCGCGCTTCGATCTCATCGAGAAGAGCGATTTCGGCCGTGCCTGTCTCGGGTGGCTCGCCGGGTGGAACGGGGTGCCGCCGGGGATGCTGCGCTTGTTGCTTCGTATGGCCTGGCTGCAAATCGAGCGCCCGCCCGGCCGCGGGCACAAGGCTTGAGGCAGCGAGACCAGTGATAGAGCGCAGGAGTTCGCGACGTTGCATGGCAGCGAACATACCTTGCTGCATTGCGCGAATGCAAAATACGCTGTGATGGGTTACGGAATGTCGCCGCGCTGGTTGCGGGATGCGCTACAGTGGCCGAGACGAACGAGCGCGGAGGAACTACGGATGAAGCTGGTTTGGGGCCGGATTTGTCTTGCGTGTGCGATGTACCTGCTCGGCACTGCGATGGTATGGGGCCAGGCGAAAACGGCTGTCAGCTCAGCCAATACTGCGCCAACAACAGCACAGACCGCCGTCTCGCATAATTCCAGCTACATCGAGCCCAACGGCACGGCGCACGTGGGCCGCATCGTGCCCGTGCCGCAGTCGCTCAGCCCGCAGGCGCAGGCAACGCTGCGTCATCCCGCGACGGATGCGAAGGCCGATATCCCACTGGCGCAGCGGCGCGCAGGTACTGATGCCTACACGGCGCGCGCGGAAAAACAGTGGCGCAAAATCTGTCCGGTGACCGTGGCCAGCGACACACTCGCCGGCGTTCCGGTACGGCGCGTCACGCCCCTGCACGTGCCCAAAGCAAATGCGGATAAGGTGCTGCTGGACCTGCACGGCGGCGGCTTCGATTCCGACTCCGGCAGCTACACGGAATCGATTCCCATCGCCTACTACGCGCGCGTTCCCGTGGTCGCCGCGCTCTATCGCCTGGCGCCAGAGCATCCCTTCCCGGCAGCAGTGGACGATGCAGTGGCCGTCTATCGCGAGCTGCTCAAGACCCACAAGCCGGAGCAGATCGCAATCTACGGCACCTCGGCAGGCGCCATTCTCACCGGCGAAGTCGCCGTCAAACTCAAGCAGTTGTCGCTGCCCGAACCGGCAGCCCTCGGCATCTTCAGCGGCTTTGGAGACTTTGCGCGGCCGGGCGACTCGATTCATCTCTATGCCCTGGGCGGATTCAGCGGTTATCTGGCAGCACCCAGCGACGAGAAGCCGCTCTCGCCGTACGTGGGCAGCACCGATCCCAAAGACCCGGTGCTTTCGCCGATCTATGCGGACCTGAAGGGTATGCCGCCGACGCTGTTTGTCACCAGCGGGCGCGACCTGCTGCTCAGCGGCACCACGGACCTCCATCGCGCCTTCCTGCGCGCCGGCGTTGACGCGCGTCTGATGGTCTTCGACGGCCTCCCGCACGCCTTCTGGTACAACCCGGAGCTGCCGGAGTCCATGGAGGCAAACCACGCCATGGCGAAGTTCCTGGCGGGGCATCTCAGGTAATATTCCGAGTCATGCCGAAAAACCTGCATACTCTTTTCTCGCCCATGCGTAATACAGAGTGAAGGTCGCAATCAAACTCCGGCACGGTCGCCGGGCCACGGGTGGCCACCTGCAACGATCGCATGAAAGCTTTCGCCTGCTCCTGCGTCAGCACCAGTCGATGGTGTTTAGCATTGCCCGCCGCATCGTTCGCGACCCGTCGCTGGCCGAGGAGGTGGCGCAGGATGTCTTCTTCCAGTTGTACGACGAGCTGCCCTCGCTTGTATCTGAGGAACATGTGGTCCATTGGCTGCGCCGGGTCACCGTGCATCGCGCCATCGACGAAGCCCGCCGCCGGCTCAGGCGGCCACAGGATCACGCCGCGATCAGCTTCGCGGAACCTGGCGTGCCCGAGCCCGCAGCAGCAGCGCAGCAAAGCGATCCATGGATGGCGGAACGATTGCGGCAAAGAATTGCGGCGTTGCCGATCGTGCCGCGAACCGTGATCGTGTTGCGCTACCAGGAAGAGCTGGGGCCGGAGGAGATTGCGGAGCTGCTGGGCATGCCGGTAGCCACGGTGAAAAGCCATCTGCAGCGGGCTTTGAAGGTGTTACGGGCCAGGATGCAACAGCGGCCAATACGCGGAGGGGCGCAGCGGCCAGCCAATTGAGAGGTTGATCTATCGCTATGTCGCGAACCACGGACAATCCGAATGAAGTGGAGTTGGAAGATCAGCTGCGTCACGCGCTCAGGCGCGAAGCCGCGCCGGCCTCGCTGGCGTCTGGACTAGAGGCGCGCATGAACGGCACAGGCATGAATGGCGCCGGTGCGCCTGTCCGCACAGCTGCGCCGGAGCCATTATTGTTCAATCCGGTGGTGGACGAGCCGGCATGGCGGACGATGCTGGGCAATATGCGCGGCTTGTTCCAGCGGGAGAAGCTGCCGCCGCTGGTGCTGACCTCGCATGCGGTAGCGGTGGCGGATCCCTTCCGCGTCAAGCGCAGCCCATTGTCGACCTCGCTGTCGGTCGGGGCGCACGTGGCCATCATCGGGCTGATCATTTTTCTCATCATCGAAGCGCGGATGCATCCCAAGCCGGTGCCGCCCAAGCCGCAGGTGGCCAATATCGATATCTCACCCTTCCGTCCCATCGCGCCCAAGGGCCCGGCCATGGGCGGTGGCGGCGGTGGCGGCGCGCACGAGCTGGTGCAGGCGCCCAAGGGCCGTCTACCCAAGTTTTCTGAGACCCCGATCACGCCACCCATGCTGGCCGTGAACCCGCATCCCAAGCTGGCGGTCGAACCGACCATCAAGATGCCGCCCAACATCGCGCTGCCCAACAACAACCTGCCCAACCTGGGCGATCCGCGGACCAACATCGTAGGCCCGGCGGCGAACGGCACCGGCTCGGGCGCAGGTCTGGGCTCGGGTGACGGTGGAGGCATCGGTTCCGGCTCCGGCGCCGGCTATGGCCCGGGCGAAGGCGGCGGCTACGGCGGCGGCCTCTATCACGTGGGTGGCGGAGTCTCGCCGCCGGTGCTGATCTACTCCGTCGATGCCGAGTTCTCCGATGAAGCGCGGCGCGCCAAGTATCAGGGCGTGTCGGTGGTCTCGCTCATCGTGGACGCGCACGGCCTGCCGCAGCGCATCCGCGTGGTCCGCAAGCTGGGCATGGGGCTGGACGAAAAGGCGATCGAAGCCGTGCGCCAGTACAAGTTCAAGCCCTCCACATACCAGGGAAAACCCGTCCCCGTAGAGATCACCGTGGAGGTCAACTTCCACATCTACTGAGGTGATTTGTAACTGAGATACGCAGAAGAAAACTGAGACTTTCGCGGCCCGGGCATAGTCTCTCTTAGGTTGAGGTGAGTTCGGTGCACTTGCGCGCGGCCCTGGTTCAAATCGCCCTTCTTGGCTGCGCGATTCCATTTCATGCTCAGAGTGTTTCCGGCCAGGGCCAGGCGCCGGCCGCCACCTTCAAGGCGGAGACGCGCGCCGTCGAGCTCGATGTCGTAGTGCTCGATAATCATGGCGATCCGGTGAAGGGACTTCGCAAAGAGGACTTCCTCATAACTGAGGATGGAACCCCGCAGACAATCCAGTTCTTCGAAGAACACCGCACCGGCGCCAGCCAGCCCAATCTCGCAGCCAATGTGCTGCTGATCGATACCCTGAATACATCCCGGGAAGATCTCGCCTTCGCCCGCAAGCACGTTGCGGACTATCTAAAGAACCTGCCGCCCGGCCCTCAGCTCGCGGTCTTCGCGCTTGGGCAGACGCTCCGCATGGTGCAGGGATTTACCAGCGACCGCACAATGCTGCTGGCCGCCGTCAATGACAAGAAGACAGGCGCGTGGTCCGAAACCAGCGTCGCCTCCAACATGCCGCAGGACGATGCGGATAGTCGAACACGGACCGAGATGCTCAATGCCGCCGGCGCTCCCGCCGCCAGCATCGATATGGTCACGAATGCGCAGGCGATGCACAAAACCTACCAGGCAGACCAGCGTACCGCGATGACCACGGCCGATTTGCAACGCCTGGCGCGCTATCTGGCAAAAACTCCGGGACGGAAGAACTTGATCTGGTTCTCGAGTTCCTTTCCCATCGCATTGTTCCCGGAGCCCGGCGTGCGCGGATCCCTCACGGTCACCCAGCAAAACCAGCAGATCAGGGACACGACAGATCTGCTGGCCGTCGCCCGTGTCGCGATCTATCCGGTAAGCGCGCAGGGCGTAGCAATCCAGACCACCGGCGACGCCACCGATCACTACGGAACTGCGCAGAACGCGATGCCCGCACCCCTGCCCGGCGCTGCACCGGCCGCCGGTACCAGCATGCAAAGCACCGGCGGCGATAACTATCAATACGGCGCGCTCTCGAATGAGATGCGGCATGAGAACAGCGCATATGATGCGAATTTCGCTGCGATGAACGCACTCGCCTCCGAGACCGGCGGCGTCATGCTGCCTGCCGGCAATGATCTGACCCGGATGCTGGCGCGCGCCATCAGCAACGGCTCGCGGTACTACACGCTGAGTTACACGCCGGCCAACATGAAGGCCGACGGTAGCTTCCGCCGCATCGACGTGGCATTGAGCAGCGGCAAGTATCAGTTGGCGTATCGCCGCGGCTACTACGCGACCGAATCCTCGCTCAGCCCGGCCGCGCCTGCGGCAACAAACTTAGCGACGACCACGACGAAGGCGGCCACGGCCGTCACTGGCGATCCACTGTCCCCGCTCATGCGCAGCGGAATGGCGAGCATGACGCAGGTGCCGTATGAAGTTAGTGTCCAGCCTGTGACGCAGCCCCCTGCGAATGCCGCGCGCGTGGGTGGCAACGCAAAGGTGACGGGGCCGGTGACGCGCTATCGTACGGACTTTGTGATCCACAGAGGAACAGCATCATCGCCGGACAGCACGCGCAAAGACCGGATGCAGGTGGAGGTGATTGCCTACGATGCCGGCGGCAAGCCGCTGAACTGGCAGGCTGGCGCGTTGAACCTGACGCCCACGGACGATGCGACTGCCCAGCAGAGAGGTCTTCGGACCCACATGGAGATCGATGTGCCGAAGGATGCGGCGTCCCTGGCCACGGGGGTCTACGACTGGCGCATGAACCAGGCAGGTACGCGGGAGATGTCGCTGAACAATTTAGGCGGCCCGCAAGCGCCGGCCACGACGGCCACACCATCGACCGCTCCGTCCACCACTCCTTCGTCCGCAACTGCATCCGCAGCCACGCACACACCGGAACTCGTCCCGCGCACTCCGGAAGTCGTGAAGCAGACTGCGAAGGCAGCCCGCCGCATTCATCTCGATGTAGTGGTCACAGACGCATCCGGCCACGCGGCCAGCGGGCTCGGGCAATCCGATTTCACAATTCTGGACAACAACCTATCGCAGCCCATCCAGTCTTTCCATGCCGTGGATGGACTTACCGCACAGCCGCCGGTGGAAGTCGTCCTCGTCCTGGACACGATGAACACCTCGTTCCAGCAGATGGCCGCAGTGCGTCAAGGAGTCGAAAAATACCTCCGGCAGAACGGAGGACATCTCGCGCTTCCTGTCTCCGTCATCTTCCTCACCGATACCGGCGTCAAGGCAAACCAGGCAACACACGACGGCAACGCCCTCGCGGCCGATATCGAAAAGCTGCCCGCGCCCGTCCATACGATCAACAGCGCGCAGGGGCTGGATGGCCTGATGCTGCGCTTCGGCCGCTCAGTGGATGCGCTCACACAGATGACGCGATACGAGGCGGCCAGGCCGGGACGCAAGCTGATCATCTGGATCGGCAGCGGCTGGCCGATGCTCTCCAGTACGCGATATCACATGGACCCGAAGAACCAGAGCAGCTTTTTCCATTCCATCGTCGATCTCTCGACCGGCCTCCGCGAAGCGCACATGACTCTTTACGGCGTGATTCCGCTGGATCTGAACAATGGAAATGAGGCCCGCGCCTTCATGTACCAGAACTTCATGAAGGGCGTGGAATCCGCCAAACAGGCGGACGCCGGCAATCTATCGCTGCAGGTGCTGGCAGAGCAGAGCGGGGGCCGCGCCATCGGTCCAACCGGCGACATCTATGGAAGCATCGTTCGCTCTGTGGCGGATGCGAATGCCTACTACGAGCTTTCCTTCGACTCCGCACCCGCCGAAAGAGTAGATGTCTACCACGCGCTGCACGTCAGCCTGGACAAGCCCGGACTGACAGCCCGCACCAACACGGGATACTACGCGCAGCCCTGAATCGCGCGTCGCCTATTCCTTGCTGCCCTTGTAATCGACAAACAAATCCGGAAACTGCTCCTTCAACGCCGCAATCTTCGGCCGGTCGCAGACCAGGATGTAAGGATTGTCCGGATTGTGCAGCGCGTAATCCTGGTGGTAGTCCTCAGCGCGATAGAAGCCTTTCAGCGGCACCACCTGCGTGACAATCGGCTTCGGAAATACATGCGCCGCGTCAAGCTGCTGGATGTAAGTCGTGGCCAGGCGCTTCTGTTCGTCATTGGCATAGAAGATCGCCGAGCGATACGAGCTACCGACATCCGGCCCCTGGCGGTTCAGCTGCGTCGGATCGTGCGCGACGGAAAAGAAGATCCGCAGCAACTGCCCGTAGGTGATCTTCGACGGATCGAAGACCACCTGCACAGATTCAGCCTGCCCGGTAGTCTCGGTGGTGACCTGATCGTAGGTTGCCGTGGACGCCGATCCTCCCGAATAGCCGGTAGTGGTCTTCAGCACACCTTTCACGCGCTCGAACACAGCCTGCGTGCCCCAGAAGCACCCGCCGGCAAAGACCGCGGTCTGTTTACCGCTGGATTTCGCAAGAGATGCGTCAGTATTGGGCGGCGGAATGGGAGGTGCGTGTGGCCGCACGGGCCATGCAGCCGGTCAGAGACATGGCGAGAGCAAAAGCAAGCAGAATGCGCATGAAGAGAACCTCATCCGGAAGTACGCAGCCTGCCACCGCTGGATGGCCCTCACCGCGATCTCCACCAGGTGAGACGGCGCGGCGAAGGCGAGGTTACACGAATCGCCCCACGCTGTTGCAGAATCTATTGCATATGAACGACGTGCAGGTGGATCACCGCAAAACACGCACCATGGGCTCGGAAGCCGCGGCCGGCAGCTCGATCCGGATAGCAAAGGACACCGATCGCGAAGCAATCCGGCGTCTGGTCAACCAGGCATTCGAGATAGAGCGCTTCCTGAAAAAAGGCGGCGGCGACCGGCTGCAGAACGACGGCGAGTACGAAGCGCTGTGGGAGCGCGGCACCTTCCTTGTGAAAGAAGAGCACGGCGCTCTCGACAGGCTGCGTGTACGTTGAGCCGCGAGAGGATCGCGCCTACCTGGGCCTCCTGTCCATCGATCCTGCGCGGCAGGGTGGGGGGTTAGGGAAGCAGCTGAACGCCGCAGCAGAGGCGTTCGCACGCCAGCAGGGATGCCGCTGGATGGACCTCCGCGTAGTGAGCCCGCGAGCCGAGGTGCTGCTGCCCATTTATCGCCGGCTGGGCTATGTGGAGACCGGCACGCAGGAGTACCCGCCGGTATTGGTAGAGAAAATGACCATACCCGGCCACTTCATCCTGATGGCAAAGCCGCTCTGAGATTTGGGTCCTGAGTCAGCCGGACTTCCCGCTGCACCAGATCTCGTGGATCGAGGGAGCGCGGAGCCTCAAGCGTGTGCCGCAGCAAGGACAACGCGGCAAGCGCCGATTCCAGCCACGCAACAGCGCACGCGCCTGGCAAAGAAGACTCGTCAGCGTGGAACGCACGACGAAGGCAACTGAAAGAGAGACCAAATTGCTGTTGATGAGTCGTCGCTCCGAATGTACGACTGCTAGTCTCGGCGAACTGGTGAGGATGGACCCAAATAGAATTAACTCAGCCAGGCCTACCGCCTGGTCGCATCGATTTGCGGTTCCGTTCTTTTCATTGTTTTAACCAGCGGTGTCAACCCCCCGGGCGAATTTGATGATGTGCGCGGAGAGTCCAGGCACTCTGAGCTCCACTAGCTACAATGTTTTCTCGAAAAGGCGAGGTTTTCATCCGAGGCTCAAGGATGACATAAGGAACCATGGAATCTGAGAATTGACTGTGCAGAAATGGGCTGGCGAACGGTGGTGCGTGATCGCCGACAACGACAAAAACTGTGGGGCGAGATAGATCGGACAGTGCGATCTGCGCCACAGAGTGATGAACGTTCGAGACAAGTTGGAACCAGGAACAAAGCGCCGGATTCTGCTGTCCCGATGGAATCGTCGCACAGGATGCCGCACCCTTTACTTTGGATGGAATCGGAACCGGCAGATGCGAGTTCAGCGTGACCCAATAGAGAAAGCTCGGTTGTGGATTGCGCTGATGCAGACGATTTCCAATCCACTGTGCAATGTCCGCGTCGCATATTCCACTAAATCCACCAGCACATTCCGGAAGCCCCATCTGCTGGAATCGATCTTCGAACCACGTTTCCTGAAAACCTATAGTGCGGTACCAGGTCGAGCGCCGAAACATGCGGCCAACATGTCCGTGGATTCCGACCGTGTGATACCCGAGTGCCGCGAGATGATAGGGAAGACATCCTCTGATTTCTTCGCGTGATGCATCAAGCAGGTGAAATCCCATATAGCTGTCGCACAATTCTCTCGCCTCGCCGGCAACGGTCGATCCGTAGAATGGAACTGTGCCTTGCAGTACACGGTAATGGTCCTGCAGCTGTGGGTCCAGGTAAGGTCGCACTATCAAATCCCGAAAATCAGGATTTGAAACGAGTCCCCACGATTCCACCAGGACGACGACGAGATTCGGCATTTCGTTCCCAGTTGCCACGGTTAACATTTTGGGTGGCATCGTCGTGGAGAACCCCGCTCTTGCCACTGCGCTGGGCAGGCGAGCTCCAATGTTTGCGGCAGAGTGCCGCTGGCGGCTCTCTTTTCGGCGGGCAATCTCATCCTGAATCAGTCGCTTCACCGATAAACGACAGAGTCGGCTTTCATTGAACTTAAATAAGCTGGCGTTTCTTGCGTCCGGTGAGAGTCGAAATCCGAGCGCGGTCGGCAGCGCTCCTGTTTGGTGATAGACCCTTGCACAATCGGCAAACAAAAGGACCGCAGCAAGACCGATCATGCACCCCGCTGCATAGAAACGCTGCATCCCCCTGATCGCTGGCTTCGGCAGGAGCGCCGCGAGGGTAGAAATGAAGATCGCTAGCAAAGCAGCCGCGATTACATATCTGAGGCGCTCCTCCGGCAATTCGCGAAGAAAAGAAATGCTCCTCACGCAATCAGAAGGAGAAAGAAAATACGATTCGCTGATCGCGCACAGCGTGTCGACAACAATGCTGCCGAACATGAGGGTCCCGGCAACGATTCTCGGCACAAAGAGCGCCAAGACCCCGATGCAAAGATAGTCCAAGCAAAACCAGCCATTTCGCTCGATCCGCAGGAATCTGGCCGTGACCCAAAAGGGAATGTTTGAAAGGGCCCCGTAGAAGAGAACGAAGAGGCACCATCGTGAGTGATTCTGCCATTCTGGCCATTTGTCTGCGAGGCGAGAGGCTTTACGAAATACCCTGGGACTCGCTAGTTGCTCGAAGAAATCAGTCTTCAATGCCGTGCGTTCTTGTCGTGGGATCTCTCGTTCTTCGAGCAGCCTATTTCTCTGGGGAGTAGCTTGCACGATTCCTACCGATTTCAAGCTCCCAAGATCGCCCATAGCTCGCACGGTAATGTTGGCAGTTAGCGTAATCAACGTCACTCTCGGCTACTTGCTCGAGAGTCGTTGGTAACTAGCTAGGCTAGATCGCCAACAACTTGACAGGCGTTGAAACTCGTTCCGCGTGACGCCCGCGCCCTTGGTGCAACACTAAAATCCGCAACGACGTTACCTCCCATGGCGTGCATGTCTCGAGCTTTCAATGCGACCAGATCTCACTTGGGTGGCCACCCGCGAGAGTCCCGATATGGTTCTGCAGTAACTTACAACTTACTTACAGATTTTGAGCACAATGGTTGGTCTCAGCAGACATCCCGAAATGGATTGTGCGTTGGCCTCTTGCTGCAGCTTGTCGTGGGGACGATGGGCGCGTCAGCCACTCTCATGCTTCCGGAAGATCGACTACTGAGAACATCGTGGCCAGCTACGGAGAGACGATTGAAAGTTTAGTCGGAACAATTTGGGTGGAATCATCCGCGAAGACGCCTTGACCTAAGCACTGGGCGCGGTGTCTTTCCGAGTCATCCGGTTGGCGAAAAAGCTGCTCGTTACCGCTCGCTGCCGAACGCTGCATTTGTGAAAAGGGTATACACGCGCACATAGTCGAAGTTGATGGTGAAACCGGCAGTGTTCTCCGCAGCAATACCGATCTCGGCGCCCGACCCCAGCGTATGTTGCCACGTGCCACCGCGAATCCAATGCTCGCCATCAGTCGAGGTGTAGGCGGTATAGAGCTCGCCATTGCCGCCATTGCTATGCTTCGCAATGCGCAGCCACGTAGTGGCACCGGCCTGGCCGACGAATTGATGATCGTAGGTCGGATAGTTCGCCGGCACCGGGCCCATCTGCTTGCCGAACTCCGTCGCCCGCACATCGAAGTTGGGAAACACGTCCAGCTTGATGGAATTCTGGTCATTCCCGTAGATGAAAAGCGCTCCCTGAGCAAAGTTGTAACAGCAGCTGTTATCGAAGGGCACGCTGGTCGTCATCTTGGTTTCCACCATCCAGTCGCCGGCAGGCGTGGGTTCACCCAGGATCGAGACCTGCTGCGGCGTGACGTTCTCATCCGGACCATGCGTCTCCACCTGGTAGCTCGAGCCGGTCAGCAAGTACGTATTGTCCGCATTCGGATGAAGGAAATGCCACTGCGTCGAAAGCGTATTCGTGTTGAACTCATCCGAGAGTGACGCAATCAGCTTGCCCGGCTCGTCGTCCGGCCGAATGCGCGTGCGATACGTGTTGTACTCCCAAGGCTGCGCGGCCGGCGCGGGCTGCGGCGTATTGGATGGCCCATAGCCCCCGCGAACGACAGGCCACCCATCCACCCAGTCGACCGGATCGATCAGAGCGGGCCGGATGCTGACACCCGGAAACCCCGCGAGATATGGCGTCACCGTGCTGACCGCGTGGTACAGCATGTAGTCCTGCCCGCTGTCGTCCGTGAAAACGACGTTGCCACCCGGCCCCACGAAGGTGTTGCCGTTGGCGGCGATGGAGAATGTGCCGCCGGGCGCGAAGTTCGTCAGGTCGATGCCGTTCTTGTCCAGGAACGGGCCCATCGGAGTGCGCGCGCGGCCGACCATAACGGTGTAGCCGGTCAGCGGACCGTCGCAACAGTTCGAGGTCGAGAAGAAAAAGTAGAACCAGCCGTCATGCTTCCAGAAGTTTCCGCCCTCACCGAAGTTGTCAATGCCGATAAGTTTTTCTGACGACGCATCGGAGGTGAGCCCGTCGGCCGAAAGCTTGCGCACGCTGATACCGCCAAAGAAAGAACCGTACGAGATATAAAGCTGGCCGGAGTCGTCGGCAATCACATCGGGATCGATCACCGCGCGCTCGGATCCGGCACAGCAGAACGCAGGCTCATTCGGAACAGCCGGCGCACCGGCATCCGTCCACGGCCCGCTTGGCGATGTCGCCGTCGCAACCCCAATCGCCGCGCCCCCGGCTAGCGTATTCGGCGCCACGTAATACATGTAGTACTTGCCGTTGAGGAATTTCACCGCCGGCGCCCAGAACTGCGCCGTCGCGTTCCCGACCCACGCCGGCGTCTGCGAGAAGGCATCGCCAATATAAGTCCAGTGAATCAGGTCCCACGATCGGAACTGCGTGATCAGATGCGGGCGCGGATTGCCGTTCGCATCCAGGTCCTTCGCGTTCAGCGGATCACCCGTGCAATACAGATACCAGGTGTCGCCGCCGCGCTGCTGCTGGTGATAGATCGCAGGGTCCGGGCAGCTCACCGCAGGCTGGCCGTTCGCCAGTTCGAGCGTCAGCGGATTGGTATAGCTATGCGGGAAGTTGTAGTTCGCCGGCACGGTAGGTTGCGACTGCGCCTGCACCAGAGCGAATGCCGGCGCAAGACAAACGAAGGAAAGCAGACGACGGACAAAGCTGCGGGGGAGGCGCATAGTGCTCCGGTGCGTGGAAGTATCCAGCCGGGAAGCGAGTGTAAGCGCTCAGTAAACCTCGAGCAATGGTCCATTCCAACTATGCGGCGCTTTAGCGAACAGCGACGCTGGCCTTCACAAAAGCTGTCGTCTCATCCAGCAATTGATTCCTCCCGCGCTCCGGCCGGTCCAGATGGACGAAGTGTGTTGCATTCGGAAGAATGACCAGCTTGACGCGCTTTGCATGCACCAGATCGCTGACCAGGTTTTCCCGGTCGACAGGCCGCGACCAGAAATCTCGTTCCGACACCAGGATGAGCGTGGGTGCGGTGATGAACGTTGCATCCCACAGCTGGTGTCCGGTCGCCAGATAGAAGCTGTCTTCCAGCGCGCCGCACGGCGAGCGGAACGCAGCAAGGTGCTGCGACGTGCTCTCGGGATCGCTCGCCAGCGACTGCTCCACCAGCGCCTGCGCGACCGCCGGATCGCGCCACTGATCTTTGTCTGCGATAGGAATATTGCGCTCCCACACGCGCGTCAGCGAGTCGGCCGTGTTCCAGCGATAGGCGCCGCAACCGCGCTCGTTGTAACCGCCCCTATGAGCAGGGTCTTCGAGGTCCGACCCGTGGCCCACCAGCGGCTGCGCTGTATCGCCACGGTAAAGCGCGTTCAGCAGGATGAGCGCGGAAACCTTCTCCGGATAAAGGCTGGCGTAGTAGCCGGCCCATTGCGCACCGGTGGCCCAGCCAAAGAGCGCAACTGCGGATACGTGTTCGCGATGGCCGATCCAGTCAACCGCCGCAGCAATGTCGCGCACCGCTTCGTTCGAGCGCACCAGCGGCGAGTGCGCATTCGGCGGCGCGTCCATCTCCGCCGGACGTGCGGACCGGCCGTACCCGCGAATGTCGAGCACATACACATCGAAGCCGCGCGTCGCCAGGTCTGCCGCAAGCGAGCCGCCAGCCACCGGCAGATCGAAGGACGCGATACCAGGAATGCGCGCCCCGTGGATCAGCACCATGGGCAGATGCGAAGTAGCACGGGATATGGCGACCTCGCGCACGAACAGGCGGATGCCGGGATCGCTCGTGACAAAGAAATCGTGACGCTGGATGTTCGCCTGAGCGTAAGCCGCGCCTGGCGCCACGATAGCCATAAGAGCCATCGAGGCGACAGACTGCAGTACCAGATGCATATTTACTTCGCCGGATAACTGTGAAGCTGCGGTCCGATCAGGTTGGAGTACCTGTAGTTCTCATGGCGATCGGCATCAATCGTCCAGAACATCGCTCCAATGAGCGACGGATAGCCGGCAGGCTCGAGAAGCTTGTAGGTGCTTCCGGCCGGAGCCTTACCGGCGATGAGATAGTCCATCGCCTGGCTAACGACATCGGGCTTGCTGTAGCCGGTCAGAAAGCCAACGGCTACTTTGTCCCCCGGCATCGGAGGGAAGAAGTGCGCGGGATCGCCACCAACGTTGAATCCATGAAGCAGTAATTCCGTCATCGCCGCGTGATAATCAACTGCGCTGGATTGATAAATCTCTCCGTCCAGCCCCTCGAGCGGAGGCGTGTTGTAGTCCTGCACGTCCACGAACGACAGAATGTCGCGCAATCCATCGAGCAGCGGCAGATAAGACCCGAACTGTCCTCCGTAAGTGACATACCCGGACGGAATCTGCGTTCCCTCGGGTACCAGGCTGATCATAAAGCCCGGACCGAAGTGCTCGCGTAGCTGCCGTAGACCGGCAATCAGGTTGACCACGGAAGGCGTCGTTGGATGGCGGAAATCCACATCGCCCGGCGCAAGATCGAGCGACGGCGTTTCGAAATCGATATCCACCCCTTCAAATCCATAATCCGTAACGATGCTGGTGACAGAATTGACGAAGTTGGGAATATCCTGCGCGTTGTCCAGCTTGAAGTACTCGCCTCCGCCGCCCAGCGAGATCATGACCTTCTTGCCCTGGCTCTTGAGCTGCGCGATGTCGGCCTTCAACTCATCGGCCGTAATGCCGCGCGGCAGCCGGAACTGTAGCGTGCCATCCGGACCGTTCTTCTGCGGCGAAGCAAAGGCCACCAGGATCACGTCCCACTGCGGCGCAACTTCGTGCAGCGGAAACGGCGCGGCCGAGCTGTAACGCGAGCCGGTCCAGTAGCCAATCAGCCGATGTCCATTGGCAGACCCACTGGAGGGCGCAGGCGTCGCCGTGGGCTCCGCGCCATTCATTCGAGCCATGCGATCCGGGCAAGGTGTAGCCGGTGCGGAGAGCGCGTGCGCATCAGGAAAGCTATAGACGCTGCCCGTCGGCGCAGCAGTTCCCATGTACCACGGCAGCAGCGCGACGTTTTGCAGATGATAGTCAAAGCCACCGGTGCGGGCCGCGAACGGCGCGGAGGCGGGGAAGCCGTTCTTCGCATTCGTATTCGTCGGCTGAAGCAGGAAGTAGTTCGACCCCACTCCCCCACCACCGCATCCGGACTCATCCTGTCCGGAGACCCACGCGGCAAAGTAGTTGCCCGGAGCAGTTGCCGTGCGGAAGTAGCTTTGCGGATCATGCAGCGGATCGTTGATGAACTCCGCAAGCTGCTGCGTCAACGGCTGGATGTCGCGATCGGTCACAATCGCAGGCGCATCGGCAAGATACGAGCCAAGCACGAAAGAGTTTCCGGTAGCCGCGTCCACACCATGCGTCCCCCACCCGCAGCACACGGTCGCATCAGCAGCGGCGTAGTACGTAGTGTTGTGCGTCACGGCCAGGATCAGCTTGCCGTCCTGTCGCGGAATCTGGCGAAAAATCTCCTTCTCCACAAACTCCGAGTCCACCACGGCGAAGGTTCTGCCGCTGCTCTTCGAGCTAAGCAGATAACCGTAGCCGGCCGGGACCGCGATCGTCAACGGCTTCACCTCAGGCTTGCCCAGGCGCGTGTGGCCTTTCGTGTCGTTCGGAAATGTCGCATGAAGCAGCGCATCCGCGTATTGGGTCTTTTCTCCTCCGGAAAAGGCGAATCTCGAAAACACCGGCGACTTCAGGATGCGCCGCACATCCGGCTCCGCGCTCACGCGCACGGTCTTGCCCGGAAACGTCAGCGTGACCGGCACCAATACGGTGGGAATCACCGTCGTGCCCTTTTGCGCCGGATCGCGTCCGGCGAGCGTGTAGGCATTTGTGCCAACCGTTCGCTTGAATGTGGGCACGGTGCCCTGCGCTTGAACAAAAACACCGCACGAGAGAAGAGGGAACAGCCAGGCAGCAGTACGTCGAATTTTTCTGGGCGACATGTCGCCGCCCAGTAGAGCATTTTTCCTGATGCTGTGAACAGCGGGGTGACACGAGACGTGGCTTTTCTTCAAGAAAAGCCACAAAAAGTGCTGTTGGTCAGTCTACACCTATAGGAAAAATGCCCTATAACGATTAGGAGTCATCAGAACTTCGGGAGTGGTTCGGGTCGGGCCGGCAGGCGGTGCGACAGATCCCATAACACGTCATCGGTACGGTGACGTTTTCCCACTCGGGACCCCGTTTTGCTGTGCCGTGGTCCCGCTTCGCCGACCGCAATGGTCCTGATTCAGCCCGCATCACAAGCCTGAGCTCGGACGGTTTCATGGTGCATTTCCGGCTCATCTGCATCCAAAATGGAGATGCGCGCCGAAGCACGTCGATTCGGTACCGCGACTGCCGATGCGGAGGCAACACAGATTCTGATGCGGAATGAGGCCGGTTCCGGCCAGAGCTCAACGGCCTGGGCACCCATTCTCCGCCGCGCGCCACAAAACAGAAACGCCTCCCCAAAGCATTCCCAACGCAAGCAATCCTCGCCAGCGGCGTTCGCATGGCTGGTCTGCCTTTGCCTCGCGGTCTGTGCAACCACGCTCATCTCCCGCTCGCAAACCCTCCGCTATCCCAGACCGCCCAGCGGCACGCACGGCGAACAGATTTACAAGACCGGCTGCATCGCTTGTCACGGCGATCTGGGCAAGGGCGCTCCCCAGTCCACCACCGAGTTCCTGCGCCCCAGCACCTTCCCTGACTTCACGCAGTGCTCGCAGACCACAGCCGAGGCCAATGCGACGTGGAAAGCCATCATCGTCCACGGCGGCCCATCGCGCGGCTTCTCCACCATCATGCCGGCCTTCGGCGATCTGCTTTCCTCCGCGGACATAGACGACGTCATCGCCTACCTGCGCACCTTCTGCACCAACCCGCACTGGCCCCGCGGAGAGCTCAATCTGCCCCGCGCTCTGGTCACGGAGAAAGCCTATCCAGAGGATGAATTCGTCATCTCCACCGCGGCCAACGCCACCGGCGCGCCGGGCTTCACCACCGACTTCATCCACGAGCAGCGCTTCGGCGTTAAGAACCAGATCGAAGTCGACTTTCCGCTCAACAACCAGGACCAGAATCATCAGTGGCAGAACGGCCCCGGCGACGTGACCTTCGGACTGAAGCGCGTCATGTACTCCAACCTGCACACCGGCTCCATCCTCAGCCTTCAGGGCGGCGTCCTGCCACCCACCGGGGACAGCAGCCGCGGCTTCGGGCGCGGTTCCACCACCTTCGAGCCCTTCGTCGCCTTCGACCAGCTTTTCCCCACCAACACCTTCGTCCAGTTCCAGATGGGCGCCGATCTGCCGCGCCATCCCGACATCTCGCCGCAATCCATCTTCTACCGCACCGCCGTCGGGCAAACCTTCGCCGCCGATCACATGCTCGGACGTATGTGGAGTCCCATGGTTGAATTTCTCGCCACTCGCAATCTGGTCGACGGCGCAAAGACCGACTGGGACGTGCTGCCGGAGATGCAGGTCACCATCAGCCGCCGCCAGCATGTTCGCGCTGCTGTCGGCGTGCGCGCGCCCTTCACCGACACGCGCGGCCGCACACCCACCGTCACCATGTACGTCCTCTGGGACTGGGCAGACGGAAAATTGTGGAAGGGCTGGCGATGAGCTGCCTGCGCTTCAGCCTCGCACTGCTGCTGATCGCGTCAGCAGCGCCGCTCTTCTCGCAGGTCAAAACTTCCGATAAGGACTTCAAGATCGAGTTCCGCACCTCCGATCGCTGCGTCGCCTGCCACAACGGCCTCAAAACCAAAGCCGGCGAGGACATCTCCATCGGCTTCGCGTGGCGCGCCAGCATCATGGCCAACTCCTCGCGCGATCCCTACTGGCAGGGCAGCGTGCGCCGCGAATCCATCGACCACCCCGCCGCACAGGCCGCCATCGAAGACGAGTGCTCCACCTGCCACATGCCTCTGTCGCATTTCACAGCGCATGCGGAGGGCCGCAAGGCGCAGGTCTTCTCGCACCTGCCTCTCGTATCTCCGCCCAGCAAGGACGGTGCCGCCGCCGATGGCGTCTCCTGCTCCGTCTGCCATCAGGTCGAGAAAGCGGGCCTGGGAACGCCCGCGTCCTTCAGCGGCGGCCTTACCTTCGCCAGCCTGCACAACACGCACCAGCGCCCCGAGTACGGCCCCTTCGTCGTCGATCAGGGTCATCAGCGCGTCATGCAGTCTTCGACCGGCGGCATGGTGCCGCAGGCAAGCGATCACATTCGCGACTCCGCGTTATGCGGGAGCTGCCACACGCTCTACACCAAGGCGCTCGGCCCCGGCGGGCAGCAGATCGGCACGTTCCCCGAACAGATGCCCTATCTCGAATGGCTGCACAGCGACTATCCCAAGCGCAACACCTGCCAGTCATGCCACATGCCGGAGGTGCAGGAGCCGGTCGCCGTCACCGCGATCTATGGTCCCCTGCGCCAGGGCATGCACCGCCACGAATTCATCGGCGGAAATTTCCTCGTACAGCAGATGCTCAATGATTATCGCGGCGATCTGCACACCGCCGCGCTGCCTCGAGAGCTAGTCGCCGCCTCCGGCCGCACTGTCGAATTTCTCAAGTCGCAATCCGCCCGCGTCTCGCTGCAGAATGTGCAGCAGCAATCCGGGTCAGCTTTCGCTCGACGTCCACGTCGAGAATCTCACCGGCCACAAGCTGCCGACTGCGTATCCATCGCGCCGTGCGTGGCTGCACATCATCGTGCAGGACCGCGACGGCCGAACCATCTTCGAATCGGGCGCGCTCAATCCCGACGGCTCCATCGTCGGCAATGCCAACGACGCCGACCCGCACCGCTACGAGCCGCACTATCGCGAGATCACCAAGCCCCAGCAGGTCGAGATCTTCGAGCCCATCCTCGGCGACGCGCACAACAACGTCACCACCGGCCTGCTCTCCGCCGTCGGCTATCTCAAGGACAACCGCCTGCTCCCCAGCGGCTTCGACAAAGGCATCGGCAACACGCGACATCGCCGTAGTGGGCAACGCGCTCGACGATCCCAACTTCACGGACAAGGGCAGCACGACGCGCTACGTGGTCAACACCGCCGCTGCGCCCGGTCCCTTCCACGTGCGCGCAGAGCTCTGGTATCAGCCCATCGGCTTCCGCTGGGCCCACAACCTGGAGCCCTACAGCGCCGCCGAGCCACAACGCTTCGTCAAATATTACGAATCAGAGGCGCGCCGCTCCGCAGTGGTATTAGCCAGCGCTGCCGCAAACTACTAGTTTGCTGGCGCGCCCCGACAGGTCGGCTGAGCCGTGCAGTGTCTTGTTAGCTGAATCTAGAAATTGCGAAAAGAGATCACGGCAGACTTAGTGCGCGCGACCTCAATTGGCGTAGCCGCCATCTCGCGCAGCATCTGCGCCTGTCGCCGATAATCCGCAGCCAGCTCAGGACTGCCAATGGACGCACGCTGCGCCTCGCGCTCCAGGCGCTCTGCAAATAATTCGGATGGGGACGCTTCGCGAATTCGGAGGATCGTTTCCATGGACCTGAGCGTAGTGGCGCGCGGCATGCGGAGCGAATACGACTTTCGTTGCCGCTCCTACATCAGGAGAGGGGATAACCAGCCGGCTAACAATCACGCTTCTACTGGCGACAGATGTCAGTGCTTTCCCGCAATTGGTAACATTCCACATTCGACGCGCCCGCAGAATTTGCGCGTGCATCTTGAACGGAATGGATCCGGGCATGGATAGCTATCGGGAGTTTCTGGACACTTCAGCGAAAGACGTGGCGGTTCGCGGATTCCTGCACCGTCCTTCCGGTTCTGCCACGGATGGGCTCATACTGACGCATGGCGCGGGAGCAAACTGCGACGCTCCGCTGCTTCGCGCGCTTGCCGATGCGTTCTGTGCATCGGGCGTCGCTGTGTTGCGATGCGATCTTCCGTTCCGCCAGTCGCGCCCGCACGGGCCGCCGCCGCGGGGAAGCGCGGAACGAGATCAGCAGGGGCTGCGAGCCGCCGTTGCCTCCATGCGGCAACAGGTCACAGGCCGTGTGTTTCTGGGCGGCCATTCGTACGGAGGAAGACAGGCATCGATGCTCGCCGCCGCGGAGCCGGGTCTGGTCGACGCGCTCCTGCTGCTCTCCTACCCGCTCCATCCACCGAAGCGGCGAGATGAATTACGAACCGGACATTTCCCGCTGCTGCAGACGTCTGTGCTTTTTGTGCACGGCGCGCGCGATGGCTTCGGCACCCTCGCGGAGATGGAAGCGGCACTGGCCCTCATCCCGGCACGGAAAGAGCTGTTGGCCATCCCCAGCGCCGGCCATGAGCTGATGACGAAGGCCAATCGGGACGAATTGCCCGCAATCGTCGTCGCAAGATTCCGCGCCTTTGCAGATCTTCGCACCGAATAGAAAACTAGGCAGGCAGTAGCTCTTTTCGGCGGGCCAGAACGTAGACCGCCACCAGGGCAGCGGTGAAGGCCGCCCCGGCTCCCGCTGCGAGCGACCAGCGCGGGCCGAAGTGGTTGGCAATCCAACCGACGATCGGAGCGCCGATCGTCATTCCCCCCAGTGCAACGCCCACCCGGAGCGCCATCACCCTGCCCCGCATGGATGGTTCTGTCGAGAGCTGCATGATGCTGTTCGTGCCGTTCGTCAAGGTCAGAACAGCCGCGCCGCTGAACGCGAGAGCAGCCGCAAACCACCAGTATCCCGGCGCGAGTGCGGCCAGCGTACAGCCCAGCCCGAACACACCGGCTCCCATCGACAGAGACGCTAAGCCTGGTTTCTTTTGGCCGGCAGCAAACAACGCTCCCGAAAGTGAGCCCACGGCCATGATGGAGGAGAGCAGGCCGAAAGCACGTGCGTCGGAGTGGAAGACATTCACGGCCATCGTAGAGATGAAGATCGGAAAGTTCAGTCCAAAGGTGCCGATCAGAAACAGCATGACCAGGATCGCCCTGAGGTCCGGTCTTCTCCACACGTAGCGAAACCCTTCTAGAAATCCGGATGCAGTGCGATGCGCTCTGGCGCTTGCACGCAGTTCCGGGAGACGGAAGAACGACATCGAGAGCAGCACTGCCGCGAACGACAGCCCATTGAGAAGAAAAGCCCAGCCGATGCCAACCTTTGCAATCAGCAAACCGGCAACGGCGGGACCAATCATCTGGCCAGCATTGAACGAGGTTGAGTTCAATGCGACGGCATTCGGAAGATCCTCATCGCCGACCATCTCTGCCACGAAAGTCTGTCTCACCGGTGCATCCAGCGCAGCGCCGGAACCGGACAGGAAAGCGAACACATACACGTGCCAGAGCCGGATGACTCCTGCGATCGTGAGCACTCCCAGGATGAGCGCAAGCACGCCCATCGTTGCCTGCGTAAGCATCAGGAGCTTGCGCTGATTGAGGCGGTCCGCAGCCGATCCCGTCCAGGGCAGGAGCAGAAGTTGCGGGGCAAACTGCAGGCCCATCACAATGCCCAGCGCTGACGCATCGTGATGCGTCAGTTGCGTCAGCACCAGCCAATCCTGAGCAACCCGCTGCATCCACGTGCCGACGTTGGAAACCAAAGCGCCAGCTGTCCACAAACGGAAGTTGAAGCTTCTCAGGGAGCGAAACGTCCCGCTCACTGGGTTCTTCATCGGCGCGGCGGCATGTTGCCCCCATGGAACTGGCCGAAGTGGCGCGCCGAAAAGATGCTGATGAGCAGCGCGCCCAGGCCGAACGCAACGATGTGGCGGATCGTGCGCGGATCGAAAGCGCCGACGTGCGCGATCAGCAGATACCCGACCACCGCGTTGAAGAATCCCCAGACGACATTGACCGTTGCAGAGGAGAGCCCTTGGCCGGGCGGCTTGGCAAAGGGACTTTGAAAGGCGCGTCCCATCGTGCCGGCGACAAAGTGGGGAACGGCATTGGCCGCAAAAACGCCCGCCAAAGAAATACGACGCAAGCCAAAGCCAATTCATGATGCAGAGCTCCTTCTTTCCAGCAGCGCAATGATTTCCTGCGTGGACCCTGTCTCGCCAAGACGGGGAAAGATGTTTCTGATGCTGTACTCGTGCGCCTCTTCGCTGATATCGGTCATTGCATCGAGCGCGAGGGTCACATGGAACCCCTGCTCATAGGCCTGCCGCGCCGTCGCCTCAACGCCAACCGATGTCGCCACTCCAGTTACAACAACCTGGGTAACGCCTCGCGCCTTGAGCTGGCCTTCCAGATCTGTTGTTGCGAACGCGCCCCAGCTTCGCTTCGTGACGACAATATCGCTCGGTTGCCGATCCAGCTCCGGCAGAAGGTCGGCCCATCCCTCGGGAAACGATATGTCGCTGCGCGGACCGTGCTCCGTCCGGCCCGGCGCACGGCCCGCCACATTGACCAGTACGACTGGGAGGTTCTTCGCGCGAAAAACATCGATCAACGCGCGCGTCCGGTCAATGACCTCGCCGATGGGAGGAGCGAAATTCCCGCTGACGATGCCTTTCTGCAGGTCAATCACGATCAACGCGGTGTTGGGATCAAGAATAGTAAGCGGCATAGGTCTCCTCAGATACAAAGTCGCCATGGGTTGAAGCAGGACGCAGTGGGTTCAATCTTCAACAAGCCGCGTAAGCAGCTCGAGTGCTGCCTGAAGCTTCTCCTGCTCGTGAGCAGACAGCTTTTGCGAGATGGTCGCGGTGAGCCAATCCTGTCTCGCGGCCCTGCCCTCCTGAAGCAACTTCAGGCATTTGGGCGTGAGAGACATCAGGGTTTGCCGCCCGTCGACGGGGTCAGGAGCACCACGGACCAGTCCGGCCTCTTCGAGCGATGCAACGATAGCGCTCATGGACTGCGGACGCATCCCTTCCACTCGCGCCAGGCTTGAAACCGTAGCCGAACCATCCTGCTCGAGTCGAAGAAGAACGGAGGTCTGGGACGGCGTCAGGTCGTTGCGTCCCCCATGCTCGCGTAAACGCTGCTTGAGCTTGCGGAATACCGAACGTATCTCGGCAGCAAGGATCGAAGCAGGCCCGGCTTGAGTAGAAGACTTCTGACGGCTCACCAGATCAATATCTCATATATACAGGTAAACTGTAAAGATTGACTGTATATGCGTTCGCCCGGCCGATCAGCCCCCAATGCACTCTACTGAACCGTGAGGCTGGCAAAAGAAAAGCCACCATGAAGGTGGCTTTTGTGTGCTTCCTCGCGCCGCAGGCCGTTTGCCCGTGCGGCCAGCACTCAGATCCGCATCGGCATGATGATGTACCGGTACTTGTAATCATCCGCCGGATCTTCCGGCCGCATCTGCCCGGCGGACTGCGCGTCCTTGAACTCCAGCCGCACCTCGCCAGTGTTGCCGATGGCCTTCAGGAAATCCAGCATGTAGGCCGAGTTGAAGCCCACCACCAGCGCGTCGAATTGGTACGGCGCCTCGATGGTATCTTCCGACTCTCCCGACTCCGTCGACGAACTCGAGATGCGCAGCTCGTTTTGCTCCATGCGAATCTTGATAGCGCCCGAGCGCTCATCCGCGAACTGCGCCACGCGCTGGATGGAGCTCGAAAGGTCTTCACAGCGGATGATGATGAACTTGTTGTTGTCCCGCGGCAGTACCGCCTCGTAGTTAGGGAATTGCCCGGTCAGCTTGCGCGAGGTCAGCACCCGCTTGCCGATGCGGAAGAATAGCTGGTTCTCATCATCGGCAAATTCCACCTGCTCGGCCTCGGTATTGGAAAGTAGCGACTGCAGCTCCGCCAGCGCCTTGCGCGGGATCAGCGTCTTCTTCTCGCCCCCCGGAATGCCCGTCAGATTCTCGCCCTGCTTCTCGATATGCGCCAGGCGATGGCCATCGGTCGCCACCATCGCCAGCGATTCCGGCTTCAGGATCAGCAGCGCGCCGTTCAGCGTATAACGCGACTCCTCGTTCGAGATGGCGAAGATCGTCTTCGAGATCAAATTCCGCAGCGAAGCCACCGGCAGCGCCACCACCGAGGCGGTAGGGAACTCCGGCACCTGCGGAAAATTCGCGCGCGCCATGCCCACCATCTTCGTGTTCGACCGGCCGCTGCGGATCTGCACCCAGTGGTTGTCCTGCAGCTTGATCGAGATATCCCCGTCCGGCAGCAGCTTGATGTAGTCGTAAAGCTTGCGCGCCGGAATCGTGCAGGAGCCCGGCTTCTTCACCTTCGCGCTGCACGAAGTCTTGATCGACTGGTCCAGGTCCGTCGCCGTGATCGTCAGCCGGCCTTCCGCTTCGTCGGCCTCCAGCAGAAAATTCGACAGGATGGGAATCGTGGTCTTGCGCTCGACAACGGACTGCGTGGCAGTGAGCTCGCGAACCAGCTCCTGTTTGCTGACGGAGATCTCCATGGCAAATCCCTGAACGGTATTTTTGTCGGCTTCGAGTCCTACGGCGGGCATGTGCGGCTCCCTGGAATGGGCTGCGATACGTGAGTGGATTGCCCACACTCTACACCAGACGCATGGCGGAAGTGCAGGAATCCGAACAGCACCATTCTAGCGGCGGTTCTGGAGTGGAAAGGTGGACCTCTTTGCAGGAAATTCGGGCTGCGATGCCCCATGAGCAGACCAAAGGGAGCAAACCGGGTGTCACGCGCCGCAGGTGCCGCCGGCGGCCCGTCGACTACTACTACGGATGATCTAAACAGGTATGTATAGATAGCCGCCGTAGTCGTTTGCTGTGGGGAAGTGGGAATGCGCGGCGAAACCGCATGCCTGCTGCGCGCGAAGCGTGTGCCGGATTTCCAAATCAGGACAGCCCGAATGTGGGAGTGCTGGAGAACCGGTGACGCGCCCGCGAGAGCCGTCCGGATCCCCACCGCCGTCCACAGCCCGGGACGCGCAATGCGCAATGCCACTTTGGTGGATGGGTGGAAATTCAGGCCTCGGCCGCGAATCAAGCGGCGATAGCGCGGCTCGGTTTTCCACGGCCAGAGGATTGGGACCGCGCTTTGCAGCATATCCACCGCGAGCGCTGAGTTGTGGACAACGGGTTCTACCGGGCAAGGATTTTGCGCCGCCGTCCCACCGCGAAAACCGCCAGACCCGTGACGACAATGGCCGCGGTCGAAAGCAGGACTTTGGCTACGGCCAGCGGCGGATTCGCATCGTCGGGCGCCGGGATGGTGGATAGCACGATGGTGAGCGCGGTCGCAAGGAAGCCGATCGCAGCGAGCGCGATGGCAACGGGTGCGCCGCCCGGCAGCGGCAGGCGCGTCAGCACGCCACGGCGCGCCAGCCGGATCAGCGCGGCAAAGAGCAGCAGGTAGGGGATGAACATGGTAATCACCGACATGCTGACCAGCACATCGTAGGCGCCGCGCACCGTGGTGCCCGCCTGGCCCAGGATGGCGGTGACGATGCCGGCGCATCCATACACAATCAGCGCGATCCACGGCGTTCTGTAGCGCGGATGAACACTTCCGAATGCTGCCGGAAGATAGCGGTCGATGCCGGCCACGAAGGGCAGCCGCGACGTGGCGGAAAGGTAGCCGGCCGCTCCGCCCACGGCGCTCAGCGTGACCAACGCGGCCAGCAGCGGAATCAACCACGGTATGCCAAGCTGGGCGCAGAGGTGTTCCGCGCCGCGCATGAAGCCGTCAACGCCAGAGACCGCACTGCTGGGCAACGCGATCAGCATGGCGGTGGTCCCGGCGATGTAGGCAATCGCGATGATCGTGCCTGCGATGAACAGAGCGCGCGGCAGGACGCGATGCGCGTTTTCAATCTCAGCGCCCATGAAAGATCCAGCCTCGCACCCGGCAAAGGCGAAAAAGATGGTCGACCAGAAGATGGCGTTGCGCACTGTGAGATGAGGAGTAAGCGATGCGACGGTGAAACGGGTGGCTGAGTTGTGATGCACGGCGAAGGCTGCGGCCAGCAGGACGAGCACCAGAATGGGCAGCCAGTTGCCAACGGAGCAGACATTGTTGAGCCACTTGCCGGCCTCGATGCCGCGAACATTCAGCGCCATGATCACAATCAGCCAGAAGACGGCGAACCCCATGTAGTACGCCGGGCTGGCCGCAAGCGAGCGCCCATGGCGGCCGAACGCCACCAGCGCGGAACCGGCGCCGAAGTAGAGAATCGCAGGGAAGTAGGGCAGGTTGGACATCCAGTAGGTCCATGCCGCCAGGAAGGCCGTGCGGTCGCCGAAAGCCTCGCGCGTCCACACGTACAGCCCACCTTCGTCCGGATAGCGCGTAGCCAGCGCTAGCACGCTCACGGCAAGCGGCACGAACAGCCCGAGCAGCGCAAAGATCCAGACCACCAGCGTGCCCGGCCCCGCGGCTGCGGCAGTGGCGATCCAGCGGATGCTCAGGATGGTGACGACGTAGAAGAGGGTGAGATCGCGAAGACCAAGGGACCGCTTCAGCCCCGGATTCAGTCCAGGCATGCCGGGCTGGCCGCCGCCTGCGGAAGGCGGCCTTGGCGGAGCAGCCAGGTCAGCCAAGCGCGTCCACCGTTCGCAGTTTGCGATCGGGGGAAGATGCATTTGTGTAGAGCATGTCGGCCAGCACGGCCATCGCCGCATTGCGGCCATTGATCGCAATCACCGACCCGCCGGGATGCGTGCATGCCCCGCACATGTAGAAGCCCGGCATAGGCGTGCGTGCGGAGAGCCGATTCGACCACATATACGGCGGCAGGCATTCACCCTGGAAGATATGTCCGCCCGTCAGCCCCACCTTCTGCTCGATGTCCGGTGGCCCCAGCACCTGCGCATCGATCACCGCCGAGCCAGGCCCTTCCATGTTCGAGCAGAAGCGCCCGATGGAGCGCAGCGCCAGCGCACGCACTTCGTCGCGCCGCGAGTCCCAGTCCCCATCGTTGAACTGCATACGGCACATACTGCGCAAACACCGACATGGTGTGCTGCCCCGCGGGCACGACAGTCGAGTCGTGCGCACTCTGGAAGTAGAGCTCGCACCACAGATGCTCCGGCAGATAGCCGCGCTTCGCCGCCGCATACCCCGCCTGCCACTCGGCATGAGTCAGCGGCGCATTGATCTGCCCATAGTGATGCGGCTGATTCTGTCCCGGCCGCGCCTTGAAGTCCGGCAGCTCCGCCAGCAGCACATTCAGCTTCACCGTGCAGCCCCGGATCGGAACGGATTCAATGCGCGTCGCGCCATGCCGCGTCAGCGCCTTCTCCAAGCATTCCCAGCGTCCGAACAGGATCAGCATTCGAGATCACCACCCGTGCCGCAATGCGCTCGCCAGACTCCAGCAGCACGCCCTCGCCCGGCAGGATCGCGGCCACCGGCACGCCAGCGGCAATCACCGCGCCGGCCTCCTGCGCGGCATCCGCAATGTAAAACGACACCATCCCCATCCCGCCCGCAACATAGCCCCACATCCCCGGCATGCCGCCCAGCCGCCCCGAAGCATGATGGAAGCGGATCGACGCCGTGCCCGCATCGAACGGGCTCGCGTTGGTCCCGATCACGCCCTGCCCCAGATAGGCCGACTGCAGCCGCGCATCGCGAAGATAGTGCTCCACAAACTCCGCCATCGACCAGTCGTACAGCAGATGCCGCGCCTCCTGGTCATCCCCTAGCCGCTCATCGATTTCGTCAGGCGTCGGCGCATCCCCAATCCAGAAATCCCGCGGGCCGCCGTTCCCGCTCGCGGGACGCAAAGCGTCACGTAAACGGCATAACGTCGAGTTCATCGCCTTCCACCCCTCGACATCGCCCGGAGCAAAGCGCCGCACCTCGGCCTCGCATCGCTCGTCATCATCCCAAAGCTGAATGCTCGAGCCGTCAAGGAAGGGAACAAACAGCCCGTTCACCGCCGGCGTCCAGCGAAAGCCGCGCGCCGGCAAACCAAGCTCTTCCACCACCAGCGGATGCAACAGGCCGGCCAGATAAGCGCAGGGCGACATCCGCACGCCCGGGAAACGGCTCTTCAATCGTGCAAGCGCCCCCAATACGCGCCCGCGCCTCCAAAACAAGCACCCGCTTGCCCGCACGCGCCAGATAAGCAGCACAAGCCAACCCATTGTGCCCCGCCCCAACAACGACGACATCCCAATCCCGAGCCGCCAGCTCCCGCAAAGGCGCAGGAAGCCCCAATTCGCCAAGCTTCTGCGCAGTAGGTGATGTGGGTTGCGGCACGAGCGGCGATCCTCCGGCGTAGCTATGCTATCAACGGCAATGCGCTCCATGCAGCGCGCCTCCGTCGACGTCAAATCTATGACCCGCCCTGTTACTCTCCGTGCCCCGAGGATCCCTTCGGTGGGAATTTCTTGAACATCGAATTGATGTCGTTATTAAGTGCCTTGGTGTTCTTGTCGCTGTTTGAAGACAGGTCCCGTTCCGTGATGCCGCGCCACACCAGCTCCTTGTCCTTGGTCGAGAAGATATCAACAAGAACATGGCCGACACTTTGGTTGTAGACGGTCCTCGTGGCCATCCCCCCGCCGCCCCATCGTCTCCATCCCCAGCCGCCTCCGTTGTAGAGCGTTTGTACCTCCCGCTGGTTGCGCACCTGGTCGTTCGCGAAGAGGGTCGCGTCGCAGTTGGAGGTAGCAAGCTGCCATCCCTTCGCCTGCAGATTGCGATCGACGGCCTCGCGAATGCGGCTTGCATAGAACGGATTGGAAGTCCTCACTCGCCCCCAGCAGTAGTTGTGAAACTGCTCGAAATTCACGTTGTGGTCGTAATCCGTCTGCACCTTGTAAGCAAATGCAGGCATGGCAAGAGCCACAGCAAAAAGCGCGAGCGCAAGGCGTTTCATAGAAATCCTCCGAGATCCGAGTGCTCCACAGTAAAGCCGAAGGCCCGCGCTACACGCCAGTGTTTTCTTTGGAAAATTGGTAACGAGCTGATTGAGCGGATTCATTTTGATTGTGGGCCACTCGCTAACCCAAACCACGCCCCGTCCACAGCGCGGATATCTGAGAACCGAAGTACTTTTTGATCTGATCGACCCGCGCGCATGAAGCAAAGGACTCCAGGCAGTCCAAGACAAGATCGTGTACCTCACGATCTCCATCTTTCAGTGCCCGTTCCAGAAAGGCCATGCTGATCTTCACATGGCTTAGTCGCGATGCTTCTTCTTCAGAGCCGACGTATTGCAGAACCTCCGCCTCCGAACAAACAAATCGGGCGAAGTCGCCGAAGATCAGATATGTACCTTCAATCTCCAGCCACTCTGGGTCCATCACAAAGGCGGGCACAGATTTGTGCAGTTCTGGCACGACGTTTTTCAGTGTGATAAGCACTCACTCACCGCCGCTCCCAATGCTCCTCATGCCGGTCATCGTGATAAAGAATCCCGGTAACCCGCCCGCTCGAATCCTTCTGAAAAATAATCCGCGTAGCGCTCCCGCTCGGATAGAAAAACGTAGTCGGATTCTCCGGCAATAGCTCGTTCAAATCATTCGTCCGGTTGCGCGAAAACAGCTTGTCGCCCTCCACCAGTATCGTCACCTGGCGCACATCGCCGTCGTAGTAGTCGCCCACATAGTCGTCATAAATATCCGGATCGACTTTCGCCGGCACCGGATGCAGCGGCACCGTCAGCATCTGCGCCTGCGCATGCCCGCTCGCGACATCGGACAGCCGATGCGCCAGCAGCCACTGCGGCAGCGAGCGCTCCGCATACGCCTTGTCCCACGAGTTATGGTGCCAGCCCTCGTACAGCCACAGCCGCACATCGCCGCCCGCAGCTGACAGCGCCTGGTACATAATCTGCGACTCCTTCGGCGGCACCACCGGATCGAGCGTCCCGTGGAACATCCAAACCGGCGTCTTGCCCACCGCGCGCACATAGCCCTCCGGCAGAATGCTCGACTGCTTCCACCGCTGCGGCGCGTAGGACCAGAAGATCCCGCCCGAGACAGGCACAATGGCGGCAAACCGGCCCGGATAATCCTTGGCAATCTCCCACACGCCGTAGCCGCCCAGCGACAGCCCCGTCAGGTAAACGCGCTCCGGGTCGCCGTGGAACTCCTTCATCTCCGCATCCAGCGCCGCCAGCGCCATCTGCATCATGTCCGGGTCGGTCCAGTGGTGATGCGTGTAAGGGAGCTGCGGCATCACCACAATAAACGGCCAGCGCTCCGGGTGCGCGCGGATCGCATTCGGCAGCCCCACCTGCGTCTCGTCCATCCCATCAGAGCCGCGCTCCCCCGCGCCGTGCAGGAACAAAATCACAGGCCACGCACGGTGCGCATCGTACTCGATCGGCACGTAGACGACATAGCGATAGCTGACGCCGTTCAGCAGGATCACGCGATTCAGAAAGCCGGTGTCCTGCGGGCGAATCACCGGGCGCGCCGTCTCGCGCGTAGGCGCAACCACGGCATCCGGATGATCCACCCGCCCCGCGCTACGTTCGGCCGGACGATTCACCGCCTGGGCAGAAGGCAACGCGCCGGCGCGCGCCGCAAGCGGGTTGGCGCTGAGGGCTACAGCGAGAACTGGGGCAGCCAGGACGCTGGCCAGAGAACAACAACGGCGCATGGGGGGAGGATATCGCAGGTGCTGGCCAAACCGGCAGCGGCGCCCGCGGCGCGGCGGAGTAAAAGCAGTTTTCGGCCCTGTTGAAGGCGCCTGCGCGTCAGGCCAGCGGCTCCCCGTGGCCTCGATTCCTCACCTTTCAGAAATCGACGATATCCAGATCGAGCGGAAACTGCCCATGCCGCGGGACTCGCCGTGGGAAACAGATCGTTTTTCCAACTCCGCTCGAGGACTGCGTCGTTGGCGGCGGCAACGTCCTTTGGCGAAGGCCTTCCGGCGAGAGCGAAGCTGTCAATCCCATACGGTATTCCGTTGGACCCCAGCACCGAGGACCCCTCCATCAGGTGGAAGTGCAGGTGAGGCGCGCTCGTATTTCCCGTATTGCCCAGCTTGCCCAGGACCTGGCCCCGCTTCACCCGCTGTCCCGGGGCAACCGTCACGGAATTCTTCCTCAGGTGGGCATAGAAGGCGAAGACCCCGCCGCCCAGATCGAGCGACGACATGGTTTCCATCCACGTTAGCGAGGGTGATGGTGGCAGGATCGGGCATCTTGCCGGGCACCTGGTCCTCCAGCGTATTCAGCGTGGACACGACAGTGCCATCTGCCACCGCGAGCACATCCGCATCGTAGTCCGCATAGTTGTGCACGTCGGCCGGATCGCCCTTCACGAAACGGCCGGCATCATCCAGGCGCATCCAGTCGATCGCGAAGCGCTGAGCGAAATACACTCCGCCATTCACGGGCAAACCGGTTGCCCGATGTGCGCCGCCTATATCGCAGCATCCGTTCAGTGCCACCCATCCCTTTCCGGCGAGAGGAGGGCCAATCTCTATCTGTTTGGAGGAGATGTCCAGCGGCGCGAGAGTGTAACTGAGCATGACCGGGGTGGCGGACGCCGGTGCCGGCGTTGCACTCCCCAGCAGGGTAAAACGATGCAGGAGCCGAGTGGGAACCTGCGCGCGCGTGTCAAACGCGACATCGATCAGGAACAGGCGCGTTCCGTTAAATTCAATCTCGGGCTTGCCGGCCGGGGCGTTCGACATCATGCGCAGCCGCGACAACAAATGCTCTCCGTCGTAAGAGGCAATCACTGCGGATGCGCTGCCGGCTCCCTTGCTGCCATCGAGCACCTCAATGGTCTTCAAGGTGGCCGTCGTTGGCCTGGAGTTGGTCACAACCAGTTCATAGTCCAGGTGGTATTTGCCGTCGGTCCCGAGAAAGGCCCGCGTGCTGCTGGTCAGAGGAGAAGCCACCACCGGCGTGAACTGGTCCACATCCGCCTGCTGTCCAGACACTGGAACGGCCAAAATCAGCAGGCCCACAAGACCCAGCAGCGCGCGATTCGCGCGGGCAACGAAGAGCAAACCCATAGTCGATCTTCCGTTCTGCGTATCGCCGCCATCTCGTTGGAAGCAGGCTCTTTTCAGAAAGGGCAACGGTCCGCGTCACAGATAGTACTGGATACCGGCTATTCGCAGTATCGTCGCGCAGCGTGACCGAAGTGGAGAGATCTGTTTCGTTGGCTTCTCGAACGGCGGCATACTGTTCGACCCACCGCGCTAGTTGTTCAGCGTCTCCATCAGCTTGTTCAGCGTCCGGTTCAAGTCCTTGTCCGTACGCTTCTCTTCGTCGATCTTGCCAATGGAGTGCATCACCGTCGTGTGGTGTTTGCCGCCGAACTGCCGCCCGATCTCGGGCAGCGAGGCCTCGGTCATCTGCTTGGCCAGGAACATCGCGATCTGCCGCGGCACCACCACCGAGCGTGAATTGTTCTTCTGCTTCAGCTCGGTCACCTTCATGCCGAAGTGTTCGGCCACCGTGCGCTGGATGGCCTCAATGGTGATCTTGCGCACCTGCGTGTCGATGAACTGCTTCAGCGCCTGCTGCGCGGTGGAGAGCGTGATCTCGACGCCGTTCAGCGAGCTCCACGCCAGCAGCCGCGTGAATGCGCCTTCCAGCTCGCGGATGTTCGTCCGGATGTTGGTCGCCATGTAGAGCGCGACATCCATCGGCAGCATGCACTGCTCGCTCTCCGCCTTCTGCTGCAGGATCGCGACCTTGGTTTCAAGATCGGGCGGCTGGATGTCTGCGATCAGTCCCCACTCGAAGCGCGAGCGCAGCCGCTCTTCCAGTCCCGCCAGGTCCTTCGGCGGCCGGTCCGATGCGATCACGATCTGCTTGTCGTTCTCGTGCAGCGCGTTGAAGGTGTGGAAGAACTCGTCCTGCGTGCGCTCTTTCGACGCAAGGAACTGGATGTCGTCGATCAGCAGCACGTCCACGCCGCGGTACTTGTCGCGGAAGCTCGACATCTTCTCGTTGCGCACATACGAGATCATCTCGTTCGTAAATTTCTCGCTCGATACGTAGCAGATCGCCGACTGCGGCTGCCGCCGCTTCACCTCGTGGCCGATCGCGTGCATCAGGTGCGTCTTGCCCAACCCCACGCCGCCGTAAAGAAACAGCGGGTTATAAGCCTTCGATGGCCGCTCGGCCACCGCTTCCGCCGCCGCGCGCGCGAACTGGTTTCCCGCGCCGGACACAAAGCCGTCGAAGTTGTAGCGCGGATTGAGCTGCGATGCGCTGTTCCAGTCAAAGCGCGTCTGCTGCGCATTGGGAACCGCTGCGGGGCGCAGACCCGGCTGGCGTGGCGCGCCGGGTGCATGCGCGGAGGAGGGCGGAAAGCCGCCGTCTTCTCGCGCCTCGCGCGGACGCTGCGGTACGGAAGGGTCATTCTCCAGCGTGACGAACTGCACGTCGTCCAGCTCCAGCTCCAGCTTGTCGATCGCCTCCTGGATCAGATCCCCGTAGCGATCACCGACGTGCTGAAAATCTCCCGGAAGGAATGCGCACAAACAGAATGCGCCCGTTCTGATGGCTGATGCGCGTCGGCTTCAGCCAAGTGTTGAATGAGTGCCGATTGACCTTCTTTTCCAGAGCCCCGAGGATGCGTGTCCATGGATCGATAATGGTCGAGCTGGTTGGAACAAAAGACATGCGCTTCCTTCGGCTGGCATATCGCGCCCGTAGGGACGATCGGCAGATGAGTGAAAGAAGCAACAGCGCGCCTCCTCGGCAGGAGACGCGGTGGGTGCAGGCAGCGCCTGCGGTTTTGCTTCTATGGCTCCTCTACCAGAATCGCGTCAGACGACGGGGAACTTCTTCGAGTGACGCTGTGTTCGATCCGGGACTGGGGGTGACGCCAGAAAATTCAGTTGTGAACGGAGCCGATACTAGCACAGACTCGCGCGTTGCGTTGGTGGCATTGTCAGCAAAAAAATATGTTGCACCACTGCTTGTGAAGACGTGCGAAGCGAACTCTAAGATGCGCATAATTTGTAGCGAGTTGACGACGAAAATTTCGACACGCGATGCGAGCCGCGCATCGCGGCAAACCTGTTGTCCGCATCACGCCATCCTCCGCGGCAGTCACGCAGGTAACGTCTTTGCCCGATTTGCACAGGATCGGATATACTCAAGACTTGCCCATCCGGCAGTGATTCTCTTTACCAGGACAGTTCGATGCCCAAGCGTACCTTTCAACCCAACCGCCGCCACCGCAGCAAGGTGCATGGCTTCCGCACGCGCATGAAGACCAAGGCCGGCGCCGCTGTGCTGTCGCGCCGTCGCGCCAAGGGACGGCACCGTGTCTCCGTCTCGCCCGGCTACCGCGACTAACCGCGACTCTGTCGCGTCCTCCAGTTATAGGCTGCGAGGGCGCGAAGCCTCCGAGACTCTCATCGCAGTGCCTCTTTCCACTGCTACGTCGCTCGAAACACAACCGCCACCCGTGCAGTCAGCAAAGGCCCCACTTCCGGGCACAGCGAAGACCCGCGACTGGCGGCTGCATCGCCATGCCGATTATCAGCGCGTCTATCAGGCCAGCCGGAAGCAGTTTGCTTCACTCTTGACCTACTTCGTCGCCCCGCAGCCCGCAGAAAGAATGGATTTAGCACCACACGGGCCCGCAGATCTGCGCACATGGCCCCGCGCGTCGGCATCACCGCCGGCAAGGTGCTAGGCAAGGCGGTCGAGCGCAATCGCATCAAGCGGCGCATGCGCGCGGCCATTACCGCAAACCTCGATGCATTGCCAGGCGGCGTGGACGTGGTGCTCCATCCCAAGCGCGCCGTCCTCACCGCCGACTGGACCACGCTGCGGAACGAAGTTCGCCGCATCTTCGTAAAGATAGAAGAGACCCAGGCGCGGAGTGCGCCCATGCAGACAATCACGGCCCAGGCATCCCCGAAGCAGGAACTCCCGGAGTCGCGTTCCCAGGAGCGAAGACTCCTGGAAGAAAAATCCTGGGAGCAGGAACTCCCGGAGTCGCAGTCATGACTCGCGGATTGCTCTGGCTCTACAAGCGCACACTCTCGCCCGTGCTGCATAGCCTGGCCGGCGTCACCGGCGCGTGCCGCTTCCAGCCAACGTGTTCCGAGTACGCCGCGCTGGCCATTGCAACCTACGGACCGCTGCGTGGCGGCTGGCTCGCCATCCGGCGTGTCCTCCGTTGCCATCCGCTGTGCCGCGGGGGCTTTGATCCCGTGCCCGGGACCGGCTATGACCGCGCCGAGGCAAGCCATCCATCACCCCGTGACGTAATGCATTTACCATGATGGGAGAGGCGGCGCCGCTGGCAGCCGGCTGAACCGGGTCGATTCCCCTTTTTGCGCCCTCGACCGATTTCCGATCCAAAAGAAGTAAGACGAACCCTAAAAGGCAAGTCAGAAGAAAGAGCGAGCACAGTTTCCTTGGCAGAGATACGCAATCCCAACCAACAGGGCGGCGGCAAGCAGCAGGACTCCCGCTCGTTCCTTATCTTTTCGCTGGTCTTTGTGGTGATGTTGCTGGCCTTGCAGTATTTCCGGCCCAAAAAGCCGGAGCCGCAGCCCACCCAGCAGAAGCAGCAGCAGAGCGCAACACCAGCCACGCCCGCGGCAGCTCCGGCGGACAACAATGCGGCCGACACCGCTCCGGCTCCGCAGAAAACCAAAGCGGGCGCCGCCGCGCCCGCGGAGCCCGCATCCGTTGCCGCCGCGGCCGAGCAGACCACCACCGTCGAAAACGAGAACTACCGCATCGTCTTCACCAACCGTGGCGCCGCAGTCAAAAGCTGGGTGTTGAAGCGGTATGAGGACGACAACGGCAAACCGCTCGACCTGGTGAACGCGGACACCGCGGCAAAGTTCGGCTATCCGCTGTCGCTCTACAGCTATGACGCCGGTATGCGCCAGCGTCTGGCCACAGCGCTCTACGTGCCGTCGGCAACCGGCACGCTCACCGCACCCGGCGAGCTCACCTTCAATTACGCAAGCGGCGGCCTGGTAGTCAAGAAGACCTTCGCCTTCGACGCAAGCTACGTGGTTCACGTCACCGCCTCGGTGACGAATAACGGCAGCCCGTCCCCCACGCTCATATCCTGGCCGGCCGGCATTGGCGACCAGAGCACACTCCCGTCCTATTCCAAGGCGCAGTTCGACACTTCGCAAAACGGCAAGTTCGAGAAGACGGCGCTCAAAAAGGTCAGCGGCGGCGCCACCCTGAATGGCCCCTTCGACTACGCGGGCATCAGCGATCTCTACTTCGGCGCGATCTTCCTCCCCGACCAGCCGGACCAGACCTCCGTCGTCTCACTGAGCAACGCATGGAGCATCCCCAAGGACCCCAAGCAGCCCAAGGGCGCGACCGAGTCCGTCTCCGTGCTCGGAGCCGCGGTCGGCTCCATGACGACGCCGGTCTCGCTCCGCGTCTTCGCTGGACCGAAGGTCATCTCCGTGCTCAGCAGTGTGCACGCCACCTCCGCCAGCGGCACAGCGAGCGGGCCGAATATCGAGCCCATCCTCAACTTCGGCTGGTTCGGCTGGATTGCCAAGCCGCTCTTTGTCGTCCTGCGCTTCACCTACGACCACGTCGTCCCCAACTGGGGCTGGTCCATCCTCATCCTCACCCTGCTGCTGAACGTGCTGATGCTGCCCACCCGCATCACCATGATGAAGTCCGCGCTCAAAATGCAGCGGATTCAGCCGGAAATGCAGCAGATCAAGGAGCGATACAAGAAGTACAAAGCCACCGATCCCCGCCGTCAGGACATGAACAAGGAGATCATGGAGCTGCAGCGCCGCGAGGGTGTCAACATGTTCGGCGGCTGCCTGCCCATGCTCATCCAGTACCCGCTGCTCTACGGCTTCTACGAGATGCTGGAGAACGTAATCGAGCTCAGGCACGCGCACTGGCTCTGGCTGCACGACCTCGCAGCTCCGGACGCGCTCTACATCCTGCCCATCTTCGTCATCGTCACCATGTTCACCACGTCGTACCTGTCGCCCTCGCCCGGCGTCGATCCGGCGCAGCAAAAGATGATGGCCTTCATGATGCCGCTGATGTTCGGCTTCATCATGCTCAACATCGGCTCGGGCGTCGCGCTCTACTGGGCAGCCAGCAACCTCATCACCACCGGCATGCAGATCATCATGAACCGGACCGGCATGGGCAAGCAGATGAAGGAAATCGCAGCCAAGCGAGCAGCAAAGAAACTGCCACGAGCCGGGCGGCGCACCGCCTAGATTCCACGGATATAGGATAGAAAGCTATGCCGATCGAAGACTACCGCGCTGCCGCCAACACCATTTCCGAGTTCCTGAAGCTCCTGGTCGCCACCGGCGGCCTCCGTCTGAAGTACCGCATCACTGCCGGCGCCGGCGCCGCCGATCCCGACGGCCTTGAAGCGCGCGAGATCTACGTCGAGATCGCCGGCCCCGACGCGCCGATGGTCACGCAGCGCAACGGCGAGCTGCTGCGCGCGCTCGAACACATCGCCGCCAAGATGGTCCACCTCGAGCCTGAGGAGCACGACCGCATTTCCTTCGACAGCGGCAACTTCAAGGCCATCCGCGCGCGGGAGATGAAAATGGCCGCCGATGCAGCAGCGGAACGCGTCCGGCGCTCGGGCGCGCCCTACAGCTTCCAGCCCATGAGCTCGCGCGAGCGCCGCATGCTGCACCTCGCCTTCCGCCAGTTCGAAGATCTCGAAACCGAATCCAGCGGCGAAGGCCTGCGCCGCTTCGTCGTGGTCTATCGCAAAGGCGACAAGCACATCCCGCCGGTAGCGGCAGCGCCATCCTTCCAGCGCGGCCGCGGCGGACGCGATTCACGCGGGCGGCGGCCGTGGTCCCGGACGAAGAGATGACCGCCGCGGTCCAGGTAATAGAGATGACCGTCGAGGCCCCCGCGGTCCCGCGCCGCTAAGGCGTCTTGTCTGTGATCGAGACCGGCACTTCATCGAGCCGCAGGTGAATGAGGAGCATGGCTTGAGCATCAGAAGTGCCACACCGGTGGACGAAGAAGCGGTCGTGGCCTTGTGGCTCGCCTGCGACTTAGTGGCAAGCTACAACGACCCCTCCCATGACTTCAACTTCGCCATCTCCGGAACCTGCTCAGATGTTCTGGTGAGCGAAGACGGAGCCGGCCGGATCAACGGCAGCGTCATGGTTGGTCACGACGGTCATCGGGGTTGGCTTTACTATGTCGCCGTTGCGTCCCAGCAACGCGGCACTGGACTCGGCCGGGACCTGGTATTGGCAGGCGAGCAATGGTTGCGCCATCGAGGCATTGTGAAAGCTCAGCTTCTTGTTCGGGAGACGAACACCAGCGTGGTCTCGTTCTATGAGCATCTCGGTTTCGAGATTGTTCCCCGAGTCGTGATGAGCAAGTGGTTGAAGTAACCAGCGCAACCTCGCCGTATCCTTGCCAGGTGGGAAAGATACGCTGCGGCCGAAGCCGCCTCCGCAACCATAGGCCATGAACGCAAGCCTCACCAACGACACCATCGTAGCCATCGCCACGCCCCCCGGCCGAGGCGGCATCGGCATCGTGCGCCTCTCCGGGCCGGATGCCTGGCGCCTGCTATTGTCACATCTTCAGTTACGATCTGCCCTGCACCCCGGCCGCGCCCGCTACTGCGCCATTGTGGACGGCGACGCACGCCTCGACGAAGGCGTCGTCACCGCCTTCGCCGCGCCCAACTCCTATACCGGCGAAGATGTACTGGAGATCGCCGCGCACGGCTCCCCCGTCATCCTGGACCTGCTGGTGCGCCGCGCGCTCGAAGCAGGCGCACGTCTCGCGCGACCCGGCGAATTTACCGAGCGCGCCTTCCTGCACGGCCGTATCGATCTCACGCAGGCTGAAGCAGTCCGCGACCTCATCGCTGCCGAAACGCTCTACCAGGCACGCGTCGCCGCGGAGCAGCTTGGCGGCGCACTCAGCCGGCGCGTCGCTCCGGCAAAGGAGCAGCTCGTCCAGCTCATCACGCTGCTCGAAGCCGGCATCGACTTCGCCGAAGACGACATCGACGTCACCCCCGACCCCGAGATCGTCCGTCAGCTCGACGCTCTCGATCAAGCGCTCGCGCCCATTGCAGCAAGCTTTCGCGAAGGCCGCCTGGTCCACAACGGCCTCACCCTGGCGATTGTCGGCCGCCCCAACGCCGGCAAATCCTCGCTCTTCAACCGCCTGGTGGAGCGCGAGCGCGCCATCGTCACCGCCACCCCCGGCACCACCCGCGACCTGGTCACCGAGCGCATTTCGCTCGGCGGCATTCCCGTGGAGCTGGTCGACACCGCCGGCCTCCGCGAGACCGCCGATGAGGCCGAGTCGCACGGCGTAGCGCGAACCCACAGCGCCATGGCCGATGCCGATCTCGTCCTGCTGCTGCTCGATGCCACCGCCGCCGTCGATGCCAACGGCACACTGCAACTTCCCGAAGACGACGCCCGCCTGCTGAAGTCGCTCGAAGACCGCGCACCGCTCGTGGTCCTAAACAAGATCGATCTAGCGCGACCAACGCGCGTCGTCGATCTGGCCCGGCCAACGCACATCGACGCATGCAGCCCGACGAGCGCAGATCAACCGCCCAGCGAGCCAGCCCAGGTCTCAGCCCTGACCGGCGAAGGCATCCCCGAGCTGCGCGCAAAGCTGCTGGAGCGCGTACGCGGTTCCAGCAACGACGCCGAAGGCGGCATGCTGACCAGCCTCCGCCACTACGAGGCGCTCCAGGGCTGCAAGCAGGCTCTGACCCGCGCGCAAGCAGCACTGGCCCAGCACGTCCCCCACGAGATGCTCCTGCTCGACCTCTACGCCGCACTGCAGCAGCTCGATCAGCTAACCGGAGCCACCACCGCAGACGACATCCTGAACCGCATCTTTTCCACCTTCTGCATCGGCAAATAACTAACTTCAGTTTCTAAGACGTCCCAGGAGCTCCAAAGCAAGACTAAGTAGCAGACAGGACATGGCCGAATCCTTGGACCTGTCGTGCAAGGGAATGCCGAAGGTCAATTCCTAAGTAAGCTCGAAAGCACCTCATAGTGCGTGGTCATAATTTGGGGCAAGAAATAGCGATAGTTGGCATGGCCTCACGGATACCCTCTGTGGGCCTTTCTATTTGCACCAAGACAAGCCCGCGCAAAGACAACATCTTGCCAACAAGGCATATGTGCATAGAAAGTCTTTGCATAGATTCAAGACAGCGCTAAGATCGGGAGCCGGGAGACACGGGCGATGTCGGATGAGGAATTTGAACGAATCAGGTTTGAACAGCGACAGCGCCGAGTCATGTACGTTGTCCTTGCTACCTTCCTAATGGCCACGATGGTAGTGCTCTATCTTCGCTGAGTCACTGTGGAGCGTGTTCACGTCCACGCGGGTGACTAAGCGCTCTTCGCCTTATCACTCGCTGACAGCTCGGTCACTGAAGTCACGGAACGTCTGCTTCGGTCTGGTTTCGCTTTCACGTGCCAGAACCGGTAAAGCATCACGATGAAGACGATAGTGAAGAAGGCACAGCCAAAAGGAACCTGGTGCCCAATGGGTCTTCCGAAGATCAATCGAACGATGATGATGGTTCCCGAAATGAGCGTTAGTGAAGCAGTCAGGCCGATCGCCATCCCTCGAGCTGCGTACCGCAGCTGCTTCTTCAATCGCCTTTTCGAAAGGCTCATTGCTGACAAGTGTGTTTCCCCCCTGCATCGAATGGGGTTTAACTAGCGGTCGGGGAAGAGATGGCCTGATGTGGGTAGGTTTATCTTAGTCCTTCGATATGCCTCGCGGAGCGGGCCTTTTTATTTCTAAACGCAGACAGGGGAAACCAGTGCCAAAACAGAAACGAGATACGCCGGGGAGCCGGCCTGGTTGCATCGCTGCGAGGACGGCGAGTCCCACAGAGCGGCCTCTCCAGTCCCTTTTTTCATTGGAGATTCGTACTCAGGCAAAGGAAGCCGCAAATCCCGTCCGGGCGCGGTCTTCAGGCCAGTGCAGCGGATTGGTAAGAGTGGTTTCTGGTGGCTGCTTTTAGGAGTGCCGGACGCATCTTCTCCACCTTCTGCATCGGCAAATCAGACGGAGCGTTCGTCGCTCGCGATGAAGGATGAACGATCGGGTTTAGTGCGAAAGCATGGTCACACGCGTTCATTTGCCGGCAGCGGCGGCCGCCTTCTTTTTCTGCGCTTGCACGGTCCAGGGGGGCACGATGCCATTCTGCCGCGCGTAGGCGATCAGTTGGCCCAGGTGTTCGTGCGCATCGGCTACGAGAATGTAAACAACGTCGCCCTCGTTAGCCTGCGGGCCGAGCTTGGGTAGCAACTTTGCGAAATCCGCGTTGCTCATGCCATTGATCGTTTTGTCCGCAAAATCCCAGGACTGATTCAGATCCTCAACGATGCGATCCTTCTCGGTCGTGGATTTTTCGAACTCGCGCGCTTTAAACCCTGCCGGAGGGTTCGCACCCATCATGCTGAGGATTCCGTAGCGCTCTCCGGCAACATGCAGAAACACTTCAGCAAAGGACCGGGTATCGGGTGAAGGGCGCCAGGTGAGCTTGTCGCTCGGCAGTGCCTCGGCCAGATCGACACACTTCTGATTCATGCCCTTCAGGTCAAGAAGGGCCTGGGCTTTCATGTCATAGCTGGGTGCAGTGCGGTCAGTGGTGTTGTCGGCAGGTGGCGCATGCATTGCGAAAGCACTGGCATTCACCATGCATGCGAGACAAATCAAAGAGAGAATCGGCGTTTTCATGGCGGTCTCCGCTTAAATCGAGCCTTGCAATCGCCACGAGGCTAGACCCGAGGCGGGAAAGAGACAAGCAGTTCGTGACCGGCCGTGTGTTTGGAGCGATGAGTCGCCACGTTTACGAGATAGGTGGTTTCCGGAGATAGGCAAGAAATTATCCAGCTCATTTCAAAGACGCTTGGTGCTGCGGGTTCTTATGGATCATCCCAGGGAGCGCGCAGGCGGGTGATCAGCCGTCCAATGCCATACATGAATCCGAATGAGATGACACTGGCCGCGATCAATAGCAGGAAGTGAACTGGCCATGAAAGCCTGGGCCACTTCTCCTGCACAAAGACATTGAAGCCCAGAACAATCACAACGGCGGGCACTGTCCACCATCTCGGAAGCACCCGCCGCCCGCGCATGGCAGACATGGAAGGCTCCCGATTGAGGAATAAACTGTTTTTCTTAATGTGGCCTGAAGACAGCAGCCTGAACGATCGGGCTTGTAGGAGCTGGATATCGATAACTTTCCAGCTTCCCTATCGGCAACTGAAGCCACAAATCCCCGCTTGGAACCGCCCCGAACCCAGCCAGTGGTAACCACACCTACCAATCCGCTGGACCCCCCTGACCCGACTGTGTGATTCAGGACTATCGCGGTCGCGTGGCACGCTCAACCCATCATGAGAATGAATCTCAATGCCCGCGGCGTATCGTCGCCCCGCTCAGGTCTTCAGGAGGATCGCATCGTGCTCACGATTCGTCCTGCCTGTCAGTTGCCTGGCGACTACTGCTACACCACAAACGGCGACTCGTTGCGGCGTCTATTGCTTCGAACGGATCTGCCATCGACGGTCCTCGAGAGATTCGAGACCGGCATCTGGACCCCCAAGGGCTCCAATTTGCCCGGAGTCGAAATAAGCGAAAAGACCCTCCAGGAGATTGGCTACTTCGTAGATTAGGTCTTCGGTGCGTGCCACCGGCCGACAGCAGCTCCACTGGCCGACAGCGGTCTTTAGTGGTGCCCGCCCGCCGAGGCAGCTCCAGCCCCCACTGCGCCACCACCGCCCCCCATAGACCTCCCGCCACCGCCGCCAAACGATCCCGACGACATAGCAGGCGCCGAGTGCGCCCCGCCCCCCATCCCGCCGCCCGACGGTTCGGAATGTGTCGGCATCGCACTGTGGCCGTTGGTCGGCATGGTGTGCGCAGCGGTATTGCCATGATTCCCCGCTGACGCCGCCGCATTGCCCTGCGCGCCGCGATTCCCCTCCGCCGGGAAGTACACCCCGCGCTCCACGGATCCGTGTTGGTTCACGTTTGTGGAGATGTGGTCGAGCTTGCCGAAGGTGCCGCGCGGCACGCCCAGGCCGGCAGAATCCTTGCGGAAGACGAACGAGTCCTTGTTCAGGTTAGAAACGACCAGCGGCTTCTGATTTACCGGGACCATGGTCGCGCCCAGCGGGTGCGGCCGCGCGATCGGCGGTCTCAGGCCAGTGGGTTTGTTGGGCCTCGTCACCGCCGCCGTATTCTGCAGCCCGTTCCACGCGTTATTCGGCTGCCATCCCCAGCCTGCGCCTGGACAGTAGTTCCAGCTGCCAGAATGGAACGCCGTCCATCCCCACGGATACGGCGAAACCCACGAATAGCCGTTGCCCGGATACCAGGCCCACACCCCATTCGTGAACGGGCTCCAGCCGGCGCTCACCAGATACGGCTGCCACATCATGCCGCAGCCGCCCATGCTGCTAAATCCGCCGTAGTAATTCATGTCGGCCAGGCCGTAGGTATAAGGCGTGCCCGCATAGTGGCTGCTGCCGGTCGGCGCAAAGTGGTTGTGATAATCCACCTGCTGCTTGTCCCAGTCAGCATAGGGGCCCTTTTCATTCTTGCTGACCAGCGTCGGCGCAGCGGTGCCTGCAGGATCGAACAGCATCCCCTTCTTCTTGCCAATCTCGATGGTGGTGGGTCCGTTTATGGCTTCGACCGTGCCGTCCAGCACATCCAGCCGCGGCTGCGTTCCGTTCAGTGCCAGCTCGATATGCGACCCCGGGCTCAGCGCCAGCGTTTCCTTCCCGAACGTGATGTTGACGTTGCTGTCCTTGCTCTTCGTCGTGCTCGCATAGACGGCGCCTCCGGCCACATGAATGGTGGACGTCCGCACGCCGCTCGCGTTCATCGAGAGAACAGAAAACTCCACCAGGCTGTGCGGCGTCAGGCGCAGGCTGCTGTTGTCTTCAAACTCCACTTCCGCCACGCCCTCGCCCGTGCGCAGCTTGCTGCCCTGCACAATGGGCAGGTTCGCAAACGCGCCTTCAAAGCCGTTGCCCGTCTGGCGGTCCAGTTGCACCTCGCCTGTCACCTGGCTCAGCCGCACGATGCGAACGCCCGGAGAGACTGCGGTCGTTGCTGCACTCGTTGTTGTCGTGGTGGTTGTTTCTGCTGGCGCGTCAGCAGGAGTCTCCGGCTGTGCAGCATCCTGTGCCACCAGCGGCGCCGCGCAAAGCGCAAGAACCAGCAGGACGGCCGCAGATGAGATAGATGAAATAAGTGAAGTAGATAAGGTAGATGAAACAGATACGAGAGAGTTCCTCATGTGGTGCCTCGTCTCTCCCCGGCAGAGGGCCATCTCAGCTGCTTTAACGCAAACGCAGGCCTGCCCTGCGAGACGACCTGAGTATAGTCCCGCAACCCTTCCCTTGGCGCATGCCAATTGTTTCCCAATTGTCACTTTTGCAAGGGAAATGGGGCCGCCGGATCGGAAGGATTGCCACTCCTGGCTACCAGACATACCCGCTAAGGCAATGAGTATTGGGAGGCGTAAGCCCAGAAATCAGCATTGACCCGATCGCTTACCGCGCCGTAGTTGTGGTCGAGGTTCGCAAATTCGGTGTAGTGAACCGGAAAGCCACTCGCCAGCAGCAGATCGCGAGTGGCACGCGCCTGTGCCAGCGTGAAGAACTCGTCGTGGTCCCCGATATAAATTGCGATCGGAGTCTTGCGCTTCGCCTCAGCGACAATAAAGTCATAGTCCGGAGTGATAACCGCGGCGAAGACTCCCGCTGAAGTGAAGTATGTCGACGCAAGAGTCGCCGCGTCATAGCTGGAATAGCCGCCGGCCGAGACGCCGAATACAGAAACGTGGTGCGGATCAAAGTGCCAGCTTTGTTTGACCTGGTCCATCAATAGCGGAAAGAACTGACCTGCCCACAACTCGTTGTATCCGTCACCATAGGGCAGCGTCGGAGCCACAAGGATGATTCCCATCTGGTTCGCAAAGTTCTGCCAGACATGGATCATGTCCAGGCCTTGTCCCCCGCCTCCGTGCAGAAGCAATATCGCCGGGAGCTGGTGCTGCCCATCGAAAGCGGACGGAGTGAACACCCAATACGAGAAAGCCATGCCCTGGAAAGAAAAGGCCTGCTCCGGAGAGACACTGTCCGCAGTAGGAACTTGAGCGCTAGAAGGCGCCATCGCAAGGCGGGCCGGGGTACCGCAACTTGTCAGAAGGATCGCGGTGAGCAGAATGAGCCGAAGCGAGGTTTCGAAGCTGCTGAATCGCTGATGCACAGTGCACCTCGCGCTGTGAACGCGGGTAACATTCTACTCGCGCGCAACCCAACCTGTATCGGCAACGCGTGGCTTTCAGATCAACAACTGCAGTTCGCTCGCTCCACCACACAAATCCGGGGTGTACCATCTTGGCCGGACGTCTGCACTCTGCGTGAGGGACCAAAGGAAGCGAACGGAACAACCCGTGCCGCAGGTGCATCCGCCCGTGCGGCGAGCACTCAATTTCTTTCCTGACTACTTCTTGTTTCCGCCCGCAGCCTTCCGTGCCTTTTTCACCAGCTGCAACGCCACTTTGGTGTCCTTGCAGCCAAGCAGCTTGTACTTCTTGCCTTCCAGATTGTGATAGTTCACGAAAAAGGCCTGCAGCTCGTTGATGAACTGGTCCGGCAGGTCCTGTAGCTTCTTCCAATCCTTATAAGCGTGGCTCAATTCTGCGACAGCGACCAGGCGGTCGTTGCGCACCTTCTTCTTGCCGTCGAGCTGCTCGCCTTCGATCACCCCGATCAGTCGTGACGGCACCAGGCATCCCGGAAACGCCGGCACATCCATCAGCAGCAGCACGTCAATCGGGTCGCCGTCCGGAGCCAGGGTGCGGGGAAGAAATCCAAAATCATGCGGGAACACCATGCCTTCGGGCAGTACCTTGCGCAGCGCAAAAATCCCCTGGTCGGGATCGTAACTGTACTTGTTGCGACTAGCCTTCGGAGTTTCCACGATCACCTGGAAGAGGTCGCTGGTACGTGGATCCAAAGAGGTGGGATCGGCTAACGATGGGCGCTTCTGCTTTTTCGACATGGCTGCAGACAGTGAGAGGAGTTAGAAGGGAAAAGGGATGCAATCGAAGGCAATCTTTGACCGGGGTAACGCGTTGCCGGAGTCGGAAGTCGCAGATTGCGCTCCCCCGAAGGTGGCGGATGACGCGGAAAACACCCCGCAATCGCGGATCATTTTGGGACGATGAGTACGGTTGTCACGCCGCTGCGCCGAAGGTGGGAGGGAGCCCCGCTATATACCGGTGGCACGATCGTATTGCGGCATTCCGCCGGAGAGAACGATGATGAAAACAGCATTCGGCATCCTGGCTTTATACCTGAGCATTCCGCTGGCAATTGTGGCGGCGCAGCGCGTAGTAGCGCACGAGGCAGCACTGGCGCAGAACGCAGCCCACGCAACAATAGCCCAGGCGATTCCAGCGCCACCGGTGGCAGCACGCTAGGGCACCACATACAACCGGGTGCCCTACTCTACGCGAAGCGTAGGGGGTATTTATCAACAATCTAGTCGGAGCGAAGCGACCTCCTCATACAGCACCTGGATGCCTGCCCGAACCCCCAAGCATCGTCATCTCGACCGAAGCGAAGGGGAGGTATCTGCTTTTCCAGTCGGGGTGGCCCATAAATCCGGACGTGAGCGACCAAAGGGAGCGAACCCGCCAACCCGCGCCGCGGGCGCAGTTCGCCTGGACGGCCAGTCCCTATGCCGCAGCAATCCGCCGCGTCAGATCATCCTGCTCCCGCTGCGATTCCGCCCCGATCGTAAACGCATCCAGCACGCCGGAGCCCAGCGCGAACCGCAATCCGTCCGATGGCCGGTCCCGCATCGCACCCTGCCCCAGAATCTTCATCCCCACAATGCCCGTCCCGGCCTTGCGCATCTGCTTCACCACGCTGATGACCGTATCGGCATCGGCGTCCATGTGCGCGCCCACCGGATTCAGCCGCACCAGGTCGATGTCCACCCAGTCGGCGGCGGCAGCCGCGGCGCGCAGCGCTTCAATCGAGTGGCACGACACCCCATGCGCGCGGATAACGCCCTTCTGCTTGGCCTCGGAGAGCACATCCATCACGCCCCGATAGCGCGTCGTCCAGTCATCTTCTGTAACGCAGTGAATCAGCACGATGTCGATGTAGTCCGTGCCCAGTTCGCGCCGGAAGCGGTCCAGGTCCGCGCGCATCACCTTGGGATCGCGATGGTCGCTCTTCGTCATCACCGTCACTTTGTCGCGCGGCAGCCCCTTGATCGCGGCCTTCACATAAGGGTGGCTGCCATACGAATCGGCCGTGTCAAAGAAGCGCAGACCATTGTCGTTATAGCCATCCAGCAGCAGCTTGACGAATGGATTCGTGCCCATCCGCGTCTGGTTGGACTCGCCACCGCCGCCGATGGTGCCGGTGCCCATGGCAAGCCGGCTGGTGCGGATGCCGCTACGCCCCAGCACGACATCGTCATGCGCACGATACGTCCCGGAGGTCGCGGGCAACGCAAAGCCGGCACGCGCCGTCTTGTTGGCAACCCACGCGGCCGCAAGTCCAGAGGCGGAGCGGCGAAGAAAATCTCTGCGGAGCATAGCGGCACTCCTTTGCGGACAGAATACGCCTGCCGCAGCCGCCTGTGCGTCAACAAACCATGATTTCGACCCTGGCTTTTAAGGCTACAACACTCAACGCAAACTCAGGATCTGAACAGGCCAGCCAGAAACTGTGCGTGAGTGACCAAAGGGAGCGAACTCAATAACTCGCGCCCCAGGCGCCTTTGCGCATGCCGCCAGCACTCATTGCGGTCCGGAAAGCGTTGCGTCCTGCAAAATCACAAACCGCCCACTCGGCGCCTTCGCAATCGTCGGCGCATAAGTGCCCAAAAGCTGCCGCCGCCACCAGTTTCCCGTCGTGCGCTTCTCCGCCATCGACGTAAACCAGTACTGCCACAGCACCGCCCGCACATACTTCGGCGGAGCGGCGGCAAACGGGTTCCCCGCAAAAAGCTCCAGCACATCGGCATCGTTCTCGATCAGCGCCTCTTCCGTGCGCGGCACAATCGGATACTCCGCCCAGGCGCCAAGCGACGCGAACCATAGGTTCCAGTCAAAGCGCGGCTGATACGGCGCATACAGCCCCGGCGCCTCGTTCAACTTCTGCGGCTTGTAGCGAAACGGGTACGCCGTCCAGGTCACGCCATCCATCGAGCCCTGGAACTCAATCTCATACCGATGCGGCGTCATCACGGCGAACAGCCCATACTGATTCGCGATGCGGAACGGCTCCAGTGCAACAACCGGCTCGCCCGGCAATGGCTGTGAGCGCCAGAACATATGTATCATCAGCAGCGACGTATCATAGAAGACCCACGTCAGCATCACCGCCGTCACAGCCAGCCGCAGCGCGCCCAGATGACGCTGGATCGCGGATAGCGGCCGAGCAGCCTCCACAACCTCCTCGCGTGTGATCTCATCCTCCAGCGAAGCCGGCTCCGGCAGCTCTGGGAAGCTGCGGCGAAAGCGCGCCGGAAGAAAGCGGCGCAGCAGCCTGTCGTCCAGCAGCAGGACACCAAGAACCAGCACCAGATAGTTAAGGAACGTGTAGTTCGCTGTCAGGATCACCCCGGCCTGCCACGCGGTCACGATGCAGAAGCACACGATGCGCCAGCGCCTCGGCAGAAACGCCATGAAGACCAGCACCAGTTCCATCCCCAGCGTGGTCACGGCGGTCGCTTTGTGGAACCACTCCGGCAAATGCTGGATATACCAGCCGATCCACGTGGGCAGCGGGCCGTTCTGGTAGTACTCGTCCATCGCGGTAAAATTCCGCCACGTCGGATCGCCGCTCAGCAGCTTCACCGCGCCGGATTCGAAATAAATCCGGAACCACTCCCACAGCAGCAGCAGCACGCTCGCCCGCGGCGCCGGCGAAGCAGCCCCCCATCCCGGCAGCCAGCCGCCCGGCGCCAGAAATAGGCTGATAAAGCCCGCTTCCAGGAGCATTCCGTCGGACTGATAGTTAGCGAAATCCTGCGCCGCGCCGATGAACGAGAGATAGCCGACGAAGCAGACCACCAGCATCGCCCGTGGCCACACGTTCGCCACCAGCAGAAGCGACGCCGCCATGCCAACGATCGAGAGCGCCATCAGCGCATGATTTCCGGAGCCCAGCCACAGGATGGTCGGCGCATACCAAAGACGCATTGAGCCCACACCGCGCCGCACATGCTCCAGGTATTCGTCCGCTGGCAGAACGCCCCGCGGGCCGATCAGGCCGCGAATCTGAAAGACCAGCGAGAAGAACGCAGAGAAATAAATGAGCCCAAGCGCACGCAGAAAAAGCCAGCGCGCAATCAGCAGATTCGACGCACCATATCGTCCATCCGAACTGGAGCCGAAAAGATACCGGATGAAATTGATCGGTGCGGAGGGCATTCGATGAGAGCTCCCTGAACTCTGTGCGGTTACTTCTGTGATGAGTCGTTCGCCAGATTTACCCCTGTCATGCTGAACCTAGCCGAAGGCGGAGTGAAGGACGATTCAGTGGAAGCGACCACATTTGTTTTACGGCCTCAATGCGCTGCGGTCAGGAAAGTAGTCACCTCTTTCAGCCGCGCATCCACGCTCTCCCGCTGCTCCTTAGAGTAGCGCTGTTGCAGCGCGATCTCCTTCGCCGCGTCCTCATGCCGGCCCAGATGCGAATACGCCCGTGCCAGCCGGTAATGCGCCTCGGCCAAATCGGGTTTCAGCGCGATGGCCTTCTCCAGCGGCGCCGTGCTCTCCTGCCAGTGCGCTCCCTCCTGCTCCAGCACGCCAAGCTGGTAGTCCGCATCGGCCAGCTTCGGATCGGCGGCAATCGCCTGCTCCAGCAGCGCGCGCGCCTTCGCATTGTCGCGCTTGTCCGCAGGCTGGTGCAGCAACGCGGTCGCGGCATACGTCGCTGCCTCGGCATTCCGCGGATGCTCTTCAGCAAAACTCAGCAGCCGGTCGCAGGCGGTCACGGTGGCATCGCCGATCAGCGAGCAGTTGCGTCCCAGCAGGCCCGCCCACATCGCGTTGCCCGGATCAGCAGCCAGCAGCCCGGAGAACACCTCCGCCGCATCCTTATATCTGTTGTCCGCATACAGCGCGATGCCCCGCGCTCCCTTCAGCCGCGTGCTCGCGGGATATTTCTGAATCCCGTAATCCGCAATCTTCACCGCCGGCTGCCACGAAAAATGCCGTAGCAGCTCCACCACCCACGCGTAAATGTTCGGCTCGCTCGGATTCAAATGCGCCGCCTGCGAGAAATGCTCTTCCGCCCGCCGGAAGTCGCCCAGCCGCTCCGCTACCTCGCCCGCCAGCTCTTCCGTAGCATCGTTGCGGCTCTGCTGCGGAATGGCATCCAGCACCTGCTTCGCGCCCGCCGCATCGTTGCTCTCGACCAGCGCCAGCGCCCGATCGTGCGTCGTGTCCGCATCCAGCGGCCCCAGCGCCGCGGCAGCGGCAAACGCCTGCGCCGCCCGTGCAGGTTTGCCAGTCTCCATGTACGCATGGGCCAGGTTGGTCTCGGCCGGCTGATCGCTCGGCAGCAGGCGAGCCGCCGCTTCCAGCTCGGCCACGGCCTTTTGCGGCTGGTTCAGCTTCAGATACGCAGCGCCCAGGTTGCCGCGCGCAATCGCAGAGCGCGGCTCCAGATGCGCCGCCCGTTCCAGCAGCGGCAGCGCGTGCGTCAAATCACCCGCCTCGGCATGGATCAAGCCCAGTGTTTCGGCGATGTCGAAGTTCGCCGGATGCCGACGCCGCAGCTCTTCCAGAACCGGCTGTGCCTCCGCAGAGCGCCCCTGGTCATAAGCAGCAAGCGCCTCGCGAAGCTTCGCCGTATCGGCGGCACTCATCTGCGCAGCTGCGGCCTGCATTGGTTGAGCCAGCAGCGCGACCCGAATCGATCCCCGCATCGCCGGGCACACGACCAGCAGCCAAATCGCGATAACAAGCGAGCGAATGCCAGGCACGCGATGCAGTCGCAGCAACATCAAGGCTTCGCCGCACCCGGTGTCGACGAATACACAAACTGCCGAACCTCAGCGCGCTCCTTATCCACCTCTGCCTGGTGATGCGCCTGCAATTGTTGGAAGGTCTGGAACTGCTGCTGCGCCTTCTCTTTTTCGCCGGCGTGCACGTAGTACTGGCCCAGCCGGTAGTGCGCATCCGCGAGATTCGGATTGAGCGCAATCGCCCGCGTATATTCCGGAAGCGATTTCGCGTACTCGCGCTGGTCCGCATAAAGGATGCCAAGCTGCAGGTGCGCTTCAGCCAGCGTTCCATCCAGCGCGATGGCTTTTTTGAGCAGCGACTCGACCTTGGGATAGTCAATGCTCGTCGCTTCCGACCGCTTTCCTTTCCATAAGCTCACCGCGTAGTAGTACTGGGCCAGCGCATTCTTGGGCTCAAGCTTCGCGTAGCGTTCGAATCGCTGAATCACCTCATCCGCCTGGCTCGGCGAGCTAAGATACGCCTTCGACAGAAACAAATAGCAGCGTGCGTCACTGGGACTAAGATCGGCTGCCGTCAGCAGCGCCTTGATCGCATCCTCATACTTGCCCCGCGAGTACAGCGCCATGCCCAGTCCGATCCAAAGCCGCGGTGAATCTGGAACACGCTGCGTCGCCTCTTGAAACACCTGGATGGCCGGTTCATAAGTCCGGTGCAGAAGCAGCTCGCTGCCCCAGGTAAACAAATTCTCTTCGCTGGGGTCCATGCGAGCGGCCGTCTCGAACTCATTCGCGGCATCGATGAACTTCCCATCTTTCTCATCGATTTTGCCGAGCAGGTTATGCAGCTCGCCGGTGTCTTTTTCCTTCACCGTGCCTTCCGCCAGCTGTCTCGCATCGCCGCGCCTGCCGGTCAGGAAATACGCCAGAGCAAGGTTGTAACTGTTGTCATAGGAAGAAGGATTGATCTGCCTCGCTTTTTCGAGCAGAGGAATTGCCGCCGCAAGTTTGCCGGACTGAAGATAAAACTCCGCCAGGTTGTGATTCGCCTGAAAGCTCTCCGGCTCGAGCTCGAGCGCCTTGCGAAATTCCTCCTCCGCCAGCGCCGGCTTGCCCGCATGGACCAGGCTGGTCGCCAGGTTGGTACGCCCCGCGGCAGAGTCCGGCTTCAGCCGCACCGCGATCTTCAATTGCTCCACCGACTGCGCATTCTTGGACTGAGCCGCGTAGACCAGCCCCAGCAGCTCGTGGGCCTCAAAGCTGTTTGGAACACGCGGCAGAAGCTTCTCCAGTTGAGCGGCCGCCCCGGCAAAATCGCGAGCGTTGTACTCCGCCACCGCCGATTGGAATTCGCTGGTTCAGCTCCGTCTGCTGGCTCTGGCCCGGTGCCGGCACTCCGCCCGCTATCAGCAGCCATCCAATCCCCAGCCCGAATAAAAAACCCCTGCGCACCATCCACCTCGGCGATTCTCGCGTGAGCCCATGCTACGCAAAAAGGAAACACCCCAAAAGACAAACACCCCGGAACATAGCTCCGGGGTGTCGCCTTTGGATCGGTGCGTCAGTAGTAAAGCTTCAGAGCAAACTGGATCTGCCGTGGATCATAAGGAGCATCGCGCGTCGATCCGATCTGCCCGAAGGTAGAGCTGTTGAAGTTGGCCGAGTTGCCGATGGAGGTCACGCCGTTGCCGCCGAAGTTCGGTGCGTTGAAGTTCGGATGGTTGAGGATGTTGAAGAACTCCGACCGGAACTCCATGCGGAAGCGATCGCTGATCGGGAACTGCCTTGAACAACGAGAAGTCCAACCGGTGGAAGCCAGGTCCGTAGGTAGTCGACGGCCTGCCACCCAGAACTCCGGCGGCCGGACAGCGGAATGCATCCGCGTGGGGTTATCCGGGAATAGGTCCGTTCGGTCCCAGCAGGCAGGGCTGCTGATAGGCCTTCGGGTTGTTCAGCCAGAACAGATTCAGCTTTCCATTTTGCAATTTGGTCTTGAGCCCCAGGTTCTGGCTCTGGCCGGGAACCAGCACATCGTTGCAGTTTGTTCCCGAGGTGGTCGCATGGTCGGACAACCCAGCGAGAGCGGCTGGCCGCCCTGCAGCGTCGCGTTCCACTGCAGGCTCCAGCCGCCGATCACCTTGTCGGTAAAGCCATTCACGTTCGCCAGGTACTGCTTGTTCTTGCCGAACGGCAGCTCATAGCCGCCGCTGAAATGGAAGACGTTCCGGATATCGAAGTCCGCCAGTCCCCAGTCAAACCGCGGTCCCAGTCCAGGTACCCATGGGGCGCGCAATCCGTTTGAGCTGCCGCCGTTCAGCAGATCGCCTGCATCCGACATCGTCTTCGAGTAGGTGTAGGTGAACAGAAAATTCAGACCGTTGGAGAATTGCTGCTCCAGCTTCGTCTGCAGGCCGTTGTAGATGCTGCTTCCGATGGTCCGCTGATAACTGCGCGTTTTCACCGAAATCCGGGAAGGGGATATAACCATTCGGATGACCCGGGGCCGGCGACGTGAGTGACGTATTCGCCGGCACAAGCTCGAAGGGCTCGTTGTTGCCGATGCCCTGTTGCAGGTTGCTGCCATCGGTGAAGACATACGCCACATTGGCAGACATCGTGTTGGTGATCGCGTACTGGAATGACAGGTTCGTGCTGACCGTGCGCGGCGTCTGGAAATTGAACTGAAGCCCCTGCAGACCCAGGCCTTTGGCGTTCACCGCCAGCGGAGTAAAGGCGCTGCAGCTCAAGCCGGTCCCGATCGGTGCGCTCCCGCCAGTTCCAGCCGTGGCGCAGCTGCCATACGGGTTTGCGCCGCCGCCGAATGCCGTGGAGTCGTTTGGCCCCTTGTAGTCGAAGTTATAGACGAAGGGATAGTTCTCGCCGATGTTCGGCCCGTATCCCTGGTTTTCAAAGGCGTTGAAGAACAGGCCGATGCCGGCGCGCAACACCAGCTTCGGCGTTGCCTGGTAGGCCAACCCGAATCGCGGAGCAAAGTTGGTCTGCTGCGCCTGCGTCAGCGCGTTCCCGTACTTGCTGGTCGAGCCAAGCGCGATGCCGTCCTTCGCCAGCAGGTCAAGGAAGCCCTGGCCATTCAGCGCCGGGTTCTGCGCCGTCGACGAGAGATGCCGGTCATCCTTGCCGCTACGCCGGAATCAGGAATACTGGGCCGCCGGTCGGCGGACCGGTCTGCACAAAGTTGGCTTGGCCGCCGTTCGTCTCCGAGATCGGGCTGAAGTAATCCCACCGCAGACCCAGATTCAGGGTCATCTTGGGAGTCAGCTTCATATCGTCCTGGAAATAAATCGCCAGGTACGACCGCTGATCGTACGTCTTGCTGATGTTCGACGCATGGATTTCGTTCGCGCCGCCCACTCCGTTGATCCCGCCCGCAACGGTCGCAGTTCATCGGTGTCAGCAGGAACTGCGCGCGGCCGGTCTGGTCGCCGCTCTGGCTCGGTACGCCTGCATAGTTCCCGTTGAAGTCAAACTCACCGCGTGAGTACGCCGGCTGCAGAGTGTTGAAGTTCACACTCTGGTATTCCATGCCTATCTTGAAGCTGTTCTTCCCGTAAATCTTCGTGAAGTCGTCCGTCACCTGGTAAGTCTGGCTGACTTCGTCCGAAGGCAGGAAGTCGTTGCTGCCCAGCTCGTTCAGGCCCTGAGATCACGATCGCCGGCAGCCCGCCATTCTCATTCCCCTGCGGAATGCCCTGAATCCCGAACTGCGCCGGAATGCCCTGCGTGTTGCCCTCCGGACCGAAGCGCGTCGTGTGCAGGTGGTTGAAGCCGACGCGCGCCACGTTGATGGTGCTCGGCGAGAAGACGTGCGTATAAGCCGCGACCGCCTGGCTGGGCTTATAAGTCTGCGTGCCCTGCTGGAAGCCGCCGCCGTCCGCGATGCCGCCGAACGGGCCCGGAATGAATTGCGGATCGTCCGCATAGCTGAAGCGAACGAAGATCTGGTCCTTCTGCGTAGGGTTGAAGTCCACGCGAACGTCAAACTGGTTGCGATGTTCGAACAGGTGCGGGCTGCTGGTGAAGTTGTTCGCAAACTGGGCAGGATTGGTGGGCGTCGGATACAGATTCAGCAACTTCACTGCATTCGGATCCAGGCGGCCCGCTGGAATCTGGTTCAGGTTGCAACCGGTCAGATCGAAGTTGCTCTGGGTCGGTCCGCAGCTTCCGAACGGATCGCGAACCGCACCCGTGGCTGTCGCGATGCGTCCTGAGACCGGGTCGAGCTGCACCCGCCGTGACATTGCGAGTCGTCGCCGGATCCATGACCGTACCGAAGGGTATGCTGCGTCCCAGCAGGTCGGTACGCGCCGGGCCGCTTTGCCCGCGTGATCAGATCGGACAGATTCGTGTAGCCGCTGTTCCGTTCTGCCAGCGTCGGCACGCCCGCGGTTTGCACTGTGCCCTGCACCCGGCGGAAGCCCTCATAATCGCCGAAGAAAAAGAGCTTGTCCTTGAGGATCGGGCCGCCAATCGAGCCGCCGAACTGGTTCTGCCGCAGCTCGCCCTTCTTGAATGCCGGCGTTGTTCTCAAACCAGTCCGCCGCGTCCAGCTTGTCGTTGCGGAAGAACTCCCACGCCGCACCGTGGAAGCTGTTGGTTCCCGACTTGACGGTGGCGTTCAGCACGGCGCCGGCGGAACGGCCCAGCTCTGCGCTGAAGTCGCCCGTCTGCACCTTGAACTCCTGGATCGCATCCACCGGCGGCAGGATCACGAAGTTCGTGCCGTTCAGGAAGTCCACCGCGTTCGAGTTGTTGTCGATGCCGTCCAGCAGGTAGTTGTTCTGCGCCGGGCGAAGGCCGTTGGCGGAAAATGCGCCGGAGGCCGCGTTGCCGCGCGTATCTGCCTGCGGCGTGTTCACGCCTGCGCTCAATTGCGCCAGGAAGGTGAAGTTGCGTCCGTTCAGCGGCAGGTTGTTCACGTTGCGCTGATCGATCACCTGGCCGGTCGAGGCATCGCTGGTCTGCAGCTCCGGCGGTGCCGATGTCACCTGGATGGTCTGCGTTGCCGCGCCCAGCGCGAGCTTGACGTTCACCTGCACGTGCTGGCCAACTGCCACCGTGATGTTCTGCTGCGTCGTGGCCGAAAAGCCCGGCGCGGCCGCGGTCAGCGTGTAGTGTCCGATTCTGACCGGCGAGATCGTATATTCGCCGCCACCACCCGTCGTCGCTTCCAGGGTGATCCCCTGGTCGGTGTTCAGGAGCGTCACATGCGCATTCGGAACCGCCGCGCCGGACGAGTCCTGAACCACGCCGCTGATGGAACCTTCATCCACCTGCCCGTAAACACATTGCGGCAGAATCAGCAGAAGCAGGCAAGAAAACGTTATGTAGGCAAGTTGCTTGAACCACGAAGAAACGCTGCGATCTACGGCCATAAAAGTACCTCACTCTCCCCAAATAAGGCCCGGTCCTGCTTAACCCAGCCGCGCTGCTCACGTATGAAAGCCGGCTTAGGAAACCGGTTACATTTGCCGCAGATGCAGCTCAAGTAACCGGTTACATCTAGTGGGAAGCAACATATTCCAATCCCACGAGCCTTGTCAATCAAAAGGTGGAGGCCCCCCTGGTTCACCCTGACTAGGGCAATCTAGACAGGGCTGCTCAGCCCCGTTTTGCCTGTCCCGACGGGCATTTACCCGCTCTGTCCAGTCAGCGAGAGGTATACGCAAGGTAAATAGCGGCCTGCAACTATTCGATAGCCTGCCCCGTGAGCGCCCATCCTGAACCCCAGGCGCTGCTCTGTATGCTGTTAGCATTCCGTCTGCACCAACCCCGCAAGGATGCCACGCCACACAACAAAACCCCACCAGCTTTCCAGACGGGCACTCCTCCAGGGGCTCGCATTCACGCCTCTGTTGCTCCGCGCGTCACCTCTCCATGGAAGCTCCCTTCTCTTTGGCTCGAACACGATTCTTCCCGACGCGGACCTCCCGCTCGCCTTTTCCGACATTCGCCTGAGCCCCCGCTACCCAAAGCAATCCCCACTGGAAGACATCCTCAGGCTCGTCCCGCCGGGCTCCGACGAATTTGTTACCGAGAAGTACGCCGCCGACATCCAGTCGCTGCTCGACCAGTGGAGCACTGCTCTCAAAACCAATATTCCCGGCGATTCGGTCCTCGATAAGCTCCTGCATCCCTCGATCCAGGGCGCCAACCTCGCTCCTTCCGGTAAATTCACGCTCAGAACAGACCGCGGGATCGAGATCGTCGCGAGTCGATTTCGCCACGAGGTCATCGCCGGAGAAAAAGCATTCCTCGAGCAGCTTCAAGCCTGGCTAAAGGATCTCTCCCACATCGACGTGGCGGAATTCGAAATCACCAGCATCAACCAAACCTCCAGCAGCCCAATCACCGTTCTGCTCGAGATCCGCTACGACATCGTCGGTGACCGACCCGACACAATGCGTGAAGAGCGCGTCGGAAGCTGGCGCACCGAGTGGATACGCAACGATCAGGTGTGGAAGGCAACACGATGGGAGACCGCCGAAGAAACCGTCAGCCGAGCCACCGGCCCCGCGTTCGTGGATGTAACCGGGCACGCCCTCGGCGCAACCGCTTCGTATCGTGACCAGCTCCTCCGCGGCTCCGATGACTGGCGCACCGTGCTCGATGGCGCCTGCGGCATCGATGTCTATGGCAATAACGGCCTCGCCGTCGGCGACTTCAACAATGACGGCTTCGACGACCTCTACGTCTGCCAGCCCGCCGGCCTGCCCAATCGCCTCTACCGCAATCGCGGCGATGGCACCTTCGAAGACGTGACAGAAAAGTCCGGCGTCGATGTGCTCGACAACACCGCATGCGCACTCTTCGCCGACTTTCGCAACAACGGACTCCAGGACCTTCTCGTCGTCTGCGGCGGCGGTCCGCTGCTGTTTCTCAATCAAGGCGACGGCACCTTCGCCATCAAACGCGACGCATTCCGCTTTGCCAAACCGCCCGAGGGGACCTTCACCCACGCGGCCATCGCCGATTATGACCGCGACGGACGCCTCGACATCTATCTCTGCGTCTACAGCTACTATCTCGGCCTCGACCAGTATCACTACCCCGTCCCATACTTCGACGCGCGCAACGGTCCCGCAAATTTCCTGTTCCACAACGAAGGCAACGCCACCTTCACCGACCGGACGGAAGCAGCAGGGCTCAATGCAGAAAACAATCGCTACAGCTTTGCCTGCGCGTGGGGCCATTCCGGCGCCGGCGCATCTCCCGACCTCTACGTAGCCAACGATTTTGGCCGGGCCAATCTCTATCGCAACAACGGTGACGGCACCTTCGCCGCCATCTCCAGCGCGGCTCATGTCGACGATGCAGGCGCCGGCATGAGCGCATCCTGGTCCGACTACGACCTCGACGGCAGAGAGGACATCTACGCCGCCAACATGTGGTCCGCCGCCGGTCAGCGGGTTTCCGCGCAGAAGCTCTTCCACGAACAAACTCCGCAAAACATCCGGGCGCTCTATCAGCAGCACGCCCAGGGCAATTTCCTCTATCAGCAATCAGGGAGACGGCCGCTTTGAAAATGTCGGCCACAAAGCCGGAGTCGCCATGGGCCGCTGGTCATGGTGCTCCGACTTCTGGGACTTCGATCACGATGGCTACCCCGACCTCTACGTCGCCAACGGCTACATCTCCGCCCCCAATCGCAGCGACCTCGCAAGCTTCTTCTGGCGCCAGGTCGTAGGCCGATCACCCGACGACGCCACACCAACTCCGGGATACGAACGCGGATGGCAAGCACTCAACGAGCTGATTCGCTCGGATAACTCCTGGAATGGCTACGAACGGAATGTGATGTTCGCCAACAATCGCGACGGGACATTCTCGGAAGTCTCCGGCGCAGTCAAGCTTGACTTCGCAGAAGACGGCCGCTCCTTCGCGCTCGCTGATATCGATCACGACGGCCGCCTCGAAGTCATTCTGAAAAATCGCAATGCGCCGCAGCTGCGCATTCTGCATAACGCGATGCCGCGATCGGCAACTCCATCGCCTTCCGCCTGCAGGGAACGAAAAGCAATCGTGACGCCATCGGAGCCGCCATCACCGTTCAATCCGGAACCCTGCGCCAGACCAAATATGTACAGGCCGGCTCCGGATTTCTCACTCAACATTCCAAACAAGTCTTCTTCGGCGTCGGCGAACAAGCCGGGCCGGTGCAAGCCACCATCCGGTGGCCCAGCGGGCTCTCCCAGGAGTTAGCAGCGCTCCCAGTCAATCACCGGATCGAAGTCGAAGAAGGCTCTGCCGCATTCATCGCCAAACCTTTTTCTACGCGGCCCGCAGCCTACGCCGAAGCCTCTCCATCGCCTGCCATAGAGCCCCCGCCGGCCCGAATCGCCACATGGCTCCTTCAGCCGTTGCAGGCGCCTGAATTTTCTCTGCCCGATCTGGCAAACGCGCAGCGGCAACTCAAGGAATTTCGCGGCAGTTGCGTACTGCTCTCGTTCTGGTCCGTCGCCACCCCGCTCTCCACCGAGCAACTCAAGCTTCTCCATCGCCACCGCTCCGCGCTCGCCGCAAGTCAGGTAACGGTCCTCGCCATCAACCTCGACGATGCCTCCCACGCCAGCGAAGCACGCGCCTTCGCGCGTCGCGAAGCACATCTCCTTCCCCGTTCTCTTCGCGACCGAAGAAATCGCCGGCATCTATAACATCATCTACCGCTATCTCTTCGATCGCCGCCGGAACCTCGGCATCCCCACCGCTTTCCTGCTCGACAAAGAAGGCATGATCGTCAAGCTCTATCAGGGCGGCATCGATCCCAATACCGTCAGCGAAGATACAAAATCCATTCCCGCCACAGCCGCAGAGCGCCAACGCAAAGCGCTTCCATTCCCCGGCACGCTCCATCAGGGCGCGTTCCAGCGCAATGATTTCACCTACGGCGTAGCCATGTTCCAGCACGGCTATCTCGACGAGGCAGCATCCTCGTTCGAGCAGGTCATCGCGGCAAAGCCCGACTATCCCGAGGGCTACTACAACCTCGGCACGCTCAGCCTGCAGCAGCACGATTTTCCGGCAGCGCGCCGCTATCTCGAACAGGCGTTGAAGCTGCGCCCCAACTATCCCGAGGCATGGAACAACCTCGGCATGATGGCCGCGCAGCAAGGACATCCAGACGACGCCATACAGAATTTCCGCCAGTCGCTGTCACTGCGCCCCGATTACGCAACCGCGCTGCTGAACCTCGGGAACGTATATCGGCGCCAGGGAAATTTAGCAGAAGCGCAGAAATCCCTCACCCGCGCTCTGGAGATTCAGCCCGATGACGCAGAAACCAACTACAGCCTCGGCATGTTCTACGCGCAGCAGAACCAGCTTGACCGCGCCGCGCAGTTTCTTCAGAAAGCCATAGACCTGCGTCCCGATTACGCCGAGGCCATCAACAATCTCGGCGTCCTCTACGTGCGCGAGCAGAACTACGCAAAGGCCGAACAGCAATTCCGCGACTGCATTCGCGTCACTCCCAACTTCGACCAAGCCTATCTCAACCTCGCCCGCCTCTACATGATGCAGAACGACAAAGACAGGCAAGGGCAGCGCTCGAGGACCTGCTGCAGCTTCAGCCCCAAAACGCAAACGCCCGTCAGGCCATGGATGCACTCAACGCGATGCAGTAAATCGAAGGTGGCCGCGCTCTTTATAATCGCAATCACTCTATGAACCTGCCTCGCCGCCGCTTTCTCGGCTCCTCTCTTTTCATGCTCAGCGGCACTTTGATGGAAGCGCTCGCCACCCCGCTCTGGAAGTGGAAAGACCCCAGCCTCCTCCAGGCGGCCAAAGCCGCGCCCGCACTCTCTCCCGCAATCTCTCGCACTGACTTTCCCGTCCAATTCGTCGATGTCGCGCAGCAGGCCGGCCTCAATGTTCCCAATGTCTGGGGCGGCGTCGATCACAAGCGCTCCATCATCGAAGCCAAGGGAAGCGGCCTCGCCTTCTACGACTACGATCACGACGGCTGGCTCGATATCTACCTCACCAACGGCGATCGGCTGGACGCGCAGTGGCCCGCTGGCCAGGCGCCGACCTCCCGCCTCTACAAGAACAACCGCGACGGCACCTTCACCGACGTCACTGAAAAATCAGGGCTGGCGCGCACCGGCTGGCAGACCGGCGTCTGCATCGGCGACTACAACAACGACGGCTGGGACGATCTATTCTGCTGCTTCTGGGGTCATAACATCCTTTTTCGTAACAACGGCGATGGCACATTCACCGACGTCACCGAGAAGGCTGGCCTCTATCAGAAAGACGTTCGCTGGGGCGCCGGCTGCACCTTTCTCGATTACGACCGCGACGGCTTCCTCGACCTCTTTGTCTGCAACTACATCAAGCTCGATCCCGACAAGATCCCATCCGCCGACGCCACGCACTACTGCCAGTGGAAGGGCGTTCCCATCATGTGCGGCCCGCGCGGTCTCCCCGCGGACACCAACATCCTCTATCACAACAACGGCGACGGCACCTTCACCGACGTGTCAGAGAAATCCGGCATCCTCAAGCCCGGCCCACGCTATTCCATCACCGCCGTTTCCTACGACTTCAACAACGATGGCTGGCCGGATATCTACGTTGCCGTCGATTCCGAGCCCAGCATTCTCTTCCAGAACAACCACGACGGCACATTCACCGACGTCGCCGTCATGGCCAATTGCGCCTACAGCGACAGCGGTCATGAGCAGGCCGGCATGGGCATCGCTGTTGCCGACTACGACTGCGACGGCTGGTTCGATATCTTCAAAACCAACTTTGCCGACGACACCTGCAACCTCTACCACAACAACGGCGACGGCACCTTCAGCGACGTCACCTTCGCTGCGGGCATCGGCATCAACAGCCTCTATGTAGCCTGGGGCTGCGGATTTATCGACTACGACAATGACGGCTGGCCCGACATCCTGCAGGTCAACGGCCACGTCTATCCGGAAATTGATAACTACAATTTCGAGCAGAAGTTCAAAAACCCTCGCCTGGTCTACAAGAACTTAGGCGACGGACGCTTTAAAGATGTTTCCTCCGAGATGGGTCCGGGCATCAGCGAGCATTTTTCCAGCCGCGGCGCAGCCTTCGGCGACTACGACAACGATGGCGACATCGATGCGCTCGTGCTGAACATGAACGATCTGCCGTCGCTTCTGCGCAACGACGGCGGCAACAAGCAGAACTGGATCAAGCTCAAGCTAGTCGGAACAAAATGCAATCGCACCGCGATTGGCGCGCGCGTCCGTGTCATCACCGGCAAGCACATTCAGATGGACGAAGTGCACAGCGGCACCAGCGTGATGTCGCAAAGCGACCTGCGCCTCCACTTCGGTCTCGGAAAGGCCGATTCGGTAGATGCCATCGAAGTCAAATGGCCAACCACGCAGAAGATCGAGCGCTTCACTAAAGTAAAAGCGAACCAGATCCTCACCATTCGCGAAGGCGAAGGTATAGTCCCTGCGGCCAAGTCGAAATCAAAATAGAACAGTCAATGACTGAGTGGTGCTCCGGCTCCGGCCTGCTCCACTACAAACTGCTTCACATTCCGCCGCTCCTGCTCAATCGCCGCCGCCTGCCGCTTGTCGATCTCATCATGGAGCTGAAATTCTCGCGCCGCTTTCTCGCGCTCACCCATGCGGTCGTAAGCCACGCCTAGCCGATAGTGCGCATCGCCCGACTGCGGATCGGCATCGATCGCCTTTCCGTATAGCCCGATCGCCTTCTCATAGTCATGCTCGGACGCGGCAAGGATGCCCAGCTGCAAATATCCATCCGAGCATTTCGCATCCAGCGCAACAGCCTTTGTCAGCAGCGTTTCTACCTGCGCCCGCGCAGCCTTATCCGCCGAATGCTCCTGCTGTTTCCACAACGCCATGGCATAGAAATAGTTCGCCAGCGAGTTATCCGGCTTCTGCCGCACAAATTGCGCCAGCTTCGGCTGAATACAGGGCAATGGAGTCGGCGCCGCCATCTCAATCTTGCCCATGAAGAGGTAAGGCTCAGCATTCGCCGGCTCGAGATCGGAAGCCGCGCACAGGCTGCGTGCCGCTTCATCATAGCGGGCGCCCGCAAAAAGCGCCGTGCCCAGCCCTGTCAGCAGCCGTGCCGACTTCGGATGCGCCTTCACGCCGCGGCGGAAAACTTCCGCCGCCTGCCACACCGCGCGATGCAACAGCAGCTCCGACCCCCACGCAAAGTAATTCTCTTCGCTCGGATCGAGCGCTACCGCCTGCTGATATTGCTGCACCGCGGCCAGCGGATCGCCCGCCTTCTCATCCAGCTCACCGGCCATGCGATGCAGGTCGGCATTGTTCCCGCGATTCAACAGGTTCGTTATGTGTTCACGAGCCTGCTTCAGCTCACCAGTGTTTTCGTATGCCACCACCAGATCGCGCTCATTCTCATCATTCGCCGGCTCAATCTGATATGCAGCCTCGAACAGCGGCAGCGCCTCACGATATCTGCGCGCCTCAAGATAAAACGCGCCCAGCTGATGATTCGCCGCAAAGCTTCGCGGAGCATCGGCCAGCGCCGCGCGCAGCCGGCTCTCCGTTTGCGATGAATCAACCGCAGAGCCAGCCGGAGTGCTGCGCCACCCTGCGCCTTCAGCGCCATCGTCTCTCGCGCCAGGTCTTCGCTCGTCCGCAGAATCGCATCGGATCCATGCCCGCCCACCGCCGTCCAGTCCGTCACACCCGCAACGGTAAAGTTCGGCGCATCGGAAAATTCCATCGGTGCCGCAGCCGATGGCGCCGCGCCCGCCGAACTTCCCAGCACTAAGTCGATATGCTTCCTCTCGCCATCCGACAAAGCAATCGCCGCGCTCACACCGCTCCGTAGTCCGGACTTCTCCGCGCTCAGCCGATACGTGCCCGCCGCCAGATTCGAAAGCTCGAACACGCCCGCCGCGTCCGTGTGTGTTTCGAGAGAAGTCTGTCCGTCTGCTTCAAATCGCACGGATGCGCCGCTCACCGGCTTGCCCGCCGCATCGCGAACCATGCCCTCAATGGCAGCCAGAGCAGAATGCTGCGAACTCCCCGCTTGAGCTGCTGCTTTTCCCGGCCAGTCGCTCAGCAGCGCAAATGCGACAGCCATAAGCCACAAAAAATGCAGAAATCCTCGCTCCCGGAATCGTTGCGGACTGTGTCCATCAAACATGATGTCTTCTGCGGATTCTACTAGTCCCGAAGCGCCGATTGATTGATTCGAAAACCTCGCCGTGAGCGACCAACGGAAGCGAACCGCATCGGATCGCGCCGCAGGCGCCGTTGCCAGGACGGCCAGTCCCTTGCATGTATGCTGATTCCGTTGCCGCTGCTCTTCAGTCGGCTTGGGGGATTCATGGATCGCAGAGACTTCATCAAGACCACCGGCGCCTTGGTCGCCGGCGCAACGCTGGCGCCGGGCGCTCTCGCCGAAGGCCCCGCAGAGGAAATCCAGACCCAGGAAACCGCCACCGGCGGCCGCACGATTCTCCCCATGAATCGCGGCTGGCTCTACAGCCGCACCTCGGACGAACAAGCCACCGCGCGCACCTTCAATGACGCAAGCTTCGACCGCGTCGTTGTCCCGCACACCAACATCAAGCTTCCCTGGCACGGCTTCACAGAGCAGGACTACACCTTCATCTCCACCTATCGCCGCCATTTCAAGCTGCCCGAGTCCGCCATGGGCAAGCGCGTTTTTGTCGACTTCGAAGGCGTCATGACCGCCTCCACCGTCTACCTCAACGGCCAGAAACTCGGCGAATACAAAGGCGGCTACACCCCGTTCTCTTTCGAGCTGACGGGAACGCCGATCCTCGACCCCGCCGGCGACAACGTCCTCGCCGTTCAGGTCGACTCCACCGAGCGCGCCGACATTCCACCCTTCGGCTACGAAGTCGACTACCTCACCTTTGGCGGCATCTATCGCGAAGTCGCGCTCCGCATCGTTCCTGAAACCTTTCTCGACAACATCTTTGCCGCGCCGAAGAATGTCCTCACCAAACCCGCCGTCGATGTAAAGTGCTATCTCAATCACCCGGCAACCGCGACCCACGACCACTACTCGCTCACCGCCGAAGTCCTCGACCCTGGCAGTGCGGACGGCGACCATATCCTCGGCAAAGCCACCAGCCAGATCCCCGCCGCCAGCCTCGCAAAAGGCGAGCTGGAACACACCGTAGAAATTCCCCAGCTCGAAAAAGTCGAGTTATGGGACCTCGACCATCCGCGCCTCTATCAGGTGCGCGTGCGCCTGCTGCGCGGCCGCGACGTCGTCGACGAACAAACCCGCCGCATCGGCTTCCGCGAAGCCACATTTACCGATCACGGCTTCTCGCTCAATGGAAAAATCATCAAGCTCCGCGGGCTCGATCGCCATCAGACCTTCCCCTACGTCGGCCAGGCCATGCCCGGCCGCGTGCAGCGCCGCGATGCCGACATCCTGCGCACCAATTTCCACTGCAACATCGTGCGCACCTCGCACTATCCGCAGTCGCGTCACTTCCTCGATCGCTGCGACGAAATCGGCCTCCTCGTGCTCGAAGAAATTCCCGGCTGGCAGCACATCGGCGACAAGGCGTGGCAGGACATCTCCGTCGATAACGTCGGCCGCATGATCCGCCGCGACTGGAACCATCCCGCGATCGTCCTCTGGGGCGTCCGCATCAACGAGTCGCGCGACAACCACGACTTCTACACCCGCACCAACGCGCTCGCCCATCAGCTCGACACCACGCGGCAGACCGGCGGCATCCGCTACTTCCAGGAGTCGGAGTTCCTCGAAGACGTCTTCACCATGAACGACTTTGGCTGGCCGCTCAAGAAGCCGAACCATCCCCGCTATCTCAACACTGAATTCGTCGGCCACACCTACCCCTGCAAAACCTTTGACAGCATGGAGCGCCTGCGCGAACACACCATCCGCCACGCGCGCGTGCACGATGCGCTCGCCTCCGATCCGCAGTACGCCGGCGGCATCGGCTGGTGCGCCTTCGACTACAACACCCACGCCAACTTCGGCTCCGGCGATCGCATCTGTTATCACGGCGTCGCGGACATCTTCCGCGAGCCCAAGCCCGCCGCCTTCTTCTACAAATCGCAGTGCGATCCCGCAGAGCAGATCGTGCTCGAGCCCGCATTCCATTGGGCGCGCAACGACGAATCCATCGGCTTCACCAAGGGCCTCATCTGCTCCAACTGCGATCACGTGAAGATCTACACCATCACCAGCAGCGGCGAGCACCTGCTGGCCGAAGCCGATCCCGATCGCACGCAGTTTCCTCACCTCAAGTACGCGCCCTTCGATGTCGACTTCGGCGAGAAGATCCGCGAGAACTGGGGCGACCTCCGCATCGACGGCTACATCAACGGCAAGCAGGTCATCTCCAAGCGCTACTCCGGCGACGGCGTAGACCACGAGTTCGTCGTCCTGCCCGATGACACCGAGCTCATCGCCGACGGCGCCGACACCACCCGCATCGTGCTGCGCATGAACGACGCCAACGGCGCCATTCGCCCCTTCTCGAGCGACGGCATCGCACTGGAGCTCGAAGGTCCGGCGACAGCCCCTGCCGCGGCGTCTGCAATTTTGATCGGTGATAATCCTGCAGCCCTCATCGGCGGTGCAGTAGCCGTCTGGGTCCGTGCAGGCGAGCAGCCCGGCACCGTCACGCTGCGCGCCAAACATCCACGCCACGGCACAAAAGAGGTAAGCATCACGCTGAAACAGTCAGAGCCAGAGCAGGTCTAATATCGCCGGGCGTGTCCAGTCGGAGCGAAGCGACCTCTAAAGTCAGTCATCACGCAGCTGCAATCAAACACTCAACTCCGCCTCGGCCACCGTCGCATAGTTCTTCAGGATGAGGTTGACCCGAGTCATCTCCAGCAGCGCGCAGATGCGCTGGTTCACCCCCGCCAGCAGCAGCTTGCGGCCATTCTTCTCGGCGGAGACGTAGTAATTCATCAGCAGTCCCAGCCCCGCAGAATCCATGTAGGGCGATTCCGTCAGATCAATGATGAGCACGGCAGGCTTGTGTTGAGCCAGGTCGTTCTGGAAGTCGAAGCTGTTTTGCAAAGTGAGCGGACCCTTGAGCGCGAGGATGGTGGTGCCCTCGTGCTGGCCGCTCTTGACCGTCACGGTCAGTGGTGCATCGCGCATGGCCATGAGTGTATGAAGCATTCGGTTACGGAGCGATGAATTTAATCCGCCTTCTACCAATACTGTGTTCGCATTCGCATCTGGGCAGACCGGCTTATCCCGGCAAAACTCGAAGTGAGCGACCAACGGAAGCGAACCCAGCAAAACGCGCCGCCGGCGCGCCCGCCCGTGCGGCCAGCACCTACTTAACCTTCTCAGCGTCCGCTGACGTGTCGATATCGATGTCGCCGCCGGGCAAGGGGATCGTCTGCAGCGTCGCGGCATGGCGCACAAGCAATGGCCCCGCGCCGCGGTCCCCGCGAAGCTCGCGCAGCTCCCCAAAATGGCTGGCCGCGAAGACCGCAGGAACTCCATGCACGCCGCCTCCATAGTCGGAAGCCACGATGCTCGCCCGCGTCTTGCGCCATGCGCCCACCAGCATACGAAGGTGTCGCGCTGTCACTGCTGGCTGATCGCAAACCGCAATGCACACAGCCGCGCACTCGCCCGCGGCCTCCAGCCCGGCCAGCAACGAACTCGCCATCCCCGACTCCGCATCCGGGTTCCGCACAATCCGCACCGGCAAACCGTAAAGCAGCCGCGAATGCTCGGCCGCGCGCTGCTCCCAGCACCACAACGGGCAGATCGAAGCCCGCATTCAGCAGCGTGCTCGCCGCGCGCGTCAGCATCGGAACCCCGCCGATCAGTGCAGATTGCTTGTCCCCGCCAAATCGCTCGCTACTTCCGGCCGCCAGCAGGATGCCGGTAACGCCACTCATCGCATCCATCACACCCATTCTGCCATCCCGAACTTGCCGAATGGAGCCGAGAATCGGGTGCCCCATTCTACGCAAAGCGTAGGGTGGGCATATCCAGTCGTCGCGAAGCGACCTTCCGAACCCAATCTCCACCCCAGCACGCGGGGGTAAACTGGAGCCATGCAGGAACACGCCCGCATGATGGCCGCCTGGCAGTCTGCGCCGGGCGTGTGCGTCCTGGTCACGGTGGTGGACACGCGCGGATCGTCGTACCGCTCGCCGGGCGCGCGAATGCTGATCCTTCCGGATGGCTCGCGCATCGGCGCGGTAAGCGGCGGATGCCTGGAAGGCGAGCTATGCCGTCGCGCACATTGGTGGACCTCCCAATCGCCCGCCGTCCTCAAGACCTTCGACACCTCCACGCAGGAGGACAACGAGGGCTTCGGCCTCGGCTGTGGCGGCGGAATCGATCTATTACTCGAGCGCTTACCGTCCCGGCCTGCCCAAGAAACGCATGCCCCAGAAACGCATGCCCCAGAAACGCATCCCCAAGAAACGCATCCGCTGCTCGCCCAGCAGCGCGTCAACCAGAGCCGCGACCCGTCGGCGCTCGCCGTCCTGCTGCATGCGACGGAAAGCTGCGGCCTCCACGTCGGCGAGCGGTTTGCCCTCGAGAACACGCACGATCGTCCCGAGATCGCCGCCCTGCTGCGTCGATGCGTGAAGCTCGGATATTCGTTTACCCAGGAGTTGCGCGAAGGCCCGCATGCCGGATGCCGCATCTTCGTGGAGTCGCTCACGCCGCCGGTGCAGTTGCTGGTGTGCGGCGCGGGCACGGATGCGGAGCCGCTGGTCGCGCAGGCTGCGGCGCTCGGTTGGAGTGTCTTCGTCATGGACCAGCGCGCCGACTTCGCGCGGCCCTCCCGCTTTCCGGAGGCCGGACGAGTCATCGTCGCGAAGGATGCTCGAACGTTCGACGAACTCCGGCTCGACGCGCGAACCGCCGCCATCGTCATGAGCCACAGCTTCGCCCAGGACACATTCTTTCTCGAATCGCTGCTCGCCCAGCCGCTCGGCTATGTTGGCGTCCTCGGCTCGCGCCGCCGCACGCTCGATCTCCTCGCGCGCCTCGGTCGTGATGCCGTGCCGCCCGGCCTGCATGCCCCCGCGGGCCTCGATATCGGTGCAGAGACCCCGGAGCAGATCGCGCTCTCCATCCTCAGCGAGGTGCAGGCCACCTTCACCAGCCGCCCCGGCGGCGCATTGCGCGAGCGCGGCGGCAGCATCCACGGCCGCGAACACCTGACCGAGCAGCACGAGAACCGAGAGCAGCATTCCGCTCCGGCCCGCGACTGCGGCCTGCTCTGACCGTTTCGATCACTGACTCAACAAATCAGAAACAATCTCCTCCCACTCCGCGTCAAGCGCCAACGCGCAATGCGGCCGCTGAGCCTGCCCATACCAGTAGCCGGCATTCCCCTCGTCACCTTCCTTGCGATGGAGATAAGCATGCACCCGCGCCGCATCCCGGCCGCTTTCCTCCTGCGCAATCTCATGCGCCCGCTTCCAGTCACCCTTCCCGTCCCACCAAAGAGCGGCAAGTAGCGGTGGCAGTGTCGCGGCCGGCCCGGATTGCGTGATCGATGCGCGAAACTCTTCGAGGGTCATGGGGCAATTTTAATTTTGGACGCGGCGTAGGAGAAATGTCAGGCGCAGCTTTCCGCCCGTTTACAGCTAACTAGCTGTATCTATCTGGTACAAATATCGGGCAGGTCAACGGAAATCCATCGCGCAGCCATGAAACGAGGGAGAAATGAATTTGCGAATCTTCGCCGTGGCAACCGCGGCGATCTTGATGCTCGTCACGCTGGCACATGCGCAGCAAAGCCACTGGGCGTCGGCCAACGATAAGACCGCGAAATACATCATCGACATGGAGCGCAAGTGGGCTGAGGGTGTATGCGTTGATAACGGTGTGGTCGCGGGTTTGCTTGCCGACGATTTCCAAGGCACGTCACCGAAGGGTGCACGCTTTAAGAAATCCGATGAACTGAAGGACGAGAAGGGCCCTCGCACTGCCCATGATTGCGGACTTGATGAGGCCAAAGTGCACTTTTTCGGCGACAGCATCGCAGTTGTCTATGGCCGCGAACATGCTATTGGCAAAGACAACGCCCAACCCGGCACGGAGGTATGTCAGGTCTGGACCGATACTTTGCTGAATCGCGACGGTAAGTGGCAGATCATCGCCTCGCAGGACAATCGCGTCGAATGTAAGTAGCGAAAATCTCCGTTCGTGCCAGCCGTGCAGATATCTAACTCAACTCAATCGCCTTGCTCGCAACCAGCCCCTTAGCCTTCTCCAGAAACTCCGCCAGCGGCACAGCCCCCAGCGCCAGCCGGCCCGCCCTGGGTCATTGCGCTAAAGCTTGTTGGCTTCATCGAGCTTCCTTTGTGCCTCATCCGATCTTCCCAGCGCAGTCAGGACTTGGGAATGGAAGGTCAGCATCGATTTGAGAGTGTGTGCGTACATCGCAGGCAACTCGCGCCCCGCGGGGCTATCGAGTCCCTTGCGCTGGTAGTCTTCAGCGATTTCCAGGTACTTATCCGCCCCGACCAGATCCCCGCTGAAAGCCTCAGCCTCGCCGGTGACGCTATATGCCGCGCTCGATCCAGCAGCATCATCTGAACCTTCCTTTACAACGGCTATCGCCTTTTTCCCGATCGCAACAGCATCCTTCGCTCGCTTGTCGCGGATCAGAGCGTTTGCGTAATAGACATATGTAGCACGGCGAGCCACGCGATAGCTCTCTGCTGTCGAAAATTTGTCCGCTTCATCTGCGGCCCTTTGACAGCTATCCACCGCTGCGGAAGGATCACCGTGCTGATTCACGGCCTGAGTGCATTTCGAAAACAATGGTTGAAATTGATTGGATATTTCTTGGTCTTTAAGATCGCTTTCCGGAAGTGCAAAGCGTATCGTCACGGTCGTTCTTGCTGCAACAGGCGTATTGCGAAGCAGGAACGGCCGATAGATCCATTGCTTGACTGCATCAGTCGCGGCGCCAATCAACATGGGTGGAGCACTGATGGGCTTTACTGCGGTGACATGGCCGCCCGCGTCGATATCGACTTGAAGGACGACGTCACCCATAACCCCGGCGGCTCTAGCGATGGGCGGGTAGACAGGCTCGACATGCCTTTCCAGATGCGATATCGCCTCTGGATCGGGCACCGTGAGCGGCATCTGTGCGATCGCGATTCCGATGCACAGGGTGCTCAGAAGAAGCACAAGGCCGAGCTTTCGGGCCAAGTAGAGTTGCTTGGAGCTTATTTTCATCGCGCCGGAAATAGTTACAGCTCAACCGCCTTGCTCGCAACAACCGATTTCGCCTTCTCCAGAAACTCCGCCAGCGGCACCGATCCCTGGTCCCCCTTGCCTCTCACCCGCACGCTCACCGCCCCGGCCGCCTGCTCCTTGTCCCCAAAGACCAGTATGTAAGGCACCTTCTGCATCGTCAGATCGCGGATCTTCGCATTCATCTTCTCGTTGCGGCTGTCCAGCTCCACGCGCAGCCCCGCGGCCTTCAGTTGCTGCTCCACCTGTTTGCCATAGTCATTGTGACGTTCCGCAATCGGCACCAGCGCCACCTGCACCGGCGCCAGCCACAGCGGGAAATTGCCTGCGTAGTGCTCAATCAGGTAAGAGACCATCCGCTCCATCGTGCTGATGATCGCGCGATGGATCATAACCGGTCTGTGCTGCTTGCCGTCGGCGGCGGTGTAGACCAGCCCGAACTGGTTCGGCAGGTGGAAATCCACCTGAATGGTGGAGTAGGTCTCCTCGTGTCCCATCACATCGGCAAGCTGGATATCGAGCTTAGGGCCATAGAAAGCAGCGTCGCCGGGGCTTTCGCGATAGGGCAGCCCTAGTGAGTCGAGAGCTTCGCGCAGCACGCGCTCGCCCAGCTCCCACATCTCGTCGTTGTCGACGTACTTCTCCTTGTTTTTCTTGTCGCGCAGCGAGAGCCGGTAGCTGTACCGCGTAATGCCCAGGTCGCGATAGACGCGCTCCACCAGCTGCATCACCTTGGAGAATTCCTCCTTGATCTGATCGGGCGTACAGAAGAGGTGCGCGTCGTTCAAAGTCATGCAGCGGACGCGGCTCAGCCCGCTCAAAGCCCCAGAACGCTCGTAGCGATACATGGTGCCGAGCTCAGCAAGGCGCAGCGGCAGATCGCGATAGCTCCGGAGTTTTGATTCGTAGATCAGGATGTGGTGCGGGCAGTTCATCGGCCGCAGCACAAGCTGCTCGGTCTTCAAATCCATGGGCGGAAACATATCTTCGTGATAATGCGCCCAGTGGCCGGAGCGCACATACAGGTCCACCTTCGCCAGCGCCGGCGAATACACATGGTCATAGCCATCCTCGCGCTCCAACTGGAGGATGTACTCTTCCAGCAGGCGGCGAATCGTGGCGCCCTTCGGCAGCCACAGCGGCAGGCCGGCGCCTACATCTTCGTTGTTGGTGAAGAGTTCCAGCTCCTTGCCCAGCCGCCGATGGTCCCGCCGTTTCGCCTCTTCCAGCAGCGCCAGATATTCGTCCAGATCTTTCCTGGAGAAAAAGGCAGTCCCGTAGATGCGCTGAAGCTGCGGGTTCTTCTCGTCGCCCAGCCAGTAAGCGCCGGAAAGGCTCATCACTTTAAACGCCTTCACCCGCCCCGTCGAAGGCACATGCGGCCCACGGCAGAAGTCGACAAAGCCCCCGTTGCGATAGAGCGAAATCTCCTCGCCAGGCCGGGTGAAGCGCTCGATGAAGTGCACCTTCATGAAGTCGCCTTCGGCACCATACTCCGCCAGCCCCGTTTCGCGCGGCTCATACTCGCGCACAAAGGGCTCGTCGCGGCCGACCACCTCGGCCATCTTCAGCTCGATCGCGGATAAATCGTCGGTGGTAAACGGCGTGGGCCGATAGAAGTCGTAAAAGAACCCCGCGTCCGTAGCCGGCCCGTGGCCCAGCTTCGCCTCCGGAAACAGCTCCAGCACCGCCGTTGCCATCACGTGCGCAGCGGAGTGGCGCACCACCTGCAGCGCGTCGGGATCGTTCTCCTTGAGGAGCTGCAGATGGACGTCCTCCGTGAGCGGCGCGCGCAGATCAACCAGCCGCTCGGCTGCGGCGTCCGGCGCGGCATACATCGCCTGCTCGCCCGGCTCGGATTTCTCGTCGCCGGGCAAGTCGCGCGTGGCGTTCGCCGCGGCGTGCACGGGTTGAATGCGAGCGACAATAGCCGCCGCCGCCAGCCGCGGCGAGATGGACATCGCGACATCGTGCGCAGTCGAACCCGCCGGAAGCTGCTTAACGGAGCCGTCGGGAAGATGAACCTGAATCTGCTTTTGATCGGACATGGTCCTAATAAGGATAGGGGAGGCGAGAGGTCGCGTCGAGGAGCCGCCAGCCGAAGGTCCCGGCGTTCCCCGAAGCGACAAATATCACCCACACACAAACGCGAGCGACCAACGGAAGCGAGCCCCAGCGAACGCGCCGCAGGCGCATCCGCCCGGATGGCCAGTCCCGGCTATGCGGCGGGCATTTCGTAAAGCTGGCGCAGCTCGCATTCGCCTTCTCCGGCCGCCTTGAGGAACCCCCGAATCAGCTCGACCGCCTCGTCCTTGGAATTCGCTTTCAGGATCGCGAAGCCGCCGATCACCTCCGTCGACTCGGTAAATGGGCCGTCGGTTACGGTCAGCTTGTCACCGGATCGCCGCACGCGCGCGCCCAGTGCCGATGGCAAACACCCTTCGGTCGCCAGCAGCCAGCCGGCCGTCATGGCCTCTTCCACCAACTTACCCATGGCAGCCATCTCCTCCTGGGTCGGCGGAGTGCCGCGCTCTGCTGTCTTATAAACGCTCAGGAATCGCATATCTGTGGTTCTCCTTCCTCGGTTCAATTGGGAGCGAGTTGTCCCCGCTCTATGAGTGCGTCGAACGAGGGCGCGCTGATTCGACAACCTGCTTAAATATTCTTTCTGACGATCGGTAAGTGCAGGCCTCGGCTGGGTGCCCCATCCTACTGCACGTCGTGTGGGGTGCTCCCAACAGTCCAGGGGACCGAAGCGACTCCGAATCGCTCGAATAAATGTGCCAAGCCTCCGGCGGTCGCTATCCTGACAGCGCCAGGTATAAGCGAGTCGGGTCACTCACAAATCCAAAGCGTGAGCGACCAACGGGAGCGAACCCCAGCGCACGCGCCTCAGGCGCCTCCGCCCGTGCGGCCAGCACCCTTGCACTTCTACAGAAGAGCATGATATTTCTCCTGTAGAAGCGAAAGGGTAAACATGGCGCCGGAACGCATCGATCTTCCGCAGGGCACGCTGGACCTGCTCATTCTGCGGACACTCTCCCTCGGCCCGCAGCACGGATGGGCTATCTCCGAGCGCGTGCAGCAGGTATCCAGCGATGTGCTGCGCATCCAGCAGGGCTCGTTGTACCCCGCGTTGCACCGGCTGGAACGGCGCGGGTGGATCAAAGCGAAGTGGGGAACGTCAGAGAACAACCGCCGCGCCAAGTACTACGAGCTGACGCGCGCCGGCCAAAAACAGTTGGAAGCGGAGACCGATAGCTGGCGCAAGCTCACAGCCGCGGTCGCCCAGGTTCTCGAAAGTATGTAGTAGCTCGAAGGTATGTAGTGGCTCGAAAGTCTGCGAGGTGTCGCCATGTGGCACGACTTACTATTTCGTCTGCGCGCGCTCTTTTACCGAAACGCTGAAGAGCGCGACCTCAACGATGAGCTGCGTTTCCATTTCGAAAAGCAGGTGGAGAAGTTCCGCCTCGCGGGCGTGAGCGAGGAAGAAGCGCGGCGGCGGGTCGCGGCTCACGTTTGGTGGCCACGAGCAGGTCAAGGAAGACTGCCGCGACGCGCGCGGCACCAGCTTTGTCGAAAACGCGCGGCAGGACCTGCGCTACGCCGCCCGGCAGTTGCGCGCGAATCCCACCTTCGCCGTCGTCATTGTGCTCACGCTCGCCTTGAGCATCGGCGCCAACAGCGCCATCTTCAGCGTGATTGACGGCGTGCTCATCCAGTCGCTGCCCTATCCCCAGCCGGACCGCCTTGTCCGCATTATTCCGTCGAGCACGGCTTTCCCCAGATTCAACCTGAATCCTTTTGACTTTCGCGATTTCCGCGCGCGCAGCAAGTCGTTTGACGGTATGGCTGCCTACGTTCACGGCGATCTGCAGCTCTCCGGCTCCGGCGAGCCGGTGCGGCTCACCGGTGTCGGCATCACCTCGGGATACTTCCGTTTGCTCGGCCTCACGCCGGAGGTGGGGCGCGTATTCGATGCTAAAGCCGAAATTCCAGGCAATAGTCAGCAGGTTATTCTGAGCGACCGCGTCTGGCGCTCGCGCTTTGGCGCAGCGCCGGACATCCTCGGCCGCAAGATCACACTGAATGAGCAGCCGTTCACGGTTGTCGGTGTGATGCCACCGGGCACCGCGCATCCCGGCAATGAATATCAGCCGCTCGCCTATGGCCAGGATGTGGATGCGTGGTGGCCGTTTACCTTCGAGGGCGATCCGTCGCAGCGTGGCTCGCATTACATGGCAGCCATTGGGCGGTTAAAGAAAGATGTGAGCGCGGCACAGGCCAGCGCGGAAATAAACACGTTGTTTACGCAGATCGGCAACGAGCACGGAGGCTATGGCGACTGGCAGATTCTCATCATTCCGCTGGACGACGCAATCGTCGGCGCAAGCCGGCCGCTGCTGCTCGTGCTGCTCGCCGCGGTCGCCATGGTGCTGCTCATCGCCTGCGCCAACGCCGCCAACCTCATGCTCACGCGCGCATCGGCGCGGCAGCGGGAGATAGCCGTCCGCGTGGCATTAGGCGCGCAGCGCTCCCGCGTCGTCCGGCAACTCCTCACGGAAAGCCTCCTCATCGCCTCGATCGGCGGCGCGTTCGGGCTTGTGCTCGCAGTGGCAGGCGTCAAGGCGCTGGTCTCACTGTTGCCCGCAAACTTCCCGCGCGCGCACGACATTCATGTCAGCGCTCCGGTCTTCCTCTTCACGCTCGCTGATCAGCGTCGGCACCGGCGTCCTCTTCGGCCTCGCACCAGCGCTGCAGGCGTCACGCACCGATCCCAAAGAAGGTCTCCATAAGGGCGGGCGCGCCACCACCGGCGGCTCGCGCCAGCGCCGTCTGCGCAACGCGCTCGTCATCTCTGAAGTCAGCCTCGCCTGCGTGCTGCTCATCGGCGCCGGCCTCATGCTGCGCAGCTTCCTCAACCTGCTGCATCTCAATCCCGGCTTTCAAACCGAGCACGTGGTCACCGCCATGCTCTCGCTCCCGCACGAACGCTATAAAACGCCGGAGAGCCTGCTGCGTTTCTACCGGGATCTGCCGCCGGCCATTCGCTCCCTGCCCGGCATCGAGAGCGCCGGCCTCGGCAGCGATATTCCCTGGACCGGCTACGACGACAACACCGGCGGTTTCACCATTGAAGGCAAGCAGCCTCCACCGCACCAGTATTTTCACGCGCGCTACCACATGGCCACTCCCGGATACTTCCGCGCACTGGGAATTCCCCTGCTGGGCGGGCGGTTCTTTACCGACGCAGACAAACCCGATTCGCCGCTGGTGCTCATCATCAATCACGCCATGGCCGAGAAATACTGGCCCGGCGAAGATGCCGTAGGCAAACGCCTCACCTTTGAAGATCATCCGAAAGCAAAAGACTGGATCACCATCGTCGGCGTCGTCGGCGATGTGAAGGACCAACCCAACAGTCCCGGCGCGGAGCCGGCCTTCTGGTGGCCATTCCTCCAGGCCGCTTACGGCTCTCCGAATTTATTGCTCGCCGTGCGATCGAGTGCCGACCCGCAGCTGCTCGTCAATGCAATTCGCCAACAGGTCGGACTGCTCGACCCCGCGCTCGCCGTCGCGGACATCCGCACCATGGATCAGATCGTAACCACCTCGGTATCAACACCGCGCTTTGCATTTCTGCTGGTCGGCCTCTTCGGCTCGCTCGCCATCATCCTCGCCGCCATCGGCACCTATGGAGTCATCGCCTATTCAGTAAGCCAGCGCACGGCAGAGTTCGGCCTCCGCATGGCCCTCGGCGCGCAGCGCTTCGATGTCCTGCGCCTGGTGCTGCATGCAGGCGGGAAAGCTGGTCCTCGCCGGAACCGCCGCAGGCATCCTGCTCGCGCTCCTACTCGCGCAAGCCCTCAAAAGCCTCATCTATCACGTAAGCCCGGCCGATCCGCTCACCTTCACCGCCATCGGCCTCGCCGTGGTCGTGATTGCGATCCTCGCCAGCTACATTCCCGCACGAAAAGCCACACAAGCCGACCCAATGGCACGCCTTGCGCGCAGAGTGACGGCCAGCGAAGCCACGCTTTTCACGGATGGGCTGACGTGGGAGCGCCCATCGGAGCCTCCGATCGGCTGCCGAAGCCGATCTCCATCGTCGTGTCTCGCGGGAAAGCAATGTTCTTGCCGGGGCCGAAAAAATTTACGTAAATGGATCGGCTCCCGCCGTAGGCGCTCATCAGGATCGCCAGCGTGTGCGAGCGAACCGCCAGCCCTACCGCGATGCCGACCAGCCGGAAGGCAGTGGCTCCTCCGGCAGCCGGGCCGGCATTGCCGACGTCGTTTCTGCCGCCGCTACCCACCATGGCCAGGCTGACAGCGATGCCGGTGTTGATGTAGCGCGACTTCGGATTGGTCGCTTTCGCGGCGCCCTTCGGAATCGAGAGTTTGCGACGTCCCCGCCTGGATGCCTTCGAGCGTGGTGTCCACCCGGAAGCTCGATCCGTTCGGCAGCTCCAGTTGATGGAATGCGATGCGCAGCTCGCCATTGTGCTTCAAACGCCGCGCGGGCCGCACCTGCAGCACCGATCCGTGCAGCAGCGTTCCCTGCGGCAGTATCAGGCGCTCGCCTTCGAACAGCGGTTTGGAGACGACAGCCTCAACCGCCGCTTCATGCTTGGTGGTGGCGGAGTCGAGCGGTGTTACGAGCGAAGCGCGCACCAGGCTGCCCGCTGGCGGCGGAGTGCCGATCGCTTCCAGCTCCTGCTGCTTCACTGCCTCGCTGCCGAAGCTCAACGGCTGCTCGAGGTCGGCGTAATAGAGCGTCCCCGCGTCGATGTATTGCGGGTGAACCGGCAGTTGCGCCACGCCGATGCGTAACGCGCGATGCATCTTTCCCGGCTGATGGATCTGTCCCACCGCCTGCTCCCACTCCTGCTTGGCCTCGTTCATCTTTGCGGAGAGAGGATTCTTCGCTTTGCCGCGCTGTCCCGATCGGGTGTCCACCAGCCGAATCACCTGGCCGGACCCGGGGACTACGGATGCGTGCAGAGGCAGGCGCGTACCGTTCGCCAGCACGATCTGGTCAAACGCCACCTCGATCGGCCGCGTGGGCGTAAAGTCGGCATTCAGGATCGAAAAGGTGAGCTGCTTTTTGGTGGGTCTCCCGATCTTCGAGATGCGGCCTTCCACCCGCGTGCCCAGAGGAAGCACGAGATGATCGAAGGCATAGACCGGCTGCATCAGATGTCCCTGGAGCGGCTGACCCACACGTCTCACGCGGACTTCGCGATCCAGCGCAACCTGGAGAGGTGTTCCGGAAGGCACAGACAGCGCAACGGTGTGTTCGGCGGACGTGTTGCCGGAAGCAGGATTCCCAGAGATTTGCGCATGCGCTTCAATGCCAGGCGCAGCGAGCATCACTGTGCAGCAGCAGGTTGCGGTCGTCCTCAATAAACTGCGAAGTGTGCGATCGCCCCGCCGCCTACTGGAGTGCGTATGCATACACAGCGCCCGCGGCTGATCCTTGCGGTGGCACGATGACAAAGTAGCGGCCGAGCGATCTGTCCAGCAGCGCATTCTTTCCGCCGGGGCCCGATGGAACCTTGCCTAGTAGCGTGTACTTGTCGTTCGCCTGCTGCTGATACACATAAATCAGGCCGTCTCCACCGCATGGAGCATAGAGCCGCTTGCTCGTGGGATCGTACGCCAGGTCGTCCACCCCTTTGCCGATCGGCACAGACGTAATCTCTTTCCCTGTCGCGGTATCGAATATCGAGAGATTGCCGCTGCGCGATGCAATGAAAAGCCGATGCCCGGCTTCATCCAGCGCCATCGCCACATTCCGCTTGCCCAGCGTTACCGGCCAGCTCGCAGTCATGGTGCGACTTTTCCGGTTCAACACATCCACCTGGTTCTTCGCCGGATTGTTCACGTACATTGTGTCGCCGGACTTCTCCAGCGCCATCGCTTCCAGCGTGTCGCCGTCAATCTTGATGTCTGCCGCCTTCACGTCACGTGTGGTGTCCACCACGCTCAGCATGGAGAAGCTCTCATGCGCATCGCCGCCGCCATTGTCGATATAGAGGAAGTGCGTCGCCGGATCGTAGCCGATGGAATCCGCATCCACTTTCAGCGGAATGGTCTTCAACAGAGCATAGGTAGCGCCGTCGTACACCTTCAACGCGCCTGCGCCGCCGTCCGTCACGTAGATCCGGTTGCGGTCTTCGCGCACAAAGATCGCGTGCGGAATTTCAATTCCTTCGATCGACCGCAGATACTTGCCGCTCTTTAGATCAAAGACCAGCACTTGATGCGCACTCTCCGCAGCCACAAAGAGCCGTCCACCTTTTTGATCGATGCCCAGGTGATCGAACTTTCCCTGCACCGAGGACGGCATCACCAGCTTGGCAACGGGCCGAAGCGGTGTCTGCGAGTATGCCTGCGGTACGGCAATGCCCATTGCAATAAGACAGCTCGATACAAACAGCAAACGGCAGAACGGCATGGCTCCGGCTCCTGGCCGCGGACGCAATAACAACCGCGACGGAACGAGCATAACCACTCGGCATTAACCACACCTTAAGCGATTCGCTACCGGTCCTGCTCAGAGACGCTGAGGGATGGTGTTGTCTCGGATGTGAGTTCTTCCCAGCGTTATGTCATAATCACATAAAGGTGACATATATGCCGAAACCTGTCATTCTGGACGATCAAGTCACGATCAACGAAAACGGCCGGATCGTGATTCCCGCCGCGATGCGCAAGGCTTTGAACGTGAAAGCCGGCGATGCGCTGTTGCTGCATTTTGAAAACGGAAGCCTGAAGATCACAACCCGCATGCAGCGCATCCGCGAGGCGCAGGAGATGGTGCGCAAAGCACTCGGCCCGAACCCCGACCTCGTCGATGGTTTTATTGCCGAGCGGCGCGAGGCTGCGAAACGTGAGTAGCTGTGTGCTCGATGCATCGGCGGCGCTGGCCGTACTCAGGAGCGAGCCCGGCGCGTCGATGGTCGTGGCGCTGCAGGAGACTTCGCTGATGAGCGCAGTGAATCTGGCTGAAGTTCACGGGCGTATGGTGCAGCTCGGCATGCAGAGCGAGCAGGCATGGCAGGCGGCGTTGCGGATTGCAAGCCAGATCGTGAGCTTCGACGAGCGGCACGCGCGGGCCACGGCCGATCTGCTTCCACGAACGCGAGCACTCGGACTGTCGCTGGGCGATCGCGCATGCCTCGCACTGGCGATCGAGCGGAAGCTGCCCGTGCTCACGGCAGACAAGGCCTGGAAGACTTTGCGTGTCGGTGTGGAGATTCGTGTGATCCGTTAGGCATCGTGCGCAACAAAGCGGAGAGCGAATGCTCTCCGCTTTCGTACGGCCAGTCCTACTTCTGCTCCGGCACAGCCCCCAGGAACACATCCTTCAACGGCGCGGTCTGCTGATCGCGTAGCTCCGGATGCGGCATCGGTTTCCGTGGGATCATCTCATCGCGCATCGCGGCGTTGTAAAGGAAGATCGCCTCCACGGTCGCAATCTGCTCCAGGTCGCCCTGTTGCAGCCGCTCATACGTATCCATATTGGAATGGTGCGTCCGGCTCTCGTAATCCATCGGGTCCTGGATGAACTGGAAACCGGAAAGCCCCACCGCGTCGAACGAAAGATGATCGGTGCCGCCGGTGTTGCGCATCGTGATGGTAGTAACGCCCAGGTCCTTCAGCGGCGCCATCCACTGGCGGAAGATCGGCTCCACCGCCGCGTTGCCCTGCAGATAGATGCCGCGAATCTTTCCCGTGCCGTTGTCCACGTTGAAGTACACATCCAGCGTCTTCCACTCCGGCTTGGTCGTGATCGGCCCCGCCGCCTTGCGGATAAACTCCGGCAGCTTCATCTGGTCAGGCGCCGTCGAAAGCGGATACGAACCGAAGTGATCCCGAACATATCCCTTCGAGCCGAACAGACCTTCTTCCTCGCCGCTCCACAGCGCAATGCGGATCGTGCGCCGCGGATGCACATCGATCGCCTTCAGGATGCGCATGGCTTCCATCGCAACCACCGAGCCTGCACCGTTGTCCGTAGCTCCGGTAGCAGAAGCCCACGAGTCCAGGTGTCCGCCCACCATCACGACCTGGTCCTTCAGGTTCGGATCAGTGCCGGGAATCTCCGCCACCGTGTCAAAGCCGTGCTGATGGTCGCCGGTGGTCTTGGTCTCGACGTTCATCTCCACCGTCACCGGCACGTTCGCCTTCAGCAGGCGATAGATGCGGCCGTAGTTCTCAATCGCGGCCACGACGCACGGCACCTTCACGGCCTTGTCCGCCTTGTAAGGCTGCATGCCCAGCGCAGCTCCGTTATCGTCAAAGAACGTCCCGCCCGATCCGCCGGAGTTCTTCCCGTCGCGGCTGGGCAGGATCACGCCCGCAACCTTCTCGTCTGCAAGGAACGGCGCAATTTTGTCGCGCATCGCCGCGCGCTTCAGGTATGCCTGCAGCCGTTGCTCGAAATTACGGTTCGCGGCTTCGTACTGCCCAATGTCTTCCAGGTCCTTGTCGGTGTAGCGCTCAAACAGCGGCTTATCTACCGGCGGCACCTCGCGCATCTCGCCCAGCAGGACGATCTTGCCCGCCAGCTTGCCCTTGTACTTGTCAAAGTCCTTCTCATCATTGATGACGACGTTCACCGCCTCGCCCGTCACCGGCCCGCTCGTCGACGGCGACCACGGCGTCGCCTGCACAATCAGCGGCGCCGTATCCGGCGCGGTCATCCGCACCCAGGTATTTAGCTGCTGCCAGCCCATGCCGAACTCGCCCCAGTCTTCCAGGTGCGCGTTCTCCAGGCCCATCCGCGTCAGCTCATCGCGCGTCCAGTTGTTGGCCTTCTCCATGTTGGGCGATCCCGTTAGCCGTCCGCCGATATCATCCATCAGCCCCGAGGCCAGCTCCATCACATGCGAGTGCGTCAGCCCCTCTTCGCGAATCTGCGCATAGGCATTCAGGTCCAGCTTCTCAACCGCGGGCTGCGGCACGTCCCAGGGATTGACCTGCGCAGCAGTTTCGGTAGTACGAGTTTTTTTGTCAGGCTTCGATGCCGCGGAAAGCGGCGCAACGGGGAGGACGAGAACAGCGCCGGCCAGCAGAAGCGCGGCCGCGCGAGTGGTGTGCATAGGGTAGTGCCTCCAGAAAGATTTGCAGTCGGCACGAAGGATAACACTGGCCGCACGAGCGAAGGCGCCCACGCACACTTGGCCGCCGCCGTTTGACTTCCTGGATATTGCCTACGGCTTCACTTAGCAAGATATTTTGCCAATACCGCGACGACCATGACCATGATTGCGAGACCTGCCCCAATTACGGCGCAGATGAATAGAAAACTGTTTTGTGTTCGAAGCTCCGGATAATACGACTGGGAAGGGTCACGAGGGTTATAGCGGATTTCGAAGGTATCATCCCGCCTGAAGTATTCTTCATTCTCCAAACCAAAATCGATGAATTCGCCGGTATATCTGTTGCCGTTGACTGAATAGCTGTAGATCACGTGGTAGTGGCCAACTTCGCTATCGAAGTTATCGCGCGTGGTCCAGTCGCACGAGAAGACTGCTGCAGTTGCTGGCAACCACTGGTCTTTGCCCCTGATCTCCAGCCACTTGCTGCTCAGAGGAGACGCAGTTATGGGGTTTCGGCCTGGCGACCTCATGCGGAAGTATCCCATGGCCCGGCTCACTCATCATTATTTGTCTACACTTCTGATATGGGAAATTGACGATGCAAAAGATCAAAAATTCCCGGACAACCTGCCGGAGTGTTCGATTTGTGCTGACGCTGATCGGTGTGTATGCGGTAGCGTGCCCCGATTTATCAGCCCAGTAGCAGCGCGACGCCCGCACCGTCTTCGAGGGCAGCCACGACCTGAACGTCTCCCACCAGCTGGTAGCACGATGGTACGCAACCATTCAGGCGCCAAAGAAAAAGCTGGTGTGTTTCCCAACTCCAGCCACATGGTCATGATGGAGGAGCCCGGCCGCATGTACTATCACCTGATGACAGACGTACGCCCGCTAGCACTGGCCGCAGATTCCAGCGCGGCGGCGAAGTAGCCGCGGCGATCCTGCATAATGTCTCGATGGTGACTTCCTGGAACACTTTTCGGAAAGCATTCCAGTCTTGTCTGGTATTCGTTGTTCTTCTTTGGCTTACTCACGCCCTTGGCTACCTCGTGCATGAATATGCTCATTCGTTCACGGCATGGGCGCTCGGATACAAAACAAATCCCCTGGCCCTCAACTACGGTCATCTGAGTTTGACCAACGTCTTGACGCTGAGCGACATCGACGAAAACGTCGATTACGATCCCATCTTCGCTTCAGGCCATGGCGCGCTTGCCGCGCTCATTGCCGTCGCCGGCGTTCTAATCGGAAACGGCCTCTTCTATCTGTTGTCGAGACGCGTTTACACCGCGGCGAAAGAGCGTGGCAGCCGCACGCTCGCCCTCTTCATGTTCCTCTTCTGCATGATGAACGCCGGAAATTTCATCTCCTACGTCCCTGTCAGAACATTCACTACCCATGCCGACATGTTCACCGTGGAGCGCGGGCTAAGCATCTCTCCGTGGTGGATTGCTATCGTGCTTGGTATTCCATTCTGCATCGCCGTATGGCACTTCTTCGCACGGCTACTGCCCGGAGCAATGCGCTTCTTCTTTCCGCATGGGAGGCTCGGGCAGATTCTTCTGCTTTTCCTCAGCGCGTTGATGTTCTTCGCGTTCTTCGGCATTGCTGGCCTGCATCACTACGGAAAAGTTTCCCACTGGATTTCAGCTCTTTCGATCTCTGTGCTCCTTCCGCTGAGCCTCCTTCTCTGTTGGCCGCGCCGAGGCGCCGACAGGACTATACAGTCTCAGGTTCCCGCGGGCGCATGAGTGGGAAAGGCGACCCAGCCACCCAAAGTATGCAAATCCAACCTATGGCTTACGAGCGAACAGATACGCCCGCCGGCTCTGGTGCTCCACCTCCGGCGCATAGGGCGCGCGCTCAATGATCTCTTCGACCGTGAGCCCCGCCGCCTCCAGATCACGTTCGATCGCCTGCGGTGAGAAAAAACGGAAATCCAGAGTCACCGGGCGGTCCATCCACTCATCCCGATGCAGCGTTTCGTCTCCAATGTGAAACGCAAGCAGCAGCAGGCCGCCCGGCTTCAGCGCGCGCGCCATCTCGCGAAACGTCTGCGGCAAAGCCTCTTGCGGCAGATGCACAATGGCATAAAACGCAGCAATGCCCGCGAGCGAAGCATCCGCCAGGTCAAGCGCAAGCATGTTGCCTCGGCAGAAGGAAATATCCGGATTCAGCCGCCGCGCCTCGTCCAGCATGCCCGATGAAAGATCGAGGCCGAAAACATTGGCCCCCTGATCGCGCAGATGGCGCGCAACGTGCCCCGGCCCGCAACCCATGTCGCAGATCTCGCCCTTGTCTTTGACTTCAGTCGCAAAGCGCGTCAGCAGCTCGCGATCCAGCGGCTTGTTGTCGAGCTCGGAGAAGATGCGGCGCGCGTACTCGCCAGCGACGCAGTCGTAGCTTGTCTGAATGGTGCGAATCGCTCGCTCGTCCATACCGGTCTATAGATACCGGGTGAGGCAAGAATGCGCAAATGCGGACAACAAGGAGCGGGCCGCGACAACAATCACGCGGCCCGCACCGAAGGAAGCTACTTGTAAATCGGCGAAATCGTAATCGAATCCAGATCCGGCGCATAATTCGTCGGATTGCTGAACGCGATCGTGTTGTCCCCCGCCTGCAACTGCACCTGAATGACGGTGCTCGCCGGCGAGTTGAAGCTCGTGCCGTTCAGATCGAGCTCCTGCTGCGTGCCATCGTTTACCGACAGGAAGAATGTCCGCGGCCCGCTGGTCAGATAATCGATCTCCATGTTATATGTGCCTGCAGCAGGCACGTTGACGTTGGTGAAGGTAGCCGTCGCCCCCGCGCCCAGGTTGCCGGCCTTGCCCAGCCCGGAACAGTAGCCGCAGAAGCCGCCGCTGCCGCTTCCGGTCAGCGTGGCATACTCGCCCTCATACGTGGTGGCCGTTGGATATGGTTCGTTGCCGTCGCCGCTGATCACGATGCGGTCCAGGTCCGGCGGATAGCTCGCCGGGTTGCCGAACTCAATCGAGTTGATCCCCGCGTTCAGCCGTACCGGAATCGTCAGGCTCGACGGCACATTGCCGCTGCCGCCGCTGGAGTTCAGCGTAATGTCCGGGCCGCCATTCACGTTGATGATGTACGACCGCGTCCCGTTGGTGAGCGAGTCGACCTCCATCCGGTAGACTCCCGCCTTCTTCACCTCAACGTCAGCGAAAGTCGCATAGTTATCCGCGCCGATGCCCAGATAGGTGATCTTCGACCCGGAAGCGCAAAGCGGGCACGGCTGGATATTCGCCGCGCCATGCAGAATCGCGGAGGAGCCGTCATACACCTGCGAGGGCGTCGAAGGCGCATGGCCCACGCCGCGCACCAGGAAGAGCCGCGCGCCATGGCCGGGCAGAACAGCGGAAATCGATCCGGCGTGCGGGCCAAGCTCGGTGTGCGCCCACAAATCGCGCACCCTCACCGCGTTTGCAAAGCCAAGGTCCTTCCAGTCAAAGGTGACGCTCGACGGCAGCGCGTTCAGGTTGAACAGCGCAACATAATAGTTGCCGCCACCCAGGTTCGAAGCCCACACCGGCGTAAAACCCGCGTTGATCTCCGTCGCCGGATGGCCCGACCGATCCACGGCGAGAACTTCGTCGTTCGTCAACGCCTGCTTGCCGAAGGTGGTCAGCTGGGTAAGGTCGCCGCCAATCGTCAGCGGCGCGTTGGCCATCGCCCACAGCGTCATTGCGGTCTGCTGCTCGGTCTCGCTGATGCCGTCCGTTGCCCCGTTGCCCACTTCGAGTGAATCCAGATCGTTCCAGCCCAGCGTCGGACCGGATGTGTGCTCCCAGCTCGGCAGATCCAGGAAGCGCACTTCAATGCGCGGCCAGTTCGTCAGCAGCGGGCAGTCGCCTTCGCACTCCACATCGCCTTCAATGCGGCGCGCATTCGCGTACTGCTGCCAGTCGCTGATGTAGTCCTCATCCAGCGCCCACGAAATCGTCAGCCAGATCGGCCGATGGCTCTCGGCAATCGCCTTCGAGTAAGCCATCACGTCGGGAATGTTGTCGATGTTCAGATTGTCGTTGTAGGAGCCCGGCGTCACCGAGTCGAGCTTGATGTAATCAATGCCCCACGATGCATACAGGTTCACGATGGAGTTGATGTACTCCTGCGCGCCCGGCTTCGAGAAGTCAATCTTGTAGCCGTAGCCGAAACCATTGCCCACCGTCAGCGGCTGCGCCACAATGTCCTGCGCGTGATACGACGTGCCGTAGATCGGCTGATTCTGCGTAACCGTCGTCGTGCCGATTCCCGGCAGCAGATAGATGCCCACCTTCTGTCCGTTGGCATGGATATGCTGGATCATCTGCAGAAAATGCGGGAACGCCGTCGTGTTCCACAGCGTCCGTCCATACTGGTCGCTGTTCCCGCTCCAGCCCGCGTCCAGGTTGATGTACTGGAAGCCATGCGCCCCCAGTCCGGAGGCGCGCATCGCATCGGACTGCGCCAGAATATTCTGCTCATTCATCACCGTGCTCGAAGGCACAATCGTCTGCTCGCTGTAAGTGCTCCAGCCCTGCAGCGGCCGTGCGCCCAGGCCATTCACCTGCGCAACGCCGCGGGAGCAAAGCTAAGCAGCGCAGCCGCGATGACGGCGGCTATTCGTCTGCGTAGGTTGCGGTTGGGGTGGACTGTCTGCGTTCCAAGGGGGTCTGTCGTCGGCATCGTCACTCACCTCATTTGCACTCTTCATTTCAAAAATGAAACGAAGATTTCATGCGCGAAACACTCTATACCGCCAATGTAAGCGGTGACAATGCCCGGGAAAAATTAATTGTGCGCGCTCGCAAAACGCGGACTGGCCAGCACTTAAGAGGAAGCAGGTGAGCCATTTACGGCGGGTGAACGCCGAACCGGGTGCCCATGTCCCTGCATTGGGACATGAGATTCAGTCAGATCGCCCGCCAAACTCATCGTGAGCGACCAAAGGGAGCGAACCGTACAGAACGCGCCACAGGCGCTTTTGCCCGTGCGGCCAGCACCGGTCAGTCCTTAGACCAGCGTCGCGCCCGTCAGCCCCTCAAGCACCGTCAGCGGTGCATGCTCCGGAGCCACCATCGCCTCCGCCGCAACCAGGTACGTCTGCTCCAGCGCATATTGCCCCGCAAGCACCGCGTGCGGAACCATATCCGTATAAACCATCCAGCTCGACCCCGCAGGGAACTGGTAGTCATACTTCGCGCACGAGCTCTGGAACTCGCGATTCTCTTTCAGGAAGTTATGAAACCGCATCATGAACTCGTCATAGGGCGAGCGCTTCAGCGCCGGTGCCGCGGCACCCAGCCCCATCCCCGTCGCAAACGACTTCAAGCCACGCCCCACCGCCGAGTCCGGCCTCGGCAGCGCGATCTCCGCCGGCGCATATTTCGTGGCGACGGCACGAAACGGATCGCTCACCACCCAGTCCCGTGTGCGCGTCGTGTGAATGTTGTTGAAAAAGCGCAGAATGCGCGCGCCATGCGTGGGCCGCGTCGGAAAAGCGTCGGTGTGCAGCAGGTCGTTGCGCCGCCGCAGTGGCAGGTCGCGGCCTTCCTCCTCCTGCGGGCGGAAGCTCGCATAGTCAAGCTGCCACTGGCCGGCGTAAGGCGATAGAAACCCCGTAAGAAACGCCGTTACCGATTGCGAGTAGCCACGCATGATCGAACGCAGGCGATCGACCGCCGCCGGCTTCGCGGTCTTCGTATCCACGCCGCTCAGTTCATCGGCCTTCGGCTTGTAAGCAATGTTCTTGTGCAGCGAGCTGTCCGTCTGCTGCTGCCCGCGCAGAAATTGCAGATCTTCCTCCCGCAGCGCAATCGGGCTCGTCGGGAAGAAAAGGATCGCGCCCTCCTCCAGCCGCTCGCACCATTCCCGATGTTGCTCGGGTGAGCCTTCTGTCGCAGTGATGGTGACGAGTGACATGGGCGGCTTCAGCGGCTGGTCACTTTGCGTCGCAGCCAGATGGCGAACATCCCCGCCAGGCTGACAATCAGCACGAAAATGCCCGCGGGCAGCCCGATAAATTTGTAGGCGGTATCAAGCGTGACGTGGTGTCCCCCGGCGCGGTTGTAAATCATCAGGCCGAAGATGCTCACAAACGTGACGCCGAAAAACCCCATGAAGCCCAGCGCAACAGCGATCAGCATGCTGGCAAACAGGCCGAAGTCACCGAACGGCACCCCGAAAAGGCGGAAGGTGTTGTGTGCGCCGCCATCGTGCGGGGCAGGGCCGGAATTGCTGGCGGAAATCGCGGTCATAGTATCTCTGTCATCCTGAACGTAGCGCCGCAAGCGCCCCCACATCGTCATCCCGAGCGAGTCGAGCGATCTGCTGTTCTCCAGAGTCGCCCACAGACATGAACGTGAGCGACAACGGAGCGAACCCCGCAAAACGCGCCGCAGGCGCAATCGCCCGGACGGCGAGTCCGGAATTGCTGGCGGAAATCGCGGTCATAGACGGAATGCGCTCTCAGCTAGAATACTCAAGATGGGGCACACCGCACAGACAGAGCTGCTGCCGGCCGCGCAGGTGGCGCGCCAGACGCCGGTCCAGCAGTCGGACAACGGCATCTTCTTCGCCACCTTTGGCGACCACAAGCTGCAGCCCGGCGAGCTGGAACAAGTCATCCGCGCCGTGCCCAAAGCCGTTGCTGCCGCGCTCAAGCATCGCGCTTACTACTTCGTCCCCCTCACAATCCATGAGCAGGAAGGCGACGCGGTCCCCGACGACGCGCACTCCAGCGGCGAAACGCTGATTGCGCCCGCCTACACCACCGAGCTCAGCGACCGCGCCATCTGCCATCGCAATGTGCACTTCGCCGGCGGCGACTACATCTTTATCTCCACCCGCCTCATGCAGGACAAGTTCGCCCTCGCCTTCGAGCTCTTCATCAACATCGGCCACCACTTTGTCGATGCCACCGGCGTGCCCGCCAGCTTCGGCGAGCTGGTGGACCGCCAGGCCACCGCCTGGACACGCGGCGAAACCAGCCACGACGCCTGGGAGAGCCGCGCCCGCGCCTACGGCGAGCCACGCATCGAAGGCGCGGAGCGCGGCCGTTCCAGTCGCGGCGATCGCATGACGGCGTATGAGGTTACGGGCTCGTCGCAGAAGATCGACGAGAAGGCGAAGACCACCTTTATCCACGCGGCCTTCTCCGATGCGCTCGCCATCTATATGTTGTCGCTCACGCTGGACTTCGACTACGCCGACCTCCGCGAGCGCGAATATCCGCTGCTCGCCCCGCCCGCGCTCGCGGAGCGCCTCCGCGCGATCGCCGCGCTCTTTCCGCCGAATCCCGGATACGAGTTCCAAGTTCTCTACCGCCGCGACTCGCGCCGCTGAAAGGGAAGCCACATGCTCGGACATCCCCAACCTGAAGGTTCTTTTCATCGCAGGTTTTGGCCCGATCGTTTCCGAAATAGCAGAAAGCCGCAAACTCTACCGCGATGTCCTCAGCATCCCTTTCAAGGAGGAGAGTGGCGGCTACCTCCATACCGAAGCCGTTCCCGGCGCAAAGACGTTTGCGTTGTGGCCCCTCTCTCAGGCAGCCGAGTCTTGTTTCGGCAGCGATTCCTGGCCTGACAACATCTCTGCCCCGCACGCATGGCTCGAATTCGATGTAGACAACGTGGAATCGGCAACTGCCACCCTCGAATCGCGCGGATATCGCATGCTGGTGAAAAACAAAAAAGAGCCTTGGGGACAAATCGTGAGCCGGTTCCTCTCACCAGAAGGGCTGTTGATCGGCATCACCTTCACTCCATCGATGCGCGATCAGAAGTAGCCATTTGCTGGGTGCCTGATTTGCATGATGCTGTGATATGGGATCATCAGATCACCCACAGATGTGAGCGTGAGTGACCAAAGGAGAGCGAACCCAGCAAGTCGCGTCACAGGCGCATTCGCTCGTGCGGCGAGCACTTTGTGAGCCTGGCAGCGACGCGATGGAATCAAATCTAGATAGGAGGAGCATTGCCAACCCAGGGCACAGCGGTCTTCACCCCGCCGGAAAGCGCAGTACGCCGCGGCGGCCAGACGGTCTTCACCATCCTCGCCGCCATCAGCGCCTGCCATCTCCTCAACGACCTCGTCCAGGCGACCATCCCCTCGCTCTATCCGCTCTTCCAGCGCATCTTCGGCCTCACGCTCGGGCAGATCGGCATGATCACCTTCACCTATCAGATCACCGCGTCGCTCTTCCAACCCTTCGTCGGCATGGCTACGGACAAAAAGCCCATGCCCTATTCGCTCGCGCTTGGCATGGGCTTTTCGCTCTGCGGCCTGGTGCTCATGGCCTTCGCGCCCACCTACGGATGGCTGCTCGTCGCTGGCTCGCTGGTCGGACTCGGCTCCTCCGTCTTCCACCCGGAGTCGTCACGCGTCGCCCGCCTCGCCTCCGGCGGTCAGCACGGCCTCGCGCAGTCGCTCTTCCAGCTGGGTGGAAATTTCGGCTCCGCCCTCGGCCCGCTGCTCGTCCTCTGGCTCGTGCTTTCCGCGCGCAACTCCCACGCCGGCCAGCACCGCATCGTGTGGTTCTCCGTCGCGGCGCTCGTCGCCATCGTCATGCTCATCGCAATTGGCGGCTGGTACAAGGCGCAAGTCGCCCACGGAGCATCCGGCAAAAAGAAAGTCGAAGAGCATCCGCACTCGCAGTTATCGCGCGGCAAGCTCACCCAGGCCATGACCGTGCTCATGACGCTGGTCTTCTCGAAATATTTCTATCTCGCCAGCATTACGAGTTACTACACCTTCTATCTCATGCAGCGCTTCCACGTAACCCTGCACGCCGCAGAGATGTATCTCTTCGTCTTCCTCGGCGCAGTCGCACTCGGCACCATCCTCGGCGGCCCCATTGGCGACCGCTACGGCCGCCGCCTCGTCATCTGGTTCTCCATCGTCGGCGTGCTGCCCTTCACGCTCGTGCTCCCCTACGCCAACCTCGAATGGACCGCCATCCTCAGCTTCATCATCGGCCTCGTTCTCTCCTCGGCCTTCTCGGCAATCCTCGTCTACGCGCAGGAGCTGGTCCCCGGCCGCGTAGGCCTCATCTCCGGCCTCTTCTTCGGACTAGCCTTCGGCATGGGCGGCCTCGGTGCAGCACTCCTCGGCAAACTAGCCGACATGACCAGCCTCAACCTCGTCTACCACGTCTGCTCGTATCTCCCGGCACTCGGTCTGCTAACCGGCCTGCTCCCCAAAATCGACGAGCACCTGATCCCGCGCAGCACAACCGAAGCCGAAGTCTAGCCCTTGAGGCTTGTCCTGATGCGTCAGCGCCTTCGCGACCATATCTTCATTGTGGGTTGTTGCGTATATCTGTTGCTCGTAGCGATTGCGTTTGTCGCAGGAAGACTCAATCTTGATGCAGATGGAGCCTCATTCATTCCCACTTTCCTGCTGACGCTGCCATGGTCCTTTATCTTGACCTTGGTTCATCTGCCCAAAACCGTGTTCGCTGTTTTAACTGCGTTCTATGATCTTCCGCTGTTCTTGTTGTCTGCTGCGTTGAATATTTTTACTGCTGCGCTCCTAAGGCGCCTGTGGGTCGTACGGGCAAAGGCAAATCTGCCGAGCTTGAGATGATTCAGATTGTCCGATGGTGATAGGCGGCGTTCGGCCGGGTGCCCCATCCTGGCGCAAGCTAGGGTGGGCGTATTCCGTGGAGCGAAGCGACCTCCTGTTTACTTGTCATCCTGAGCGAAGCGCCGCAGGCGCGCAGTCGAAGGATCTGCTTTCTGTCGGCACCGCCACAAAGGCCGGATGGTGGGCGTATTCCGTAGAGCGAGCCGGGGTCCGCAAGCTGCGCGGTGTTCGCAGGTTGGGGCAGGAAGCGTCCTTCCCATCACTGTCCACTTTCACACGATCCTGTCCACTCGCGAACGATCCCATCATCTCCGCATCGCCAAGCCCAGCGCTACTGACAAGGCCTAACTCAAGCTTCACCAGCGGATAGACCGCATCAGCACCGCGTAAATCGCGAACGGCCGCGAAATGCACATGCCTTCTCGAGACAGGGCTCCCAATCGAATCGCGGAGAACGTCATGCTCAAGCGCATCTTTCTGTCACTGCTCGTCGTCCTTCTCGCCGGCCGGCACGCTGCAGGCAGCCGACGCCTCCTTCCCCGGCACATGGAAGCTCAACCCCGAAAAAAGCACTCTCCACGACGAGATGAAAGTCGCGTCCGCCGGCCCAAACCGCTACGCCTTCGACTTCGGCGGCGGCACTCCCGAATTCATCGTCGCCGATGGCACCGATCAACCCGGTCTCGATGGCAGCACGCTCGCCGTCACATCCGAAGGTCCCAACAACTGGAAAGTCATCCGTAAGAAAGACGGCCGCTTGCAGATCTCCGCCCTCTGGACGCTCTCTCCGGATGGCAACACGCTCCACGACAACTTCACCGGCTACCAGTCCAACGGTTCCACCTTCCACCTCGATTACCTGTACGCGCGTACCGCAGGAACTTCCGGCTTCTCCGGCACGTGGGATAGCACCAGCGGGAAGCTCGACTCCGCGGTCGAAATCGAGGTCGCACCCTATGAAGGCGACGGTCTTTCCTTCACCGATCGGGCACAGCAATCCAAGAAGATCATGAGATTTGACGGCAAAGACTATCCCGTACAGGACGCGAACGCGCCCAAAGGTGCCATGTCCTCAGCGCGCCGCGTCAATGCCACCACGCTTGAGTTCACCGAGAAGAGGAACGGCAAAGTAGACGACACCCAGCAAATCCAGCTCTCTCCCGATGGCAAAACGCTGACCATGACCATACAGCCGGCAAGCGGACGCAAACCCAACATCCTCACCTTCGATCGCGAATGAATAGAGTCGGGGTGGCGGGGAGATCTTCCCAGGCAATCGAAGCACAACTCACGGCCACCCTTTATTCTGTCAAGCGACATGTTCCGACCAAGGCGTCTGTTTCTCCCGCTGGTCCTGCTCGCGATAACGCTGCCGTCGTTCGCAGTGCAGCCTGCCGCCACCACCCAATCCATCTTCGACTTCCACAGCGGCTTCTGGGTTAACCTCCACCACTTCCTCTATCTCGAAGCGCTCGCCGATCACCCGGAAAAAGCGCGACGTCCCGCTACCCTCTCGCCGGAAGACCTCGCAGTTCTACATGCTTTAACGCTGCAAGAGCGCGCCGTTTGGGACGTGGCCGTCGCGTATTACGCAGACAACATGATTCAGCATGACCTCCTCTCCGATCGCGACCTCGCCGCGATGCAGTTCCCGTTGATCGATGCCGAATCGTCTCCCAACCTCGCAAATGCGCAACTCCCGCCGGAACTGAAAGCAATCCTGCTCCAGGCCGCGCCCATCTATCGCAGCCATTGGTGGCCCCGGCACGACCGCCAGAATCGCGCATGGATCGCCGACCTTCAACCTCTGATCGCGAAGTATGGTGATGGACTGAAGAACTCGCTTGCGACGATCTACGAGACGCCCTGGCCAACCGAGCCCATCCGCGTGGATGCGGTGATCTATGCCAACTGGGCAGGCGCTTACACAACGATCTATCCCACGCGCATCACGATTGCGACCAGCGAACCGGCGAACCCGGAAGCGGGTGCGCTGGAGTCTCTCTTTCACGAGGGCTCGCACGGCATGATGGAGAAGGTGCAGAATGCAATCGACGCTGCTACAAAATCCGTGAATGGGCAGCATCCCGATCGCAACTTTGCACCGGGCACCATCTGGCATGCCGTCCTCTTCTACACCGCAGGCGCGCTCGTCGCCCAACGTTTCCCCGGCTACATTCCCTACGCCGACAAGAATGGCTTATGGAAGCGCGCATGGCCCGATCCCGATCGCACGCTGATCGCCCAGGACTGGCAACCGCACATCGACGGCAAAACCGCGCTCCAGCCTGCGCTCACCAAATTAATCGACGACCTCGCCGCCGCGAGCTCCAAATGAAGCGCTGCGAGCTCGCACCGCTTTTCCCGCTCCCGCACGCTCCACGGCAAGCCGCAGCGCAATTGGCAGCTTCGTCACCAGCGCCGTGATCGCCTGGTACTGCCTGCCGGGCACGACATACAGCTTGCCGCGTGGCAGTGCCTTCAACGATTCATCCACAACAAACTCCGCCCGCAGCCACATCACAGGCGGGGCAATCGCATCGCGATCCAGCTGCAGCCGATCGTGAAACTCTGAGTAGGTATAGCCCGGGCACAACGCCTGCACCTTCACCGCGGAGCGAATGCTCTCGAGCTCCAGGTAGATCCCTTCCGTAAATGCCGTCATCCAACTCTTGGTCGCGCTGTAGCTCGCGCTCCCCGCGCGATGCACAAACGCCGCCACGGAAGCCACGTTGATGATCGCGCCCGCATTGCGCGGCACCATCCTCCGCAGCGCAGCATGGCACAGCCGCACCGTTGTCAGCACGTGCAGCCGATGCATCTCCTCCTGCTCAACAAGATCTGCCTCCCAGAACAATCCCTTCGTACCGAAGCCCGCATTGTTGATCAGCAGCGCCAGATTCTCTGCTGCGGCAATTCGTTCTGCTACCAGCGTGGTGTCTTTGTCATCCACCAGATCCGCCTGCTGGATCTCCACCGCGCAACCATGCTTCGCAGTCAGTCGCGCGGCGAGCGCCTCCATCGCTTTTCTGCGTCGTGCCACCAGCAGCAGATCATGGCCCACCGCCAGCCGCTCTGCAAACACAGCGCCGATCCCGCTCGAGGCTCCGGTGATCACCGCAAGTGGTCTGCTCATCGTTGCGCTCCTTTTGTCGCCGTCTCCGAATCAGAGACCAGCGCATCCATAATCGCTTGGATGTGCACACGTGCCCCGTCCAGATGCGGAAAATCAGCATTGCTCTCATCAAATACGAAAGCAAGATCGGTTCCCGCCAGCACAATGGCGTCCAGCTGCTCCCGCGCGATCGCTCGGCGCGCCACCGATCGCAACTCCCCGAACTCTTCGGGCGTCGCCTTCGCCGCTCGGACCACCCGGCGATAGATCTCGCTGACCAGCGTCGTCTCCTCGCCTTTGAGCCCAATCACCTCGCAACCGTCGAGCCTTCCGAAGAGCCCTGTCTCCATCGTCACCCGCGCGCCAAACACCGCCACCCGCTTCAGCTTTCTGCGCGTCGCCTCCGCCGCTATCGCGTCCAGAACATTAACCAGTGGCACGGGGGTCTTCGCAGATAACTCCGCCGCAGCGATCTGTGGTGAGAACGCTGGAATCGTCGCAAGCTCCGCGCCTCCATCCGCAAGCTGCTGCAGCAGCCCGCAAAGATACTCCGCCAGTTCCTGCGCCTTACGTTCGTCGGCCAGCCCCATCACTTTGCGCACGTCGGCGTGCACCATCAGCAGGCTCGGAGACAAACCACGCGCCAGGTGCGCCTCCACCAGAGACTTGTAATAGAAGATTCCCGCTCCCACACCAAGGCCGGCCACCAGCCCGAACCTCTTTTGTTCACCCACGCTCACACCTCGCCGAACTCGCTGACTCGGCAACTTGCCGAGTCGCTTAAGATACCCCCATGATCGCGCACCTCCGTGGACGTCTCCTCTCGAAGCAGCCGCAGCAGGCCATCGTCGAGGCCGCAGGCGTCGGCTATGACGTCGCCATCAGCGTCTCCACCTATACCTCGCTGCCCGCCGAGGGCGCCGAGGTCGCCCTCCACATCCACACCCAGGTGCGCGAAGACACCCTCGCCCTCTATGGCTTTCTCGACCGCAACGACAAGCGCATCTTCGAAAAGCTGATCACGGTAAGCGGCGTCGGCCCCAAGCTCGCCATCACCATCCAGAGCGGCCTGCCCGCCGACCGCCTCGTCGCCGCCCTTCGCGCGCAGGACCACGCCACCCTCACCCGCATCCCCGGCGTCGGTAAAAAACTTGCCGAGCGCCTCGTCGTCGAGCTCAAAGACAAGCTCGAAGACATGGCCGCAGCCGCTCCCGCAGTGTCCGCAGCCGGCCCGGCCGCGGAAGACGTCCTCTCCGCGCTGGTGAACCTCGGCTACCAGCGCCCGTCCGCCCAGAAGGCAATCGAAGCCGCCGTAGCAAAGGACAAAACCGCAGGCGAGCACTTCGACGCCCTCTTCCGCGCCGCCCTCATGGCTATCCGCTAAAGCTCGCCGCCCATCGCTTCGTTGTCCCGACCGAAACGGCGCAGCCGCGCAGTGGAGAGACCTGCTTTTTCTAACATTTCCGTGCGGGTGCCCCATCCTGGACGCGGAGCCATCTTCCGGGCTACCCACAAAGCCAGACGCGAGCGACCAAAGGAAGCGAACCGACGCGCGCCCGCGCCGCAGGCCATGTGCCCGGACGGCCAGTCCCGTCGCAGGCGCCTTTGCCCGGACGGCCAGTCCTTGCGCATCCAATTTAGGTGGGCGTAAAGTTGCAACCGCAGGAGGTGTGTATGCGCCATCCTCTTTCGCTCCCCTCTCTCGTTCTGTCCCTGGCGGCTTTGGCCGTGCCCGCAGCTCTGGCCGCGCCGGCTCCCGCCACGGTAGCCAATCCCGCTGCCTGCCCGGTTGAAATGTCCGCTGCGCAGCGTGGTCTCGTCGGCGCCCTGACGCAGGTCGGCCCCAACGCAAAGCCCGCGCCGTCGCCGAACACGAGCCGTGCGCAGCAGTCATTCGATCTCTCCATGAAGAACACGCGCCTGCAGCGCATCGTTGCGGCAGAGCTGGAAGTCCACGGCACCTCGAATCGCAGCCGCGTCATGCCTGCGAAGGGCGCCGTGCTCACAAGCGAGCCAACCGCCGACGCCGTGCGCAACGTGCATCTCGCGAGTTCCGTACCCGCCGATGAATCGCGCACCCACACCGTCTCGGTGAAGGATCTGACTTCGGTAGCGTGGATTTCGGTCATCGAGCTCCGCTACGCCGACGGCTCAACCTGGCACGCAAGACCCGGCAGCGAGTGCCGCGTAGTCCCCGACGGGATGATGCTGATCGCCGGCAAATAGCGAAAGCCCCGCGTCACCATAACGGGCGGATACACCCGCTGGTGCCACCTATCCCTGTGTTGGGATATGGAACTCAGCAAAGGTCACCCGCAACACCCCATGTGAGCGACCAAAGGAAGCGAACCCCACAACACGCGCCGCAGGCGCATGTGCCTCGGACGGCCAGTCCGCTAGCCCTTCAACAACGCCTGAATCTGCTCCCGATACTGCCGCCCGGTCGAGATCCGCGTGCCCCCACTAAGCTCAATCTCATACGTCCCGCTGAACAGTGGGTGTACCGCCGTGATGCGCGACAGGTTCACGATCCGGCCGCGATGCACACGCACAAACTTGTTCGGATTCAGCCGCTCCGCCAGGCTGGTCAGCGTCTCGCCCAGCAGATGGTGCTTGGTGCCGCAATGCAGTTGCACGTAATTGTTGGCGGACTCGATCCACTCGATCGAGCTGACCGGTACCAACTCAAAGTGCTCGCCCGTGCGCACCACCAGGCGGTCCGGCCATCGCTCTGCTTTGGATTCCAGCAGCGTCTGCAACTGCGTGGAGAGCTCTCCGGCACGCGCGGAGAGAATCTGCTTCTTCGCGCGATCGATGCTCCGGTTCAGCCGCTCGTCATCGAACGGCTTCAACAAATAATCCACCGCATTCAGCTCAAACGCCTTCACCGCGTAATCGTCGTATGCGGTGACGAAGACAACCGCCGGCATCCGCTCCGGCCCAACCTGCTCCACCACATCAAGCCCGGTGCCATCGTGCATCTGCACATCCAGCAGCACCAGATCGGGGCGTCGCGCGCGTATAGCCGCAATGGCCTCGGCGCCGGACGCGCATTCCCCCGCAATCTCGATATCATCGCGCAGCGCCAGTCCGCGGCACAGGCTCTCGCGGATCAATGCTTCATCGTCAACCACCAGCACCCGCAGCCGGCTCTCGAATGCGTTAGCCATGGTACACAGGCGCGCGACTGAGCATTTTATCTGTAACCGAATCTGTTGCACGCACAGCGTGCGCGGCACGATGCGCCGGCAGCACGATGCGAACTTCCGTCCCGCCCTCGGGCAGCGGCTGTATCTCCAGCGACTGCCGTTCATACATCCGCGTCAGTCGTTCCTTCGTCGCTCCCAACCCCACGCCCAGCCGCAACTCGCCAGCATTCCTCACCGGCAGTCCTCGACCGTTGTCGCGAATGGTCAAAACCAGTTCGTCGCTCTGGTCGTTACGTTCCAGCGCGCTCCGCACCCAGATCGCGCCTGCCTTGTCGCGTCCGCCAATGCCATGCTTGATCGCATTCTCCACCAGCGGCTGCAGCAGCAGGTTCGGCACCAGCACGCGCTCGGTCTCCGGCGCGATGTCAAACAGCACCGAAAGCCGATTGCCAAACCTGACCTGCTCGATCGAGACGTACGCGCGGGTCAGCTCCACTTCCTCGCTCAGCGCAATCTTGTCTTTGTAGTCGCTACGCAGCGCCACCCGCAGCAGATCGCCCAGCCGCGCCAGCATCTGGCTCGCGGCCTTCGCGTCGTGGCCGGCAAGCGCGGAAATATTCTGCAGGCAATTAAACAGGAAATGCGGATTCAGACGCATGCGCAGCGTCTCCAGCTCTGCCACCCGGAGCGCCGCCTCGAGCCGCGATTTGTCCAGCGCCAGTTGCGCCGCCTCCCGCTCCTTCTGCTGCGCATCAATGAGGTGGCGGATAAACGCGCCGGCGCACACAGTCACCGCGTATATAAAGAACTGCAGAAAGATCTCGCTTGTCGGCATGCGCCAGCGAAAGCTCTCAACACCGCTCGGCTGCCCGAACAGCAAGCGCACCGCGCAGCCGAAGATGAATGCCAGCACGAAGGCGGCATAGCAGAAGGGCAGCCCGGACAGAATCAGGACCGCGGCATTCTTCGCAGAGAACCCCGAGCCCAGACGGAATCTGCCTTCCAGTCGGAAGGCGAGAGGTGTGAGCGGAATCCACGCGTAATAACAGCTCAGCCAGCCGAATAGCCCAAACCACGGATTCTCCGATACGGCGCCAGGCAGCAATCGGTAGTGGAGATAGGACAAGCTGGCGAGCAATGTCCATGCAGCGAACAGAATCCCGTAGCCGGGATAGCGGATCATCTTTCCGTTGCGGCCCGGCGGTAGCGCAGCGATCGTTGTTTCCACCTGGACCTCCATCGACACCCTCAATCATGCTCGCCGCCGCAGCGAAAAGCCAAGGAGTCAGGGCCGACGCACATCAATCGAGGGCGAACCCACCGTTCCGCCGGGTGAACGTTCGCGCAGGGAGTCTTCGTTCATCGCATACGCTCGTCATCCTGAACCTAACCGAAGGTGGTGTGAGGAGTCTGCCCTGAGCCTGTCGAAGGTATTTGATGTTTCGCCTGAGACGAAAACAAAAACCCGTAGTTGAAAATCCAGCCGGAGCGAAGCGACCTCCGCATATTTTCGCCCGCCATCCCGCCGGCAGTCGCCACATCCATTGCGCCGTTCGCCAGAACTCCATCGCGCCGCGCAGTAATTCGCCGCACGATGCATGCATGCAAGACCAGCAAGCATGGTCATGAAGTTCATGCGAAGGCTCGATTTACCAAACTTCACATAACTTGACCAATCTTTATCGCACTGGCCGGGTCGTGCTGCTGGAATGAGTTCAAGAGGTGAGTCCTTATGTTCTCACCGTAGTTACGAGATTCATGCAAGACCAAAGGAGGAAAGTCATGAAGCTCATGCGAATGCTCGCCGTCGCCGCTCTTCTTGCGTCGTCTCATCTGGTCTATGGCCAGGACGAGACCGACGTGATGTCCGCCAACGTTCCTTTTGCCTTCACGGCTGCCGGAATCTCCATGCCCGCGGGCTACTATGTGATTTCGCACGTGCAGGGAGAGCAGCTCTGGAGGATCCGTACCCCCGGCCATGCCATCTTCCTGACCTCCAGACCGCGTCAGCTCAAACACGCGCCTGACAACTCAGTGCTTATCTTCGATCATGATGCGAACGGCTACACTCTCCGCCAATTCCAGCAGCAGGCGGAGAATGAGGCCGCGGAAGTGGGCAAGCCGAGCCGCACAATCGAACGGCCGCAGCAGATCGCCACGGTGAGAGCGATTTCCCGATGAAGGGAGCGCAGTCATTCTGAGCAGAGCGAAAGCTTGCCTCCGCATACAAGCACTGGGTGCCCCATCCTGCGCGTAGCGCAGGGTGGGGTGGTTCCCAACATGCAAGACGGAGCGAAGCGACTCAACCAATGACCCCTCGGAGTCACCATACTGCCCGCCATGGAGTAAAACTGTGAACGGGCAGGATGAAACCGAGCGCACTCAACCTGAGCGACCGAAGGAAGCGAACCCCACAACGCGCGGCGCAGGCGCAGTCGCCCGTGCGGCCAGCAGCCACATTTCACACCCGAAGGGTTACGTTTTCTGCGCGGCCTCGCGCGCAACAACGACCGCGACTGGTTCAACGCGCGCAAGCCCATCTACGAAGCCCAGATCAAGCGGCCGATGCTGGCCGCGATCGATGCCGTGACCGGCGCGATGATGGACTTCGCTCCCGGCCACGTGCGCGCGCCCGAATCCATCATGATGCGCATCTACCGCGATACGCGTTTTTCGAGCGACAAACGGCCCTATAAAACGCACGTCGCTGCCTGGTGGGTGCTCGATGGCCTGCCGAAGACCTCCGGTGCCGGCTTTTATCTGCACGTCTCGGGCTCGCAGGTGGAGATTGCCGCCGGCGCCTTCATGCCGGACGCGGAACAGTTGCTTGCGATCCGCCGTTTCCTGTTGGAGCATCACGCCGAGTATCGAAAGCTCGCGCAGGCGCGCGCCTTCCGGCGTCTGTTTCCTGTGGACGAGAATCATGAGCCGCTGACGCGTTCGCCGAAGGGATTTCCCACCGAGCACCCCGCGGCGGATCTCTTCCGGCAAAAGCGTTGGGGCTTCGGCGTTTCGCTCGCGTCGGAGACGGCGACCAAAGTAGACTTCCCGAAGACCATCGCGGCGCATTTCCGCGCGGCAGCACCGCTGGTCGCGCTGCTCAATCGCCCGCTTGCGGCAAAGGCACAGAAGCCGCGTCGGCCGCTGTTTTGAGTCGTTGCAATCTTTGCCCAACCCTACAAATTGCCGCAAAAGTTGTAGAAAACCGCCAAAAACCGGCAAAAATAGCAAAAAACACAAAGAAAACTGTGGAAATGCCTGATTTGCCGTTGACAAGCGGCGCCATAAGGCCGCATCGTGAACATCGGTAGGAGTTGCGGGAACCCGCATGAATACTAGCGATTCGCACCACGGAATCGCCGGGGCCGAGGCCAGAGATGGCGCTCGGCACGCGGGCGCGGAGCTTCCCCCATAGGCGCTCTTCCCGGCCAAGGCCGGGAGGCGCGCTAACCGATGAGACACGAGGAGGATTTCGAATGGCAGCAGGACTGACCAAGACACAGCTGGTTCGGCACATGGCCGAAAAGCTCGAATTGACCAACAAGCAGGTGAGCGGGTTCTTCGATCTGTTGACCGAGACGGCCGTGAAGGAGACCAAGAAGAACGGCGTATTCGTGATCCCCGGGCTCGGTCGCCTGGTAAAGGCAGAGCGCAAGGCACGCATGGGCCGCAACCCGCAAACGGGTGAGGCGATCAAGATCAAGGCGAAGACCGTGGTCAAGTTCCGCGTAGCCAAGTCCGCAAAGGACACCATCGCGCCGCCCAAGAAGTAAGCAGCGATCAACATTCCGGAGCGGGCGTCGCTGGCGCCACCTCCGGAGAGCAGTTTTGTGAGCGTCCGTCTGGTTTCGAGAGACGCTCGATGGCGTGGCCCAAAAGGCCACGCCATCTTTTCTGGCCCCCACCAACACCCGCCTCATCCTGAATTCACCAACACCGCTCGTCATCCCGAGCGAAGCACCACAGGCGCGAATCGAAGGAGCTGCTTTTTCTGCACACGCGCCCGTACCACCGGCCGTGAGCGACCGAAGGAAGCGAACCCCGCAAAACGCGCCGCAGGCGCCTACGCCCGTGCGGCCAGCACCCGCAGGCGCAAATGCCCCGGACGGCCAGTCCGCCATGCGTAATTTTCCCCGCCTCATCCGTATACCCCTCGTATGCTTGAGTGCGACACATTGGCCGAGGCTTTCACTACCGATACCGAGCGCATCGCACGCGGCCTTCGCCAGCGCGACATGGCGCTGCTCCACGGCCTGGTCACGCAGTATCACTTCCGCCTCGTCCGCTATCTCATCTACCTGCTCGGCCATCGCGATCCCGTAGACGATCTGGTGCAGGAAACCTGGCTGCGCGTCCTCGAGCGCGGCAGCTCGTATAACGGCCGCTCCCGCTTCGAGCCCTGGCTCTTCGCCATCGCCCGCAATCTCACGCTCGACCACCTGCGCAAACGCCGCATCTTCAGTCTCGATACCAATGCGGATGTAAGCGAGCAATCAGAACAGCATCGTGATCCCGCGCCGCTCGTCTCCACCGCCCCGTCGCCCTTCGAATTAGCCGCGCGCACCGAGGACGCCCAGCGCCTCGCACACACGCTCGAAACACTCGAGCCCATCTATCGCGAAGCGCTCGTGCTCCGTTTTCAGGAAGACCTGTCGCTCGACGAGATAGTCGACCATCATGGGCGTTCCGCTCACCACCGTCTCGTCCCGCATCTACCGCGGCCTCGCCGCCCTCAGAACACAGATGACCCCAAAACCGGACAGGATAGGAACCGACATGAAAGGAGAACAGCATGCAGGCTGATCTTCACCACGCGATGCGCCACCTCATCGACAAGTCTCTCGCCGGCGAGGCGTCTCCTCAGGAACAGCACGAACTCGGCGAGCATCTCCGCGCCTGTGCGCAATGCGAGAGCTATGCCAGCGACGGCCAGCGCGCCATCGCCGCCCTCACCGGTTTTTCCTTCGCGGCAGATCCGGGCTCGCAGGAAAAAATCCACGCCGCCCTCGCGCTCCGCGCCCAGCAGTTGCAAGCCGCTGCGCCCGGCCACGCCAACTGGGCGCGTACGGTGCGGCCCAACCGCGCCCGTATAGTCCAGGTCACCGTCGCCGCCTTCGCGCTCACCATCGCGGGCTCCTTCGGCGCGGCACACATGGGCGATCTCGTCGCCGCCCTGCTTCACCTTCCCGCAGCGCAGGCCCACACCGGGTTGCTCACCTTCTGGATCGCGCCCTCCTGGTGCTTCTCACTCTTGTTGCCCGTACTGCTCCTCGTGTCGGCCCGTTCGGCAAACAGGAAAGGACAAATCCTATGAACCGCAATTTTTGGAATATCGTTCCCGGCCCAGCAAAGGCAATTGGGTGCGCTCTCATCTGCCTCGGTGTGCTCATCGGCCTGGTGGTTGGAATCGTGCAAGGCCATTCGGACAATCTGCCAGTAGGGTTGCATGCGCTCTTCGGCACGGCCATCGGTTTGGCCGCCAGCTGCCTGGCCGCGCTCTGGGTCTCCTGCCTCGGCTACGTCTACGCAGACGCGCGAGACCGCGGCATGCCGCCCATTCTCTGGACACTCCTCGCCGCCCTGGTGCCCAACCTGCTCGGATTTCTTTTCTACTTCGCGCTGCGCCGCCCGCTGCTCCGGCCCTGCCCCCGCTGCGCCCAGGCCATCTACACCGGGCAGCGATTCTGCGCATCCTGCGGCTTCGACACTTTCCCATCCGCGCCCAGCACCGCTCCGGCGCCACCGAACTACGCGGGAGGACTCGGCCCCAACCCCGTTTGATCACCACACTTGCTCGTCTCGCGTGGCGTCTAGCCATCCAGCATGGCTCTGCCTCTTACGCGTTGGGATTCTTCCCAACCGACGCGTCATATTCCGGATGCTTCCTCAAAAACTCCGAAGCAAGCGGACAGATCACATCCACGCGAAGTTCATTCTGCTTCGCATACTCGAATGCCGTCCGGGCAAGTTCCGTAGCCAGCCCTCTGCCACGCAGTGCGGATGGCACTTCGGTATGCCAGATCGTCATCCAGCCCTGGCTATCGGTTTCGAATTCCAGGTACGCGACCGCGCCGTCTTCTTCAATCTCAAATCGGCTTCGTGTAACCCTATTTCCGTCTTTGTTCATCCAGCGACGACTCTCAGCATTCCTCGCCCTCCGCAATGGTTGGAAAGGCAGCCACGGAGTCCCTTTCTATCAGAAAGAGCCGCGGTGCTACACGCGCTGGAAAATCGGGGCGGCTGAAAATAACGTCCGGGTTGCCGGTCACTCGGCACCAATCAGTCGTTTTCGCCCAATCGTTTTCGTTTTGAGGAATTCGATTTTCCGTAAGCCGGATTCAGGGTTACGGTAGCTCTCTATCTCTTGGGCTTTCGCGGATGTTGAAGAAGCCCGAGACGAACGTATTCGTCATGGATGATCCCATAGCATTCGCAAGCGGTCTTCTTCAGGCCGGTATGGTCTTTTATGGTGACTTGTCCCCGCGTGTAAGCGATAAGTCCCGCTTTTTGGAGCATGCCCGCCGCCACTGTGACTGTGGTGCGTCGCGTGCCAAGCATCATCGCCAGAAACTCCTGGGTGATGATCAGGCGATCCGCTCCCACGCGGTCTCGGCACATCAGCAGCCATCTCGCTAGACGCTCGTGCAAGTCGTGCACCCGATTGCAGGCCGCCGTCTGCGCCGTCTGCACCATCAATCCTTGAATGCTGCGCTGAAGCATCGAAAGCAATGCGCTCGACGCTTTCGACTGCGCCTGCAGAACACTTGCTTTGATGGAATAGCCATGCCCGGGAATCTGAATGAAACTGCGGTTCGGGGAGTGATCCGTACCCAGCATCGCTGGTGCTCCCACGAATCCGTCGCGACCCAGGATGCCTACTTCGACAGTAGCTCCGTCTTGCATCGTCACGACAACGGAACAAATGCCCTCTTCCAGGAAGTACACGGTATCGACTATCTCGCCTGGATTATGTAAGGTCCGGTTCCGCTTTAGGACAACCGGCGAAAGGTGCGGAGCAAGTCGATTGATATCGTTTGCAGGAAGCGCGGCTAACAGCTCATTTTTGTACGTACCCATGGGAGTGCTCCCTTCGTGCGTCGCGGGGCCAACGGCCCACACCTGAACGCGCAAAGGAACCGACCTTTAGAGGCGGATTGGATTGCGTACAGAGATGTAGCTTCAGCATACGCTTTTAACAGGGGGCAGCGTCGAGGGAGACGAATTGCTCTCATACGTTCGACAGAGAACAGACTTGGCAAAATGGATCGTTCTACCGTCGTGGACAAACACCAGAAAGGGCGCAAGCAGAGTCCACGTCGTGCCAATTGCTCTCCTTCTCTCAGTCGGCTGCGATTCGCAATTGCTGGACAGTCGCCAGCTGCTCCTGCAATCGGCGGGTTACGCTGTGGTGTCGGCACACTCGGCGAAAGAGGCCGTCGATTGCTTTCTTGCAGGCGATTTCGATCTCGTTCTACTCTGCCATTCCCTCCCCGAAAGAGAGCGGGATGGGGTCGCCTGCCTGATTCGCGCTTCCCGCTCGCTTACCCCGATAATCACCGTGGCCACATACGAGGGTCAGCAGGATGTCTTCGTCTCGGCGACAATTGAAAGTGAGCCAGAGCAACTTCTTGCCGGCATCCGGGACGCGCTCACCCAGCAGCATCAGAAAAGGGCCAGCAATGTTCTTGCATTCAGACAGACTGGATGAGCCCAAGCTGCGCTGCCACACCCTGATCCTGCAGCTGATCCGGCGAAGCCGCAGGATGATCGACATCCGATTTGCCCTCCCCCCTCCCCCGCTCAACCGGCCCGCCTCCGCCGCTCCTTCCCGGGTTCTCTTTTGGCACGAAGGTCCGCGACCTTCACGATGCGAAATGATTTTCCCGTATATAGAAGGCTTTTCGGCATCCTATGTTCTGTAGCAGACATAGCGGGTATGCCGTGGAAATCCGTAAAAGTCTGCCGGAGCTAAAAAAGACTGGCCTGCGGAGGTGCTTCCCTCCGAGCTTCGTGACGCCTGACCTATGGTGCCCTCTCCAGTTCGAAACGCTGACCGGGGGGGCCCATGTCAGACGCTATCCAAAACGCCGCAAGATGGAGAGAGATCGAAGGCGCTCTGCTCAGGAGCCAGACCGTGGCGGCTGCCGGCCAGTACGCGGCTGCGATCATGCACGAAATCAACAATCCCTTGGAGACGATCTGCAATCTCTCCTACCTGTTGAATGTCGAAGCCGACAATCCGGTCCGAGTACGCGAATACTCCTCTCAGATGTCCGAACAACTCGCAAATGTCGTCCGCATTGCGCATCGCACGCTCAGCTTCTATCGTCCTCCGAACACGAAAGAAGCGATTGACGTGGCGGCCCTGGCAGAAGCCGCGCTCCGTGTTCACCAGTCGAAGCTGCTCGCCAAAAAGGCGAATCTTCTCAAGGACATCCCGGCCGACGCGGTGGTCATCGGACACGCCGGAGAGCTACTCCAGGTCCTGTCCAATCTTCTTTCGAACTCGATAGACGCAATGTCACCCAATGGACGGCTGACCATCCGTGTTCGCAAGATCCGGGGCGAAGTTCACCTTCTGGTGGCTGATGATGGGCATGGCATTCCGGAAACCATCCGGCAGAAGATTTTTGAGCCGTTCTTTACCACCAAGAAGGATCATGGAACTGGATTGGGACTCGCTATCTCCAAATCGATTATCGAGCGCCACAAAGGCAGAATTCGTATTCGAAGTAGCATCCGCAGTGGCGCCAGCGGAACTGCATTTCGTGTTTCGCTGCCGCTGCACAATCGTCCTCCGGTGCTTGCAATAAATGCACGGGCTCGCCCGGAAGACGAGGCCGTGAACGCATGAAATCGAGCAGCCTCGCACGTACACCGTGCGCAAGAGAACGGTGAACGTCGAGAATCATTCGCCGTTTGTCGACGACTCATCACTCATGGGATTGCGTCCTTTTGCTACGCAATTATTTGAAAAGGCGACACAAAATCGCTCTAACAGGTAGCAGCCGCGGTGCTATAGCGTCAGAAAATCCAGGCGACCGGACGCGTCGGCAGGCATAAAATTGAAGACTGGAGTATTCCGATGCGATACAAGAAGATCAATGTTGAGCTCGTGGTCCTCGCCGATGAGGCCGAGGCAGTTGTCGCAGAGTTGAACGTCGCACTCGACCAACTCGAAGAGAGACACACACTCTTCGGCGGTGCGATTGAGGCCTTTGCATTCGAGCACACGGGAACACGGAAGAGATCGGCGCTCGCCCACACCGCGGCCGCAGGGGAAACAGTTGCCGCGGCTCTCAGGACTGCACGTGAAAGCGTGGCGGCTGCCTGCCGCGCGGTCATCTGATGTAGACCGTTCTGAAGAGGCGAAGGCTTGTAGAACGCATTGGAAAACGCAAGCGGCCGCCTTATTCCATTCCTTGTGCGGCTGCGCTCATTGTCTCGCGTGATCTGTCATGCGGCCCAACAGCTCTTGGAAACGTGCGTCCTGGCGGGATCCGGCCCACTTCGGGTCCGACGCAATCGAGATCAAAAACGGAGAACGATCCGCATACGCCTTATCGAGCCAGGCATAAGTGTCGTCTGCGTCTTTCAATGACAGATAGATCAGCGCGACAAGGTACGGGTCGACAAACGTATGAGCAGAAGCGCGCTCGAGCGAGTGCGCGGTCTCGATTGCCGCCTTCCGATCCCCTGACTCTCCTTCGGCATATCCAATCTCTGCCGTGATGACCGGTGGCTCAAAGCCGTTCACCGCTTTGAAGCGGCGCAGCGTGTCCAATGCCTCACTGTAGCGGCCTTCACGGACCAAAGATTTGCCCAGTCCCCAGTTGGCAATCGGAGAACCAGAGTCTGCCGCAAGGGCCTCGCGATAGTATCGGATCGACTCTTCATACTTTCCGCCGTAGTAGTTGATGCAGCCCAGCTCCCCAATGAGTGCGGCGGAGCGCGGATCGAATTCCAGCATCTGGCGAATGTCTTCCTCCGCGTGACGCCTGCGGCCGCTTTGGTCGAGCAGGTGTACCGTGCAGGCCAGGCTCGTGATCGCCGACTCCCGTGAGTCGGCGGCTGCCAGTTCAGCCTGTGCCGCCGCATAATCCCAGTCGTACACCAGGTGGATCAACCCAAGCGTTCCGTGCGCCTGGCTCAGAGAGCTGTCGATCGAAAGTGCGCGCTCGGCGTATTTGCGGGCTAGTGGCATGTGCTCACGCGCTGGCTCGAAATAAATCCCCAGTGCCGCATGGCTCTCCGCCAGTGCCTCCCATGCCAGGGCAAATTCGGGGTCCTTGCTCACCGCTAGTTCATTGCTTTGGATAGCCAGGCGATATCCATCCGGGCTTGCAGCACGGGCCGCGGACTCACCTTGAAGAAACGCATCGAAGGCTGCCGGGCTGGAAGTGAGCGGGCGCTTCGTGTGAGCCGACTGCCGCGCATCGAGCTCAATTCCCAGTCCCTCGATGACATCCTGCACAATGTCCGCCTGCACCGGCTGCAGGTCCGATTGCTCCGCTAGGTACTGACGGCTGCGCAGCACCGATCCATCCTTCACGTTGCTCAGCTCCGCGTCCACTACCAGGTCCCCGTCTGCGTTCTTCCGCAATGCGCCGGTCAGCAGGATCGTCACCCCCAGATCGCTCGCCGCCGAGCTTCGATTCACCCGGTCAACCGCCGCCCGCGACATAACCTTCAATCGCGGAATCTCCGAGCACTGCCGGATAAGATTTTGCGTCAGTCCCTCCGAGAGATAGCCGTTACCGTCGGCTCCCGTCTGGTTGGCAAAGGGCAGGATGGCCATTGAGATGGGCGCGGGTGTGGTTGCACGATGCCGGTGGCGAAGGACTACTCCTCCGGCGATCAAGGCAATCAGAAAGACGATGCATGCCGCCGCAATCCACCAGACGCGCTTGTGCGGCGGCCCAAGGCGGCCCGACCGGGGCATAGCCGAGGCCGGTCCGATGGTGTCGATGGCGGAATTGGTTTGTGAGTCGGTCTGGGAATTGGTCCGTAAGCCGGTCTGCGGACGCGCGGTGACCGCGGCCCGGTATCCGCCCTTCGGTATATCGATCACCACAAGGTCGTCCTTGCCGAGGCCCGCATAGTATTCGCGAAGGCGGCTCCGCAGGCGCCCAGCTTCTACGCGCACCGTTGCGTCGATCGCGGGATCGTAGGTCGCATCCCGCTCGAAGACTTCCAGGGCGATCGCGTATTCCTTGAGTGACTCATCCGGCTTGCTAAGCGAGTACTCAACCACATAGCGCAGGAAGCGCTGGCTCCGGTGAGAGGCGGCAAACACCGGGGAGGCCAGGATGCGATCCATCTCCGCGCGGACCGCTTGCGGCGTGGGTGTGATGCAGGTTGCCAAGGCCCCCGATCCTCCAGACGCCCGTTTTGGGGGGCGCGAGCGACGTAACTTACGGGTTGAAACTTCCCTTGTCCTATCGCGCTAAGGCAGCTTTCCACTCTGAGTGGCCCGTAGCTGAGGTCGCTATAGGAAAAGAGGCGGTGATATGTTCAGGATCCGATGTGCCCAGTTTCTCTTGCCGGCAACCCTGCTGGCCGCAAGCATAAGCCCCAACGCAATCCATGCTCAAGCTTCATCGAACGTCACTGCGATGGCTACCGGTCTCAATGGGCCGCGCGGCCTCAAATTCGGTCCCGACGGCATGCTCTATGTCGCCGAAGCAGGGACCGGCGGTCCCACCTCAACCGTCGGTCAGTGCCCGCAGGCCCAGCCCCCGGTCGGTCCTTACAAGGGTGGCAAGACCGGCCGCATCTCGCGGATCGACAAGAACGGAAACCGAACTACCGTTGCCTCAGGATTCCCGTCCGCTCTGGCCTCGCAGGGTGACCTCGAGGGTGTCGCCGACCTGGCCTGGGTGGATGGACACCTTCTTGCGCTGTTGGCAGGGGGCGGTTGCTCTCATGGCAACCCGGACGTTCCGAACGGGATCGCCCTCGTGAACACCCATAATGGTTCGTGGCAGATTGTTGCCAACCTCAGCAAGTTCATACAGACCCACCCGGCCAAGTACCCGAATCCGGCTGACTTTGAGCCGGATGGCACCTTCTACAGCATGGTTGCGTATCAGAACCGCCTCTATGCCGTGGAGCCCAACCATGGGCAAGTGTTTTCGGTCGGTGGGCCGAACGACATCTACACCGCCCTGGACGTCTCCGCCTCCCAGGGGCACATCGTTCCCACCGCGATCGCCGAACGGGATGGCGACTTTTTCCTGGGCAATCTGAACCAGTTTCCCATTGAGCCGAACTTTGCCCGCATCCTCACTCTTTCTCGCTCGGAATGCAGCCGTGCCAACGTTCCCGGACTACAGGACCAGGGTGGCCCGCGTTCCCTGCACGTCGTTGGTTCGAAAGCAGGCTTTACAACCGTTGTCGGGACCGAGTTTGGTCCGGACGGACTGCTGTATGTGCTCGAGCTTTCCGACCTCGCGGGCTTTCCAGCCGCGGGTAAAGGCAAGGTGGTGCGCATACGGCATGACGGCTCCATCGAAGATGTAGCGGATGGCCTCACCGGTCCTACCGCGATGACCTTCGGTCCGGACGGCAGGCTCTACGTCTCCAACTTGGGCGCAGCACCGGCTGGGATGGGTCAGATTGTGCGGATCGAGATTCCATAGCGGAATGCCGGGCGCGCTTGACGCGCACGGATAGATTTGAACGGGGAGAGGCGCCCGCCCTGATAGGTCGGTTCTGGCGCCTCTCCATTTTTATGCAAAATGCGGGCTTTCTTCCAAGCGCGTTCTACGCTAGCGACGGCTTCACTTGCTGCGAGCTCGGCTGATGATTCGGGATTGGCCGTTGCCTGGTGGCCAGCCACTCCGCGACGATCCACGCAGCTCCTATCGCTGTCAGGTTATAAGCGTTGGCGCCCCAGGACGCATGATCGCGGGGCGAGGCAAAGATGAGAGGAGCGAGTGCCAGAGCACTGAAGACCAGCAGCATCAGCCCCAGGAGTCTGGCCGCGAGAACGTCGAGCACCCCCGAAATAATGGCCGCTCCCGCAAGGACGAATGCGATTCCGGTGAGCACCGCCCAGAAGCTTGCGCCGAACGGCATCCATTTGGGGATCATTGGAACCACCGTCCAGACGGCGGTCAGGTGCGCGAGGCCGAAATCGATCGAGCAAAGCCCAAACGTCCAACGAACCAGCGTGGCTCCTCGCTGCGAAAACGAATCTCGTCCTGACACCGCTTCCCAGACAATCACTGCCGCGACGAAAAGAATGATTTCCTGGCAGACATCGCCGAGAACACCGAAGTAGACATAGGCATGCTGTCCGTGGACGTGGGGCGCCCAGTAGAAGCGTGGCAAAGGAAACAGCACAAAGATGCCGTACAGGATGACGAGCGATGCCGCGGCTGAGCGCCTGCTCCGGCGCCACAGCAGTGCCGCGCCCGCGACCACCAGCCAAATGGCCGCAATGTACGCAAATATCCTGGCGCCGGGAAGGTGGTCGCCCCAGGCCTGAAGCGGCTGATCGGCGGGATCGAACTCACCCCAAACCAGGTCTGTGATGCCATAAGCAACCGCTGCAATGCCATAGATGGGAACGCCGATTTTCATAATCGGGCCACTTGTCGTCTCAAAGCGGCAATCGTAATCAGCCACCACGACTACGGTCAAGGGATGTTCAAAGCCCGTGTTGGAGATGCACTCGAAGCGGCATCGCCGGCCGTGTCGCCGGCAAACAGTCCGCCCATACGTCATCGTAACTATGTCAGATACATACTGAAGGAGATGGGCATGCCTCACGGCGCAGACCGCCCGTCCGCTCGGAGCCGGTGCGCCCGCTGGCAATGCCTGAATGTCGCAATGTCGGCAGAGAATAGATGTAGCCGCAATGGTGAATGGTTTTGTGTCAACCTGCGAAACGCAATATCATACCGTCACTCAGTTAGGAGAAAACTTCTGCCAGCACATGATGTCGAAGTGATTTTTATCGAGCTTGGAATGGCGACCATCGGCCTGGCGGTGCTTGCGCGGATTGCCAGTCGCTGGGGAGTTTCTTCCATTCCACTGTATCTGCTTGCAGGACTGGCGTTCGGCAACGGCGGTCTTGTCCCTCTTAAACTGAGTGCGGGCTTCATCCAGATAGGAGCGGAAGTCGGCGTCCTGCTGCTGCTTTTCATGCTCGGCCTTGAGTACTCTGGAGCGCAACTCAAGCAGAACTTACAGCGCGACCTGCCGGCGGGTGCCATCGATCTCCTGCTCAATTTCCCCCCCGGGTTTATTGCCGGTCTGCTTCTGGGTTGGAAGCCGCTACCGGCATTGCTGCTTGGCGGCATCACCTATATTTCGTCGTCGAGTATCATCGCTCGCGTACTTTCCGAGCTCGGAGGTCTCAATAACCCCGAGACACCCACCGTGCTCTCCATCCTGGTCCTCGAAGACCTTGTCATGGCCGTGTATCTTCCGTTCACGGCGGTGCTCATCAGTGGAGGCGGCCCCACCGGAATGCTTGTGCCAATTGCAATCGCCGCTGGTACAGTTGCGATTGTTCTCTTTATCGCAATCCGTTACGGCAATTCGCTGAGCGTATTTGTAGCGCATCAATCGGACGAAATCATCCTGTTGACCACCTTCGGAACGGTCCTGCTGGTCGCCGGAATTGCGCAGAAACTCCAGATCTCCGCTGCCATAGGAGCTTTTCTTGTGGGAATCGCCGTCTCCGGTCCTATCGCAGAGCAATCCCACCGCCTCTTCGCTCCGTTACGTGACCTCTTTGCCGCGACCTTCTTCTTTTTCTTTGGGCTGGAAATCGATCCGCGAATCATTCCCCCGGTCCTGCTGGTAGCGCTGGTGCTGACGCTTGTCACCACCCTCACAAAGATACTTACCGGCTTTTGGGCAACCGGGCGCGCAGGCCTGCCCAGGCGTTCACGTTTGCGCGCCGGAATGACGCTTGTTGCTCACGGCGAGTTTTCCATCATCATTGCCGGTCTCGGCGCCGGCGTTGAACCCCGCCTCGGGCCTCTTGCCGCGGCGTACGTCTTGCTCATGGCCATCCTCGGTCCCATTACGGCCCGCTTGGCTTCTGGACAAACGACTCAATCCGCGCCAAGCCCTGCGGCAAAGCCCTGACGCAAAATCCAGATATCGTCGACTGAATTCCACCTACACCGCGTCACTATGGCGCTCAAAAGTTAATCGTTGAATTCGGCGTGACGTACTTCACGACCTCGCGAAGAATGTCGAAGGCGGCGAAGTCGGTGGTGGCCTTTTCGCTCTTCGTGGCCGCGACCGTAATCGTCACACCGTTGGCCATGTTATAGGCGAAGGCGCCGCTATAGCCGTTGATGGCGGGGTTCTGCACGATCCAGCCGTTGGCCACGACAAAGCCATAAGCAAAATACAAATCCGGCCGCTTGTTACCTTTCCATGGAGCGATCTGCTCCTTGAAGTGCGCCGGAGAAATCAAACGGCCGGTTCCAAGAATCGGCCCCCATTTGCCGATGTCGCGAAGGTCGGAGATAGGCAATCCCGGCGTCGAGCCCCACGACGGATTCCAGTAGGTGCAATCCTCGTAGATTCCACGCTCTTTCGTAAATGCGTGCAACACCGGCCCCGGGATTTCTTCATTGGTCGGGAACGAGGTGTCTGTCATGCGCATGGGCTTGAAAATATTCTTCTCGTATAACTCTGCGATCGACTCATGCGTGGCGCGCTCAATCACCTGGCCCAGGATGACGTTATCGGTGTGAGAATATTTCTGGCTTGTGCCGGGCGCAAACTGCATCTTGCCGCCGCGCACCGAATAGTTGATCAGCTCATCATCTGTAAACGTTCGAAATGGCTGGGCGTCCTGCAGGTTGCTGAAGTCGGGGACGGTCACGTAGTCGATGTAGCCTGCGGTGTTGGACACCAGCATCCGCACCGTCACCTGATCGGCGCCCAGCAGGTTCGGGAACCAGCGCGAGATCTTCTGGTCGAGATCGATGCGTCCTTGCTCCTCCAGCATCAGCAGCAGCGTGGACATGAAAGTCTCCGCGATGCCGCCGATGCGATAGTGCATATTCGTGGCCGCCGGAACCTCCGTCATCGAACGGCCCAGCGCAGTCGTCAATAACTCGCGGTCGCCCTGCCACATGCCGAACTCAACTGCCTTCGTGCCATCTTTTTGCGCCACGTCCTGAACAATCTTTCGAATCGCATCCGGGTCGGTGCGCGCTGCGGGAGCACTTTCGGGCGCGCTGGTCGCGCCCTGCAATGGCGTAACCCACACACAGCTCACGACTGCAAGCGTCAGTGCGACAGCGCGATGAAGGGGTTTCATCCTTTTCCTATCTCGAAGCCTTTTATCGATGTTGGATTGTTGTCGGGCTAAACGTGGAAGACATTCCAACGTCACTCAACTTTCGGCCGTGGCCAGGCACACGGACAGCAGGCAAACGGTCAAAGCCCCCGGCCGAGTGGGCACTGCCGTCTCAGGGCTTCTTCGATTGGGCTCCTAACGGCACCTTGTAGACCGTGCCACAGCCCTCGTTAATCTTCGGGAACGGCCCACCGCCTGACACCTCGGTACACAGAAGAGGGGCTTTTCCTCCGAATGTTGTCGTGCCGTAGAGCGCCCCTTGATAGAGGATCATGCCGCTCATCGGGTTGGAGCCATCCTCCTGGCAGGAAGAGCAGAGGACGAAACTATGGAGTCGGGTAATTGGCCAATTGCTCTCGGACTGTGTGGGCGGTGTTAGCTTGAAAACCGTGCCAAAGTCAGGACCTTTTCTTTGTTCCTCATTTCCTCCAGATTCAGTCGTGCCGTACAGCGCGCCCTGCGAATCGACAACCAGCGGAGCGTAGGGGTGAACACCGTTTCTTCCGCTCTTAAAATTATGGATCACTTGTTCTGTCCACTTGGTGTTGCCGTTCCCGGGCGGCGTCAACTGGAAAACCTCGCCGTACCCACCGGAATCCACATCAGTGCCAAGCCCGCCAACGGCTGTCGTGCCAAAAAGCGACCCCTGCTGATTGAAGACCAGACCGGCCACGGGGTACGCGCCGTCCAGGCATATGGTAGTGACGCAGAAACTATGGAGCACGGTCTCTGTCCACGCGGTCTTGCCCTTGGCTGGCGGCGCCAGTTTGAATGCTGTTCCGGAGTCCTCGGTTCCGCCAAATTCCGTCGTGCCGTAGAGTGCTCCCTGCTTGTCTGCAATCAACTCCGCTACAGGGTGAGAGCCATCGTCGCAAAGGAATCCTACAGAGCAGAAGCTATAGAGCACGGTCTCTGACCACTTGGTTTCATCCCCCGGGGGTGGCGTGAGTTTGAACACTGTTCCTTTATTGACGAACAGGCCGCCCTCGGAGGTCGTGCCGTAGAGTGAGCCGTCCGGGCCGGCAAGCAGGGCATCCTGCGGGTAGGTGCCGTCGGCGCAGGCGGACAGCTTGCAAAAGTCATAGATCACAACTTCTGACCATTTGGTCTCGCCATCGGGGGGTGGCACGAGTTTGAATACCGTCCCGTAGCCATACAGGCCGCCACCATTTGTGGTGCCGTAGAACCTGCCATTCGGGCCAGCGATCAGGCCGCCTTCGGGATATTCGCCGTCCCAGCCATCTGTATGGCCGGTGAAGCTATAGAGCACGGTCTTCGTCCAGGCCGTCTTGCCCTTGGCGGGCGGCGTCAGCTTGAACGCCGTTCCGTAGCCATCGTCGCCACCCTCATAAGTAGTGCCATAGAGTGCGCCATGGTATTCAACCAGGCGGCCGATGGGCCACAAGCCGTCATTACCACCATTAAATCGATAGAGCACTGTTTCAGCGGCTTTGCACGGCGTAACCGCCACAATGCAAAGTACCGCCAGGCTGAGTGCTATAGCGCGACAGATAGCTTTCATCGGTGTATCTCCCCGTCTCAAGTGCGGCCGTCTTCAAATCGTCCTGCTTGCCATGAACGGCAACCATTCTTCGGCGAACCTTGCGTTCGCACCCGCTGCAATTGTCAAAGGGGATGCCGAAGATGGTAAGCGTTCCATGCGAGTTCCACCACAGAAAAGGCGCAGACTCTCCTTGCCGCCAGCTTTCTATCTCTGCCATTTCCCAAATTGGTAGAGATGCGGTTTCGCCATCCGCACCCTCATGCACGAGGCCGCAGGCAGAGCAGCCGTTCCGCTCGACCCAAAGGCTAACGCCGCGCATCGTCAAGGCAAGTGTCAATCATCACCGCCGACAGGTGGTCCTCCTGTCAGAGAGGCCCTATTTGAGGGGTGGCGGCGCCCCCATGACGACGTAGTAGTTGACTGTTGCCCGAGGATCATTCGGATCGATCTGCTGGTAGGGATAGATGGTTTGACACCAATTCAATACCTGGCCGGTATCGCCAGTGCAGTCGATGAACTTGCTATTGGCCGTCATTCGTTCTTGCGGCGTCGGATACGGATTGCTCGGGAACTTGGAAGGCAGGCCTTTGAGTTTTAAGAGATAGACTCGTCCCTTGCTATCCTGCATCGAATTCGTACAGTTCAAAATGCTGCTCGGGGTATTTGGGATACCTTCCGGCACAGGGAAACTCGTGTAATTCGAAGCTGTTGGAGTATTGGGTGTCCTGGTGCAGCGACCGTATTGTGTGAAGTGGATGCCGCCGTCATAGGACGAAGAATATCCAAAGGGGAAATTGACAAAGGGAGTGGCGTGATCCGGATTCGGCAAGTGCTCTGGGCCACCCACGGCGATGACCAGGCCGGTACCGTCGATCTGCATATTGCCGACCGCATCATCGACCGAATATGCATACGTGTACGGCGCATCGATGTAGTCCGGGCCATGGACGAGTGCCACGTAGGGGTCAAACTTTCCATATTTGCCCTGCAGCACATTCACCCAATACTGAAGGTTGTCAAAATCCGCTTTGACAACCGCGTAATTCAGCGGTTTTTTTGGATCGTCGTAGCCGGGCGTGTCGTAAAGCTGGTTGGCTCCGGTATTCGTACAGTTTTCGAGGAACGGATCCAGCCGTAAAGGTGAGCCAAAAATAACTGCTCGGTTATCGCTACTGGTTTACCGGTGCAACCCCATTCGTTCTTCCATGTATTGGGGTGTTGCGTGCCCACCGTTTCGTAGTTGGTGTAGTTGGCAATCAGCAGAGCGCTGACGGCGCGGATCGCCGGACAGACCGCGTCGGGGCTGTTCTGTTTTACGCAGGCTTCCACTTCTTTCACCATCTTTGTAATCGGCGGTGAGTTCACAGGCGCCGGGATGAAATTGTTCGTGTTGTTGAAGCCTGCGGAGTTCAGAAAGATTTCCAGGGCCGATGGGATCTTGTGTGAACGATGTTGCCATCGCTTCCCTTGTAGAGCGGCCACTGGGTCCCGAGAGACGAAGCAGACCAGTTGTCGATCGCCTTGTTGAAATTGCTAATCGTACTTGGTGAGCCGATGTAACCGATCAAGGGGTTCCCGTAGGGCTCCATCACTGCGGGCATGTAAACGTAATTCACATACGAAACATCAAAATCTACGTTATCCGGTACCCACAGACGCGCCGGCTGGTTAGGTTTAGTGTGCTCGGGATTGATCGGCTGCGCGCCCAAACTGTATTCGGTCAACTGCTGCGGGTCATAGTTGGGAATCGAGTTCGGCGCTATGAAGAAATGCAGGTTGCACCCGATGCAGGTCGGCGGATTGCTGGTTAATGTGACAGCATTGCCTTTTTGGTCGGTACTCCAGTGCTGCGCGAGTACCGCGGGAGGTTTCGTGTCCGTGGACTGGGACCGATAGAAGTTGACGCCTCCGCCCTGCCACCAATCGATGAGTTGGCCCGGCTTCTTCGGATCGATGGCACCCACCAATGGCGAATAAAGCGGCAGAGTGATCGTCACCGAACCGCCCGGAGGAATGCCGTTCTCCCCCTTCGCACAGCAATTGATGTACATGCGATATTGGCTGGCCCTGGGGTAAGGATTGCCGCTGAGTTCACTGTCGGTAAGTTGGAAACATGCTTGTATCCACGTGTCCGTACCGCTTGGCGCGCCAGCGAACAGTACAGGATAGATGTTGTAGTGCGCGGAGTTGTTGTAAATCTCCAGCGTCATGTTGGGGGGCTGCCCGTTCGTGCAGTCAATCGTCTGGGGCGAGGCATTCGCACTTCTTCCCCCGATAGCGAGAACCGCGAGTGCCATCAATGCCGCGAGCGCCCACTTTTTTACGGCGCGCGATTCCAAACAGTAGAGACCCCTACAAACAGCCCAGCCTGCAGAAAGTACCCTTTTCCTGACGTCCATTGATCCCCCAAGTTTTTCCTGCTCTGGTCATTGGGGGGATTCATCCGGGTGACTCTCTTGTGTAATCCATCGACTTACATTCGGCATAGTGAAATCGCACTGAATCGCAAAGTCTTCTATCTCTGCTATTTCCCAAATTGGTATGGTCGCGGTCCAGATAGACGCACATCGGGCCCGTTACGGCCCGCCTGGCTTCTGGACAAACGACTTAATCTGCGTAAAGCCCTGATGCAAAATCCTGACATCGTCGACGGATCAGAAAAGGTACGGCACCAGGGCCGCCGTCTGCTGGGCATCGTTGGCATACGTCTCGCCAAATTGCGAACGCATCCACTGCTCCTCCATGCGGAACTTGATCCAGAACACGAGCAAGATGAGAGCGAAGGCAATGAACCCGCGTACCTGGGAGAGCGCGATCGCGGTGCCAAGAAACCCGATCAAGATGCCGGTGTAGATGGGGTGACGGACCATGGCATAAGGACCGGTGGTGATCAGCTCGTGGCCCTCCTTGATGGTGACGGAGCGGCTCCAGTTTCTACCCGATGCACGCGCGCCCAGACAGCGAAGAGCAGGCCCGTGATGGTGACGGCAGCTCCAGCCAGAAGGGCAAAAGGCCATCCGGCCACAGCTGGAGGTAAAGCCATCGCAGCGGGATGCGCGTTGTCAAGAGGAGGGCGATCACGATCAGGAAGATGAAGACGCGCAGGATGCGCGAGGCAGCCGGCTCGACGCGCTGCGT
>CAWBPB010000005.1:0-177222 GCA_963790555.1 uncultured Acidobacteriaceae bacterium | reverse complement strand
CTCGGCAACTTGGGGACAAATCACCGGCACCAACTCAACCGAGCGCCAAATACAACTCGCTCTCAAATACACTTTCTAACGATTGGTCGTCAGGCGGTGTGGGTTTCAGTCGGATCGCGACTATGTTGCGATCCGACGCTGTGACCAGTGCGGGTTTCGGGATGAATGGTGACTAGCCTCTTCCACCGCTGAACGATGTCAAGAGTTGGGACAATGCGTCGCGCATTGTGATGCGCATCGATCTTTTCTCCGGGGTAGGCTAAAGGCTGAGGGTTATGCCACTCAGCGAATTTGGGGGCTACTTAGGCCAAAGCACCGGTTAATCATTATCTGCTCGTTAGTTCACTCAAGGGGAGGCATTAGGATTGACAATCCGGAGTCGGGAATCGAAACGGGTAACCATGAAACTACGGTCTGGCGGTCTTCTTCTTGGGCTGTTCTTGGCTCTGAGCTTCAGTTTAGATGCAGCGCCGCACACGAAGACCTCAAACACCAGCAGCGGTCCGTCGAAATCCTCATCTTCTCCTGTATCCCGGTGGACCGAACAAGAGGCCAATGCCTGGTACGCACAGCAGCCATGGCTTGTCGGGGCGAACTACATTCCTGCCACTGCGATTAACCAGCTCGAGATGTGGCAAGCCGATACCTTCGATCCCAAACGCATCGACCTCGAACTTGGCTGGGCAGAATCCCTGGGTATGAACACCATGCGCGTGTTCCTCCACGATCTGTTGTGGGAGCAGGATCCCAAGGGGTTCAGGAAGCGGGTCGATCTCTTTCTCACTATTGCGGCGAAGCATCACATCCGGCCCATCTTCGTGCTGTTTGACACTTGCTGGGATCCCAATCCTCACCTGGGCAGGCAACACGCTCCTGCGCCCGGAGTTCACAATTCCGGCTGGGTGCAGAGCCCCAGTGCCGAGGCCTTAGCGGATCCGGCCCAATACCCGCGCCTCGAGCTCTACGTGAAGGGCATCGTGGGCGCCTTTAAGAACGATAAGCGCATCTTGGCCTGGGATGTGTGGAACGAGCCACCCAACTCGGACGAGGGCGGTGGCAACTTCGCCCCGCTCAATGCCCGGCACAGAGACCACCTCGTCCAGGCGCTCTTGCCTCAGATCTTCGCCTGGGCGCGGACAGCGGGAGCCACGCAGCCTTTGACCAGCGGATTCTGGGAGGGCGACGGCGGTTGGTGGGTTCCCGACCATCTCTCCGGAACCCCAAAGATCCAGGCCGAGGAATCGGACATCATCAGCTTCCACAGCTATGATCGCCCCGCGACCTTCGAGAAGAAGATTCTTGGCCTTCGTGCGTACAACCGCCCCATCCTATGCACCGAGTACATGGCCCGCAGCGCTGGTAGCACCTTCGAAAACACTCTGCCCCTCGCGAAAAGGTACAACGTGGGCGCAATCAATTGGGGCCTCGTCGCGGGCAAGACGCAGACTATCTACCCTTGGACTTCCTGGCAGAAGCCGTTCGATGCGGAGCCGACGCCCTGGTTTCATGACGTCTTCCGGAGGGATGGCACTCCGTATAGCGAAGAGGAGGTGGAGTTCATTCGATCGATCATTCACGGCGTTGCCAGCGAACCTGTCGCGACCTCTTCTCCATCGGTTCCTACGAAGCGAAGCATGCGAGACCCAGCGACCGGCGGTCGTTTCTGATGCGGGTAGGAATCATCGAGACTTCATTGATGGGACCGAGACCTTCACTCGCATCGAGCTTTGTGCTCGCGGTACTTTTGATCGCGGCCAAGGCGGTTGCTCAGCCATCACTCATAAGTTCAGCGGCACAACAACGCGCACAAGCCCTTCTCAAGCAGATGACCGTAGAGGAGAAAGTTGGCCAATTAACCTTATCCTCCGGACGCATAAACGCTGAGAGACCCGACAGCCGAATCGCCCAAGGCCAGGTCGGTGCGATTCTTTGGTTGATCGACGTGAAGGAGATGAATCGTCTCCAACACATCGCAGTGGATCAGTCTCGGCTGCACATTCCCCTTCTTTTCGGAGACGATGTCATCCACGGCTATAGAACTGTATTTCCCGTGCCGCTTGCCATGGCGTCTTCGTGGGATCCAGCCGTGGAGGAACAGGCCCAACGATTCGCTTCCGAAGATGCTCGTGCAGCCGGAATCCGATGGACATTTGCGCCGATGGTCGACATCGCCCGCGACTCCCGCTGGGGTCGGATTGTCGAAGGTGCCGGCGAAGATCCATATTTGGGTTCGGCAATGGCGCGTGCCCAGGTTCATGGGTTTCAGGGAAAATCGCTTGGGCCTGACTCTGTGTTGGCCTGTGCTAAGCATTTTGCCGGCTATGGCGCTGTTGTTGGGGGCCGCGATTATGATGCGGCGTACCTTCCTGAAGTACTCCTTCGCAACGTTTACTTGCCTCCTTTCCTCGCGGCAGAGCAGCAAGGCGTTGGCAGCTTCATGTCGGCATACATGGACCTCAACGATATTCCCGCAGCGGGCAACAGCTGGCTGCTTACGGATATCCTCCGCAAGGAGTGGGGTTTCACGGGTTTCGTTGTTGCCGACGACCATGCGGTGGCAAATATGGTTACTCAGGGTTATGCCGCCGATCCCGCCGATGCAGCACTTAAGGCAATCGATGCCGGTCTCAATATGGATATGGCCAGTGAGACCTTCAGCAAACATTTGCCGGCATTAGTCGCCGAGGGCAAAGTGACAGAGGCTCAGCTCGACAGAGCGGTCTTGCCCGTTCTCGCTTTGAAATATCAACTCGGGTTGTTCGACCATCCGTTCATCGATGAATCGAAAGTAGATGCAACATTGAGCCGGCCTGAAGGCCTCGTCCTCGAACGAAAGCTCGCTGTTCGTTCCATGGTCCTTCTTAAGAACGAGAACAATACATTGCCGCTATCGAAATCGCTTAAGAAAGTTGCCGTCATAGGGCGACTGGCCGATTCCCCTTTAGATATCGAAGGCTGTTGCACACTAGCCGAATTCTCGCCAAATGGCTTCAATACTCACCCTGCCACCGTGCTTGCCGGCCTGAAGTACAAGCTGGGCACAGATGCACAAGTCACATACGTGGCCGGCCCCGCACTTCCTATGGTTGACTCTACATCCTTCGGTACATCCCGAAGAGAGATTCCCTCGCCGGCTCCCACTTCAGCCGAGATATCGGCCTCCCTGGAGCGAGTGAAGGTTGCAGCTGAAAGCGCCGACGTGGTGATTGCGGTGATGGGGGAACTGGCAAATATGAGCAGCGAACACGAATCGCGTGCCACACTCGATCTGCCTGGCATTCAGCAGCAAATGCTGGAGGCCGCCGTTTCCACTGGAAAACCTGTTGTGTTGGTCCTGGAGAACGGCCGACCGCTAGATATTCGCTGGGCCGCTATGCACACACAGGCGATTCTTGAGGCGTGGTATCCGGGCACGGAAGGCGGCAATGCCGTGGCGGACTTGCTTTTCGGCGATGTTGATCCCGGAGGCAAGCTGCCTGTGAGCTGGCCTCAGGCTAGTGGGCAGGAGCCGCTCTATTACGACCACAACCTCACTCAGTTTCCTGAAGATCGGCCAAACTCGAGGTCGCGGTACTGGGACATGAGTTCAAAGCCGCTCTATCCATTCGGGTATGGCTTGAGCTACACGACATTCAAGTTCACAAATTTGAAGATCAGCGAACCCTCGATTAAGGTCGATGGCGCCACCGAGGTTTCTGTCGATGTGACGAATGGGGGTGCAGTTGCGGGCGATGCAGTGGCCCAAGTTTATATTCACCAACGCTCAGGGTCTGCTTCCCGGCCAGTTCGTCAACTCAAAGGCTTCCAACGTGTCACATTGCAGCCGGGCGAGTCGAAAACTCTGCAATTCCGTTTGGGAAAAGAAGAACTCCAGTTCTGGAGCCCGCTAGCAAGAACGTGGGTGATTGAACCTTCCGGATTCGACGTTTGGGCTGGTGAGGATTCGACGGCTGCGCTTCATGCCGTGTTTACTGTCACGAAATAGTAAAGACACCGACCCGAATGGAGCCGACATCGAGCAGTATTTCGAGAATCGTGGTTTTTGGCTCTGACGGTAACGCAGACTCCGCCTAAACCATTCATCAAACAAGCCGCCGTGGCCGGAATGCCTATTGCCAATTCGAAATTGGAGGAGCGCATTGCGCCGCGCTAAGACACTTCCCGCGCGGGATGCCCGAGCTCCTCCGCGGTACAAATTTGATCACCACTTGCGTGCTTGGTTTTTTGATCCGAGAGCTTCCCGGGGCCTTCGTGAGAGTGTCCCGCGGCAGTTGGGCAACAAGCCGTTGCACAATTGCCGCGGGCGCATTGAAAGAGTTTGGGCTGATCCCACACGGATCAGCCCGATGGCCCGCTGCTAAGAAAGCTTGTCGCAAATAGCGCCGATTGTGCCGGTTTTGCCGACTCAGCCGACTGCTAAGTGCTGTGCCGTCTACTATTTACGATTTGAACTATTCCATGGCATGGAAGAGGTCGTCGGTTCGATCCCGACCAGGTCCACCAAATCATTTCAGAAACTCAGGCCGGAGTCCTCACATACCCTGTCAGCTTCGTCCCCGTCTGTGAACCTCAACAAAAGTGCCGTAGATGACGTTCTTCGATGAGGTATCCGAGGGGGGAATGAGCTTCCAACTATAGGGAGTGCTGTCGTACACAACCAGGAGCTTGCCCGGCTCTACTTCGATCAGGTCAGTGTAATGGGTGCTCGTACCGTTGAAGATCGGCGTGACGTCCGTCCATTTTTTGCCTTCGTCGGAGCTGAACATGATAGTTACGGGACCGGGCCGACCGTACGTGCATGCCAACAGCCCATTACTCATTAACCTTAGATGGGGTGCGACACCCTGGAAGCCGCTTGAAACAGGCTTGGTCCACGTTTTACCGTTGTCCGCGGACCAGGCCTCGCCCATGTAGCCATTCGCGCCAGTTCTAAAGAGGCAGTACAAGCGGTCTTTCGATAATCGAACCAGTGCCGCTTCGTCCGGTCCATCGTCTCCCACCCATGAAAGGCGGCGCAACGGCCAGGGCGCTCCACCGGGCTGCATTGCGGCAATCACGCTATATTCTTCCCAACTCCGGCCCTGGTCGGTCGAGCGAATTAACACCAGGCGCTTCCGCCGATCTCGTTCTGTCAAGTAGTAGAACGTAGCTAGCCATTCGCCACCCGGACCTTCGATAATCGCACCCCACGGGTTAGCCTCATAAACTACGCTGAGCTTTGTTGCATCTTTTCTCCCCGTGTCCATCACCGTAGGTGGCATGGGAGCAGCAGGCTCGGACAGATGGATTTTCGCATCTCTGATTTGATCGAATTCCATTCCACCCCGCGAATACCTCGTAAGAGCGGCATGGAAATTCCTAGCCTGACCGGAAGGGTTCGCCTCCAGCGAGTCGTAGCCAGCTCCTAACGACCAGATTGTCCCGTCTTCGCGAGTAACCTGAGTGTAGGCGGCATCCACATTGGCGCCGGCTCCCATCGTATAGCGCCGACTCCAACTCTGCCCTCCGTCTTTCGAAATGCTATAGGCGGAAAACTCTCCTTCAGGATTCATGTCGTCCCCACTCATCCGCATCGTCGCGAGTATTTCGCCCGTAGAGAAGCGATGCACTGTCGGGAACCAACAACGGTTGATGGAAGAAGCAGAGATCTCCACTGTTTTCCCGACCTGGACCGTAAGTTCATTCGACGGATCGGTCAGTGTATGGCACAAAGTGGGAGTTAAAAGTGCCGCAAAGGCAACTACAAAAAATAGCTCCAAATACCGCAGCAAATTTCGTCTTCGACCCGCATGAACCTTCACCTTCATCTCTTCTCATTGGAGCAGGAGCAGCAGGCTCTCTGGGTCGTCAGTGAGAGCCGCACTGCTCCTGGCACGGTTACGACTATTGAAATCAGAACTTCAGCTGCAACGCCACCTGTCATCGAGGCAAATCCTACGCTTCTCGAAGTTAAGGATCAAAAATTTCTGGGCTAAATCATGGTATGAAGCGGTCGCCGGTTCGATCGCGACCAGGTCCACCAACAAGTCAACACCTGTTACATCGTCAACCATCTCCTGCTTGCGCGCTAAAGCCACGCTACAGGGGAACGATGGATCTCGTTGAACCCAACCTTCTATTCCGCAGGGTCGTAGTTCAGATTTTGCCCGAGCCATCGCTCGACCTCCGCTACGCTCATTCCCTTGCGTTCGTGGTAGTCGGCGACCTGATCTCGGTCGATCTTGCCGAGGCTGAAATATCGCGATTCCGGGTGAGCGAAGTAGAGTCCACTTACGCTCGAGCCGGGCCACATGGCAAACGACTCGGTAATCAGCATTCCGGTGTTAGCCTGCACATCGAGCAAGCGCCAGAGCGGGCCCTTCTCCGTGTGATCCGGGCATGCCGGGTAACCCGCGGCGGGCCTGATCCCTCGGTACTTCTCCTGAATGAGGTCCGCGTTAGTCAGGCCTTCGTTGCAGCCGTAACCCCATTCATCCCGCACACGTTTGTGCAGGCATTCGGCGAACGCTTCGGCCAGGCGATCGGCGACGGCCTCCGCCATAATCGCGTTGTAGTCGTCGTTCTCTGCGCGGAACCGGTCGCACAACTCCTTCAGGCCGATGCCGCTGGTCACGGCAAAAGCGCCGATATGGTCGGACAGCCCTGTCTCTTTTGGCGCAATGAAGTCGGCAAGCGACCGGCACGGTTCGCTGCCCTCCCGATTTGCCTGCTGGCGGAGGAAATGGAATCTCTCGAGCACCTTGGTGCGTGTGGTGTCGGTGTATAGCTCGACATCGTCGCCCACAGCGCTGGCGGGAAAAAGGCCGTAGACGCCACGCGCGGTGATCAGGTTCTTCTCAATGATGCAATCCAGCAGTGCGTTGGCATCGGCGAAAATTTGACGGGCTTGCTCGCCTTGCTCCTTGTGCTCAAGGATACGGGGGTACACGCCCTTCAGCCCCCAGGCGTGAAAGATTGGCGACCAGTCAATGAAGTCGCGGAGCGTTGCTATAGGAAAGTTGTCTAAGACACGCACACCAGTAAACGCGGGTACAGGCAGGTCTTCGGCGCGCCACTCGATGGGGGTCCGTCTTGCGCGAGCAGTCTCAAGAGGAACAACCTGCTGCCGAGGCGACGCGTGGGCCTTGCGGAGCGACTCATACTCGGCTCGATGCTGGGCGACGAAGGCCGGCTTGGCTTCCTCGCTCAGAAGGCTGCTGGTCACAGGCACGGCGCGGCTGGCATCCAGCACGTGCACTACCGGCTCGCTGTAGTGCGGCGCGATCTTGACGGCCGTGTGCGTTCGGGTGGTGGTTGCTCCGCCGATGAGCAGCGGCAACTTGAAGCCGTTGCGCTCCATCTCGCGGGCCACATGCACCATCTCTTCCAGCGAAGGTGTGATCAGGCCGCTGAGGCCGATCATGTCCGCCTTTTCCGTTCTGGCCCGCTCGAGAATTTTTTCGCAGGGGACCATCACCCCCATGTCGATCACTTCGTAGTTGTTGCAGGCGAGGACGACGCCGACGATGTTCTTGCCGATGTCGTGAACATCGCCCTTGACGGTGGCGAGCAAAATTTTTCCCTGCGCTTTGACTACCTGGCCAGAGGCAGCGAGGGCAGCCTTTTCGGCCTCCATGAACGGCGTTAGATGTGCGACGGCCTTCTTCATCACCCGGGCGGACTTGACCACCTGGGGCAGGAACATCTTTCCCGCTCCGAAGAGATCGCCCACCACGCCCATGCCGTCCATGAGCGGACCTTCGATAACCAGCAAGGGGCGGCCCAGCTTGACGCGGGCCTCCTCGGCATCGATTTCGATATAGGTGTCGATGCCCTTCACCAGTGCGTGAGAAAGGCGCTCTTCGACGGTGCCGTTGCGCCATTCCTCAGCCTTCTTTTCATTGACTACCGCGCCGGCGCCTTTCAGCGTTTCGCCGTGCTCCACCAGGCGCTCTGTCGCGTCGGGACGGCGATTGAGCAGTACGTCTTCGACCAGCACCTTCAGCTCAGGCTCAATCTCCTCGTAGACTTCCAGCATTCCGGCATTCACGATGCCCATATCCATGCCGGCTGCGATGGCGTGATAGAGAAACGCGGAGTGCATGGCTTCGCGAACTTTGTTGTTGCCGCGAAAACTGAACGAGATATTGGAGACACCGCCGCTGACTTTCGCGTGCGGCAGGTTGGCCTTGATCCAGCGCGTAGCGTTGATGTAGTCGACCGCGTAGTTGTTGTGCTCCTCCATCCCGGTAGCAACGGTGAGGATGTTGGGGTCGAAGATGATGTCTTCCGGCGGAAAACCCACTTCATCAACCAGGATCCGGTAGGCGCGCTCGCAGATGCGGATCTTGTCCTCGTAAGTCGCGGCCTGCCCCTGTTCGTCGAAGGCCATCACGACCGCCGCGGCGCCATATTTCAGCACCGTAGCGGCGTTCCGTCGAAACTTCTCCTCACCTTCTTTCAGCGAGATCGAGTTGACGATGCCTTTGCCCTGCAGGCACTTGAGCCCGGCCTCGATGACTTCCCAATTCGAGGAGTCCACCATGAAGGGCAACTTGGCGACCTCGGGCTCGCTGGCCAGTAACTGCAGGAAGCGGGTCATTGCCGTGACGCCATCGATCATGCCCTCGTCCATGCAGATGTCGAGGACATTCGCCCCGTTCTCCACCTGCTGCCGGGCGACGCTTACCGCTTCCTCGTATTTGCCCTGCTTGATCAGCTTGGCAAACTTCGGCGATCCCGCCACATTGGTTCGCTCGCCGATCATGATGTAGACGCCGGGCTGTTGGGTAAATGGCTGTGATCCTGACAGGCGGAGCGGCTTTGTCTCGATCGCCTCCGTCACGCTCACGCTTTCGGGCGCGCTCATGCTCTGCTCTCGATCTCGCTGGCGTTCGATTTTTCGGTTTGTGCTCGTCCCCAACTCTCGCGGAGGCCGACCTTCGAGCGCTTTGGCGATAGCCGCGATGTGCTCGGGCGTATTGCCGCAGCAGCCGCCGGCAATATTGATCAGGCCTCCGCGTGCAAAGTCGCCCAGATAACGCGCCATGTCCTCGCGGCCCCAGATCGAAGCCCGTCTCCGACAGCGGATTTGGCAGGCCGGCATTGGGGTAGCACGAGATGGCCACGTCGGCCTTCTCCGCGAGATCGCTGAGGAACGGATACATCAGATCGGGGCCGAGAGAGCAATTGAGTCCCACCGACAGCGGCTTGACGTGCTGCGACCGCGTTCCAGAACGCCTCGGGAGTCTGCGCAGAGATCATCGTCTCCCCGCCACGCCCCACAGCCGCCGAGATCATCACCGGAAGCTCCTTGCCATCCTCGTCAAATACCTCACGGATGGCGACGAGTGCCGCCTTGGCGTTCAGCGAGTCGAAGATTGTCTCGACCAGAAGCAGGTCGACGCCGCCGGCAATCAGCGCGCGCACTTGCTGGCTGTAGGCGGTCTTTACCTGATCGAAGGTGACTACGCGGAAACCCGGATCATCGGCATCGGGCGAGTTCGAGAGAGATACGGTCAGTGGTCCGATCGCTCCCGCTACGAACCGTTGACGCGAGGTCGCGTTCCCGACACGATCGGCCCACTCGCGACACTGCCGCGCCGATTGCTCGTTGACCTCCCAAGCCAGACTGCCAAGGAATGGGTCTTCGACGATTTTCTGATAGAACGCAGGATCCTTCCGGCCGCCGTGCTCCCGGGGATCGTCCACGAAGAACTCGCTCTGGGTGATGCTGGTCGCGCCGAAGGTATTCGTCTCGATGATGTCCGCACCTGCCTCCAGAAACCGGCGATGGATGTCACCGATCATCTCCGGCTGAGTCAGGGAGAAGAGATCACCATTGTTGAGCAGATCCTTGGTCGCGTTCCTGAAGCGCTCCCCGCGGATGTCCGCTTCTTTCATGCCATATGTGCGGATCGTCGTGCCCATCGCACCATCAATGATGGCGATTCGATTCTCGAGGATTTTTTGAAGAGGATGTTGGGGGGCTTTCATCATGTTTCTCCGAAGGACTTGAGCGTGGCGGTATCGGCAATTCGCGGTGGGTAACCCACAGTCAATTGCCCGGAACTGAGTATTCAGTTCTCAGCGCGCTGTTCGTTCTGCCTAGGTCACATTCGAAGCGGTAGCATGTCCTTTTATTATAGCGATAGGGCGAACGTCGGGGCTACAACGCCCGAAGTTGGCTATCCACTGAGGGATGGCGGCGATGGAGCCGATCGCAGCGTCTCTGATTTGCTCCTATTTTTTTTAAAATTGTTCAGCGATAATCCGATAAGGCGAGCTTGCTATTCAACGATTCCCTCATGCTGGGTAGGAACCGGATCTCAGAGGCAGCAGGATGAAGGTAATTTCGCTACTCTCGATGCTGCCGGCGGCTTGCGTCCCATGGATTGCGATATCCCTGGTGTATCTTCCTGCGCCGCTGGGCGCACAGGAAGACCTCGCGAGTCAGGCCTCCGCTCTTATGCAGGTGGGTAAGTATGGCGAGGCGGAAGTGTTATGGCGGCAATTAGAAGAGCGCTATCCTAAGAATCCCATCTTTCACGGCAATCTGGGAGTTGCACTAGCGCAGCAAGGGCAATATGCCCGTGCCGTCGGGGAATATCAGACATCGCTGGCTCTAAATCCGAAGCAGGCAGATACCGCTTTCAACCTGGGGGCAGCGGAGTTTAAGGAAGGACACTTCCGTGAGGCGATCCCGGCGTTTCAGACCGCGGCCAAGCTGAAACCGGAGGACGATCGCAGCACGCTGCTCATAGGCATGAGTTATTACGGCCTGCGCCAGTATGCAGCGGCGCTGCCCTATCTGCAGAAGGCGAGCCTGAGTGCTCCGTCGAATCTTGAACTGCACAGCGTGTTGGCCCAGAGTTGCTTGTGGAGCAGGAAGTACGACTGTGCCATGGCGGAGTTCAAAAACATACTTTCGGTGAATCCCGACGCGGTGCAGGCGCACATGCTGCTGGCGGAGGCGCTGGACGGCATGGACAAGACTTCCGATGCGATCCAAGAGTTAGAAACAGCGGAGCGCCTTGCGCCGAATGAACCGGTGCTCCACTTCGAACTGGGATATCTCTACTTCCGGCAGCATGACTACGATCGCGCGAAGGCGGAGCTGGAGCAGGAGACCAGGAACAATCCAACCTATGCGCAGGCTTATTTATATCTTGGCGACATTGCATTGCATTCGAATGACAGCGCAACTGCCGAGCCTTTGCTGAAGAAAGCGATTCAGTTACAAAACAGCAGCCGCCGGGCCTATTTCGACCTTGGCAGCCTTTACGCCGACCAAGGCAGAAACCAGGAGGCGCTCACCGCGCTGCAGCATGCGGTCGCGCTCGATCCGACGCAACCGGACGCGCACTATCGCCTGGCCAGGGTCTACTCGGCTCTTGGCCAGAAAGAGAAGGCGGCACGAGAGTTTGCCAAGACGAAGGAGCTGCACAGCAAGAACGACGAGTCGCTCATCCAGAAGGTATCCGGCCCAGGAGCTCCGGTACAGTAGCTGTTCACGGCATAGGCCGATCGTGCAATGAGCGAATCGAAAAGCGACATTTCGCGCCGCCTTTTCCTGTGGATGACTGCGGCGTCAGCAGTCTCTTTCGGCCAGGGCATCTCCACGCGGAATGTCAAACCACTTCCTCGAGGAAAGCCGTCGGGGCTTCCGTTTCCTGCGCGCTTCACCGATGTCGCAGCGCAGGCAGGGCTGTTGCACCCCACTATTTACGGTGGACTGAAAGCAAAAAAGTACATCGTCGAAACGGTTGGCTGCGGGGTTGCGTTTCTTGACTACGACAACGACGGCTGGCTGGATATTTTTGTTTTGTCGGGATCACGCATGGACGGCCCGGTGGCCGACTGCAGCAACCGTCTCTACAAAAACAATCGAGACGGCACATTCACCGATGTCACGGAGAAAGCCGGACTCCTCAAAACAGGATGGGCGAGTGGAGTTACAGTTGGTGACTACAACAATGATGGCTTCGAGGATATCTTCATAACGTATTACGGCCAGAATGTGCTTTACAGGAATAATGGAGATGGCACCTTTACCGATGTTACTCAGCAGGCGGGCTTACTATACGAAGGCAATACCCGCTGGGGCTCAGGGTGCACATTTGTCGACTATGATCGCGACGGTCACCTGGATCTCTACGTCGCCAATTATGTCGACCTGCAGATGGACAGAATCCCCAGGCCGGGAGCGAATCCCTATTGCAACTACAAGGGAGTAGCTGTGAATTGCGGGCCCCGTGGATTGCCGATGCCGCGTGGCTATCTGTATCGCAATCAGGGGAACGGGACATTTCGCGATGTTTCGCAGGAGGCCGGCATCGCGAAGGCGGAGCGCACCTATGGCATGACGGCGGTTGCTGCAGATTTCAGCAATGACGGCTGGACCGATCTGTATGTCGCGTCAGACTCGACCCCGAGCCTTTTCTTCAGGAATCGCCATAACTCGACCTTCTCGGAAGTGGGGGTGGAATGTGGTGTCGCTTACAGCGCTGATGGCGCAGAGCAGGCCGGCATGGGAGTTGCGGTGGGCGACTACAACCTCGATGGCAGCCTGGATATCTTCAAGACGCACTTCTCCGATGACACCTGCGTGCTCTATCGCAACGACGGAAAAGGTAATTTCACGGACGTGACGATCCCGGCGGGTCTGGGAGTAGAGACCCGATATGTCTGCTGGGGAGCCGGTTTTGCTGACTTCGACAACAACGGATTGCCGGACCTGGCGGTGGTTACCGGCTCTGTATATCCCGAAGTCGAAGCTGAGTTTCCTAACTATCCTCTAAAAACGCCGCGGTTCATCTTTCGGAATCTAGGTAACGGAAAGTTTGAAGAATTGATGGAAGAGGCTGGGCCCGGAATCATGGCTGCCCATTGCAGCCGAGGCTGCGCGTTTGGAGATTTCGATAACGACGGCGATGTCGATATGGTTGTCATCAATCTGAATGAGCCTCCATCGCTGCTCAGAAACGATGTGTCTGGCCAAGGGCGATGGCTGAAGGTACTTCTGGTGGGCACAAAATCGAATCGGAGTGCAATCGGATCGACCGTTCTGGCCAGATATGGCGGCAAGATTCAGGCGCAGGCTGTGCTGGGCCAGTCCAGCTTTTATTCCGTAAACGACCGGCGTCTCCATTTTGGTCTGGGAACGAGTACCTATGTTGATCTTGAAGTGCATTGGACGAATGGACTGGTTGAGAAATTTGTACGCGTCGAGTCGAACCGGTTAGTCACGATTACAGAAGGCAAGGGCATGGCCAGCTCCGCACTGCCCGGGATCAGAAAATCGGTGAAGGACCCGGCGCGGCTTTCTTAACGAGAAGTCACAAGTGTCGCGGGCCGGTCTATAGCAAAGAAAAAGTGCAGTTTCGCCGAACAGAATGGCGCCGTGGCTGGAGAATGCCGCGGCGCCGTTGTGTGTTGCGGTACTAGCCTGATTAGAAGTGGAGCTTGGCCCCGAGCTGCAGGGTGCGCGGGTCATAGGCGGATGTGACCTGTCCGAAGTTCCCGTCTGTCGTTCCGCTATCAATATTCTGGAACTCAGTGTGGTTGAAGGTGTTGAAGGACTCGAAGCGCAGCTCAAGGCCACGCGCTTCGCCGAGTGGGAAGGTTTTGAACAGTGACAGGTTGGTATTGAACAGCCCTGGCAGGACAACGGCATCCTTTCCGGCAGAGCCAAATCCTGTTCCGCCGTTCCATGGGGCGATCGGTGCGGCAAAGGAATTAGTACTGAACCATTTCAGCCGTTTATGCGGGTAAGAGACCGGCGCCACCAGGTTGGGACGATTTGCGATGTCGCCGCCCCCCAGCCCCAGGGTATCTGTACCGTTATAGTTCAGCGGCTGCGGCACTCCGGTTTGCGCGACGGTGATTCCGGAAATCTGCCATCCGCCCAGCGTGGTCCGTGCCAGCATGTTCTGACTGTTCGCAAAAAATGGGAGACTGTAGATGTAGTTCGCGTTAAAGATATGCCGGCGGTCGAGAGCGCCCGACCCGCGGTCATATGCAGGATCAAACGGATTGGAGAGAGAGCCAAGATCCCCGCTGACCTCATCTATCGCGTGCGAGTAGGTGTAGGCGAGCTGCAGAGTCAGGTTATGCCGATTCTCAATGCGGAGACCGAGCTGCAGCGAGTTGTAGCTGAAGTTGGTCGTGTTTTCCTCTTGCTGGATGCTGCTGAATCCCGGAAATTGCCGGTATAGATTCGCGTTCAGTTTGCCCGTAGCGACGCCTTCTCGCAGATCGTAAGGATTCGCCGGATTGGCCGCATCGGTCAAGGGAAGTGTGTTGATCGCGCGGTCATCGTTCTGGTGCCAACCCGTAGAGCCGACATACTGCACGACGGCGATCATGGACTGAGCTAGCTGGTGTTGGACCCCGAGGCTGAACATCGCGGTCCCCGGCGGTTGATAGTTGTACTGCAGATTGGTCAGCGTGGAGGGGAAGGTCTGCGACGTGGTGGTTCCGGTCAAGGCGCTGGTGTTGGGATTCGAGAAGTACACGTTGGTGGCGGATGGCTGGTAGGCGAATGGCGGATTCAAGGCTGCGTTGTAAACATCATTGCCCTGCACGCGCTCGAAGAACAAACCAAACCCGCCACGAAGAACGGTTCTTCCGTTTCCGTTGAGGTCGTAGGCGAAGCCGATCCTGGGTTGCAGGGTGTTATAGCTGTTCTTCACTACTCCACGAGGAAAGCCGCCGACATTCGCTTCCTTCACACCATTCAGATAGAACAAACCCCCATTCGAACTGGTCAGGAAAGCAGGATTCAGCGTGCCATCTGGATTGAGCGGGTAGGGCGCGGAGGTGTCGTAGTCGGCCGGAACGAAGTTCGCAAACCGATCGTAGCGCTCGAAAGCGTGCGGCAATCCATCGAAGCGAAGACCTAGATTCAGAGTCAGGCCGGGAAGAACGTGCCAGTTGTCGTTTACGTAAAATCCGTAATTGTTATTGACCCAATGCTTGCCCGCCAGATAATTGAGCTGGGTGAACGTAGCAACGTCACCTAACAGGAAATTGACATAGGAGTCGTCTGAAAATGTGCTTGAGTTGAAATTCGCAGTTCCTTGTGTGTTTGCCTGGAGCTGCTGGTTCTTCGGGGCCCGCAGATAGCTGAACCCAAACTTGAACTGATGTGTGCCGTGAGTCCAGGACAGATCGTCGCGCAACTGGTAGCTGTAGTAGGCGTTTTTCCAAGGGAAGTAGCTGGAGGTCCAGTTCGTGCTGTAGGGAGCTCCCAGATCGATCTCTGGGAGACGATTTAGTTGATTGTTCGCGGCGGGGAAAAAGCTGGTGGCCGTCCACCCACTGGGTTGTGTGAACGAACCACCCGGACCGGAAACAGGAGTGAGCGTGATCTTATTGCCGCTGTAAAGAAACGCCGTCTCATTGAGCAGGGAGGGCGAGATGGTTTGGGTCAGCTTGATGGTGGAAGACCAGGACGGATTAGTCATCGCGGTGCCCACATTGGGATAGGTTCCATCACTCCACAATGGCGGATAGAAGCTAGTATCGACCGCGTCATGGAGATAGTGGCCCATAAGTTGGAGCTTGCTATTGATGCGGTGGTCGACGCGCACGACGTCTTCACGGACATTGGTATGCGCGGGAATCGATGAGATGAATTGGCTGGTGCCGAGATTTGGTTTGGGGAAGGTGCCTGCATTCATCTCGAGGACCGCGTTTGGGTCGAGCAAAGCGGCCGGGATGGTGTTGTTGGGGAAGGGCTGGCCAGGAGTAAGTCCGTATTGGCCATAGATCGCCAGTTTGGCGGGATCGCTGGTTACCGGCACGATTGGAGCGGTGCCGTTGGATGGAACATGGTAGGTGAATGGCTGCCCGGCGACGGGAAAGTTATCCGCTGCGATGGTGTTGACCGTGGTCGGCGAACTTCCTTGAACCAATCTCCGCCATTCCTCATTCACGAAAAAGAAAGTCCTGTTGCGGTCTGCGTTGTAGACGTGAGGAATCCAGACAGGGCCGCCTATGTTGAAGCCTGGTTCGTTAAGCCGGAATATCGGTCGCGGCTGACCAGCAAGTTTCGTGAAATAGTTGTTGGCGTCGTAGTCCTCATTGCGGTTGAAATAGTAGGCCTCGCCATGGAAGTCACGGGTGCCTGATTTGAGGACCATAAGGATGGTCCCGCCGGAGCCGATCCCGTAGTCCGGTCCATAGTTGCTGTCAAGTGTCTGAAATTGTGCGAGCGCGTCAATGGATGGCAGGGAACTGAAACAGCCGCCGCAACCACGATCGTTGAGCTCTCCTCCATCCAGCATGTAGATGTTGTGGCTCACGCGAGTGCCGTTAAAGCTGATGCCGTTGGCCGATGTCAAAGCGTTCACGCCGCCGAAGGCATGGCAACGTGTTCGACACGCCCATACCAAGCGCCGCAAGCGCGGTGACGTTGCGTCCGTTAGTCGCGAGCTGCGATACCTGCTCACCCGAGATTAACGTGCTGAGCTCGCTTGTTTCTGACTGGAGCTGAAGCGCATCGGCGCGGACCGTGACCGTCTGTCCCTGGCTGCCGACGGTCAGAGCGACATCCTCTTTCAAATTTTGCGCGACATTCACCACGATGTCTGTCTTGGTAAACGTCTGAAAGCCGGCCGCAACCGCACTCATCGTAAAGTTGCCGATACCGACGTTGGAGAAGGTATAGATCCCCGCGGTGTTCGATACAGCGTTCCGGGACTGTCCTGTAGCGGGGTTCGTGAGTGTGATGGTGACGTTGGGAACCACGGCGCCGCTGGGATCAGTAACCACCCCTGTGATGGTGGCGTTTTCCTGGGCCACAGCACCGAACGTGAAGAAAAGGACTACACCGACGGCGAGACACAATACCCTTATTCCGATCAGACGACGCATTGCCTGCCTCCCGAGTGATTCGCAAACCCTTGAATTCTTCGGAAATCGTTTTTCCACTAATGGAAATCGATTTCCTATCTGGACCTCTCTATTTCGGTTACTTCGGATCGTCGGCAAGCTAATACGCCGATGAGAGCTCTGTCAATAGAGGAGTTTGAAGCCCAATCGAGGGCATCAAATCGCAGATTCATACGGGGCTTCCGGACGCGCGCTTTGCCGTCCCCGGCGGGAAGCGGAGATTGTTCTGCTCGCGAGCGGCAGTGGAAATGATCGCAGGCGCGGATCCGGCTCCATATTGCTGCAGGCGGTCCTTCTCCGGAGGCCGGAATACGTTCAGTGGGATTTAAGCAAGTGCGGCGAGAATCCACTCAGGCAAAACCATGCGAGTACTTTTAGTGGAAGACGAACAGCGGCTTGCGGAGAATATCGCGGGCGCGCTCCGGGAGATCGGCCTGACGGTCGACTATGCGCTCGATGGCGAGACGGGCTCCTATATGGCGGAGCAGGGCGTCTATGATGCCATCGTGCTCGACCTGATGCTTCCGGGAAAAAGCGGCCAGGAGATCCTTCACGGCCTGCGGCAGAAGCAATTCCATACGCCGGTCATGATCCTGACGGCGCAGGAGGGAAAGGAGCCTGTCATCGAGCTCCTGAACGCCGGCGCAGACGACTACCTGTGCAAGCCCTTTAATCTGGGGGAGCTGATCGCCCGGATCAAGGCGCTCATCCGGCGGGGCAAAGGCGCTTCGCATCCCGTGCTGAAGCTGGCCGATGTGGAGGTGAATACACTCCAGCAGACCGTTATGCGGCGCGGCCAGCCTATTGATCTGTCGCCGACCGAGTACCGCATCCTGGAATACCTGATGCATCGGCCGCGCGCGATTGTCTCGAAGCAGGAGCTGCTGGAACATCTTTACGATTTCGACTGGGAGCACCACTCGAATGTGATCGAGGCGCATATCTCGAATTTGCGGAGGAAGCTCAATCTGGCCCAGACCGAACCCCTGATTGAGACGCTGCGGCATCGCGGCTATCGTCTGCATGGAGGTGGTACAGCATGAGCGTGAGGTCCATTTCGATCACACGCCGGCTGGTTGGAACGCTGCTGATTCTCGAATTATTGTCCGCCCTAGCATTGATTGCCGCCGTCACGATTCACGAATGGCATGTGCAACTGCAAGCCTTCGATGCGTCACTGGCGGCAGGCTCCGAGTCACTGATGGGAGCGGTGCAGGACGCCGAAGACAAAGACGACAATGTGCTGCTGGATCTCCGCACGGTCCGCATTGGCAAAGATGCTGTGTATCGCGTAGTGGATGGGCAGGGCCACGTGCTGGGCAGTGCGGGAAATCATCTAGACCCGTCATTTGACGCGCTTGCCGCGAAGCCCGGGTTCCGCAATGGCAAGATGGGGGACCGCGCCTATCGCTTCCACACGCTGTATGGCTTGCGCATTATCGATCCCGGGGAAGCGAATGGCGGGACCAGCCACAACGTCACAGTGGTGTACGGAAGGCCGACCCGGCACGTGTGGCATGAGGTCGTGGAAGAGATACGCTTCTTCGCGATTGCGACCACGGTCCTTTTCGGCGCCACGGCTGCCCTGATGGTGGGAGCGATACGAAAGCGGCTTTTGCCAGTGCACGAGCTTGCGATGGAAGCGGACACGATCAATTCCGGGAACTGGGTCTTCCATGCGCCGGCGAGCGCGAAGGGAACGCTCGAGCTGCAGCCTCTGGCGCGCGCCCTGGAAGCTGCGCTTGAGCGGGTGCAGCGATCGTTCGAGCAGCAGAGGCGCTTCACCAGCGATGCGGCACATGAGTTGAAGACCGACGTGGCGATCGTGAAGTCCTCTCTGCAGCTTCTTTCTATGCGGAAGCGGTCGATCGAAGAGTACAGCGAAGGATTGATCTTAAGTCTCAGGGACTGTGATCGGCTGGAAGAGACCGTCCATAAGCTGCTGACACTGGCTCGGCTGGAACAGCCGGAGGAAATAAGCTCCAACGGAAGCACGCAGCGCGCTTGCTCTCTCCGTGAGGCGGCTGCGGAAGCGGTGCATCAAAGCGACTCGCTGGCTCAACTGAGGGCGATCGATGTGAAGGTCGATGCTCCGGAGGATGTTTTCGTCCCGCTCGACCGGCGCGATGCCGTGCTGCTGTGCGCGAATCTGCTGGTGAATGCGCTGCAACACAGCGCGAAGCAGGGACGAGTGTTGCTGTCTCTCGCGCAAAAGGGCAGCAACGTCGTGTTCACGGTTCAGGACTGGGGCGAGGGGATTGCAGAGGAGGATCGACCGCATCTCTTTCATCCGTTCTATCGGGGCGACGTCTCGCGCAGCCGCAAGAGCGGCGGATCGGGACTGGGACTTTCGATCTGCAAGGCGATTTGCGACCGGGCAGGCGGCGCCATCGATATCTCGAATCATGCCGGCGGCGGTGCGCTGGTCACCGTCATGCTTCCGTCGTGCACCGGACACTCCGTTGCGGCGCCGGCATATTCAGCTTCGGTTAATGCGGAATAGAGACACTTCAGTCGCCGGCTGCTCCAATGCCGAGCCTTTACTTCAGGAGTTACACGATGCGCGCTTATCAGGGAGTCGTCGCCGCGGCCCTTCTATCGTTTGCAGCGGCTGGCGCTGCGCAGACCTATCACGTTGCGGACAAGTGGCGGCTGGGCGGACAGGGAGGCTGGGACTACCTGTTGAGCGATGACGCGGCGCACCGCCTTTACGTCACTCATAACGCACGCGTCGAGGTGGTAGACAGCTCCACGGGCAAGCCCATTGGAGCGATTACCGGCCTGAAGAGCACGCATGGCGTTGCGCTGAATCCGGATGGAAAGACGGGGTACATCAGCGACGGCGCGGGAAATGCCATTGTGGTCTTTGATCGTGAGAGTCTCTCGGTGAAGGCAACTGTTCCCGCAGGAACGAATCCTGATGGCATCACCTTCGAGCCGACGACGAAGACAGTCTGGGCCTTCAATGGCCGCAGCAAAAATGTATCCGTGCTCGATACGAAGACGAACACGATCGTAGCGACCACGCCGTTGCCTGGAAAGCCGGAGTTTCCCCAGGCCGATGGGCACGGCTTCGTGTTTGACAATATCGAGGACCAGAACTCGATTGTGAAGCTGGATGCCAAGAGCCATCAGATCGTGGCTACGTGGAAGCTGGAGGGCTGTGATTCGCCGTCGGGCCTGGCGATCGATCGCACAGCGCACAGGCTCTTCTCCGTCTGCGATGGCGGCAAGATGGCGATTGTGGATTACTCAACTGGAAAGTTGCTGGGACTGGCGTCGATTGGGGATGGCCCCGACGCGGCGGCCTTCGATCCGAAGCATAAGCTCGCATTCTCTTCAAATGGCGAGAGCGGAACGCTCAGCGTGGTGGATACCACGAAGCCGGGATTTCCGACTGTGCAAACCGTGAAGACGGAAAGGGGTGCGCGCACCATGACGCTGGATCTTATCGACAGGACGGATCTATCTGGTGAGCGCTCAGTTTGGACCGGCACCGGCTCCAACGGCGGACCGGCCACATCCGCGTCCGAGCATTGTGCCGGATAGCTTTGAAATGTTGGTTGTCGCACCGTAATTACAGGTCGCTTCGTAGGATGGCCCGCGTTAAGTGCGGGCCATTTTTATGCGGCTTATGCCGAAGCGGCGTGCGACCGCGTCAGCAGGTAGTAGACCACTGGCGTGACAATAAGGCTGAGCGCCATCGAAATGATCAGGCCGCCGATGACAGCGACAGCCAGCGGCTGGAGCATCTGCGATCCAGAGCCGAGCGCGAATGCCAGTGGCAGCATGCCGCAGATGGCAGCGGTCGCGGTCATGAGGATGGGGCGCAGGCGGCGCTGGGCAGCGTGCATCATCGCTTCTTCCGGAGAGACGCCTTCCTTGCGATAGCGCTCGTCGGCATCGAGGAGCAGGATTCCATTCTTTGCCACAATACCGATCACCATAATGAGGCCCATAAACGAGGCGACATTGAAGGTGATGCCAGTGATCAGCAGCCCGAAGAGTACGCCGGCGATGGAGAGCACCGAAGAGGTGAGGATCGCGGTGGGTGCGGCGAAGTTGCGGAACTCCGCAAGCAGAACGCCAAAGACGAGGGCGAGCGAGAGCAGAAGAACGCGCGACAGCTCGCGGAAGGACTGCTGCTGCTCCTGATAGGTTCCGCCGTACTCGATGCGGATGGTCGGCGGCAGATGCATAGCTGCGACCGTCCGCTGAACCTTCGCGATGGCCGTTCCGAGATCAGAGCCTTCGAGCCGGGCCGTGACCGTGATGAGCTGCTGGAGATTCTCACGCTTGATTTCGTTCTGCGGCGGAAGCTGCGTCACCTGGGCGAGAGAGCCGAGATTCGCCAGCTTGCCCGTCGTGCTGTTGAAGACAGTGTTCTCGATGGTTTCGAGGGAGCGACGAGTTTCATCGCCCAGACGGATGCGCACCGTGTAGGGGCGGCCATTCGCGATCAGAGGATCGGTTGTGGTCACTCCGTCGAGGATGGAGGTAGCGTCCTCGGCAACTTCGGTGGGGGTGAAGCCGAGACGACCGGCGACACTTGGATCGACCTGGAAGTTGGTGGCCGGCCCGCTGATGGTGTTATCGATCCCGTTTTCGACGTCGACGACACCGCGGATTTTGCTGATAGCGTCGCCGATGCGAGGTCCAAGCTGTGCAAGCAATGCCGGATCGTTGGCAAAGACCTTGATCTGAATCGGTTCCGGCGCATTGGAGAGATCGCCGATCATGTCCTGCAGAATCTGCGTGAACTCGATGTCGAGCTCCGGCTCCGTCTTTTTGATTTGCGCGCGAGCATCTGCCATGATCTCGTCGATGCCGCGATCGCGCTTGCTCTTCAGCTTGACGGTGATATCGCCGGTGTTGGCCTCGGTGACGGCGGCGAATCCCATCTGCAGGCCGGTGCGCCGCGATGTGCTCTCCACCTCCGGTATGGCATGCAGGATGCTGGTCCACATGCTCGAGCACGCGATTGGTTTCCGTAAGCGAGCTGCCGGCGGGCATGATGTAGTCAAGGACGAAGCCGCCCTCATCCATCTCCGGGCAGCAGATCGGAGCCCAGGGCCTTGTAGGACATCCAGCTTCCGAAGATCAGCAGGACGCAGATGCCCATGAGGGCGAAGGGGCGGCCGAGGCACCAGGCGAGGCCACGCTTGTGCCAGTCGATGATCTTCTGCATCAGCCGGCCATGTTCTTCGTGAACTGTACTCGCCGTCTTCCGGCTCTCGCGCAGGAGAGTGAGACCGAGGGCCGGAGTCCAGGTCATCGCCAGAAGCAATGATGTGAGAAGTGCAACCGTCATGGTGACGGCAAGCGCGCGGAAGAAGCTGCCGGTCACGCCGGTGACGGAGACCAGTGGCAGGAAGACGACAACCGGAGTGATGGTGGAGCCGATGAGCGGGGCTGAGATCTCGCGCAGGGCAAGGCGTGCCGCCTCAGCTCGGGTCTCGCCTGCGTCGCGATGGAGCACGATATTTTCGACGACCACAATAGCGTCGTCAATCACCAAGCCGATGGCGGCGGCGAGTCCGCCGAGCGTCATCAGGTTGAAGCTCTCGCCGATGGCCAGCAGGAAGAGAATCGTAATCGCGACAGTGACGGGAATGACCAACCCGGCCACGAGTGAGGAGGTCCAGTCGCCGAGAAAGAGAAACAGGATGATGCAGGCGAGCACGAGGCCGATGAGGATGGCGTCGCGCACACTGCGAATGCTGTCGCGCACCAGCTCCGACTGGTCGTAGTAAGGCTCCAGGCGAACGCCGGCGGGCAGCGTCTTCTTGAGTTGCTGCACCTGGGCAGCGACGGCATCCGCCACCGCCACCGTGTTGCTGGAAGGCTGGCGCGTGATGTTGAGCAGGACAGCGGGCTGATTGTTGGCCGTGACCGCGGTATAGACAGGCAAGACGCCGTGCTGACGGTGGCCACGTCGGCAACCCGCACGGCTGCGCCTCCGGGCGTGGTCTTGACGACAAGGCGGCCAAGCTGCTCCGCATCATGTGCCTGCGCGCCCACGAGCCCGAGAATCAGCTGATGGTTGGCTTCGTACAGGCCCGGAGAATCGATGATGTTGGATACCTGGACGGCATTCGCGAGATCGAGGATGGTGACGCCGGCCGTCTGCATCCGGGCCATGTTGGGGATGATGTGATACTCGGGCACCTGACCGCCCTGTACCGTGACCGTGCTTACTCCCAGGACGCGGTTCAATGGCGGCTTTAGCTGGTAGGTTGCGAGCTCCCAGAGCTGTGTCTGCGATAGCCGGTTCGAGGTGAGACTGTAGCCAAGGATGGGAAACGTCGCAAAGGTGAGGCGGTTGGTGGTGATGGTGGCTGTCGCCGGCAGCGTCTGCCGCACTTTACTGAGCGCTGCATCCACCAACTGGAGCGTCTGGAACATGTCCACGCTCCAGTTGAAGAAGAGACTTACTTCCGCCGAGCCACGGCTGGTTGTAGAGCGGACGGTCGCCAGACCCGGCACCGAGTTCATCGCGTCTTCGATGGGCTTGGTGATCGTGACCTGCATCTGCTCGACGGGCATGACTCCGTTATCGACGCCGATGACCACGCGGGGAAAGTTTGTATCGGGGAAAACGGAGATCGGAACCTGCTTCGCCGCGTAGATACCGGCGAGCGATAGCGTAATGAGGAAGAAGAAGATTGCGCCGCGGTAGCGGACGAGCCAGAAAGTATTTCCTGGCGAAGGAGGCTGCCGGCTCATCCTTTGCTCTCCTCGGAGTCTGCTTCGGGTTTGCCGATCTTTACTTTGGTTCCCTCGTCCAGGCCGTAGGCGCCTGTCGTGATCACCGTTTCGGAGCCTGTGAGCCCTTCGGTGACCTGAACGTCCTGGCCATCGTTGATGCCGATCTGTACCGGCTTCTTGTGAGCCGCGCCATCAGCACCGACTATCATCACGGACTTGGTTCCATCCTGTGCAGTCAGAATGGCGGAGAGCGGAACCTTGACCGCACGGGTGACTGTACGGCCGACAATGGAAGTGCGTACCGGCGTGCCGGCTTTGTATTTGCCGTCCTTGTTGCCGACCCGCAGCCAGACCTCGACGGTGGTGCTGCCGGGATCGAGAGCAGGGCTGATGAGCGAGACTCTTCGCCGGCACCGGGTCAGTCTACGCCTGCTATCAGTACGGAAGCATCGTCGCCGACCTTCAGCCGCTGCGCAGCTATCTGAGAGAGGTGGACCTTCGCGAGCAAGGAGGAGGTATCCATGATGGTTACGAGAGCGCTACCAGAGCTAGCAGTCTCTCCGGCAAAGAGCGGGCGATCGGTGACGACACCGGAGATCGGCGTGCGAATTTCGGAGTAGGAGACCTGCGCTTCCGCCGCCAGATATTTTCCTTTTGCGGAGGAGAGCTGGCCCTTCGCCTGTTGCAGCGTGGCTTCGCGGCTGACCCGCTGAAGAGAAGTGAGGTGATTGAGCGCGGTGTCGTATGCCGAGCTTGCCTGGACCAGTGCGGCTACGGCGGTGTCGTAATCTCGCCCGGGGATGGCGCCTTCCTCCAGCAGCTTCTTGCGCGATGCCGTGATCTGCTGCTGCAGTTGGAGCTGCGCCTTTGCCTGGGCCACATCCAGCTCCGCTTTCTTGTAATCCTCAGGAACCTGCGCCTTGGTCTGCATGTCGTACGTAGCTTCAGCGGCGCTGTACTGGCCCTTGTTGTCGAGCGCCTGCGCGTTGAGGTCGCGGTTTTCAAGGACCGCCAGAAGCTGACCGGCTTTTACTTTTGTTCCACGCTGGACGTAAAAGGCTCGTACCGGCGCGGTGATCTTGGGCGAGATAGCTGCCTGTGCCAGCGGCGAGAGCGTCGCATCCGCCATGATGTGCTCGGAGATCGTCCCCAGCTTCGGGGCGCTCTGCCTGGACGGTGACTAGAGGCGCAGCTTCGGTGTCACTCGCCTTTTTGCAACCGGGAAGGAACGAGGTAAGCAAAAGGACACCGGCTACGCATGGTATGGCTCTGTTTCTGGTCGGGATTCTGATCAGGAGCGATGTGTTTGTCGTTCGGGTCATAGGGTTCCCATCAGAAGCTCGAGTGCTGCGAAGGCGGTCTGATAGCGCACAGCGCCATCCGCCTGCGCGGTTTCCGCGGAAAGAAAGGTGTTCTGCGCATCGACGACTTCGAGGACGGTAGCTTCTCCGGCTTGATAGCGAAGTTTGGTGAGGCGGAGGCTCTCCGCAGCCAGACGAACGCTTTGATCGAGCAGATCTAACTGATCGCGCGCCGCTGCTGCCTCCCGATAGGTCTCTTCCAGTGTGGCGATCAGCCGCCTTTGCGCTGCTGTGAGACTGACCTTGGCAACGTCCCGCTGAATCTCGCTTTGCTTGACCCTTTTCTGTGTCGAAAACCAGTCCCATACGGGAAGGTCCACGGTGCCGCTGATGGAGTAGCCGAGGTTTTTGACTTCGTTCGGACGTCCCTGTGTTGCAAATTGCGGAGCGTCGATGCCGTAGTTGAAGTTGAGCGCCAGGTCCGGCAAATAAGCAGCCCTGGCAGAGAGAACGCCGGCGTTGGCGGCGCGCATCTCAGCCAGAGCGCTGCGAATCTCCGGATTGTTTGCGGAAGCGAGCGTGGTTTACCTCGTCCTCTGCCGGAAGCGCGGGGGGAGCGCCGGGCGCTTCTGTAACGTAGGAGGTTCGCGGGTCCGGGAAAAGAAGGACGGCAAGCTCCAGCCGCGCCCTATCTGCTGCGACATCGGCGTCGCTCAGATCACGTTGCCGCTGCTGCTGTTGAAGCTGGGCCTTGATCACATCCGCGTGAGCCACCTCGCGTGCGGCTTCGCGCTTCTGCGTCAGGCTGGTGAATGCTTTCGGCTTCCTGAAGCGCCTGAACGAATAGAGCGCTGCTTCTTCTCCGCGGCCGAAACCTGGTAATAGAGTGTGACGACGGTGGAAACCAATCCCCGCCGCGCTACTTCCAACTCCGCCGAGGCACGGGCCGCAGTCGCGGATGCGACCTTGGCATCCGCGATCTGTTTCAGCCCGATGGTCTCATTGATGGAAGCCTGGCTGGTGTATTCGTGAATGCGCATTGTTCGCGATGAAGATCGGTTGGGATTGATTGCCAACCTCTCCACCCTTGTTGGTCGTCCCATTGGATTGGGTGAACAACATCTGGTTGTGATACGTGGCAGTAGGCAGCAGAGCTGCTTTCGCGAGATAACTGTCGATGCCTGCGCTCTTCTGCAGCGCCCAGGCTGGCTGCGAAGCTGGGCTCGTTTGCCTGCGCTCTGTGAATTGCCTCGGTCAACGAGATGCTCGATGTCCCCGGGCTTTGCGCACGGGCCAACGGAGCGAGGATCGCAACGCAGACGATCGCTATCGCGGATGATACGTTCCATCCAGCATTTCGTTGGTCACGAGCCATGCTCTAGAAACTAAAGGAACAACCTTAACCTGAACTGAATCACTTTGGAGAAAGCGGCGCGAGTAGATTGAACCATATTACGACGACGGCAGTAGATGGACATACCTTTGGCATGCATATTGTGAATGCAACAGACGAGCCACGTGCCGATTGGTTGACACATGGATGAGGATGCTTACACTGCGTTCCTGCGCAGATCGTCCAGTATTCTCATGTATCAGTCTTTAGGGTGCGGTTGGAAGATCGACTGCGCCCTCGTATGTGCGCGATTCCGCGACAGGGGATCACGACCAGTGATGCAACAGCAGAACTAACATGAATTTCGGCTCACTGGACGACCCTGCTTACCTGGATCATCGCGCTGGCCAGCATCTTGCTGATGCTGTTCCGGCCCCGAGACATTGCGGAATCTATCTGGATTTCGCTGGGAGCCGTGGTCCTGGTGGTCGACGCGACTGCTTCCGTTGCGTGCTGCGGCGCATGCCATCGGCGAGGGCGTGGATGTTTATTTCTTCCTGACGGGCATGATGATTCTGGCGGAGTTGGCGCGGTTGAGGGCGTCTTCGATTGGGTCGCCGACTTTCCGTGCATCACTCCAAGGGCTCGCCTGCGCGATTTTTTCTGTTGATCTATCTCGCGGGCATCATCGTGACTGTCTTTCTGTCGAACGACGCCACGGCCGTGGTGATGACTCCGGCAGTGCTGGCCGCGGTGCGCCGCGCCCGTGTCGAACCGCGGCCATACCTGCTTGCCTGCGCTCTGATCGCAAATGCAGCCAGCTTCGTGTTGCCGATTGCGAACCCGGCGAATCTCGTGATCTACGGGAAGACCCTGCCTTCGCTTGCGCCCTGGCTGCGCATCTTCCTGCTGCCGTCGGTGCTCTCGATTGTGGTTACGTTTCTCGTTCTGCGTGTTCTCGCCCGCAGGAGCCTCGCGGGCAGCATGAATGAGGAATCGGATGGCATCGCGTTGTCGGCAGAAGGCCGGCTGGCGGTGATGGGAATTTGTGTCGCGGCTGTAACGCTGTTGGTCTCGTCGGGTCTGGGACTTCAGCTCGGATTGCCGACGCTGGTTACGGGTCTGTTTGCGCTCGCCCTCATCTCCATTCGCAATCGGAGAGCGTGGAGAGCCGTGCTTGGCGGCGTCTCCTGGAGCGTTTTGCCGCTGGTCGCCGGCCTCTTCATGATTGTCGCCGCGCTGAATCGCGCCGGAATGCTCGGGCTGACGCAATTCGGGCTCACGTGGCTGGCCCACACCTCACGATGGCTACGGCAAGTTCATTGGCGCATTTGCGGTGGCGCTGCTCTCAAACATCATGAACAATCTGCCGGTCGGGCTGGCGAGCGGTTCGGCGTTGCAGCAGATGCACAGTTCTGGTGTATTGACGCACGCTGTATCTGATCGGAGTCGATCTGGGGCCGAATCTCTCCGTCACCGGATCGCTGGCCACGATTCTCTGGCTGATTGCTCTGCGGCGCGAGAACGCCGAGATATCGGCATGGGAGTTTTTGAAAATCGGCATGGTGGTGATGCCGGTTTCCCTCGCAGCCGCGATCTTCGCCTTGCGATGATGGCAGGCTTTAGCGGACCTGATACTTTGCTGTTCCCGTTCTGGGCATCGCCTGGACCTGTCCGTTTCAACAAGATCTGGCAAGTTCCACCCGCGAGTAACATTCCGCAGGTGCCCGTAACTACCTCCGGGAACACCCCGACGATACCCCGCAGAAACTCATGTTTCATTGCTTCTTCATCAGCACCATTCCAGACTGGCTGAGCAGTCAAGAAGTTAAACAAACTATTTGCACTTGCCGGGCATAGATAAGCGCCCGGCGCCATTTACGCCGAGGTGCCGGATTTCCGGCGCCGGGGCATTTGCCGAATCTCTGCACTGTCTGGAAAGCCATGGTTCCCTCTCGATTCCCCCGCTTGATGGGCACGCTGTTCTATCTGCTGATGGCGATTTGCCTCGGCATGCCTGGTGCGGCACAGACGCAATCCGCGGCGCGGCCGCTGATTACGCGGCCAGTGGATGACTCCTCGCTGGTCACGCTGCGCGGCAATGTGCATCCGCTAGCCCGGACTCAGTTCGATCGCGGGCCGGCGCCAGTATCGCTCGGCGCGCAGCGGCAACTCCTGGTGCTGAAGCGCTCGCCGCAGCAGGAGCGGGAGCTCCAGCAATACCTGGCATCGCTCGAAGACAAGAACTCGCCGAACTTCCATCGCTTTCTGACTCCGGAGCAGTTTGGACAGCAGTACGGTCCGGCGCAGCAGGACGTCGCGCAGGTTGTCTCCTGGCTGAGCAGCCAGGGATTTGCGGTGAACAAGATCGCCCGCAGCGGAATGGCCATCGAGTTCTCCGGCTCGGTCGATCAGTTGCAATCCGCGTTTCACACGCAGATCCATCGCTTCGTGATCCAGGGGCGGGAGCATGTGGCAAACGTGACGAATCCGATGATTCCGTCGGCGCTTGCCTCCGTGGTCGCGGGCGTTTCTCCGCTGAACGACTTCTATCCACGTCCGCAGACCGTCTTATGGGCCGAGCGGCCGCTGGAACGGGACGGAGAAGCGCTTCGTTCCGGAACTGACGGTCAGCATTTCCAACACGCCCTATCTGTTCGTGGGTCCCGGCGATGCCGCCACGATTTACGACGCGCCGACATCGTTGAATACGCATTTCAAGCAGGGACAAACGGCGTATGACGGGAGCGGCGTCACGATCGGGATTGTCACCAATGGCGGCGTGAGCATCCCGAATGTGCAGAACTACCGGTCGCTCTTCAAAATGCCGGCGGCTTCCATTTCGGTTGTGATGGACGGCAATTCACCCGCCGGTGCAGATGATACGGAAGCGACCCTGGATGGGGAAGTTGCCGGAGCGATTGCGCCCGGCGCCAAGCTCGTCTACTACCAGGCGGCGGACACAACCTTCCAGTCCGGCGTGATGCTGGCGATCCTGCGCGCGATCGACGACAACTCGGTGAACATCCTGAACGTGAGCTATGGAACATGCGAGCTGGCGCAGGGAGCGGCCGGCAACCAGGAGATCCTGAATGCCTGGGAGCAGGCGGCGGCGCAGGGGATTGCGGTAACCGTCTCGAGCGGCGATTCCGGTTCGGCAGGCTGCGACAACGCGGATACGCAGACGATCGCGTCGCACGGCTTCGGCGTGAACGCGATCGCGTCCACTCCATATACGGTGGCAGTGGGCGGCACGGATTTCGGCGCGCTGGCGAAGAATTTCTCCACCTATGTGAGCGCGGCGAACAGCGGCAGTTACACATCCGCTCTGAGCTACATTCCGGAGACGACGTGGAACAACTCTCCGGTAAGTAATGGAAGCGCGGCGGAGAACCAGGCGAACCTGGATTACAGCGGCAATTCGAACATCGCGGCCGGCGGCGGCGGAGCGAGCAGCGCCGGGCTCTATGACGGGGCGGGAAATGCGCTGGGCGGCTATGCCAAGCCCGAGTGGCAGCAGCAATATGAGACGAATGCCGGCGTGGCTACGGACAAGGTGCGCGACCTTCCGGACGTTTCGCTTTTTGCGGCGAACGGTATGTATGGCGCCCTGTGGGCCACCTGCCGCAACGGCGATTGCCAGGGAACGAATCCAACCATCACCGGTATTGGTGGCACGTCAGCCTCGGCACCCGCATTCGCGGGCGTGCTTGCATTGGTAAATCAGAAGGTCGGCGCGACGGAGCGCCTGGGGCAGCCGAACTGGATTCTGTATACGCTGGCGAAGACGCACCCGGATGCATTCCACCAGATTACGGGCGGAAATAACGCGGTGGTGTGCGCATCCGGCACGCCAAATTGCGCCGCGAACAGTTTCATGAATGGCTATGACGCTATCGGCGCTTACAACCTGGCGACCGGACTGGGAAGCGTCGACATCGCGAGCCTGGTGAACAACTGGACGAGCGTCGGGAAAACGCAGACTTCGATTTCGCTGACGCTGAGCTCCACCAGCTTCCAGCATGGCCAGCCGATTGCGATCGGTATCGGGGTGAACCCGTCGGCGGCGACCGGCAATGTCGCCATCAGCAACAACATCAGCGCGCAGGGGCTATTCGGCAGCAACTCGCAGCTCAACCTGCCCCTTGCGAACGGACAGGCGGCGGCCAACTGGGCGGGATTTCCCGGTGGCACCTATAACGTGTATGCGAGCTATGGCGGAGATGCAACGTACAGCAGCGGTACGTCAACGCCCACTCAGATTACAGTCACTCCAGAAGACAGCATTGTCCGCTTGTCGGTATCCGCGCCGGACAACAGCGGCAGGCTCGCAAGTCTGGCTGGAAAGACGGTCTCGTACGGGACGTATGTTTCCGTGGATGCTCAGCCGATTGGAAAATCGCAGGCCGGGAGCGCCAATCCGCTGATAAACGCAACCGGAACTATCACCTTCTCCGATACAGCGGGCCAGGGGGCGCAGGGAAGCGGAATGCTGGATGCTACTGGAAATTCCGAGTTCCCAGTGCATTATTTCGGCGTCGGCACGCATACTGTTTCGGCTTCGTACGGAGGAGATAACAGCTATAACCCGGGAACGTCTGCGCCGGTCAGCTTTACGGTGCAGAAGGCGGCGCACCGTTGCTTCTGTCACCACGAACGTGAATTCGCTCTATTCCGGAACGGTGACCGTGACGGCGGCGATCAGACCAAGTGCGGCGAATTTTGTGGCGCCCCCTCCGAATGGAACAGTGACCTTCACGGATGCGACGAACGGCAGTGTCCTGGGAACAGCCGGAGCGGCACGACGGTGCGCGATCCAGCGACCGGCGCTTACTACAGCACTGCGTCCATCGACGTTCCGGTGACGCAGTTGACTCTGGGCAGCAACAACCTGGTTGCCACTTATAACGGAGATGCGAACTTCACGGCTTCCGTCGGCGTCGGCGCCGGCGGTGGTGAACTGCACGGCGGGTTGCGGCAACGGTACCGGCCAGACGCTTACGCTGTCGTTCACGCAGGCCACATCCGCAGCGGCTGCGGGCGCGGTGGCGAGCGCCTCCGCGATGATTGTTTCCGTTATTCCCGGAGGCGGGTTCACCGGCGCTGTAAAACTTTCCTGCTCCGTCACCGGCGCGAACAGTGGTGATCAGAACATTCCGACCTGCAGCTTCAATCCTGCTACGGTGACGATTACCAATACTGACGCTGCCCAGGCGACACTCACCGTCGCCAGCACTCCGGCCGGAACGACAGCTTCGGCTTCCGGGATGCGCGTCTGGTCCATGGCTCGCGGCGGGGCCATGCTGGCCTGCGTTCTGATCTTTGGATTGCCGGGACGGCGCCGCTCCTTCGCCATGCTTCGCGTGCTGCTATGTGTTGTTGCGCTCGGAGCAGTGCTGGGGGGAACGACGGGCTGCGGTGGAAGCGCCGCGGCCAGCAATCCATCCAGCACTGGAACCACCCTGTCGGCCGGCACGACGCCCGACCGCTACACGGTTACGTTTCGCGCTGTCGATACCGCAACCGGAACAGTAACGGCGCAGAACTCCTTCACGATCTCGGTGAATTGAAATCCAGCGGTAAACGAATTTCGACTTCCAGACCGTTGGGCGTCGCGTTCCGGGCGGTGATGGTTCCGTTGTGAATCCGGATGACGCGATCGGCGATGGCCAGGCCCAGGCCGGTACCGCCGGTTTCGCGGTTGCGATCATCAGCGACGCGATAAAAGGGCTGAAAGATTTTGGCCAGCTCGGATTCAGGAACTCCATAGCCATGGTCGCGCACCACAATGCGAACGACTGACGGCGTAGTAGCCGGCTCCAACCGAACGTCCACGGAGTTTCCAGCGCCGGTGTAGCGGACAGCGTTGCGAATGACATTTTCAATCGCGCTGTGCAGCAGTTCTGCGTTGCCCTGAACCAAATATTGTCCCTCGCATGAGAGGCGTATCGCGCCATTGCGCTCCTGCAACTCAAATTCAGCACTGCGGACGATCTGCGATACCAGTTCCGTCAGGTCTACCTGCGCCATCGAGACGGGCGTTGTGGATGGATCGAGTTTTGCCACCGTGAGCAGCCGCTCAATCATCTCGTTGAGTCGCTCAAGGTCTTGCTCCATGTGATCGAAGGCGGGATCGCTGCCTTTTTTCTGGCGCGCAAGGTCGAGAGCCACGTTCAGCCGCGCCAATGGCGACCGCAATTCGTGGGAGATGTCGTAGATGAGCTGACGCTGACGCGAGACGAGCTCCTCGATGCGCCCCGCCATGGCGTTGAAGTCGCGCACGAGTGAGCCAAGCTCATCGCGCCTGCGCTCCATGCCTGAAGCAGCGCGGGTGCTCAGATCGCCGGCGGCCAGATGCTGCGAAGCTTCCCGCAGGCGGAGGATGGGCGCGGTGAGATAGCGGACGAGCAGGTAGCAGATCAACCCCGATACCAGTAGCGCGACGCTCCATCGCAGCACGATGCCCGGAAACCCGATGCCGGGTGGCGGCCCGCGGTGTTCCGTGGCTTCCGCGGCGTAGACGTATTCGCGGCCGCTCTTGCCGTGAATCTTCATGGCAACGCGGGCGAAACCGTGTCTTACCTTGAAGTCGGGGATGTCACCAGGTATTGCCGGCGCATTCTCAAAGATTGCGCAGTCGCTACCGGCAATGACGTTGCCCGATGTATCGAACAGGCAACTCTTCACATGCGTCTTCTGGCTGACCTGGCCAATGTAGGCCGACGCGGCGGATGGCCCTTGCCGCTCGAGCGTGTCGACGGCGGAGGTTCCCGAGACCCATGCAACATCTGCCAGATTGGTTTGCGATTGTGAGGTTACATTTTTCGGCTGAAGAATGATCCATGTCGCCACGAGCGCAATGCCCGTAGCGATGACGGTGGCCCAGAACCAGAAGAATATTTTGAGAAACAGGCTGCGGATTCTGATGTTCATTTCGATTCTGACCGGACCACGAACATGTATCCGCTGCCCCGCACGGCTTTGATCCGTTCTTCCGCGCAGGCGCGGCCCAGCTTTTTGCGCAGGTTGCTGATGTGGACGTCGATCACTCGATCGAAGGGGCCGAGCTCACGGCCAAGCACGGTTTCAGTAAGATGCTCGCGCGTCACAACCCGGCCGGCATCGCGCAGCAACGCATCCAGCAATGCAAACTCGACGCTGGTCAGATCTAGCCGCGTGTCGGCGATCCAAGCCTCACGAGCAGCTGGATCGAGACGAAGATCGCCCACGGTCACGGCGTTGCCCGAGGCTGCTGAACGCGAGGTGCGCCGCAGGATGGCACGGATACGCGCGATCAGTTCGCGCGGATTGAAGGGCTTGGGCAAATAGTCGTCCGCGCCGATTTCCAGGCCGAGAATACGGTCGACGTCCTCTCCTCGCGCCGTGAGTATGAGCACCGGAACCGGCGAGTGAGTGCGCAGGTGCCGGAGAACCTCTAAACCGCCCATACCGGGCAGCATGAGATCGAGGATGACGAGCGCGTGTTCCTGCGAGAGCACGCGGTCCAGGCCACGCCTTCCATCGTGAACCGCCTCCAGCGCGAACCCTTCAGGGCCCAGACGCTCGCCGAGCAGCCTGCATAGTTCTACGTCGTCGTCGACGATGAGCACGCGGTCCATAGTGGCTGCTTCCGGGCCTCCGACTTGAATGGTAGTCCGCGGAAATGTCGTAATCGCAAGCTTTACAAAACTTTATCTTGCTTAACCAATCTTTATCGCACCCGCGGAATGCAGATGCTGGAATGAGTTGTGGAAGAGAAGGAGCGGCCTTATGAAGCGCATTGTGATCTGGTCATGTGTGGCAGTGCTGGTGGTTGCCGCGGGAGTGGCGATTGCCAGAGCGGACGTGCGCGGGTGGCATGGATGTTTTCGCCATGGATGGGGGCATTTCGGCCCCATGGGGTATGTCGCGCACGAGCTGAACCTGAATGACACGCAGCGGAAGCAGATCCGCTCGATGTGGGATTCGGAAAAGCCTGCCGTCTCCGGCCTCGTGCATGAGTTGGCCGCCGAGAGCAAGGAGATGGACGCGGCCACAGCGCAGGGCAACCTGGACGAAGGCAAGGTGCAGGAGATCGCCTCGCGGCAGGGCGCGACCATCGCGAAGCTGCTGGTCGAAAAGGAACACTTCAAATCGAAGATCTACACGACGGTGTTGACGCCGGAGCAGCGGAAGAAAGCAGATACGTTGCAGTCGCGGTGGCATGAGCGGATGGACCGCATGAGCGACAAACTCCAGAGGCCGTAATGAACGCAGCAGAAGCGAAGACAGGAGAGCAGAGATGAAAACCAATCTGACATTTCTTACGAAATTGACTGCGGGCGGACTGGTTGCGGTCGCCATCGCGCTGTGGGGACAATGGCTCTCCGGCGACCCGGCATATCCGAAATTTCCTCCGGGACCGGTATTGTTCATCGGCGTCGCGGCGATCGTCATCTTCGGTGCGCGCTGGTGGTGGACGCCGCTCATCGGCGCATTGATTTCGATCCTGGTCACTGCCGGCTGGTTTGCGCGGCTGCCGGGAGGAATGCTGCGCCTGGAGCATCCCGGACACGTCGGGAATTTTGCAGCCGGCATCTTCCTCTCGACGGTGTTGCAGATCAGCTCACTTCTGCTGACGGATATTGCGGGGCTGGTTGCGACGGTGCAGAACTTCCGGCGTGCAGGCAATACCAACGACACCGCGAAGATGGCGTGCCGGCTCTTTGGCGGGCTCTTTGCGGTAATGGGTGTCCTGGCAATCGTGGCCGGTACGCACGTGGACAAATATCACAACCTGATGCACCTGCTGTGGGGTGCTCTGGCTTTCGGCTTCAGCTTCCTGGGTGAGACGGCGGCAAAGCGATTCTGCCATAGCGTCCGGCGCGTTCTATCTGACGCTCGCGATGCTTGGGCTGACGATGGGAAACGCGGCGATGAACAGGGCGTGGTACTTCGGCCCCATGCTGCTGCACACCGGCGATCACATCTTCCACCTTGTGCTGGGTTCGATCTTTCTCGCCATGGGTTTGATATCGGGGCGTCAGTGGGTGCATCGGCCAAGCCAGGCTTATGTGAAGGGATGAGCTTGCCGGTGCGAGTGGAGAGAACGGCTCTTGACTCGCGATTCGGTCTTCCAGGCTTCGCAGACCGCCTCGCGAAGCCTTCTTTTTTGCTTACGGTGCAGAGCCCGCTTTATATGTTCAGCCCGGAGCGGCGAACCCATTGGTTGTTCTTCTTCTCCAGGTAAATCCATTGGCCGTTCGCGCAAAGGTTGGCGCAGAAGTTGTTCATGTAAACCAGCGCGGCAGTATGAGCGGTGTTGAAGTAGACCTCGCTGAAGTAGGTGATGCCCGGATAGCCGGCCCACTTGTCCTTTAGCTGCGATCCAGGATCGATGCCGGTCAGCGCACTTCTGAGCTCGGCGACATCGGCTTCGTCCAACAAGTTGAACGGGCGATCTAGCTGCAATTGGGTGGAATCTGCATGCGCTCGTACTTGCGCGTGTAAAAATCCTGCACCGCTTCTCGAAAGGCAGTGCCATTATCCGGCGGAGGCTGGAGCTGGCCGTCGGGCGGAATGGCCGGATTCATGTCATCGATGTTGACGGTCTGGGCAGCGATGGCGAAATGCGGTGCCTGCGAGAGCGACATGCCTGCAAAGGGCACGCCCGGCATCAGGAGCGAGTAGATCGCAGAAATGTCGGCCCGATCGGGGATCGCGCTGGAGCTGCGAACCCACTGGCCATCTCGCTTTTCAAGATAGATCCATTGGCCACTCCCGCATGGAGTTGCACATGCCTTGTCGAGATAAACCAAGGCCGCCGTCCATGCCGGGTTGAAGTAAACCTCACTGAGCAGGACAACGCTCGAATATCTCGCCTGGTTCGGTTGAGTGCACCGGCGCTGCTGTTCCTGAAAGCAGCGACTTCATCTTCAGTCAGGAGTGTGTACGGACGATCGAGGTGCAGTTGATGCTGGAGCTGGACCCGGTTTTCGCGGTGAGTGTGAAAATCCTGGACCGCGTCCTCGAATGCGCGCTCGCTGTTCTGCTGGCGGCTCGAACTCGCTATCGGGCTCGGTCTGTATGTCGTCGACGTTGATCGTCGTGGCAGCGATGGCGAGAGGCTCATTGTGCGACTGACCGGAGAGCAGGAGCGAATAGATCGCATAGGCATCGGACGCATGGTCCGTGAGGACCTGCGGCGTTCGAGGTTGCGCAGGTTGTGCAGCGGCGTATCCCGCGAGTATGGCGAAGGCGGCAAAGGCTAATTTGGGAAATCGGATGCCTGCCATGATCACTCCATCCTCTTCATGATGCCAAAAGGCCCGCCTGCGCACACCAGACGCATCGCCGCAGGGAAGCGCTCACGTTACTCATGCGCAGCCAGGCGAGGCAGCATCAAGTGAAAAAAGGCATCGCCGTTCGACTTGAGGCAGGCGTGAGCATTGACCTGGCCCTCGACGATGCGTGTCCAGCCCTTGTCGTCGACCTGCAGGCGAAGCGGGGTGGTGGGGCAGATCTCCGGACGCAGAGCATAGGTGACGGCCATCGCGTCGTAGAGCGTGGGCGTGTGCTGGTGCGTTGCGAGCTGCCACTCTGTCGTGAGGACGAGGAGCGCATCGGTAGCGGGCGTGCTGCGGGCGGCAACCTGCGCGAGCCTGCTGTCGTCGAGCTTCCATTGCGTCGAGTCGAGCGGCATCATGAAAATCGGCACGCCGGAGGCAAGCAGCTTGCGGGCAGCCCCAGGATCGCTGGCGATGTTGTACTCAGGCTGCGGCGGAGGCGGCGGTGTAGCGCGCGGATTGCCATAGCCGCAGTGGATGGAGCCGCCCATCAGCACAACGCGGTTGAAGAGGCGGAAGGCGGCGGGATCGCGGTCGATGGCCGCGCCGATGTTGGTGAGCGGGCCGATGGCGATGAGCGTGATCTGGTGCGGATAGCGGCGCGCCTGGGCGAGCAGGAAATCAACGGCATTGCCATGCGCAGGCGCGGGACCGGCAACAGCCCACGCTTGCTGTGAAAAGGTCGACTTGCTGTGCGTCGGTACGCCGGCCACGACGGGAATCTTACTTGCGCCGGACGCCGCCAGCAGACGCGCGGCCAACTGCGCGCGCAATGCAGTATTGCCCCAGGCCGTGGTCACACCAAGGATTTCGAGCTCGGGGCTATGCAGCGCCAGCGTCAGAGCGTACGCATCGTCAATGTCGTCGCCGATGTCGGTATCCACGATGACTTTCTGGCGCTCAGCTGTTGCGGAGAACGCTGTGAACAGCAGGGCGAGCCACAGCGAGAGCATGCGATGGGACATGGACGATCAGCACTCCGGGCATGGTGTGGGATGAGGTGATTCTATCCTCCTTCTGCGATGCGTGGCGGTATCGTCGGGCATCGCGTAACCTCTTATGCGTGTCCAGAGAGTTGCATCCCCTTTTCCTCGTGCTGGTATTGGCTCTTAGCGCATCGTCCGCTTGCATGTATGGGCAGACGCAGCCGACTCCACCGCAGGCGCCGCAGCAGGGAATGAGCGGCGGCGTGACCACCGGCGGCACCTTCGCGCCGGTGCTCGATGCCCAGAAGCGGCCCATTACGGCCGGCGGATTCGTGGATCATGGCCCGACGATCTTTATCGACGTCACGGAGAAGGCGGGGCTCTCGAAGTGGACGCACCGCGATGGCACCCGGGAGAAGCAGTTCATCCTGGAGACGCCGGGCTCCGGTGTGGGGCTGATCGATTACGACAACGATGGATGGCTGGACATCTACCTGGTGAATGCGTCCACCTACGATGCGCTCGCCGGGAAAGCATCTGCCCCGCATTCGGCCCTGTTCCACAACAACCACGACGGCACCTTTACCGATGTGGCGGCGAAGGCCGGCGTAACCAATGATCGCTGGGGCTTCGGGGTTGCCGTCGCCGATTATGACAACGACGGCTGGCCGGACATGTACGTCACGAACTTCGGCGGCAACCGGCTCTATCACAACAACCACGACGGGACCTTTACCGACGTGGCGGAGAAGGCTGGTGTGGTCGTCGGCGGCTGGATGACGGGCGCCACATGGGGAGACTACGACGGCGACGGCCGCCTGGATCTATTTGTCCCGGGCTACGTGCACTTCGAGAATAATCAGCCGCCCACACCGGGCTCTTCCTCGACGCTGGCCAAAAACTTCTGCCAGTTCCGCGGCGAGCCGGTGATGTGCGGACCGCGCGGGCTGGAGGGCGAGCACGACCATCTCTTCCACCAAAATGCCGACGGCACCTTTACCGACGTGAGCGTGAAGCTCGGCGTCGACGACAAGGCCGGCTATTACGGACTGGCCAGCGTCTTCATCGATGTGAACAACGACGGCAAGCCGGACCTGCTGGTGGCCGATGACTCAACGCCGAACTACCTCTACGTGAACAAGGGCAACGGCACCTTTGAAGATGCGAGTTATGCCTCCGGCTATGCGTTGAATGAGAATGGCCGCGAGACGGCCTCGATGGGGATCGCACTGGGCGACTACGAAAACAACGGTCGCGTCGATGTCTTCCACACGACGTTCTCCGATGATTACGACGTTCTCTACCACAATGACGGCGACGCGAACTTTACCGACGTGAGTTATGCGGCCGGAGTTGCCGAGCCGACGGTGCCGTTCCTGGGCTGGGGCGATGCCTTTATGGACTACGACAACGACGGCTGGAAGGACATTTTCATCGCAAACGGGCACGTCTATCCGTCGGTAGACAAGTACGACTGGGGAACGACGTTCGCGGAACGGCCTTTGTTGTTTCGCAATCTGCAGGGAAAGAAGTTTGAACTGCAGCCGGCCGTGATGGGTACGGGCCTGGCGGTCGTGAAGCCGGGCCGTGGCGCCGCAGTCGGCGACTTATTCAACGACGGCAAGCTGGACGTGGTGATCAACAACATCGATTCGCCGCCCACGCTGCTGCGTAACGTGAACCCCGATCATCATCACTGGGTGGAGTTGAAGCTGGTGGGTGGCCCAAAGGGGCCGCGCGATGCTGTTGGTGCGACGGTCTATCTCACCGCCGGCGGCATGCGGCAGCGTGGCGATGTCTATAGCGGTGGGAGCTATGCGTCATCGAACGACCAGCGGGTGCACTTCGGGCTGGGGGATGTGAGCAAGGTGGATGCGGTGGAGATCCACTGGCCGGACGGCACAGTCGAGAAGGTGCAATTGCCGGGGGTAGACCGGATCGTCACGGTCACCGAGAGAGACCAAGGCAAAGGCGTGATAACTCACGCACCTGCTGCCCGGAAGAAATAGCGGTAAATCTAGTTTGTGGGTGCCGCTGCCGGTGTTGCCGGGACGTAGTGCGCGGTCGCGTGCCGCTGCATGTTCCGGTTATGCACCTGAACTACGCCGGCAAAAAGCGCAGCGAAGAGGGCGACAAAGAAAACGGCGAAAAAGAGAACGTGTTTCAGGGAGTGATCTCTCATAAGTGGCAGCCATGCTCTACCTCCGAGGACACGATCGTCAAGTATCTTTTGTCGCAGCGACGGTGCTGCTTCGAAGCCCTGAAATTTCTGTAGTTTGGCTGGATTATTCGCGCTCTTTGGGCGGGGCGGCGGTGGAGTTGCGCACGATGAGCTCGGGCCGGATTTTGTACTCGACCGCAGGGGTGTTGGCCTCCCGCATACCTGAGCGATGCAGCGCCTGAAAGGCGCGGTCGGCGATGGCGGCGCGCGACAGCCGCACAGTGGTAAGCGCCGGATGCAGGAAGGCGCTGATTTCGATGTCGTCGAAGCCCACCACGGAGATGTCTTCGGGCACGCGCAGGTTGCGGCGATGCAGCGCGCCGATGGCGCCGATGGCGGTGAGGTCGTTGGAGGCGATGACGGCCGTCGGACGTTCCTCCAATGCAAGCAGGCGATCCATGGCCGCGCGTCCGCCGTCGATGCGGTGATTGCCGACTTCGATCAGCGATTTGTTACCCCCAAGCCCCTTCCGCTTCAGCGATGCCAGCAGAGCCTGCCTGCGCGTGCGGGCGGAAGCCAGATCCATGGGGCCGCTGATGAAGGCAATGCGCTTGTGGCCGAGCGCGGCGATGTGCTCGACGGCATCGTCGACGCCGGCTGTGTAGTCGATCAGGATGTTGCTGATGCCGTTTGCCGGATCGCCGGTGTCGAGGAAGACCATGGGGATCTGGCCACGGTGGAAGCGGTCGATGAGGTGGGAGCCCATCTCGGAGGTCATAACGGCGACGCCGTCCACCTTGCGCTCCAGCATGCGCTGCACGCAGACCTCGGTGCGCTCAGGGCTGTAGCCGGTATTGGCCACGATGACTTCGTAGCCGTTGCGGACAGCCATATCTTCAAAGGACTTGACCAGTTCAGGGAAGAAGGGGTTGGTGATATCAGAGATGATGAGGCCGTACATGCGGCTCCGGCCGGAGCCCAGGGCGCGAGCATTGGTGTTGGGATAGTAGCCGAGCGCCTCGATGGCGCGGCGGACCCGTTCCGCGGTCTTCGGCGCCACTTTGTTGGACCCATTGATGGTGCGGGATACCGTGGCGGTAGAGACCCGTGCACGATCTGCAACGGCCTGGATATTCATTTGCCCCCGGGCGGCGTCCGGATGCGAGATAGGCCGGACAATCCGCAATGTATACCGTTTTCACTACGACGCTATCCGGCCGGAAGCCCCGATGTGCAGCTTTTTGACTCAAAAGCTGCGTGGAGTTTTATCGCGGGGCTAAGCCACTGTGAAAACGGTCCAGACAGAGGATAACCTGCCGTCTGCAATTCGAGTTATTGTGAACAGTCGCAGGAAGTTGCTGCGTCACGGTTGTAATCGGTTACAATCCTTACGCGATCAACGTACCCGGAGCCAGGCCCGTTATGACAGCGCAGCGAAATGCCTTTCCTCACCGCCGCTACAACCCGTTACGCGGCGACTGGGTACTGGTTTCGCCGCACCGGACACAGCGTCCATGGCAGGGCGAGACGGCGAAGACGGAGGCCGCAGCTCCGCTCCACTACGACCCGAAATGCTATCTCTGCCCCGGCAATGAGCGTGCCGGCGGCCATCGCAATCCCGCGTACACATCCGTTTTCGCTTTTGACAACGACTATGCCGCCTTGCTGCCGGATGCACCGGCGCCCGATCCAACCGATTCGCCGCTGCTGCGTGCGGAGCAGGAGCGCGGTCTCTGCCGTGTGCTCTGCTTCCATCCCGATCACAGCCTCACGCTCGCGCGCATGACGGTACCGGAGATCGAGACCGTCGTCGAGGCATGGACCGAGCAATATGTGGAACTGGCGGCGCAGCCATTCGTACAGCATGTACAGATATTCGAAAACCGCGGGGCCATGATGGGAGCCAGCAATCCGCATCCGCACTGCCAGATCTGGGCGACGGAGCATGTGCCGGACGAGCCTGCCCGGGAGCGCGTGAACCTGAAGCTATGGCAGGAGAAGCATGGACGCGGTCTGCTGGCCGAATATGTGGCGCTCGAGGTGGAGCAGCAGGAGCGCATTGTCTGCCGGAACAATGAATTTCTGGCCGTCGTGCCGTACTGGGCCGTGTGGCCGTTCGAGACACTGGTCATCGCCCGGCAGCAGGTAGGTGCTTTGCCACAGTTCAGTCCCGCTCAGAAACGCGCGCTGGCCGATATCCTGAGCCAATTGACCATCCGCTACGACAATCTCTTCCAGACCAGCTTTCCTTACACCATGGGGTTCCACCAGGGTCCGGGGCCGGAACAGCACTTTCACGCCCACTTCTATCCGCCGCTGCTGCGCTCGGCCACGGTGAAGAAATTCATGGTCGGCTTCGAGATGCTGGGCATGCCCCAGCGCGACATCCTGCCGGAAGATGCCGCGGCGCGCCTGCGCGACCTATCGTCCACGCACTACCTGGGGAGCCGCGCGTGATGAACAGGGCCACGGCAGCGGCGGAGGAGTTTGGAAGACTCGACAGCCGCTTTGCGCGCATTCTTGAAAGCGCTCTCATACGCGTGGAAGTGGCGCCTGCCCTGGGCGGGAAGTTCGTCTCTCTGCGCAGCAAGCGCACCGGCACCGAGTGGCTGCTGCCTCCTCTGAAGCTGTATGACGAAGCCAGTTCCCAGGGCGGCTTCGAGGGATGGGACGGCGGCGGCTTCGATGAGTGCCTGCCCACGGTCGCACCGACCGAAACAGCCCCGGACCATGGGGAGGTCTGGCGTCATGCCTGGCAGGAGGAGCCATCTGACGATTCTCTGCTGCTGCGGACGACGGCGCTCAATGGTGCAATTGCCTTCGAGCGGCGGGCGCATCTGGACGGGGCGAGTCTGGTGCTCGACTACTCGCTGGAGAGCCGCAGCCATGTGCCTCAGAGCCTGCTCTACTGCGCGCATCCGCTGCTTCGCGTGGAGCCGGGCGACCGCATTCTCCTTCCAGCAGAAGTACGTGAGATGACCGTTGAGGGATCGGCGGGAAACCGCCTGGGACGGCGCGGCGATCGCGTCGCGTGGCCGAATGCCGGATCGGGTGACGACCTGAGCCTCGTAGGGCCGCCGGATGGTCTGCAGGCGGACAAGCTTTTTGCCGGGCCGCTGGCCGAGGGCTGGTGCGCGCTGGTTCGCCCATCGCTCGATGAGGGCATCGAGCTTACATTTACGACCGAGACGCTGCCGTACCTGGGGCTCTGGATCTGCCGGGCGGCATGGCCGGAGTCTGGGCCGGTGAAGCAGTACACCGTCGCCTTCGAGCCGGCGAGCGCCCCGTGCGACAGCCTGGCCGATGCGGAGCGTCAGGGAACAGCGTGGAAGCTGGCGCCGGGGGAGCGGCGCAAGTGGACATTGCGCTTTCGGCTGGGTACGCGGCGCGAGATTGAAGGACGGAGAAAGCTGGAGGAGGCTCGATGATCACGCTGGAGCCGCTGCTGCGCCAACATGCCGAACGCTTCGGAGCGCCGCAGAGCGCCTTTCAGGCGCCGGGACGCGTGAACCTGATTGGCGAACACACGGACTATACCGGTGGCTTGGTCATGCCCGCGGCGATCGACTTCAACAGTGTCGCGGTGGTGACGCCGGCGAAGAACGGCGCCAGCACCCTCTATTCCAGCAATTTTCAAAAGGAATTCCGTTTCGACACGAACGCGTTGCCGGAGAAGCCGAAGCACGACTGGACGGATTATCCGGTAGGCGTCCTGTGGAGTCTGCGCCAGTCCGGCGATGACGGTCCCGCAGTTCATCATGACGCTCGAGGGCGATGTGCCGGTGGGCGCGGGGCTGAGCTCGTCGGCCTCGATCGAGGTCGCGGTAGCCTTCGCCGCACTGGCGCTCGCCGGCAAGTCGATGTCGCTGACGGAGATTGCGCTGGCCTGCAAGAGGGCGGAGAACGGCTTTGTGGGCGCGCAGAGCGGCATCATGGACCAGTACATCGCCTGCTGCGGCGTGAAAGATCATGCGCTGGTGATCGATACGCGCGACCTGAAATCCGAGCCTGAGCCACTGCCGGCAAATGTGCGGCTGGTGATCTGCAATTCCATGGTGAAGCATTCTCATGCGGACGGCGGGTACAACGAGCGGCGCGCCGAGGTAGATGAAGGAAGCCGGGCGGTGCGGGCGGTCAATCCTGCGATTCGCGAACTGCGCGATGCGACGCTGGCGGACCTGGAGAAGGCGCGCACTTCCATGTCGGAGAATGCGTATCGCCGCTGCCGCCACATCATCACGGAGAATGCGCGCGTGAAAGAGGCTGCTGCGGCGCTTTCGTCAGGCGACATGAAGCGCATGGGGCAGCTGATGGCCGAGGCGCATGCCAGCTACCGCGATGATTTTGCGGCGAGCTGTCCGGAGGCCGATCTGCTGGTGGAGCTCGCCGCCGCGCAGCCCGGCATCATTGGAGCGCGTTTGACGGGCGGCGGTTTTGGAGGGTGCACGGTCAACCTGGTCGAGGCCGCGCATGCCGAAGCCTTCCGGAAGGGCATCCACGATGCTTACCTGGAGCGTGCCGGGATCGATGCGGACATCTATCTATGCCAGGCCGCTGCCGGAGCATCGAAGCTTCCTTTCGCCCGGTGATCTGCCGGTCGCGCTGCTCCTGATGTAGCTTCAAAGAATGCGCCGCCTGCTTCTCGCGCTGTTTCTCGTCGCTTCCTTGCCGCTGGCGCGCGCTGCCTCGCATGCCAAGGCGCCCGTCATCGAAGTTCCGAATGCTGACAATCGCGCGGACCAGCTTGCGAAGCATTACGTGGTGCTGGTTTCGATCGACGGCTTCCGCTACGACTACGCGAAGCTCTATGGCGCGCCTCATCTGGATGCGATCGCGAAAGATGGCGCCGCAGCTCTGGACGGCATGCTGCCTTCGTATCCGTCGACCACCTTTCCCAACCACTACACGATCGTGACCGGACTCTATCCGGAGCATCACGGGATTGTGGCGATGAGCTTCTACGATCCGGCGCGGAAGGAGCGGTATTCGTTCAACGATCCAAAGTCGGACACGGATGGGAGCTGGTATCGCGGCGTACCGCTATGGTCGCTTGCGGAGAAGCAGGGTATGCGCGCGGCGTGCTTCTTCTGGCCGGGTTCGGAGGCGGAGATTGCCGGCGAGCGGCCCAGCTACTACCTGAAATACGACGATGCCCTGCCGGATGAAGAGCGCGTCGATCAGGTAGTGGACTGGCTGAAGCTGCCCGAGGCGAAGCGTCCGCACTTCATCACGCTGTACTTTGGCGAGGTCGATCATGCGGGCCATGAGTACGGACCAGATGCGACGCAGACGCGCGCTGCCGTGCGGCATGTGGATGGCGAGATCGGCGTTCTACGGGCAAAGCTCGAAAAACTGCATCTGCCCATCGATCTGGTCGTGGTATCGGACCACGGCATGGCGAAGGAAGAGGGCGGCTGGATTGATCTGGACCAATACGCAGATTTCAGCGGTGTGGAGACGGTCGGGCACGCTGATGTATCCGGCTTCGGATGCCGACGCGGCGAAGCTCTATGCGAAGCTCCGCATCGTGAGCGACAAGTTCAAGGTGTATCGCCGCAGCAGGATGCCGGCGGAGCTGAACTACACGGGCGATCCGCGGATCGGCGATCCGGTCATCGTTCCGACGGGTCCGTATGCGATCCGAGTGCACGGGCCGGCCGATCCGGCGCGGAATCGGCCGCCCAATAAAGGGATGCACGGCTACGATCCGCGCACTGTGCCGGAGATGCGCGCGATCTTCTACGCCGAAGGGCCGGATATTCGCAAAGGCGTCCGGCTGAAGCCGTTTGAAAACGTGAACGTGTATCCGTTCCTGGCGGAGATACTGCAGCTGGATGCGCCGGCAATCGACGGAAACGCTTCGGTGCTGGAGCCGGTGCTTATCTCGCATTGATGCGCTGCTAGGCCGGTGCGCCGCTGACCTGGCGACACAATGAAGCCGCTATGATGAAAACCGCATGACTTACTTTCTGGGCTTGGACGCAGGCGGAACCAGCACGCGCGCGGCGCTGGCCGAAGACGGGCGTGTACTGGGCCGCGCGAAGAACGGCAGCATTAAAGTGATGCGGGTTTCGGCCGCGGAGGCGGAGACGAACCTGCGTGCCCTGCTGGACGAGGTTGCGAAGAGCAGCGGTGTGCCGATCACCAAGGTAGCGTCGACGTGCGTGGGCACAGCCGGATACACCGTGTCCACGGTCACGGGATGGATCTGGCAGACGCTCGGCCCCATGCTGCGCGGCGACCTGTGTGTCTGCGGCGATGTGGACATCGCGCTCGATGCGGCCTTTCCGGGCGAGGCCGGCGTGCTGGTGATGGCGGGCACCGGTTCGAATACGCTGGGGCGCACATCGAAGGGCGAGCTGGTAACGGTGGGCGGCTGGGGGCCGCTGCTTGCGGATGAAGGCTCCGGCCACTGGATCGGGCTGAAGGCGCTGCGCGTCGCCATCCACGAGACCGACGAGCACGGAAGCAGCAAACTGCTGACGGCCCTGGCTGCGCAGTGGAAGGCGGATACGCTGGAACAGGTAGTGGAGATTGCGCATTCTATTCCGCCGCCGGATTTTGCCGCACTGACCCGCACGGTGGTGGAGGTCGCGGCGAAGGGCGATCCGCTGGCGCAGGCAGTGCTGCGCAGCGGCGGACGCGCGCTGGGTGAGGACGCCTCGCTGGCGCTGCGCAAGGTGCTGGCCATGGAGCCAGGGGCGCCCCGCCGCGTGGCGTTTACCGGCAGCGTGCTTGAAAACATCGCGATGGTGCGCGAGGCAATGTTTGCGGAGATTGAGCGCGAGCATCCCGGTGCGCAGATGCTGCCCGAGGCGGTCGATCCGGTAGAGGGTGCGCTGTGGCGTGCGCGGCAGAACCTGCAGGAAGCCCCCTGATGGCTGGGACTGCAAACGCGGCGGCCGGCGCACCACCCAGACCGCGCATCGGTGTGCACCTCTCGACTGCGGGTGGAGTGTTTCGCGCGGCCGAGCGCGCACACGAGATTGGCGCGAATACCTTTCAGATATTTTCGTCGAGCCCGCGGATGTGGCGGCCGGCGAAGATCTCCGAAGATCACTGTGCGCGCATGCAGGAGCTGCGCACGCGCTTCGATGTGAGCCCGCTGGTGATCCACGCAAGCTACCTCATTAACGTGGCGGCGCAGTCGGACACGGTCTGGAAGAACTCGATCGCGGCGCTTCGCGGCGAGGTGGAGCGCGCCCTTGCCCTGGGCGCGGAGTACCTGGTGTTGCATCCGGGTTCGTGGCGCGGCATGACGCGCGAAGCGGGCCTGCTGCGCGCGGCGGAGGCGATTGAGCGCGCGATGGATAAGCTGCCATGGCAGGAGTGCGATTTCCGCGTGCTGATCGAGAACACGGCGGGCGCGGAGTTCTCGCTGGGCTCGAATTTCGAACAGGTGGCCGAACTGGTGGAGCATCTTCGCCGCGTGGCGCCGGTCGGAGCCTGCCTGGACACGTGCCATTGCCATGTCTCGGGCTACGACATCGTGACCAGCGGCGGGTATGAGGAGACGGTGGGCCAGATCGAGCGGCTGATTGGTCTCGAAACCGTGCGGGTGTGGCACATGAACGATGCGAAGGCGCCACGAGGCTCGAAGCTGGACCGGCACGAGCATGTCGGCGAGGGAACGATCGGCGTGGCGGCCTTCCGGCGCATTCTGAATGATGCGCGCTTTCGCCATTGCGCTTTTGTTGCCGAAACGCCGGTGGATGAGCCGGGCGACGACGCGCGGAATGTGAACGTGCTGAAGTCGCTGGTGGGCAGACCGGCAGCCGCGAAATAGCCCAGCCGGCGGCGATACAATCGTTAGTACACATGGCATTCAAGCAACAAGAGACGCCCCCAGCGGACGCGAGCGCCGCCATTCACACCAGCAGCATCCTGCTGCGGCCGGCGCCGATGTGCGCCCTGAGGTCCGTTACGATCCGGCGGAGATTGAAACGCGCTGGCAGGCGCGCTGGGCCGCGCAGCCGGAGCTGTACGCGGCTGAGCCGGCAACCAGCAGCAAGCCGAAGTACTACGTGCTGGAGATGCTGCCCTATCCCTCCGGTCAGCTGCACATGGGGCACGTGCGCAACTACGCCATCGGCGATGCGCTGGCGCGCTACATGTGGATGCAGGGCTACAACGTGCTGCACCCCATGGGCTGGGATGCCTTCGGACTGCCGGCGGAGAATGCCGCGATCAAGAACCACACGCCGCCGCGCGAGTGGACGCTCTCCAATATCGCCGACGATGAAGCGGCAGATGCATGCGCCTCGGCATGGGCTACGACTGGTCGACCGAGGTGACCACCTGCCTGCCGGACTACTACCGCTGGAACCAGTGGTTCTTCCTGCGCATGTACGAGCGCGGGCTGGCCTACCGCAAGAACAGCAAGGTGAACTGGTGCCCGGAGTGCCAGACGGTGCTCGCGAACGAGCAGGTGATCAACGGCTACTGCTGGCGGCACGAAGACACGCTGGTCGAGCAGCGCGAGCTGGAGCAGTGGTTCCTGCGCACGACGCAGTATGCGCAGGAGTTGCTGGACGGGCTGGACAAGCTCGACGGCTGGCCGGAGCGCGTGCGCACCATGCAGCGCAACTGGATTGGCCGCAGCGAGGGCGCGACGGTCGCGTTTGCCATCGAAGGCCGCAGCGATGTGGTGAAGGTGTTCACGACGCGCATCGACACGATCTACGGCGCAACCAGCCTGCAGCTTGCGCCGGAGCATCCGCTGATTTGCGCCTTCGCCGACAGCTGACCCTGAACTTGGCGAAGCGGGTTGCGGCATTAACGTCCGAGCAGGATCATGCGCGTGAGGCCGGCGATGTCGGCGGTATCGAGAAACATGGCGTCTTTACCGGCCACTACGCCATCAATCCGTTCACGCAGGAGCGCGTGCCGGTGTGGGCGGCGAACTACGTGCTGCTCGACTACGGCACGGGCGCGATCATGTCGGTGCCGGCGCATGACGAGCGCGACTATGACTTCGCGACGAAGTATGGGCTGGCAATCAAGCGGGTGATTCGCGAAGAGAACCCGGGCGAGACACCGGCCGCGCTGCCGTTTGTCTCGGAAGACGGAGTGCTGATCGATTCCGGCGAGTGGAGCGGGCTCGGCTGCGCGGAGGCGCAGCAGAAGATGACGGCCTTCGCGAAGACGAAGGGCTTTGGCGAGGCGACGATCACCTTCCGCTTGAAGGACTGGGGCGTGAGCCGCCAGCGGTATTGGGGCACGCCGATTCCGATGCTCTACTGCGCGAAGGACGGCATCGTGCCGGTGCCCGACGATCAGTTGCCGGTGCTGCTGCCGGAGAACGTGGAGATCACGCAGGAGGGCGGCTCGCCGCTGGCGAAGCTGCCGGAATTCGTGAACGCCATCTGTCCGAAGTGCGGCGGCCCCGCGCGGCGCGAGACGGACACGATGGATACGTTCGTCGATTCGTCCTGGTACTTCTACCGCTACACCAGCGCGAAGGACGCGACGGCGCCATTCGATACCGCGGCGGTGGCGTATTGGTTTCCCATCGACCAGTACATCGGCGGCGTGGAGCACGCGATCCTGCACCTGATCTACTCGCGCTTCTGGACCAAGGTCATGCGCGACCTGGGCCTGATCAAGAACGACGAGCCGGCGGCGCGACTCTTCACGCAGGGCATGGTGATCAAGAACGGCGCGAAGATGTCGAAGTCGAAGGGCAATGTCGTCTCGCCGGACGAGATGATTGCGCGCTACGGCGCAGACGCGGCGCGCATGTATGCGCTGTTTGCCGCGCCGCCGGACCGCGATCTGGACTGGCAGGAGGACGGCGTTGCCGGGGTCAGCCGCTTCCTCTCGCGCGTATACCGCTTCGTGATGCGGCATGCTGAACTGGCGCGGTCGTCTTCAGCGGGCCGACACGGAGGCATCGCCCGCGGCAACGGCGCTGCTGCGCAAGCTGCACCAGACGATTCGCAAAATCACGCAGGACTTCGGCGGCCGCTGGCACTTCAACACATCGATCGCGGCGATCATGGAGCTGGTGAACGAGCTGACCGCGGCCGATGCGGCGATTGCGGAAGGAAAGATTCCGCCTGCCGCCGTCGCGAATATTCTGGAATCGCTGATCCTGATGCTGGCTCCGTTCGCGCCGCATCTGGCTGCCGAGTTGTGGGAGCAGATTGGCCGCAAGGATGCTGTTCTGCGTCATGCGTGGCCGAAGTTCGACGAGGCGCTCGCACGCGAGGACGAGATCGAGGTGCCGGTGCAGATCAACGGCAAGCTGCGCGCGCTCATCAAGGTTGCCGGTCGATGCTTCGAAAGAAGCGCTGGAAGCGGCCGCACGCGCGGATGAGAAGGTGCAGGCTGCGCTTGCGGGCAAGACGGTCGCCAAGGTGATCGTGGTGCCGGGCAAGCTCATCAACTTCGTGGCCCGCTGACGTGGAGAGCGGTCAATCGCCAACGCGTATGCAAACGCCAGTCCGCGCCTATGCGCGGCACGCAGTCGCTGCTCCAGATACAGGCGCAGTGCTGGCGCAGGCCGGGGTTGATTGCGCGTGAGCTGGCATGGCGCTGGGGCTTCGGCATTCCCGCGCTGCTGCTGCTCTCTATCTGTGGACGGCTGCTTGCTTGCCATTCTCTTTGCTGCGCATACCGGGATTGAAGATTTCTCCCTCCAGCAGCCGGTCGCGGCGGCGCAGATCATCCGTGCTTCGTATGACGCGATTCTGCCCGGAGCGCTTGCGCTGGCGCGCTGGCTCGTGCCGCTGCTGATGGTCGGCTGGGCCGTTGCGTCCGGCGTGGGACGCACATTTGTGCTGCGAGCGCTGGCGCCCGAAGGCCATCATACGAACGGCGTCGCTGTGCGCACTGCAACTGCTGCGTATCGCTGCGCTGGCGCTCACGATCCTGATGTGGTTCGCCATGGTGCGCTGGGCTGCGCTGCGCGATGTGATTCACGTGCCGGCCGGCGGGGAGCCGAACATGGTCGGGTTCGCCGCATGGCTGATATGTCTTTCGCTAGGCAGCTTCGTCGTGTGGGCGGTGTGGAGCTGGGTGCTTTCGATCGCGAGTGTGCTGATTGTCCTGGAGGGACGCAGTCTGCCGTCGGCGCTGGCGGCGAGTGTGCGGCTGGGGCCGCTGACCATGAAGTTGGTTGAGGTCAATCTGGTCCTTGGCATCGTCAAGCTGGCGCTCATCGTGCTGGCGATGGTCTTTTCCGCGGTGCCGCTGCCCTTTGAAGCGCAGATGAGCGGGAACGCGCTCTATGTGTGGTGGGTCGCGGTCGGCGTGTTGTATCTCGCGGCTTCGGACTTCTTCCAGGTGGCACGGCTGGCAGCATTCGTCACGTTCTGGCAGCGCCGGTAGAACTTCGGGGTAACATGTAACGTGGACACCCAGTCGATCGTCATTCTGGACTTTGGCGCGCAATACACGCAGCTCATCGCGCGCCGCATCCGCGAACAGAACGTCTTCTCCGCCGTGCTGCCCTGCACAGCCTCCCTCGAAGAGATTCAGGCATATAAGCCGATCGGCATCGTGCTGTCGGGTGGCCCGTGCTCCGTGTACGACGCGGACGCGCCGCCTGCCGATCCCAAGGTGCTTGATCTGGGACTGCCTGTTCTCGGCATCTGTTATGGGCTGCAGTTCATCACGCATCATCTCGGCGGCAAGGTGCGGGCGGCGGACAAGCGCGAGTACGGTCACGCGGATGTCCACATCATCGATGACAAGAACGCATTGTTCGACGGCCTGCCCGCCGACCTGACGGTCTGGATGTCGCATGGCGACGAGGCGCTGGAGCTGCCGCCGGGCTTTCATCTGACGGCGAAGACGGCCAATGCGGTGGCGGGCATTGCCAATCCGGAGCGGCGTATCTGGGCAGTGCAGTTTCATCCCGAGGTGCACCACACGCGGCAGGGAACGGCGCTGCTGCGGAATTTTCTCTTCAAGATATGCAATGCGAAGGCGGATTGGACGCCAGCGCACTTTGTGCAGAGCACGGTGGCGGCGATCAAGGAGAAGGTCGGCGATGCGCATGCCATTTGCGCGCTCTCGGGCGGCGTCGATTCCTCCGTTGCGGCGGTGCTGGTCCATCGGGCAATCGGCGATCAGCTCACCTGCGTCTTCGTGAACAACGGTGTGCTAAGGCGCAATGAGTTCTTCAAAGTGCAGCAGACCATGCGCGAGAAGCTGGGGCTGAATCTCGTCGCGGTCGACGCCAGTACGCGCTTTCTTGCGAAGCTCGCCGGAGTGACCGATCCGGAAACGAAGCGCAAGGCGATCGGCAATGAGTTCATCGCCGTTTTCGACGATGAGGCGCATCGCATCTCCGCGACCACGGGTGGCGTGGACTTCCTGGTGCAGGGCACGCTCTATCCGGATGTGATCGAAAGCTCCTCGGTGAAGGGCCCATCGCAGACCATCAAGAGCCATCACAACGTCGGCGGATTGCCGGAGACCATGAAGCTGAAACTCATCGAGCCGCTGCGTGATCTCTTCAAAGATGAGGTCCGGCGCATCGGGCGTGATCTCGGCATGCCGGAGGAGATCCTGGAGCGGCAGCCGTTTCCCGGGCCGGGACTAGCGGTGCGCATCCTGGGCGAGGTGACGGCGGAGCGCGTCGCGCTGCTGCAGGAAGCGGACGAGATTGTCGTCGATGAGATCAAGGCGGCAGGACTCTACCGGCAGATATGGCAGTCCTTCGCGGTGCTGCTGCCGGTAAAGAGCGTCGGCGTGATGGGCGACCAGCGCACCTATGCGTATACCTGCGCGATCCGCGCGGTGCACTCGGAGGACGGCATGACGGCGGATTGGGTGCCGCTGCCGTATGAGGTGCTGAAGCGGATGTCGAGCCGCATCGTGAACGAGATCCGTGGCATCAACCGGGTGGTTTACGACATCACCTCGAAGCCGCCGGGAACGATTGAGTGGGAGTAGGGCCGGAATGGCAATTGATTCTGTACCGGAACAGCTTTGGCTACCGAGATTCGAGGCGGCTTCAAAACCAACGGACGGATTGTTCTTTGCGATCTTTCCGGATGACGCTGCAGGCCGCCGTATCGCAGAGCTTGCGCGTTCTCTGAAGAGCAAATACCGGTTGGAAGGCAAGCCGCTTTTTCCGAAACGCTTTCATGTGTCGCTCTATAACCTAGGCGACTACTTTGGTTTGCCACAGGATGCTATCGCTCGAGCGGAAGAAGCTGCCTCGGCGATCACGCTGCCCCCGTTCGAGGTGGGTTGCGATCGAGTCATAAGTTTTGCGGGGAGAAATCCTGATCCGGAAAGAGACAACTGTCCGATTGTTCTCCGTGTAACGGAAGGTGTCGCCGAGCTGACGGCTTTACAGCAGCGTCTTGCCGCGGCGATGGAGCGAGCCGGAATCAAGCCTCCTGGAAAGACTCGTCTCACGCCGCACGTTACGCTGCTGTATGACAGACCGCATGAAATCTCTGTGCCGGTCGATTGCATCCGCTGGACTGTTCGTGAGCTTGTCCTGGTACATAGCCTGCTGGGCAAGACTCGGTATGGGCTGAAGCGATTGACCAGCGCACCTGCGCGTATGCCTGTGCGATCGGCGCCGTGCATTTCCGAAGACGGCATGAGGAGTGCCGCTGCGGTCAGGCCGGGACGTACGTCAGTCTGACCGTGTCGTCGCCAAGGGAATCGGTCGCAATCAGGCGAAGCGGCGGCCGGCTCCGCGGCGAAGTACGGTTTGCCGCGGCCAAGGACGAATGGGCGGAAGTAGAGGCGATACTCGTCGATAAGACCGAGGTCGGTAAGACTCCCCGCTAGTTCGGGCCCGGCAACGTCTATCTCCCCGTCGACCTCAGCCTTCAGCCTGCGCACGAACGCTTCGACATCATCAGCGACAAGTGTGGCATTCGGGCCGACGGATTTCAGTGAACGGGACGCAACCCATTTCGGTTGCGCCCGCCATACAGTGGCAAAGCTGTGCCGCACCGCGCCCCACTCCGGCCGATCCTCGTCCCAGTAGCGCATCACCTCGTACATACGACGGCCGTACAGAATGCCGGCCAAGCCGCGAACATAGTCGTTGAAGTGACCATGGAGCGTGGCGCCGGGCGGCGGCAATAGCTCCTCCGTCTACGCCCGCGACGTAGCCGTCGAGAGACAGCATCATTCCGAAAACGAGCTTCGCCATTTCCCTTGCACCTTCCCGATGTGCTGGGCTAGTCTGCGTGGTCGCCGTGTGAGACGGCGACACATGAGTGCGACAGATGAGTATCCCATCCCAAACGCTGCCCGGAAACAGTGACTCAAGGGTGTTATTCCCAGTCCACAGGACCGACGGGCATGCTGGTGGGGTTTGCTCGCAGTGAACGAGCTGAGGAAAGCGGACCAATAATGGTGTATCGTGTTGAATTGGAAAGACTTGACCATGGTTATGAAGCCCGAGTGCCGGAGATCAACGGCTTCCTGTGCGAGGGGCTGACGGAGGGCGAGACGCTATCCCGCCTGAGACAGAAGCTGGATCGGTATCGCGCCGAGACCGGCGCGGCTGTTGATTTTCCCACCGTGCGGCTTGAGGTCTACCGGACCTAGCCGGTTGTGCAACGACTAGCTTTATCGGCTGCCGCCAGGAAGCTCGAAATCCACGCCGGCTTCGCGATTCTGCTCGATGGTTGCAGGCAAATCGAGGTCGGCGATGGGGATCTTCCGCTGGTGGCCGGGTTCGGCGACAAAGATCGACGACCCGGTCAGCACGTAGCTGCTCACCTTCTCCGGCGGACGACCGTTGTTGAAGACCAGCGTTACTGGAGGGTGGTCGAGGCCATCGTTCTGAGCGGCATTGTTTTGTGCAGCAATGTCCTGCGCGCGCATCGGAAAACCTTCCTGGTCATAGCCGGGAGGTGGCGGCGGGGGATATCCCTGATCGTAGGGGGCTTCGGCGTAGGGTTCTGGCTGTTGCTGCGCATATTCGGGACGCGCCGCGGGTGCGGCCTGTGCTTCAGAATCGCTGTCATCATTCCAGTCCCAGGCATTGCCAAAACTAAAAGGATCGACGTAGTAGGGAAAGCCCACATAGCCGACCCCAAACCCGGCTCCGCGGCGGGGAATCCGATTGCCATGAACAGGATTAGGCGGACGCTGGAGGGTCGGGCCGAGCTCCCAATGCGGGGTCAAGTATTTTGGCAGTTCCCAGGAAGGCGTCGGAGTGGAGTTTGTCCCAAACGAATTGGCGCGAACGCCTCCATATCGCTGGCCGCCCCCATCGGTGCGGTGCGCATCGGCGCAGTAAAGGAACGGCTCGGCATGGGGCGCGCTGTCGTGATGCCTCCAGCGGCGGGATGCCCCGCCGTGGCATGCTGGGCAACCGCAGGTAGGGTTGCCAGCATCAGCCCGGCTGCAATGATCGGGGGCCATGCTTGGTGTGGCTTGCGGAATCGGTTCCTCTCCATAGCATCCCTTTCCGCGTACGCGTTCGGCGTCAGTTCTCTTATTTATATAGACGCGCCGCGCGTTGACAAGATGCGCGGTTGCCATCCGTTTTCAAATGCCGTGCTCTTGTCCGCATCGAAGACAGTAGTTCTCCTCGCCACTGGTGTCTTGTGGAAACGGTAGACTTGCGGCGGAGTGAGGTTTCGAATGCAGGCAGCGCCTCGAACCGCCGCAGTGGTGGGAGCAGGCCCAAACGGGCTGGCCGCGGCCATTACGCTGGCACAGGCCGGTGCTTCCGTCATTGTCTATGAGGCCGAGACGATCCCCGGCGGCGCGGCGCGAACGCTGGAGCTTACGCTGCCCGGCTTTCATCATGATTTTGGCTCCGCGGTTTTTGCCATGGCGGCAGGCTCCCCATTCTTTCGTACCCTGCCACTGGCCGACCATGGGCTGCAGTGGATCCACTCGCCAGTTGCGCATGGCACATCCGCTGGATGACGGCACTGCGGTGCTGCTGGTGCGGGATATCGACGAGCAGTGCCGGCTATTGGGAGAAGATGGGCCGGCCTGGCGGCGGCTGCTGGAGCCGCTGCCGCGCAATTGGTGGGCGCTGGCCGAGGACATTCTGCAGCCGATATTGCATTGCCGCGCCATCCGCTGCTGCTGGCGCGCATGGGCGCCTGTGGAGCATTGCCGGCAGTCGATGCTTGGCCGACTGGCCTTCCAGGGCGTGCACGCTCGCTCGCTGATGGCCGGGCTGGCGGCGCACTCGTTTCTCAGCCCATCGCAGCCCTTCAGTGCATCCTTCGGCATCGTCATGGCGGCGACGGCGCACGCCGTGGGCTGGCCGATTCCACGCGGCGGATCGCAGGCCGTCACCGATGCTTTGATCGCGTATCTGCGGTCGCTCGGAGGAATGGTGGAGACATCCACGCCTGTGGAGCGGCTGGAGACTCTGGGCGCGGTGGACGTAACGCTGTGCGACACGACGCCGCGGCAACTGCTGCGCATGGCCGGCTCGCGGCTCAACTCGGTGGACCGGCATCGCTACGAGACGCTTTCGCCTGGGGCCCGGCATCTTCAAGGTGGATTACGCGCTGAGCGAGCCGATCCCATGGCGGGCGCAGGATTGCGCCCTGGCGGCGACGGTGCACGTCTGCGGCGATGACGCGGAGATTGCGGCGTCGGAGTCCGCGGTAGCCAATGGGCGCACGACAGCGAGGCCCTTCATGATCGTGACGCAGCCGTCGCTCTTCGATCCGAGTCGCGCCCCGGCAGGCAACCACACGGCTTGGGCTTACTGCCACGTGCCAAATGGGTCGACCGAGGATATGCTTCCGCGCATGGAAGCGCAGATGGAGCGGTTTGCGCCCGGCTTCCGCGAGTGCGTGCTGGCGCGCCGCGTCTTTCCACCGGCCGATCTGGAATACATGGACAGGAACCTCGAAGGCGGCGACATCTCCGGCGGCGCGGTCGATGGCCTGCAGTTCTTCCTGCGGCCGGGATGGCGCTACTATGCGACGAGCGATTCGTCACTGTATCTTTGTTCGGCATCGACGCCGCCGGGCGGTGGTGTGCATGGCATGTGCGGGTATAACGCGGCACGGATGGCCCTGCGGCATCTGCAGAGATAACGGAGTGGTGAAAGGACTGTTTTGGCCTGGTACGCGCTCGACGATCCGAACGATCCCAAGCTGGATGAACTCGCAACGCAATTCCGGTTGCATCCGCTGCACATTGAAGACTGCCGTAGCCACAACGAGCGGGTGAAGAGCGAAGAGACGGACGAATATCTCTTCTACATCCTCAAGTACATTCTTTCGGTCGATCACGGCGAGCTTACGCTGGGAACGCTCTGCCTCTTCGTCGGGCGCGACTACTTTATCAGCGTGCGCGACGCGCGGCACTCCAACGATTGCGTGCTGGATCGCGCGCAACAAGCGCCGGGCGAGCCGCCGCCGGGCAAACTGCTATACCTCATCCTGGACACGATAGTCGATTCGTTCTTTCCATCGATTGATAAAAGCGACGATCTGATCGACGAACTGGAAGATCGTGTGCTCGATGAGCCGTCACCTCAGACGGTGGAGGCCATCTTTGACCAGAAGCGGAAGCTGATCGAGTTGCGGCGCGTGCTGGTGAACACGCGCGATGCCTGCAACTCCATGCTGCGCGATCCCAGCGATCTGATTCCCGATGACCTGTATCCGTTCTTTCGCGATGTCTACGACCACGTGCTGCGGCTGCTGGATTCCGTGGAGACACTGCGCGACCTGCTGAACAACACGCTGGACGTCTATCTCTCGTCGGTAGCCAACCGCACCAATCAGGTGATGAAGGTGCTGACGGTGCTGAGCACGATAGCGCTGCCGGGGCTTGTCATCACAAGCTTCTATGGCATGAACGTGAAGGGATTGCCGTTCATTGATGCACAGTACGGCGCCTATTACGTCATCGCGGCGATTGCCGTCTGCACCGTCGTGATGCTGCTGGTGATGCGAAAAGCGCGCTGGCTCTAAGCAGAGCGCTGCTTCGGCTGGGCGAGGACCAGTCCGCGCGGCGTCGGCAGCAGCAGCACGGAGAGCAGTCCTTTGCGCTCCAGATTCAACGCGGCGTCGCGTACGACTTTCAAGTGCGAGCTGGCGTCGTGCATCAGGATGAGCCCATTCGGGTTCATCTGCGGCAGGAAGCGCGTCACTTCCTGCTCGCGGATGGGCATATCGCTATCGGAAAAGAGCAGGTCGATGGTACCCCGGACCTGCATCTCCAGCGAGGATTCGTTGCGCAGCTCGATACGGCTGCGCAGGGGTGATGCGGCGAGCTTCTCCTGCGCCTTGGCGAAGACGACCGGGTCGTACTCGCAACTGATAATCCGCCCGAAGCCGTTGCGCTCCAGCCCCTCGGCCATCCAGAGCGTGCTGACGCCGAGGAACGAGCCGGTCTCCACGATGAGGTCCGGCTTGATGGTGGTGACGAGTGTGCGAATAAATTCCAGCACCTCGTATTCCGCGGTCATGGAGTCGTACATGCTCCAGTGCTCGGGGTGGGGGCACTCCGGCGTGGCGCGATGGTACTCCGGCAGCAGCGCGCCGGCGGCCTGCTCGGCCTGCTGCATGATCTTGTGTTCCTGTTTGAGCCTTGGCTTGCGGCGGAAGAGGGGCACGGCTCGATTATAGTGAGCCGTGCTGCTTACTCCAGCTTCTGCTCCGCGACGAGCTGCTTGAACTCGATGGTCGTGCGCAGCATCGCGAAATCCTGCTCTCCCGTCAGCTTCTTCCGGTCATGGAAGCCTTCGTCGAAGGCCTTGCGCAGATAGAAGAGGGCCTGGTCGCGCTGGCCGGCGCGGGCGAAGGCGCGGGCGAGATAGTAGTTCTGCGCGATGCGCTCTTCCTTGGTGCTGCCTTCGTCAATCGAAGCATTGCTGTCGTGGTTGAAGGCGTTCGGGTCGATGGCGAAGGCGTGGTTATAGGCCTTCTCCGCGTCTTTGTATTTGCGGTCAGCGAAATAGGTGGTGCCCAGGTTGCAGTAGATGGCTGCCGACCGGGAGTTGTACTTCAGCGCCTTCTTGTAGTACTTCGCTGCGGTGCGGTACTCGCGTTTGGCATGGTAGACGGCGCCCATGTTATTGAGGGCGTCGGCATTGTGCGAGTCCAGGCTGATCGCCATCTTGTAGGCCTTCATGGCCTCGTCTATCGCGAACAGGTGATGGTAGGCGACGCCGATTTTTGTCCAGACGAGCGACTTGGTCAGCTGGGCGTGTTGATATGCACCTATCGCGGCGACATATTGCCGGCGGGCCATGTAGAGGTCGCCCTGCGCCTCCGGCGACATCTCGTACATGTACGAGACCTGCGGCGCCGCGGGTGACTCGGGCACACTGGACGGCTGAACGTGCGCCGTCTGCTGCAGGGCGGTGGGCGGAGAACCGGCGGGCTGCGGCGCAGCTGCCAAGGGCGCGCTGGCGACCAAAAACGCCAGGCAAGCGGTAAGAGTGGACGGAATCGACGCCATGGTCGCCTCCCCGTCCGGGCTACTTCGTCCAGACGCCAGCAGAATACGCCGGAAGATGAACCACTGTCAGGAGAAATGTGACCGGGATACAACAGTTTGGGACTGTGTCTACCGTCGACTCTACACGAGCTGACCGGGATCGGGCGTTGAGCCGAGTACCGGTCGCCCTGGCCCGGCCCCCCCTCCCCCTCCCGTCACCGGAGCTCGGACTGTAAGTGCATCGATTGGCGAGGCTTACGGCGCTCCCGACGAGATAACTCCGGCTTTCTAAAGGACTTACCGCTAAAATTCGTCTTTCTAATAGACTTAGCCGCGTCATTCTGCACTTTTTCTGCAGCCTTCCGGCTCTTCGCGATTGCAACTTTCTGATTCCATTGGCTATTTTTGTAAAGTCGGTGATCTAAATGACTTAGCTCCACTGCCTGGTTCGCGAGCAAATAGAAAACGCGGCCCGGAGGCCGCGTCTATTTCAAGGCTAGCAGCTTCGATGGAATAAAGTGGCACGTTTTTGCTCTTCCCGGCGACGGCGTGCCGAATCGGGACTGTGGTTTGATGGCTGCATGCCCAAGGGACAGCGTCGCGAGTACGGGAAGGGTGAGCTGCATTTTGTCACATCGGTTTGCTACCAGCGGCAGCCGAAGCTGGCGGACGAGAAACATCGCGCGCTGTTTCTGCAGTTGCTGGAGCAGACGGCGCGGACCTTCGGGTTTGAGGTGCGGGGCGTGGCGGTGGAGCCGGACCGCTTTCATCTGCTGATGACCGAGCCGGCGCGGGACACGGCCGACCACGCGATCGAAATGCTGCGGCACCGGTACGGGCGGCGCTACAACAGCTCCGCGCGGACGGATGAGCAGGTGTGGGAGACGAAGTGGACGGATGCGCACGTGGTGGGGGAAGAGGCAATCGAGGCGAAGCTGGAGTTTCTGCGGACGGCGAGACGCCTTGCGGATTAGCATTTTATCCTTGGCGGCTCGGGCCCGCAGGCATTCATCTTGTTAATCTTGTTTTTGACTTGGGCCGACTATAGCACGCGATAACAATTTCGACGTGGTGCGCTTGATACTTGCGCTGATCGTCGTTCTCGACCATTGCTATGGCGCCAGTGCCAGCAGCACATTAGGTTGGCTGCCGTACGTCTTCAGCTCGCAGCTCGCGGTCGAAGGCTTCTTTGTCATCTGCGGGCTTTCTCATATTTGCGAGCTACGAGCGCTCACATTCGCTGGGGGACTATTTCTCCCGCACGCGCGCGACGTATCGTGCCGGGCTATCTGGCCGCGATCTACTTGCGCTGGCGATCGGCCTTCTGTTCAACCATCGTCTGTTTTGGGATGCGGGGACATACCGATTCCTGCTGGCCAACCTGACCTTGATGAACTTCCTACACCCGGACCTGCCGGGCGTCTTCGTGGGCGACCGGTACGCGGCTGTCAATTTCGCGCTTGGACGCATCAAGGTGGAGGTGATGTTCTAGCCTTGCCGTTCCGATTCTCGTGTGGCTGGGACGCCGCTGGGGACAAGACCTGATCCTGTTGGTGGCGACTGCTTTGTCGATCGTGTTCTATTGTTGGGCGGGATGGAGCGGCCACGCCGTGCTGCAACATCAGTTGCCGGGACAGCTCTCGTTCTTCTGCCTGGGCGCGCTGATTCATTATCACCGTGAACTCTTTTTGCGGCATCCGTACAAATTGGGTGGCGTCGCTGTGTTGCTCTTTGTGTGGCATCGCTATGCGCACTGGTATGTGTTGCGGCCACCTGCGGTCGCAATATTGGTGCTGATAGCGTGTCTTGCTCTGCCGGCAATTCGGATTCCCCGCAAACTGGGCGATGTGTCTTATGGGACCTATCTTTATCACTCGCCAATTATTCAGGCGCTTGTGAGTGTGGGGTTGTTCGCAGTATATCCCTGGCTGGGGGTTCTCGTTTCTTTGGCGTGCGTTGCCGCTCTTGCGATTCCTTCATGGCATTTTGTGGAGAAGCCGCGGCTTCTACGACCGCTGAAGCAGAGACTCTGACTAGCGCAGAGCATTTCCAACTGACACCACCATGCCTAGTTCGAGGTCCGGCAGCTTCTTTATGGGCGGTATCGAATTTTATTCACGATCCAGCCCGGGCGCTTCGTGATTCTTCATGTGCGGCACGGTGCGCGGTTGCCGCTGCGGCCGGAGTGAGAACTATCCGACAGCTTTGCTAGGATGGGTCCCGGCTGCCGGGCAGCAGCTGCGTATTCTGCCATCAGAGAGAGCGATGGACGACTGGAAGCTGGTTCCGAAGGCGAGGCCGCCGGAGATCGAGAAGGCCGGCGAGACCACGCTGGACGTGCCTCAACCGGCCAAAGACCGGCTGGCGACCAGACTCGCGAGCGGGCTCGCGGACCGGCTGGTGCAGAAGGGAACCGGGCCGCTGCCGCTGCTCGAAGACGATCCGCTGGTGGAGTTGCTGGGCAAGGCAACGAACGAAGAACTGGCGCCGCTGGTCGAGATTCTCTGCACCAGGGGCGGCGTGATGTGCCAGCTTACCCTGACGACTGCTTATCGGAACAACCAGCCGAATCATCAAGCCTATGTCCGGGACATTGCGGCGGAGATCCAGAAGTTCGGCGCCAACACGCTGAAGACGCTGCTAGTGCGCGGCGGCAAGGGCGTGCCCTATGACCAGATTGTGCGAGACGTGGCCGGGCGCGTGGGCGTGAAGAGCGGCGAGAAGAGCACGCGCGAGATTGAGCGCGAGATTGTGACCAAGCTGCTGATGGAGGCGTACGAGACGATGTCTCCGGAGCAGCGGCGCGAGCTGCTGCTGTCCCTGAAGATACGGGACCACAAGCTGCTGCTGGCGCCGGGCGGCGTGGAGGCGGCGCGGCTTGCGATACAGCACTCCGGGTTCGCGGTGTTCAAGGGCAGCGTGATCGTGGCCAACGCGGCGGCACAGCAGTTGCTGGGCCATGGGCTAAGCCTGGCGACGAATGCCGCGCTGACCAAGGGGATCGCGGTGTTTGCCGGGCCGGTGGGGCTGGTCTTTGCCGCGTTGCTGGGTGGCAATGCGCTGGCTGCGCCGGCGCGGCGGGTGACGGTGCCGATTGTGCTACAGGTGGCGGCGATCCGCGCGGTGCATGAGTATCACCACGAGACGGCGTGGGAGAAATTCGTGAAGCTGATGCGGCGGCACAAGTGGACCATCGGGATTGTTGTCGCGCTGGTGGTCTGGCTGCTGTTTCACTTTCATGTGTTTCGTTGAGCTCATGGTCGCGTGATGATTCTTCATTTGCGGGTATGGTGCACGGTTGCTGCGGGTGGGTGAGAGCGACCCTATTGGACATTTGCTACGATCAGTTTGCGTAGCTCACTTCGACTATCAAGATTTATCAAATGACGACTGGGCAAGTTTGGATCAATTCGGTCGGTGTCGTGGGTACTGTAATTAGCTGCATTGGTCTAATCCTCACCATTCGGACGCTGAGGGCTGCAACTAGTGCGAAGAAGGCTGCCGAAGGAGCAGCTTTGGCTGTGCGACACCGCGATGCCTCGGATACGTTTGGGGAAATGGCTCATAGGGCTGATAGTCTGCTGCACTACGTGCAAGAGGAGAATCTAGCCTTGGCGAGAACGAGAGCAGCAGATCTTTTTTTCTGCTCTCTCTGGCAGCTACTAAAGCTCAAGTCGTCTTGGGGGCGGACAAGCAAGACGACCTTAGATTTATCATTGACAAAGTGAGAACGGTCAGCGAAACCCTTTCACGCTCCGAAATTCCCGCTACTTCTTCTGCGAAGCAGAGACTGCTAACGAGTTGCCACGATATCGTCCAACGAATAACTGACGTCGCCGGAAGAATTCATTCCAGGAGTGAAACGACATAAATGGATGCCAAGGAAAACCTAGTACGCGCGCAAGAGATGGCAGAAGCGTTAGATCTGAAGACTCAGCAAGGCAAGTTGAGGTGGCGATCTTCGCCGTGGTAATGAGTCAACAGGCGCAGAGTTCGCGACCATGATCTCCGATTACTTTTACTCCGTCGAGAAGAGGAAAGAAGTTCTTATTCTTGAAATTCGACAGTTGAATGGGCCGGTCGTCGTTCACGAGGAAGTTTCTGGCGAGTTTGGGTCACGTTTCAGAATTCAGCATTGACGACCCCTTCGCGGTGAGAATAGCTTCGCAGTGGCTGATGGGCCCATCCCCTTCATTTCACTCTTTCCAGAGGATGATGCAGATGCGGACCAAAAGCTTTCTCAGCGTAATGCTGGTTTTCCTGGTGGTTGCAGGAGCGCAGTGTCTCCGGGCTCAGACGCGCGGAACCGACCGTGGCATGGCGCCGCCGGCGGTTTCCGGGCCTTCAGGTGCCTATGTAGCGCCGTTTGGAGTTCCCCTGGCGCCTCCCATCTATCTGATTAATTTCCTGCTCCTTTACGTTTCGAATCCCGAAACTGCTGCCTATATGCCCGCCTACAGGGTGGCGCTTCCTCAAGAGGTCTATAAGTGCCTTTTTGAGAATCCCGATGGCTGTCCTTACGCTGCGATGGAGCCATTTTTTGCAGAGCAGGCCGGCGACGGTGGAGGCAGACAAAGCGGGAAGACTTTCTGGCCAAGCTTCCTGCCAGACGGATCCGAGGTTGGCAATCCTGGCCCCTCCGGAAGACCGGCAACCTGAGCAGATTAACGAGCCATTGGGAAGGAAGAAGGCGGATCGGCTCGCGAAGCTTTTAGGGATCAAGCCAGACATGATCCTGACCGATGAAGAATATCAATGCCTGATCGGGACACCCCCCAGAGATGTATCCCGAGCAATCATCTACGCTTGCTCTCATCGACCTCACCAATTCGAACGGAAATACAGACATTCCGCTTTCGAGTTACGGACTGTATCTCAATTTGAAAGGAGACGTCCGCAAGCGATTGCGCGCCTCAGGCGCCCTGTCTTGAGTTCAACAAGCTGTTCGCGGGACCGTTGGAGGTCATTGCGAAACAGTGCGGATTCGCGGACAAGTTAGCACGCTTAGTAGCGAAGACACCGTTTCTCGAGTTCGTCCAGGAAGGCTCGGAGTGCCAGCATGCCTGGATGCCAACTTCGTGCATCGCCGAAGCGCCTTGCGCACGCAATGGCGGCCAATCGAGCAACAAGTGCGCGGCCCTCTCTCCTTTACCTTAATAAGCAGACTGCTTCATAGATCTTTAGCAATGGAACGGAAGGTACGGACCACGTCACAACATTCCACACAAAGAAAGAGCGCGCAATTTACCCCTAACTTTGAGGCGACAATGTATGGCCAAGATCAATTATTTCGCAGCCGTGCTCGTTTTCACAGCCTGCGCCGGAGTTGTACCGGCGAACAATGCAATTGCCGCGAACACGGCTGAAAAGACTACTTCGGCCGCTCCTACGAAGGATGCACTCGTGACTCTCGAAAAGAGTGCATACGAGGCTTGGAAGTCTAAGGACGCGAAGTTCTGGGGCACATTTCTTTCGGACAAGTTTATCGGGTATGGTCCGTTCGGCAGACTCGATAAGGCATCAGCGACAAAGCAATACACCGGCACTGATTGCGAGATCAAGAGCTACGCTCTATCCGACGAGCAAATGCAGGTACTCGGTAATGATGCGGCGCTGATCACGCACAAGACAACCGTCGACGGCATGTGCAACGGACAAAAGGTCCCGCCCAGCAGTTGGGTGGCGAGCGTATATGTTCGCGACGGAGATAATTGGAAGGCAGCCTTCCACGCCGAAGCCCCGATTGTCGATCCCAAAGCAGCTCCTGCAAGACCTGTGGACGTGAATGAGACTTTCCAAAAAAACGAGGCTACGTCGGCCGACCGTGATGCAGGCACCGATGCGCTGCTCGCGGTCGAAAAGAAGCTTTGGGAAGACTGGAGAACACACAACGCCAAGAAAATTGGCGACCTGACAGCCAGAGATATCTCATTCATCAATATTTTTGGCACCCACCTCGCAACGAAGGCCGACGCGTTGAAGGACTGGTCCGCGCCTTATTGCGATGTCAAGAGCATCAGCTTCACCGACGTCGCAGGTAGGATGCTTTCGCCAACAGTCGGCATTCTGACGTTCAAGGCGACTGCGGACGGCACCTGCTACGGGCAGAAGGTTGGACCAATTTGGGGCACTTCGGTCTACGTTAAACATGGCGATGCGTGGAAATGGACCTTTGGCATTAATTTACCCGCACGTCGAGAGGAAGCCTAGAGGCTGCGGGCGTGTGGCCGCGCGAAATTTTCGATGGAGACCCACAGTGAGAGTGAGTATGCCCGCAAACAAAAGAGCGCCGCTGACGCGGCGCTCTTTGTTTCTGCCCGAAGGGCGTGTGCCCCTATGGCTAGTAGTTATGCGTGACGGGCTCGTGCAATGTGGCGTGCTGGTCGACTTTGTCGTGCCAGCTGTGTGCTCCCGCGAGTGCCTTGTTCACGTTGTTGATGTTTTCGACGCCGGTGGTGTTGAGCCACTCTTCGAAGGCCTTCGCTCCCTTGGTGGCGTAGACCTTGATGCCGTCTTTCCAGGTGGCGCGGCCGCAGAGGACTCCGTTGTAGTTTGTGCCGGATTCGTTGGCTAACTCGAGGGTCTCGATGAAGACTGGGTTCGAGACGCCCGCGCTGAGATAGATGAACGGCTTGTGCGTGGCGCCGGCGGCGTCGCGGAAGTGCTGGAGCGCTTCGGCGCGGCTGTAGGCGGTCTCGCCTTTGTAAGCCTGGGTGCCGGCGACGAACTCCATCTGCACCGGGACTTCGACCTTGAGCACATCGACGCCGTACTTCTCCTTGCCGAACTCGGCCATGGAGCCGGAGACGATGTCGGGTTTGGCCTTGGCGTAGCCGATGGACTTCTCGTCGCCGCCCTTGTGGTCGTAGCCGACGAATTCGAGGAAGAAGGGAATGTCGTGCGCGCGGCACTCGTCGCCGATGCGCTCGATGAAGGCGTGCTTGCGGTCGTTGATGTCGGAGGTCTCCATGGGCGTGTAGTAGAGGAGGACCTTGATACAGTCGGCGCCGGCTTCCTTGAGGCGGCGGACGGACCAGTGGTCGAGCAGATCGGGCAGGCGGCCGGCAGTGGTGGCGTCGTAGCCGGTCTTCTCATAGGCGAGCAGCAGGCCCTTGCCGTTGCGGTGCTTGGAGGCAGGGAGCCCGAACTCGGGGTCGAGCAGGATGGCGGAAGCGTGCTTGGTCAACACGGAGGTGACGAGGGTTTTGAACTCCTCGAGCGCGGAGGCGGGGACCGTGGCGGCGCCGGCTTCCTTGGCGAGCGATTTCTGGAGGGAGCCGCGCTGATCCATGGCGGCGGCGGCGATGACGCCGCGCTTGTCCGAGACAGACTTGAGGCCGGCGAGTTTGCCGGGGGTGAGCTTGATCATGATGCTTCTCCTAAAAGCGGGTATCTGGAGCAGATGTCTTGAGCGGATGAAAGAACTCGAAACCATTCTACCGCGCGTGAACTGGCCGTCCGAGGCATAGGCGCCTGCGGCGGTGCTTGCCGCACGGTCAAGAGCGCCTGCGGCGCGTTCCGTGTGGGCGGCTCTCTTTGGCCGCCGCCGTCGAGGGAGGTGAATCACCAATCTTCATTGCGAAATGCAGGAGAGTAGGCCGATGTCGTGACAGTACTATTGCGTGGGGGATTTCAGGGGGTTGGCGATGGATCGGCGTGCGTTTCTTCAATTTCTGACGGCGGGCGCCGGATCGGCGGCGTTTCCGGCGAGTATTGCGCGGGCGCTGGAGATTCCGGCGTACGGCCACACCGGGACGATCGAGGATGTGGAGCATGTTGTTTTCCTGATGCAGGAGAACCGGTCGTTCGATCACTACTTCGGAACGCTGCGCGGGGTGCGCGGGTTCAATGATCCGCGCGCGGTGCGACTGGCATCGGGCGATCCGGTATGGAAGCAGCCGGATGGCGAAGGGTACGTGCTGCCGTTTCATCCTCCGGCGCCGGAGTCGAGTGACGCGGGGCTGGGGCTGACGTTTCTTGAGGACCTGGCGCACGATTGGACATCGACGCATGCGGCCTGGAACGAGGGCCGCTACGACCAGTGGGTTCCTAACAAGGGTCCGGTGACGATGGCGCACCTGACGCGCAGCGATATTCCGTTTCACTACGCGCTGGCCGATGCATTCACGGTATGCGATGCGTATCACTGTTCGCTGCTGGGGCCCACGGACCCCAACCGCTATCACATGTGGACGGGCTGGGTGGGCAACAACGGCGAAGCCGGCGGACCGGCGGTGGGCAACGAGGAGAGCGGATACGGATGGATGACGTATCCGGAGCGGTTACATAGAGCCGGTGTGAGCTGGAAGGTGTACCAGGACGCGGGGCTGGGGCTGGATGCGGCGGGGAAGTGGGGCCAGTCGGAGGACGCGTATATCGGGAACTATGGCGACAACGCGTTGTTGTATTTCTACCAGTACGAGAGGGCGGGCGAGGGTTCGCAGCTGTATGTCGGGGCGAAGACGGGGACCGCGATCGCGGCGAGCGGAGCCAACATTCACATGCTGAAGCTCTGTTTGCAAGCTTCGCGGCGGATGTGAAGTCGCGCCGGCTGCCGCAGGTGTCGTGGGTGGTGGCGCCGGAGGCGTACTCCGAGCATCCGAACTGGCCGGCGAATTACACGGCGTGGTATGTAGCGCAGATTCTGGATGCGCTGACGGCGAATCCCGAGGTGTGGAGCAGGACCGCGCTCTTCCTGATGTTTGACGAGAACGATGGCTTCTTTGACCACATGGTGCCGCCCATGCCGCCAATCTCACACGGCGCACGGGCTTTCGACCGTGGGTACGAAGCACGAGATTTTTCCGGGGAACACGAAATACCCGACGCGGTCCGTATGGGTTGGGCGTGCGGGTGCCGATGCTGGTGATCTCGCCGTGGAGCCGGGGCGGCTGGGTGAACTCACAGGTGTTCGATCACACATCCCTGATCCGATTTGTGGAGCGGCGCTTTGGCGGGCACGAGCCGAACATCACACCGTGGCGGCGGGCAGTGGCGGGGGATCTGACATCGGCGTTCGATTTCAAGGCGGCGAATCGGGCAGCGATGCGGTTGCCGGCCACGGTGGCATATCGGCCTCCGGACAATCAGCGGCATCCGGATTACAAGCCCGCGCTTCACAAAATGCCGATTCCGAGCTACGATGCTCCGCGCTCCAGGCTGGAACGGGCGCCTTTTTCGCGTCGCATTCGTCAATCTGATCTAATGCAACAGCGGAGGGGTATCGCTTGGCAAAAGGCATTTCGGTTAAGCCGCAGAGAAAACGAAACGCCTCTTTTCTTATTGCGTATACGTTGGTCGTTGCGACACTTTGGCCGTCGCCGGTCCCTGTCGAGGGTCAGACTTCGGATCTATCTGGTCAGTTAACTCGTGCAGTTCTTACTTCGGGCCAGGTTGTAGAAAGGATGGTTGAGCTCAATCTAAAACGGTCAGAAGAGCTCGGAGGCTACAGTGACAAGCGCCATTACACTCTCACCTATGATGGCGTCGTGAAGAAGGTAACAGCCGCGATGGTAGTTGAGGCAACCTATGATGCCCCGGCAACGAAACGATTCCAAATTGTTTCCTCCACCGGACCCAAGGTCCTCGTCAATCGGGTGCTGAAGAAGCTGCTTGAGAGTGAAAGAGAGGCAGCACAGAATCCCGGTCGCACAGCTCTTACCCCGGCCAACTACAGGTTCACCCTTCTCGGTACCCGGGAGATCGCAGGTCAGCGATGCTACGTCTTCCAGGTAGATCCGAAGCGTGATGATACCTTCCTCTACCGCGGCAAGGTCTATGTCGACGCAGAGGATTTCGCGGTCACGCAGATTGAAGCAGAGCCTGCGAAGAATCCGTCCTTCTGGATCAGGAAAACCCAAATCGATCACGCGTACAAGAAGACCGGACAGTTCTGGCTTCCTGAGCGGAATCGGAGTGAAAGCAAATTGCGGATCGGCGGGACTGCGGTGCTGACCATCGACTACGGCGAGTATCACGTGAGGCCCGCTGCTCCACCCTAGCGGCAAAGACTCGCAGCGCTTTGGCCGCGCTCTCATCGTTCTCTCTCAAGAAGCGATGCTCATTCCCACAGAATCGCCGGATGACGCTTATAGCGAGCAGCCCTTCGCGGTCTGAATGCCTTCGCCGAGCGATGCGGGGAGCGGTTCCACGCCGGGGACGGGCGGCTGGAATTGCCACGGAGACTGCGACGTAATGCCGAAGATAAATGTCTGGCCCGGGACGTAGCGCTGGCGGACGTCGAAGTTTTCGTAGGCGATGCCGCCGGGGACCGGGTCGTGCGAGGCCCAGTAGAGGCGGCGGCCGTTGACGCGCACGCGCAGATCCGGCTCTATGTCATGGCTGGCGATGCGCCAGTATTGCGTGAGCTTCGGCAGCGGGTCGTGCCAGTGGCCGCTGGGCGTGCCGGGGAAGGACGAGGGGTTCGCCTCGTTCGTGGTGGCGAAGACGATCGCGTCGCCGTCGCCGGTGCGCAGCATGTCGCGCAACGGATAGTTGGGCGGATCGTCGAATGCGTCGCCGGTGTAATCGCCCATCAGTTCGCGGCTGTCGACAACGCAGCGATGGAGCCAGAGTCGGCGCAGGCGTTCGAAGTTGCCCATGGTGGCGGTGAGCGAGAGCTCTTCGATTGCGGGGCTGTCGTTGTCAGCAAAGACGGAGAGGCGCAGCTCATCGGGATGGTCGCTGTCGATGGAGGCGAGGACGTGGACGTGCGCGTTGTTGACGGAGAAGCGCTCGACGTCGATCTGCACGCTGAGGCGCTCGATGGCGGGATTGTCGCGGTTGCCGGGAAAGGTCTCGAGCGTGCCGGTGGGGAGATTGTCCTTGCTGTAGGAGCTGAGATCGACCCAGAGGCGCTTGCCGTGCTCGCCGGGATCGAGGCGGCTGGGCTCGAGCTCACTGAAGGCCATACGGCTCATGCGGGAGCCAGGGCCGAGGATGACCGGCTCGATGGCGATGTAGTTGAGGAGCTCCGGCTTGCCGGTGGTGGGCGAAATGACGCCGACACGGATGAGCCCGCGGGGTCCACGAAGGCTGCTGCCGGGTGAGGGAAGGCCAAAGACGATGCCATCCCTGCGGCCCCAGATGAGCGGATCGCCTGCGGCGTGCGGCTGAATCCACGGAGAGGATGATGCGGCTGCTGCCTGCGTCGGCGCGGGCGTTGTGTTCTGCGCGATGGCTGCAGGCGCGGCGATCGTGGTCAGGGCGAGGAGAGCGAGCAGGCGGGAAAGGGAATGGCGTTTGCGCATGAGGATCTCTTGTAGCGGAGCCATTCTCTCACGAAATTTAATCCTTTAAATATTCCTGGGTCGTGCCGGTGTGACCGGCAAGGCACGCGAGGACTAGCTGGTGTGATCGAGGATGATCTTCCAGCCGCTGCCGGTCATCTCGAAGACGAGAGAGAAGATTCCCTGGGCATCTCCGCCGGCGGCGGCGCTGCGCGTCAGGTGGTAGCGGCCGGTGACGGTGGCGAAATGCGCGTCGAGCGGCGTGATCTCCAGATCGCTGAAGGCGAGCTCGCCCATTTTCTCTTTCCCGCTGTAGATCGTCCGATAGCGATCAAGGATGGTTGCGTATCCATGCTGCACCGTCTTGCCGACGAAGGTGGTGGCGGGCGAGTCCTTGTATCCCTGCATGAAGGCGGCGACATCGCCGCGATTCCAGGCGGCGACCTGGGTGTCGAGGACATTGCGGATGGCGGCGCTAGCTGCGCCGCTGTCCGGAACCGGTGCGGCCTGCGCGGCTGCGACAACGAGCAGCAGGAAGAGCAGAGCAGCGAGGCGGCGATGTGGGTGTGGACGCATGGGTTTCTCCTGTCGCAGGGATGGTAGCACCCGGGATAGCCAGGGACTGGACAAGATCATCATGGAGAATGTATACACCGTATACATGACTCGATCCACTGCAGAACGGATTGCCCGGGCGGCCCGGCGGCTGCTGGATAAAGACGGCGTCGAGGCGGTGACCATGCGGCGCGTTGCCGCCGCCGTGGGTATCACGGCGATGGCGGTCTACCGGCACTATCCGGATCGCAAAGGGCTGCTGAACGCGCTGGCGGATGAGGGATTTCAAGAGCTTGCCGAGCGGCTGGCGGCGGTGCGGCAAACGGGATCCATCGAAGAGCGGATGACACGGACGCTGGATGTGAATTTGATGTTCGGTCTGGAGAATCCGCGACTGTTCGAGCTGATGTTTCTATCGCCGCGTGAAGGCGCGCGGCAGTTTCCGCGGGATTTTGCAGCGGGCAAGTCGCCCACGGCAAACCAGTTCGCAGAACTGGTTCGCGATGCGGTGGCGACGGGATACTTTCGCGAAACCGATGTGTGGGCGGTGGTCTTCGAGGCCGGAGCGTTGTGGCAAGGGCTGATGATGCTGTACCTGGGCGGCCGCGTCGGCATGAGCGCGGCGCGGTTTCGCACTTACTGCCATGAGGCGATGAGGAGGTATATGGATGGCATCCGCAAATAGGTGGAAGCAAGGCGTATGGGGAATCGCGGCGGCTGCGGCAACTATGGCGATGCTTTGGTTTGGCAATGGACTCGACCCGTGGTGGCCGCTGATGTGGTTTGCGCCGCTGCCGGTGCTGGTGTTCGCGCTGCGCTCTTCCTGGTGGGCCGCGGGGTTGGCGGCCGGGGCTGCATGGCTGGTCGCAGGTCTGAATCTATGGGGTTACGTTCACCGGCTGGGGATGCCGTTCGCTGCATGGCTCGGCATTTTTGGTGTCGTGGCGGCGTTCGCGGCAGCGGCGGTGCTGCTGTTTCGCGCACTGGTGCTGCGCGGCGCATTGTGGAGCGGACTGATTGCGTTTCCGGCAATGTGGGTCGCGCTTGAATATCTGCGCAACCTCACGACGCCCCATGGCACGGCGGGCAGCATTGCCTACACGCAACTAAAATTTCTGCCGTTCCTGCAGCTTGCATCGATTACCGGGCCATGGGGCATGACGTTCGTGCTGATGTTATTTCCGGCAGCGCTGGCGATCGGGCTGCATTTGCGCGACCGGGAGCCGCAGCGGACATTTCGTGTGCTCGCAGTTACGTTTGGCGTGCTTTGCGCGGTGTTGATCTTTGGAGCGGTCCGGTTGTCTATGACGCCGCGCGGTCCGCTGGTGCGAGTGGGGCTGATTGCATCCGACCTGCCGGCGAATGACGGGGTCGCGGCGAACGGCGCAGATGCGCAGCGGCTGTTTGAGAGCTATGCGGCGGAAGCGGAGCGGCTGACGGCAGGCGGCGCGCAGATTGTGGTGCTGCCGGAGAAGCTTGGGGCGGTGCTGGATGCGGAGAATGGGAAGGCAGATCCGATCTTTCAGCGTCTGGCAGACCGGACGGGCGCGACGATCGTGGTGGGGCAGCTCCATATTTCCGGAGCGCAAAAGTACAACCAGGCGCGGGTTTATCAACCGCACGCCGAGGTGCTGAGCTACGACAAGGAGCATATGTTGCCGCCATTTGAATCGCCTTTGACGCCGGGCACCGCGCTGGTGACGTTGCCGAAGCAATCGGCGCCGTGGGGCGTTGCAATCTGCAAGGACATGGATTTTGCTGCGCCGTCGCGCCGGTATGGGAAGGAGGATGTTGGGCTGATGCTAGTGCCGGCATGGGACTTCAACCGCGATCGGACGTGGCATGGGCACATCGCCGTGATGCGCGGGGTGGAGAACGGCTTCAGCATGGTGCGGGCGGCGAAGAATGGCTTCCTGACCGTGAGCGATGACCGCGGGCGCGTGCTGGCGGAGGCGCGCAGCGATGCTGCGCCGTTTGCCACGCTCGTGGCCAGCGTTCCGGCGGCGCACAGCGCCACGCTGTATCTGCTGTTGGGGGACTGGTTTGCCTGGCTGGCGTGCGCGCTGCTGGTGTTTGTGATCGTGCAACTTTGCTGGATCAGCATCGCCGCCGCGTCACCATCCGCGCGGCGTCGTGAGCAGACGAGTGAATCGGACCGCGGGAGCGGCGCCGGCCGCGCGGTGGTCTAACGCGCTATTCGACGCGGAGAGCCCGGGTGGGATCGAGCGATGCGGCACGGCGGGCGGGAATCGCGGCCGCGATCAGCGCGACCACAATGAGGACGAAGAGTGAGGCGAAGGCGACGCGGAGATCCGCAGTCGAGGCGCCGTAGAGAAGACGCCGGATGAAGAGGTATCCGATGCCTGCGAGCACGAGCCCGCATGCGGAACCGATGACCGCCATGCGCAGCGCTTCGCCGAGGATCATGCGGAGGAGATGGATGCGGGTTGCGCCGACGGCGATGCGGACACCGATCTCTGGCGTGCGCTCCTGCACGCGGAGGGCGAGCAACCCGAAAATGCCGATGCCGCTGAGCAGCAGTGCGATCGCAGCGAAGACGGTGGAGAGGATGGCGATGAGGCGCTCGCTGCCGAGCGACTGATCGAGCTGGTCCCGCAGCGGCAGGAAGGTCATGACGCCGGTCGAGGGCGCGAAACGGGCGAGTGTGGCGCGATAGGCGGCGATGGCTTCGGCATCGGTTTGCGAGCGGATGAGGAAGACCATGTTGTTGGCGAAGCCGCCGGGAAAGCTTTCGGCCGTGATGGGAAAGTAGAGCGTAGGTGGAGCGGGCTCGCGCAGACTGGCGTAATGCGCGTCTTCCACCAGGCCGACGACACGGCAGGTGGCGTTGAGATGGGCGTCCGCCTCGTTGGTTGAGTGGAGCGTCTCGCCGATGGCGCCGCCATGCGGGAAGAGCACGCGGGCAGCGGCCTCATTCAAGACGCAGGTGGACTGGTCGCGATCGCCGGCCGAAAATTCGCGACCGCTCAGCAGGCGGGTTCGCATCGTGGAAAAGTAACCATCGCTGACGTAATTGAATGTGATGGATCGATCGATGTGAGATTGCGCGAGAGAGTGCACGACTGCTTTGGGCGCGAAGCCGGTGAGAGGCGTGACCCAGGTGTAGGCAACCGCTTGCACACCTGGCGTACCGCGGAGCGTGTCGGTCATCGAGCGGTAGATGGTGGCGATCTCCGCAGGTGTCTTTTTCAACGACTGGAATTGTGCGCAGACCTCCATGATGTGCGCCGGTTCGAATCCAGGCAGATTGCTCCGCAGTTGCAAGAGCGTCTGGCTGAAGAGGCCGGCGCCCAGAACCAGAACCAGGGCAAGCGCAAATTGCGCGGGAACAAAGATGCGACGGCGCAGCGTGCCACCGCGCTGCTGCACTCCCTTGGATTTGAGGAGGGTGCCGGGCGAGGTGTGTCCCGCGATCCATGCCGGCAGCAGACCGAAGAGAAGCGTGGTAAGCAGAGCCAGCGCGGCGGTGAACAGGAGCACGCGTGCATCGGGCCGCAACACAGTGGATTCGCCCGATCCGGCAGGAGTGAGAAATGCACTGAGCGTGGCCGTACTGGACCAGGCGAGCCCCGCCGCCAGCAGCGACCCGGCGATGGCAAGCAGCAGCGATTCAGTAAGGCACTGTTGCAGGATGCGTCCCCGTCCGGCGCCCAGCGCGGAACGGACGGCGAACTCGTGCCAGCGCGCCTGCACACGTGAGAGCTGCAAGCCGGCGAGGTTCACGCAGCAGAGCAGAAGAACGACGAGAACGATGCCCTGGAGCAGAAGCAGCGGCTGCCGGTACTGCGCGTTCAGCCCATAGGCGAAGCCGCGGCTGGCCGACTGCGCGGTCAACGTAGCATTCCGCATGCGAGCGGATGACTGCGCGTCTGCGGTGAGAACGTTCTTCTTGAAGGTGGGGCTGGCCGCGGCGAGCTCAGCATTCAAAGTGCTCAGGCTGATGTCGGGCCGTAGTCGTCCGATGGTCAGCATGGATGGCTCATCCGGATGTGCATAGGGATCGCGCTGCTGCCCGCTGGCAATCGCCGATTGAAAGTGCATCGGCATGTAGAGCTTCTGCGGCGTTCCCACGAAGATGCCTGCAAAGCTGCGCGGCAGCACGCCAACGATGACCGCAGGCTGCGACGAGACGATGATGTGGCGGCCGAGGACGCCGGGATCGCCATGATAGTTGGCGAGCCAGAAGCCGTAATCGAGCACCACAGGCCAGCCGCCGTCGGGGCCTCCGCGAACGTCATCGGCGGGGGTGAGAATCCGGCCGAGATAGGGACGCACGCCGAGCAGGGAAAGCGCATTGCCCGTGGCCAGCGAGCCTTCAATGGAGCGAAGGGTACCCTGCTGATCGGGCACGAAGAGCATACTGCCGCTCCAGCCGGAGAGATCTTCCAGACTGCGGGTGTGCTGTCGAAGCTGCGCGAATCCATGGATCGATTGACCGCTCATGAAGTAGGGCGACGACGGGCCGCGGAAGCCAATCTCGACCAACTGCTCCGGATGCGGGACCGGAAGCGAGCGCAGCATGACGTCATCGATGAGGGTGAAGATGGCGGCGTTGGCGCCGATGCCGATGGCGAGCGTGAGGATGGCGGTGAGGGCGTAACCGGGCGATTTGCGGAGTTGATGGAGGGCGAAGCGGAGATCGGCCCAGAGGTTTTCGAGCCAGCGCCACTGCCAGATTTCGACGCTGCGCTCGCGCGCCAGCGTGGTGTTGCCGAAGGCGCGGCGTGCTTCGCGTGTGGCCTCTTCGGGGCTACGGCCCTGCTCGATGAGCGCCGCGGTGCGCTCGGCCATGTGGGCGCGAATCTCTTCCGCAAGATCGTCATTGGCGTGTGTGCGAAAGAAGAGATTGCGGAGCCAGGACATCATGAGGCCTTCTATTCGGAGTCGAGCACGAACTGGATGCCTTCGATCATCTGGTCGAAGGCGGCGGTTTCGCGCGCGAGATGCCTGCGGCCTTTTGCCGTGAGCGAGTAAGTGCGGACGCGGCGGTTGGTCTGCGAGGTTTGCCATTTCGCATCGACCAGGCCGGCTTTGAGCAGACGCTGCAGTGCGGGGTAGAGCGAGCCCTCTTCCACCTGGAGCAGGTCGCGCGAGCGCTGCTGGATGCGAGTGGCGAGAGCGTAGCCATGCAAAGGCTCGAGTTCGAGCGAGCGCAGCACCATCAGCTCGAGTGCGCCGGGGAAGAGGTCGCGTCTGGCGGCAGCAGGCATCAGCTGTTAGCTCGATGCCTAGACTAAACAGGCATCGAGAGTGGCGTCAAACCGCGTTTGCACCGCTACCGGCTCCTGTCTCCGTTGCGCGTACAAGAGGCCCTTTGTGCGCAACAATTACGGCCCCGAAATCAGATCAGCCAGGACGGCGCGCTGGGCGGCGAAAGAGCTCCCGGATGCCGGCTTCGGCGTAGTCCATCATTTCGAGCATTCTTGCGCGGGGAAAGGCCTTTTGCTCGGCGGTGGCCTGGACTTCGACGAAGCCGCCGTCTTCGGTCATGACGATGTTCATGTCGACCTCGGCCTGGGAGTCTTCTTCGTAGGCGAGATCGAGCAGGACTTCGTCATCGACGATGCCGACGCTGGTGGCGGCGACGAGCTGGCGCAGCGGCGATTGCTTGAGCGTGCCCGCTTTGACCAGCCGATTCAATGCGAGCGCGAGCGCGGCGCAGGCGCCGGTGATGGCCGCGGTGCGCGTGCCCCCGTCGGCCTGCAATACGTCACAGTCGAGGATCACGGTGCGCTCGCCGAGCGCCTGCATATCGACGACGGCGCGCAGCGAGCGGCCGATGAGACGCTGGATTTCATGGGTGCGGCCGGAGATTTTGCCGCGCTCGGATTCGCGCGCGGTGCGGGTGAGCGTGGCGCGGGGCAGCATGCCGTACTCGGCGGTGACCCAGCCGCGGCCGCTGTTGCGCAGCCAGGCGGGAACGCCCTGCTCGACGGTGGCGTTGCAGAGGACGCGGGTGTGGCCGATAGAGATAAGGATGGAGCCTTCGGCGGTAGCGACGTAGTCGGGCGTGAGGGAGACGGGACGAAGCTGATTTGCGGCTCGGCCGGAGCGAATGCCGGGAATTTTGTCGGGGGGGCGCACAGGAACCATGTAGCGGATTGTATGGCAGCCGCGTGGAGGGGCTCGGGAACGGTGCTGTAAACCGCACATAATACATGCGAGCTACCCCTTAAGTGGAGGGGGGTCACCGCGCTGCGCCATTACCGAAGTCAGGTTTTACGGCGATTTCAGCACCATTCCCGGAATGAAATCTGGTTAGACTTCTCGACTGTAGAGAGATTGCACGGTTTGTATGTAAGAAATGCACGGTGCCGTTCCAGATCGGCAATTTTGACTCTTTGAGGTGCTGCCTTGAACGAAATGATGGGAATCGAGCATAGCGGGAACAGACTGCACGTTCTCGTAATCGAAGAAGACGAGGCTACCCGGTCGGCCTGTATGGAGATCGCGACCCAGCGGGGCTTCGCGGCTGAGGGCCTGGCGGAGGCGGAAGACGCCCAGCAACTGCTGCACAGCCACACGGTGGACCTGCTGCTGATGGAGCTGAAGGCGAGCCGGCACGAAGGATTCCAATTGCTGGAAGAGGTCAAGGCCCTGAAGCCGGAGACAGCGATCATTGTGATGACCTCCTCGGGGACGATTGGCTCCGCAGTGGAGGCCATGCGCGGCGGGGCGACGGAGTACCTGACCAAGCCGTTCCTGATGGAAGAGCTGGGGACAGTGCTGGAGCGCGCGGCGCAACAGCGGCAGGTGAGCGGGGTGAGCCGGACCCTGCGCGAGAAGCTGCACACCAACGGCGGCACCGGAAACCTGGTGGGACGCAGCCCGGAGATGGACAAGCTCTACCGCATTCTGGCCAAGGTGGCGCAGAGCCATCATCCGGCATTGATTGTGGGCGAGAACGGCACCGGCAAGGAGATGGTGGCGCGCACCATCCACGCGCAGAGCGAATCTGCTTCGCAACCCTTCCTCACCGTGGACTGCGGTGCATTCGCGCCGGAGATGATCGAGCATGAGCTGTTCGGCTACGTGAAAGGCGCCTTTCCCGGAGCGCTGCGCAATGTGCCTGGAGTGCTGGCCTCGGCAGAGCGCGGCACGGTGTTCCTGGACGAGATTGGCCAGTTGACGCCGGACCTGCAGGGCAAGCTGCTGCGGGTGCTGCAGGAGAAGGAGATTCGTCCGGCGGGAGCGACCCACCGGATTCCGCTGCACGCGCGCATCCTGGCGGCGAGCAGTGTGGACCTGGCGGCGGCGGTGACCAAGGGGACCTTCCGCAAAGACCTCTATTACCGGCTGAACGTCGTGACGCTGCGGATTCCGCCGCTGCGCGAGCGGCGCAGCGATATTCCCCTGCTGGCGACGCATTTTCTGGAGCGCATGTCGCGCGAGAGCGGAGAGAGCTACACGCTGAGCGACGATGCGCTGCGCAGCATGATGGACTATGACTGGCCGCAGAATGTGCGCGAGCTGGAGAGCGCGATCGAACGCGCGTGCACCATGGCATCGGGCCCGGTGATCCACATCGGCGATCTGCCGACGCAGTTACAAAATCATGAGCTGGGGTTGCGGCGGGAGGCATCATCCCATATGCAGAAGACACAGGCAATCATGCAGCCGGCGGCGGCACCGCGGGTGACACCACTGGCGGAGTTGGAGAAGCAGGCCATCCTGAGCACGATCCGGCAACTGAAAGGCGATAAGCTGCTGGCGGCCCGGCTGCTGGGCATCGGCAAGACAACGCTGTACCGCAAGCTGAAGGAATACGGGCTTTCGGAGAACGTCTCGCTGGAGGCGCTGGAATCGATGAATGGAACCAGCGCAATCCGATCTGGCATGTAACGAAAGAAGGGGACCCGGGCTATGAAGGAAGCAGCGAATGTCGTACAGAGAGTACTGGTAATTTCCGCGTTGAGCGGAGCAGAGACCTGCGCCGCCGCCATCATGCAGCAGATGGGGCTGGATGCAGAGGTGGTGCCGGGGCGCCGCGAGGCCGTGGAGGCGCTGCGCACCGGAGTGTATGCGGCCGTGATCGTGGATGACGCGCTGGCCGAAGGCGATCCACGCGGGGCCGAGGTGCTGTGGAAGATGGCCGGACTGGCCATCCCGATGCAGGTGAACTTTGCGCTGACAGGAAGCGCGCGGCTGGTGCGCGATTTGCGCGCGGCGCTGGCGCGGCGCGAACAGGAACAGGGTGCGGCGCATCGAGCGGCGCTCCGGGCGGTCGAGAGCGAACTGCGGAACTCGATCTCCGGCCTGCTGCTGCACACGCAGCTTGCGCTGCGGGAGAGCCCGCCGTCTCCGCAACTGGAACAACGGCTGCGCCTGATGGCGGAGCTGGCGGGGAACCTGAAGCAGCGGCTGGATGTTCCGCAAGCTTAGGGTTTATTCGCTTCTAGCTCCAGCCTGAACGCTGGTGACAAGCCGATGACAGCGTTGTGCCGGGTTATGATCGGCGCATGTCTCTGAAGTGAAGAGATTGCGCTGCGTTCGTGCGTGCCGGGCGATGAAGAGGCGCTTGCATTGGTGGGCGCGGCGACGTTTCTGGAGACCTTCGCCGGCCTGCTGACCGGCCCGGACATCCTGGCGCATTGCCGGGTGCAGCATGGGGCCGCGCAATACGCGGCGTGGCTGGCAGACCCTGACTACAGGCTTTGCCTGGCGGAGCTGGATGGCGCGCCGGTTGGATTTGCGGTGCTGTCGCCGCCGGATCTGCCGGTTGCGGTGACGAAGGACGACATCGAACTGAAGCGAATCTATCTGCTGCACCGCTTTCAGGGTGGCGGTCTGGGGCGGCGGCTGCTGGAGTGGTCGGTTGCCCAGGCGCGCGTCGCTGGGGAAGAGACGGCTGCTGCTCGGCGTGAAGGCGGACAATACGGCCGCGCTGGCCTTCTACGATCGCGTTGGATTTGTGCGGATCGGGGAGCGGAAGTTTCTTGTCGGCGCCATGCTCTGCGACGACTACATTTTGTCGCTGTCACTGTAGCGATTCGGTTGCGCGCAAGCTGGCGAGCGATGAGAGCTGGCGGCCCTCGGCGTCGAAATTTTCCGGAGTGAGCCAGGCCTCGAAGCCGCGCCGCACCTGCGGCCACTCCTCCTCTGTAATCGCGAACCATGCCGTGTCCCGGCTGCGCTGCTTATAGACGGCAGCGTTCAGGAAGATGCCTTCGAAGCGAAAGCCAAGGCGGAGCGCTGCACGGCGGGAAGGCGCATTGAGCGCATCGCATTTCCACTCGTAGCGGCGGTAGCCAAGGTCCTCAAACGCATGGCGCATGAGCAGATATTGGATCTCCGTCGCGGCGCGGGTCTGTTGCAACTGCGGTGACAGATGAATGGAGCCGATTTCGATGGAGCCGTATTCGGGCGCGATGCGCAGATAGGCGCACATGCCGGCGGCGCGGCCGGTTTCGTCGAAGAGCGTGAAGAAGAGCGGGTCCTGGCTGGCTGCGTATCGCTCGAGACGTTCGTGCCATTCATCTCTGCCGGCAGGCGGATTGGCGGAGAGATAGGTCCAGAGGGCCACGTCAGATGGCGCGCAGAGCGAGGCGTAGAGCGCATCTGCATGTCTGGCTACGTCGAGAGGCTCGATTGCGCAGTATCGACCGTGGAAGCTGCGGCGCTCCGGACGCGGGCGCGGCTGCCAGTTGGGCAGGGTGCGGCCTATGGGCTGAGTCGAAGTTGTCGCGCCTGCTGCAATGTCAGCGGCCAGGCTTTGGAATGCCGCGGCGATGGGCGCGGCGATTGCCGGATCGGCCGCGAGCTGCTGCGGTGTGCGCGATTCCGCGAGAAGCGCGACAGTCGCACACGCAGGGTCGACGAAGCGCGCTCCCATGGTGACAAGGACTTCGCGAAGAGCCGCCTGCGCGTAGACCGAACGGGCAGAAGCGTTGAAGAGCGCGACAGGCTTGTCTGTGAGCTCCATGCCGCCAACCAGCCAGTCGAGCGCGTTCTTGAGCGTGCCGGGCAGTCCGTGGGCATACTCGGGCGTGGAGACGATCATGGCGTCGGCTGCACGGATGGAGGACCGCATGGATGCGACAGCCGGGGGCTCGTGCGTGCTGTCGGGGTTGAAGGGCGGAATGCTCTCCAGGCCGGTGAAGATTGCGAATTCATGGCGGAGCGTGCCGGCGACAATGGCCGCGGTTTCGAGCAGGAGCAGATTCGTGGAGCGGGCGCGGAGACTTCCCGGGACAGCGAGGATGCGCAGCGGCGTCGTCATAGAACGATGATCGCAGGCGCGGAGGTTTGACGCTGCGGCCCGGGTCGGGTGGAATTGCCGTCATGATGGAAGGAAGGGCCAGCCGGACAGCGGAGCGGGTCGCGATGCGGCGCGCGGCGCATCAGCTCTATGACGATCCGCCGTTGGTATTTGCCGATCCGCTGGCGGTACGGATCTTGCCGGAGGAGGCGCGCGCCGAATTGCGCGAGCGCGAAGAGGTGGAGCGCGGGCATCCGTTTGCGCGGGGCATGCGGGCGTTCATGTGTGCCCGGAGCCGATTTGCCGAAGATGCGCTGGAACGGGCATTCGTCGCGGGGGCTCGGCAGTATGTTGTGCTCGGCGCGGGACTCGACACATATGCGGGGCGATCACCGCATGCCGATCTGCGCATTTTTGAAGTGGACCATCCGGCGACGCAGGCCTGGAAACAGCACCGTCTGGAGCAGGCTGGGATTCACGTGCCGAGCTCGGTGACGTTTGTGCCGGTGGACTTCGAGCGCGAGCGCCTGATGGAGCGGCTGGTTTCGTCGGGCTTCGATGCGGCTGCGCCGGCGTTCTGTTCGTGGCTGGGCGTGCTGCCGTATCTGACGCGCGAGGCTGCTGAGGGGACGCTACGCGCACTGGGCAAGCTGCCGCCGGGCAGCGGCGTGGCCTTTGATTATGCCGTCGCGCGCGCCTCGCTTTCGCCACAGCAGCAGGCGGCATTCGACTGGCTGGCGGAGCGGGTGGCGCGGGCAGGCGAGCCGTTCCGGCTGGGCTTTGAGCCGGCGGACTTGCGGAGACTTCTGCTGGAGTGCGGCTTCACCCGGCTGGAAGACCTGGACAGCGAGGCGATCCATGCGCGATATTTCGATGGACGTTCGGACGAGTTGGGGGTGCGCGGCAGCCTGGGGCACTTGGTGTGCGCCTGGCGCGAGTAGTGCAGCGAGGAGGCGGGCATGGCGAAGGTGACGGGACTGGGCGGCGTGTTTGTACGGGCTCGCGATCCAAAGCGGCTTACCGCGTGGTATGCCGAGCACCTGGGGCTTCCGGTGACGGAGTGGGGCGGAGTGGTGTTTGTGTGGGAGAAGTGCGCGGCGCCGGAGGGTTGCGGATGCACTGTGTGGTCGCTGTTTCCGGCGGATACGGAATACTTTGGCGGCAGCGAGCAGGCGGCGATGCTGAACTTTCGCGTGGACGATCTGGACGCGCTGCTGACGGAGCTTGCGGCGAAGGGTGTGTGGATCGATGCGAAGCGGCAGGATGAGGCGAATGGCCGCTTCGCGTGGATCAAAGATGGCGAAGGAAATCGTGTGGAGCTTTGGGAGCCGCGGTGAAGGTCACCAGAGTGTCTGGACGCCTTTGGCTTTCCGGATGCGCTGATCCGCAGTAATGAGAGTGGCGCCGTGGACAAGTGCCGTGGCGCCGATGATGCGATCCGCGGGGTCGCGCGGATAGCTTGCGGGCAGGCGGGTGGTGGCGCGGCTATCGCTGCCGTGATGGGCAGGACGGTGAAATGAGATTCCAGTTCCGCCATGTATGCGTCCAGGCCGATCTGGATCGCGATCCGGCCTTCAGCAATCAGTCGTGCGGTTTCTATCAGTGTTATGCCGGCAATCGCCAGGGCTTCGCCTTGCCTTCGTGCCTCGGCAAGAGGTTGGCCGGCTTTTCTGCGGACTGCCGTGATTCCAGGGTGAGCCAGAGGGCGTGCGTGTCCAGCAGAATCAACGCTCCATCTCCCACTCATCCAGATCGAAAGCAGGGCTGATGATATCGCCGGTGATCTTTGCCTTGCCTTTCATGGAATCGATGAGCTCGTTCTTCGCCTCGTCCTTTGCAGGCACAAGCTTGGCGACCGGTTTCCCCCGCTTGGTGATGAGGATCGGCTGGCGCTTTTTCTGCACCTCGTCCATCTGGAGACCCTCAGGGCAGGTATTTCGCGGGAATCGGGGTGGCGGCGTCTCGCCATCCCACAGGATGGTGACAACCCAGTAGCGATTGCCATCCTTGAGCAACTGGATGGAGTTGATGCCGCGCTGGAAGGGCTTGCCGTCTTTGGTGTGGCGCGACTCGTAGGTGGAGAAGACGTGCACGATGTTGCCGAAGCTTTCGGTGGTGTTGTGGATGCCTCGTTCGAAGAAGCCTTTTTCCAAGGCGGCCGTGGCGCGCTCCTGATACTGCTCCGGGGTATAGAGCACGACATCGGCGCCGTTTCCGGTTTTAGCGTGGCGGGTCGGGATGAGCCGCGCATCGGGGATGAAGAGCGAGCGGAAGCGGTTCCAGTCGCGCGGCTGGCCGGCCGGGCCGGAGATCACGTCGTAGAGTGCGGCGAGGATGTTATCGACAGAGGAGACGTCTGCGGGATTGGCTTTGGGCCAGTCCGGATGACCGGCGATGGAGCCGGTGAGCGGAGCCGGAGCTTTGGCGGCCTGGGCCCCCTGAGCCGCGAGGGGAAGCGCAGACATAGCGAGACAGAGCGCGACGGCGAGACGTGTGGTTGCTTTCGGCATGCCCGGAACGGTAACACAAGCGAAATGGATTTCGCTGCCACGCGCTTCGCCGCGCACAACGAAGGCGCTGTGCGCCTCGGGGTATTCCGAGAAATGTCTCGATCTTCCAGCGGCCGGCATATGCAGCCGCCTAAGGAATCGCGTCGGTGCCGTGCGTGATGGCGGCACCCACACACACGGAGGCCGCGATCACTACGGCCTCGGATTGTCTCTTCACCGCTTGCGCGGCGGTTCTGAGCGGAAATCGGAAAGGACATCGGGGCGTACAAGCGCCTCGACGAGCGTATCCGCCAGCCAGTCCTCATATTGCTGGGCAGTCCATCCGCGCTCCCGTACGAGCAGACGGTAGAGGTCGCGGCTGGTGAGAGACCACAGGATGTCGCGTGCGTGTTGCGGGTCGAGCCCGGGCCGAAGGCTGCGCGAACGGACGAGGATACTGAATCATGCCTGGCCTGCGCGTCGTAGCGGGTGCACTCGCGTTCGGACTCGGAGTGGGCGAGCGTGGGTGCGACTGTTCCCGCGCCACGGAGCAGATCGAGGACGGAGTGCTCCGACTCGTAGATGCGGCGGGCGATGCGCGCAGGGAAGCGCAGGCGCTCTCGCGGGTTGGTGGTGTGCATGGCTTCGCGGACCAGGTTTTGATAGCTCTCGTCGAAGCGGGCTGCGTCCAGGATCTCTGAGAGGATGCCGGTCTTCGAGCCGAAGACGGCATAGACAGTAGCGACGGCGACGCCGGCTTTCTTTGCCACCGCTCCCATGGTCATGCCGGCATAGCCGTGTTCTTCGAGCAGCTTGCGCGCGGCCGCTGCGATGCGGGCGCGAGTTTCATCCGCCTGGCGCTGCCGGGTGGGCGATTCATAAGGGCGTTTTTTCATCCGATTCGTTGAGTCTTTTTGACAGCATAGAGCATTATTCGATATAGATCACTTGATCGAATATAAACTCATATGGTGGAACTAACGATGACAGCATCAGAAGCCGCAAATATCGAGACAGTTCGCAAGCTATACGACGAAGCTCTGAACCAGAACAAACCGGAGCTCTTGCCGGCACTGCTCAGTGAAGACGTTCGTGCTCCACACGGCGACCGAAGAACGGGGAATTGCTGCATACCAGGCGTTGACCGACCCGGCTGCGCGTCGGCTTTGCGGAGATGCACTTCACGATCCATGACCTGATTGCCAGCGGCGACCGTGTGGCGGTGCGCTGGAGCATGGATGCCAAACACGCTGGTCCGTTCGCCGGCATCCCTGCGACCGGCAAGCGCGTGGAGCAGCGGGCGAATGTGATCTATCGCATGGAAGGCGGAAAGATCGCGGAGGGTTGGGCGCAGATGGACCAGCTAGGCATGCTCCGGCAGCTCGGGATCGATCCGCTGGCGAGTGCGAAGGCAACGCCTGCCAACTGAGTTGTGGCCGGCCGAACAGACTTTTCCAAAGATGGAGGGAATTGCATGCGACTGCTTGTTCTGGGAGCTACGGGCGGGATCGGGAAGTATCTGCTGGAGTATGCAACGGCGCGCGGGCACGAGGTGACGGCGTTTGCGCGCTCGCCGCAGAAGATTGCGTTGCAGAGCGGAAGGCTGCGGGTGGTGCCCGGCGATCTGCTGAACGTGGATCAACTGGCGCAGGTGCTGCCTGGCCACGACGCTGTGCTCTCCGCCTTCGGGCCTTCGACCTGCGCCGCGTCAGGACGCGGCGGCAGTTTGGCGAAGTGCTGGCGAAGGCGCTGGAGCGCAGCGGAGTGCGCAGGGCACTGGTGGTGTCGTCCGCATTGCTGTTCCGCGAACAGAACGTAATCGGAAACCTGTTGCGGGCAACGCTCTTTCGCAATCTCCTTCCGGATATGACGGCCATGGAGGCGAGCGCTGGAGCGGGACGGGCTCGACTGGACGATTGTGCGGCCGCCGCGGCTGACGAATGGACCGCTGACGCAGAACTACAGCGTGGCGGATGGCCGCCTGCCCAAAGGCATGACGATTTCGCGCGCTTGCGTGGCGGATTTCATGGTGAAAGAAGCGGAGCGGGCGGCCCACGTGAGGCAGATTGTCGGGCTGTCGAAATAGAATCTCGACCACATAGAATCTGGACACGAGGGGTGTCGAGATGAAGGTAGCGGTGATCACGGGGGCGGCCCAGGGCATTGGGCGGCGCACAGCAGAGGTGCTCGCGGCAGAGGGCTATGCGCTGGCGCTGCTCGATCTTCGATCGACTGAGGCCACGCTGGCCGCGGTTCGTGCAGCGGGCGTCGATGCGACGGAGTACCTGGGTGATGTTTCCGATGAAGGCGTGGTGATTCGCGCGGCCCGGACGGTGCAGAAACGCTGGGGCCGCGTGGATGTGCTGGTGAACAACGCAGGGATCAGCTTCATCAAGCCGGCGGAGACGGTGGAGATTGAGGAGTTTCGGCGCGTGCTGGAGGTGAACCTGGTGGCGCCGTTTCTGCTGGCGAAGCACTTCGGCGCTAGGATGCTGGCGCAGCGGTCGGGGAGCATTGTGAATGTGGCCTCCATTGCCGGACTGATGGGGGTGAGCGATCGCAGCGCATACAACACCTCGAAGCATGGACTGATCGGGCTGACGCGCACGCTGGCAGCGGAGTGGGGCGGGCGGGGCGTGCGGTCGAATGCTGTGTGTCCGGGATGGGTAAAGACGGAGATGGATGCCGCGGACCAGGCGCGCGGGACTTACTCCGACGCGGACATTACCGGCAGGAATCCGATGGGGCGCTTCGCCACGCCCGAGGATGTCGCGCGCGCCATTGCGTTCCTGGCCGATCCGGAAAAGAGCGGCTTTGTGAACGGGCAGGCTCTGGCGGTGGATGGCGGTTGGACCACAGACGGGAGCTGGGAGAGCCTGCGGATGAGCAAGCGATAAAAGGGGACCCGCTGAAAGGGGACTCATGTCGAAACTTCTTCAGCGAGCCTCTGCGTGTGATCGCCATTACTTCGTCGTCCACGCGGAAAAACCCAGAGGCGAAGACTCGATGCGCGGCTCCGCCCAGCCGGCTTCCAGCGCCATGCGGCGGATTTCTTCCAGCGGATAAGCGCGCTTGATCAGCATGCCGCGAAAGCTCAACATCATGAACCAGCGGTTGAGGCGGCTGACGCCGAGGCCGTTTACATAGCGGCGAATCTCGTCCACCGATGCATCGCGGCGCATATCGATCAGCAGCGCGGTGCCGCCCGGCCGCAGCACGCGCCGCATCTCGGCCATCGCCTTGACCGGCTCGGTGAAGTTCTTAAAGGCGGCGCGGCAGACGACGAAGTCCACGCTGGCATCGTCGACCGGCAGCGCAGCGGCATTGCCCAATTGGAAGCGCGCCTTCACCCCTTCGGCCGCGGCGTTCTTGCGCGCGATCTCCACGAAGCTTTTGCTGATATCTACGGCGCGCACTTGAAGGCCGCGTTTCGCGAGCTCGATAGAGAGAAATCCCGGCCCCGGCGCGACTTCGAGCACCGAGCCGCCTGCCGGAACCATGGCAGCGATGCGTGCCGCCAGTTGCCGGATCTCCGGCATGTCCTTGCGCGTGGTGCGGTCATACCAGCGGGCAATGCTGCCCTCCATGCCCAATCCCTTGTAAGCTTTTACTGCAGTGGTCATATCGCTTATCCTCCAAATATCTTGTTAAATAAGATAAATAGAGAATAAGACAAAAGGATTGAGTTGTCTATGGCTGTGAAGAGGAAACCGCGTCCCGTTCCAGGGGGCATGGCGGACGTGCTCACGACAGTTCCAACGCCGGTCACAGCGGTCGGACAAAATCGTGCTTGAAATCCGTAAGTTCATCGCCGCCGCTATTTTTTTTAATACGAAGGCGGCAGAGAAGGTTGGGCTGAGCCTGACCGACATGCAGATGATTCACATGCTGCAGCTTTATGGGCCGGCCACCCCGGGGCGCCTGGCTGTATGGAGTGGCCTCAGCACAGGCGGCGTGACGGTGGCGCTCGACCGGCTGCAGAAGGCGGGCTACATTCGCCGCGAGCCGAACCCGGCCGACCGGCGCAGCCTGATTGTGACGCTGGCGCCGGTGCGCAATCGCAAAGCTTTCCGCGATGTATGGGGAAGTGGAAAGCGAGACACGACGGCTGCTGGGAACGTTGCCGGAGCGCGATCTGGATGCGGTGATTCGGTTTTTTGAGACGCTGCGGAATGCGCGGACGGGTGAAGGCGTTTGATGTGCAACAGCACGGCGCCTCAGAAACCGCGGTAGAATCGGGCATCGATAGGAGACCTGCTTGAAACGCCGAACATTTCTTACAGCATCCCTGGCCAGCGCAGCACTTGCGACAGCACGCAAAGGCCTCGCACAGGCGCCAGCGGCGCCCAATGCGCGCGAGTACTACCTGATCCGCCGCTATCAACTGCAGGCGGGGCCGCAGACCAAGCTTGTGGAAAGCTACTTCGGCGATGCGCTCATTCCGGCGCTGACGCGCATGGGGATGGGGCCGATTGGCGCATTCAAGCTGGACTACGGGCCGGAGACTCCGGCGTTTTATCTGCTGATTCCGGGGCGTTCGGTGGAGGCGCTGGCGACTATCGAGCTCCGGCTGGTGAAGGATGCCGAATTCATGAAGGCGGCGGAGCCTTTCTGGAATGCGCCTGCGACCGCGCCTGCATTTCTGCGCATGGAGAGCACCTTGCTGGCGGCGTTTGAGGGCTGGCCGCGATTGATTGCGCCCGCGGCGACGGCGACAAAGAGCAAACGCATCTTTCAGCTTCGAACTTACGAAAGTCCGAGCGATGCGGCACACGTGCGCAAAGTGGAGATGTTCCACAAGGGCGAGTTCGAGATCTTCCAGAAGGCGGGCTGCCATCCGGTGTTTTTCAGCGATGCGCTGATTGGTTCGCGATTGCCGCAGCTGACTTACATGCTGAGCTTTGCGAACCTGGCGGAGCTGGAGAAGGGCTGGACTGCGTTCAGTTCCGATCCCGACTGGAAGAAGCTGTCCGCGTCGCCGCGGTATAGCTATGAGGCGATCGTCAGCAATATTTCGAATTTAATTTTGAGCCCGCTGGCGGCTTCGCAGATCTAGCCGGACGCTCAGTGAATGGTCTTCATCTTGCGCTGCATGTAATCCATCATCACGTATTCGCCCAGCCGGTCCGGAGTGGTGAAGTAGGCTTTGCCGCGGCACATCGATGTCACCTTCTGGACGAACTGCACCAGGCCGAAGTCCTGCGCGAGCATGAAGGTGTTGACCATGATGTTCTTGCGCTTGCAGCGGCTGACCTCTTCGAGCGTTTCGGCGATGACCAGCGGATCCAATCCAAAAGCATTTTTGTAGATGCGGCCGTCGGGCAGCGTAAGTGCGCTCGGTTTGCCGTCCGTGATCATGACGATCTGCTTCATGTCCTTGCGCTGGCGATCGAGGATGCGCTGCGCAACGCGCAGGCCTTCGCGGGTATTGGTGTAATACGGGCCGACCTTCACGCGCGCGATCTGCGAGACCGGCATCTCTTCGGCAGAGTCGTGGAAGAGCACGAGCGAGAGGGAGTCGCCGGGATATTGGGTGCGGATGAGATGCGAGAGCGCCATGGCGACGCGTTTTGCAGGGGTAAAGCGGTCTTCACCGTAGAGGATCATCGAGTGCGAGCAGTCGAGCAGAACGACGGTGGCGCAGGAGCTCTGGTATTCGGACTGGTGAACGTGCAGGTCGCGGTACTCGATGTTGAGCGGCAGCGTGATGCCTTCGCGGGAGAGCGCGCTGTTGAGCGTGGTGTTGACGTCGAGGTTGAGGACATCGCCGAACTCGTATGGCTTCGATGCGCCGGAGGCCTCGATGCCGGTGGCCCAGTGGCGCGTGTCGTGGCGGCCGTAGCTGGATTTGCCGAGTGAGCCGAGCAGGTCGCGCAGGGTTTTGAAGCCGAGAAAATCGAGGCTCTTGTCTGTGACTTCGAAGCGCGCTTCGGTTTCCGCGCGGCCGGTGCTGCCGGGACGTTTGGCCGCCTGCGAGGGATCGTGTGGCGCGTCGATGGAGACATACTCCTCCTGCTGCATGCGCTCGATCACGCGATCGATGAGCTCTTCCACCTGCTCGGCGGACATCTCCTGCAGGCGCTGCTGCGCGTCTTCGTCGAACAGCTCGCCGGATTCAAGCGCCTGGCGGATGGCTTCGCGGAGGTTTTCGAGGGTGTGGTCGCCGTTCAGCTCGGAGAAGCGCGAGTAGGGGTCCTGAAAACCGGAATCGAGAAGATAGTCGGAGAGGGCCTTGAGCAGGTCGTCCATCTCGATCTCAGAGGCGAGATCGCCGGTGTATTTGGTGTAGCGGACGCGCTTCATGTTTCCAGCCTAGTCCGAATCGATCCGGCGGCAAAGCTAGGCGGATTTCGGATTTATTTGCTGAAGTACTGGAGCAGGTTATCCGTGTCGTGCGCGACAGAGCGCAGAGTGTAGCCACCATCGAGGATCGGCTGGAGACAGTCCTGGCAGGTGCCGTTCTCGACTCCATTGATAGGGCTATAAACATAAAAATCGCGATGCGTAGCGAAGAAATCGGGGAAGCTGACAGCGCGGAGATCGCCGAGGTGCAGCCAAAGCGACTCGCGTTGGTAGGCTGGCAGGGCAGGATCTTTCGCATCGGGAAAGCCAAGGTAGAGGCGCTGTCGCAGTTCCGGTGACGCGTAGAAGTAGAGATACAGATAGGTGTGCTCCTGAGTCACGAGAATGTCCTGAGGGCCGTGATTCTCCAGCAGGGCAGCATCTCGCCGCAGCGGTCGATGCGGATCGGGAGGGAAGGGAAACAAGCTGGCGGGCTCGATCTGATCGAGATCCGCATGATGCCAGCGGCAGTAGGAGGCGATTCCGATGTCGGCGACGAGCAGGAATAGCATGGCAGCAACCAAGCCCCTGGCAGCCAGAGCGCGACGCGTGCGAGTGACTGTAGCCTGCGCTAAAAGGATTGCGTAACCTGCGGCGGCCGCAAGAAAGTAGCGGTCGAAGAATGGACCGTGACTGATCTTGACGCCGATCGCCCCGATAACGGCAAGGCCGCCGAAGATGGCGGCGAGCCAGATTTCTTCGGACAGGAGCCGGCCGTGAGGCGTTGCCGAAAGATCGGTATCAGGCTCTCTACGCTCGATGGCGAGCAGCAAAAGGAAAATGAGCAGCAGGACGAGCGCAGGTCCCACCATCGCGACCAGATAGTGCTGGATCACTTCGTAGGGATGAATATGCAGTCCGCCGAGAGAGGTGATTGCGCGGTAGTTGCGCATCATCTGCAGATAGAGCGGAGCCACGCATGGAGGCGCCAGCAGCAGCGCGATAAGAGCGCCAGGATGCACGCGCCACTTTCCAAAGAGACCGAGCACTTCAACCGCGAGGAACGGCACGAAGAGATAGACCGCGTAGACATGCGTGAGAAGCGCGCCGAGTGAGCTGAGGAAGAGGGCGAGCGTCCACAGAGAGAAGTTGCGACCGCCTCGCGCCCGCTGCCAGCACACCAGCATGAGGCCGCACCATCCCAGGACCATCCCCTGAGGGCGTGCCTCATATGCGTACGTATGAGCGAGCGTGAAGACGGGAAACAGCGCCGCCACACAGCCCTGCAATGGGCCAAGGCGGCGCGCGAACGAAGGCATAGATGCAGATGCAGAAGACCCAGAAGCCAACGATGCCCGGCAGGCGCGAGGCGATCAGGCCATCGCCCGTGAAAAATTGTCCGAGTCGCGTAGCAAGATAGAAGAGTGGGGGATTGAAATCGCTCCCATGCAGGACCGCAGTCCATGTGGCACCGAAAGCTGGGCAGCCTGCACAGCAGAACCGTAATGATCTCGTCGTACCAGAATGTCTTGAGTGAGGCGCGCAGAAGCGTGTCGGCGAAATAGAGGGCGGAGATCAGCACGAACGCGATCCCTATGATGTTGCGGGAAGCGCTTTTTTTCGAAGTGCTGGATCCAACGTTGCCGGACGCCGATGATGAAGTAGCCATAGGTGACAAGGAATGATTGTAGAGCGAATGGAGAGGGGCGCGGTTTTGATTTGAGAAGTGATTTGCAACATCTGGTGATCGTGCTGGTGCGGACGCGCAATCCATTGAACATTGGCGCCGTGGCGCGGGCGATGCAGAACTTTGGCGTGCGCGAGCTCCGGCTGGTGGCGCCGTATGAGGCGTCGTTTCGCGAGGCTCGCTCCGCAGTTGGAGCCGGCGCGGTGCTTGCGGAGGCGCGGGAGTTTGCGAGCGTCGCCGATGCCGTTGCGGATTGCCGGCTGGTCATTGGGACTACGGCTGCACGGCGGCGTGAGCTTGAGCAGCCGTTGGTTGCGCTGGAAGAGGCGGCGGCCCCGGTGCATGCGGCGCTGATGCAGGGGCGGGTGGCGCTGCTCTTCGGTTCGGAAAAGCACGGGCTGACGCGGGAGGACTTTGACCATTGCCACTGGCTGGTGAGGATCGCCACAGAAGATGCGCAGCCCTCGATGAACCTGGGGCAGGCGGTAGCCGTCTGCCTGTGGGAGCTGGCGCGCGCGAGCACGGCGCCCGTGGCGGAGGACGAGCCGCGAGCTGTCTCCGGAGAGGTGGAGCGGCTGGGCGGATTGTTGATGGAGCTGCTGGATGTCTCCGGCTACACGCATCCCAAGGCCGCTGAAAGCACCGCGGCCGAGGTGCGGCGCATGCTGCGGCGGCTTCATGTCACCGAGTCAGATACACATCTGCTGATGGGAATGATGCGGAAGCTGCTTTGGAAATTGCGGTCCGGTGGGAAGGATGCCGGTTGACATTGTCGCGGCATGATGGCACCTTGGTAGCGATGACCTTCTGCGCCAGCAGCCGATTTAGCTTTGCTTACCGTTATTGGTTTCCGATAGCGGCCTCGGCGGCGTGTGCGCATCCTGATCCAAGATGATCTAAGAGCAAAGCGCAAAAAGTCCCGAAGGCCGCGATTCCAAATCGCGGCCTTTTTCGTTTCTGCAAACAACACCGGAGAGAACATGAGCGAAGCAGCGGCAGTTCTGGAGGCGGTAGAGGCTGGTCCTGAAGAGAAACGCGGAGTGCCCGGAGCGGCTGACGGCGAAGCGCTATGCCGCGCATAGGACCATCGTGCGTGTGGGCAGCACGTCGCGATTGGCGGCGGCGCTCCGGTGGTGATTGCCGGGCCATGCTCGGTGGAGTCGCGCGAGCAGCTTCTGGCGGCGGCAGAGGGTGTAAAGGCCGCGGGTGCGACACTGCTGCGCGGCGGGGCGTACAAGCCGCGGACATCGCCCTATGACTTCCAGGGGCTGGGACTGGAGGCGCTCCTGATCCTGCGTGAAGATATCGGAGTTAACGGGACTTCCGGTGGTGAGCGAGGTCATGAGCACGGACGACATCGAAGTGGTGAGCGACCACGTCGACATGCTGCAGGTCGGTGCGCGCAACATGCAGAACTTTCGCGCTGCTGCGGCGGCTCGGCAAGGTCCGACGACCGGTGCTGCTGAAACGGAATCCGGCGGCGACGGTGAAAGAATGGCTGCTGGCGGCGGAGTACATCCTGGCCGGCGGCAACGATCAGGTGGTGCTGTGCGAGCGCGGCATTCGCTCCTACGATCCGGAGCTGCGCAACACCTTCGATATCGGCGGCATGGTGCTGGCGAAGACCATGACGCACCTGCCGGTGATTGCCGATCCATCGCACGCAACGGGACGGCGGGACCTGGTGCCGGCGGTATCGCGTGCGGCGCTGGCGGCAGGCGCGGATGGGCTGATTGTGGAAGTACACCCACAGCCGGAGCGGGCGCTTTCCGATGGCGCGCAGTCGCTGGATATCCCCGGATTCGCAGCGATGATGCAGGATTTACCGGTCGCGGTTGTCTGAAAAGCGAATTCCTGAGAAGTCGCTGGCTCGGCTTGTGCATCTCTATAGGGAAGACACCTGAGAGGGAGATTGCGCATGAGCGATGAGATGTCGCTGTTGTTTCGCGACTATGAGCTGGGCCCCCTGCACCTGAAGAACAGGATTGTGATGGCGCCGCTGACACGCGCGCGTGCCAGCCGCGCGGGCGTGCCGCCGGATTTTGCCGTGGAGTACTACCGGCAGCGCACCGGCGCGGGGCTGATTATTTCGGAGGCGACGAATATCTCTCCGCAGGCAATTGGCTATGCATTTACGCCGGGCATCTGGAGCGCGCCGGAGGTGGAAGCCTGGAAGCAGGTGACGCGCGCAGTGCATGACGGCGGCGGCCTGATCGTGATGCAGTTGTGGCATACCGGCAGAATCTCGCATCCGGACCTGCACAGCGGTGCGGTACCGGTTTCGGCATCCGCGATCAAAGCGGGAGGCGACGCGTTTACGTATGAAGGGCCGAAGCCGCTGGTGACGCCGCGTCCGCTGGAGGCGCGCGAGATCCCCGGCATCGTTGAGGACTATCGGCACGCGGCGGAGAATGCGCGGCTGGCTGGCTTCGATGGCGTCGAAGTGCATTCCGCAAACAACTACCTGCTGGAGCAGTTCATCCGCGACTCGACGAACAAGCGCACGGATGAGTATGGCGGATCGGTGGAGAACCGGCTGCGCTTTCCGCTGGCGGCGGTGAAGGCTGCAGTGGATGCGTGGGACGGCGGCGGCCGCGTGGGTGTGCGCATCTCTCCCACAACCACCAGTCCGGGCGAGACGCCGCTGGATAGCAACGTGATGGGCACCTACAGCCAGTACATCGACGGATTGAACGCGCTGGGCATTGCCTACATTCATGTGATCGAGGGCGTGACGCGGGAAACGCGCGAGGCTCCGGGCGGTGTGGATTTTCTCGCGCTGCGGCGGCGCTTCCGCGGGACATACATAGCCAATAATCGCTACGACAGGGAGCTGGCGGAAGAGGCGCTGGAATCCGGACGGGCCGACCTGGTGAGCTTCGGGCGGCCGTTCATCGGCAATCCTGACCTGGTGCAGAGATTGCGCGATGGCGTGCCGCTGGTGGATGCCCCGCAGGAGACGTATTACGGCGGCGATCAGAAAGGTTACAGCGACTGGCCTGCATTTGAGGATGAGAACGGCGTGCAGAAGCGCTGATGCCGTGCTCGCCGCGGATCTTCGTAAGGGCTGAAAGTCAGGCAGTTCTAATTCAATCCGCTGCGCTGCTTATTCGAGCGGCGTTGCTGCCACTGCTCGTATTCGCGGGCTTCGTCGCGGCGTTCCTGGCCGCGCTCCGCGCCGGCGCGGGCACGATCCTGTGCGGTAAAGCCGCGTTCTTCGCTCCGGCTGAGCTTTTTGTGCGCGTAGAGCCCCTCAAGGAGAAACTCCGCCGCGGCAACGATCTTTTCCGGTGCGTCCTTTGGCGTGACGTCGAGCGGGGCGAGCTTTTCGAACAGGCCTTGAATTTGTTCGAGCTCGCCGAGAGTCGCTTTCGCAGACTGACTGTCCTCGATCTTTACCGTGCCGCCGAGGTTGAACCACTGCTCGATCTGCTGGGTGTTGGTCTCGGCGAAGTAGCGGTCGTAGACGCGGAGGATGGCGGTGCGGATGATCTCGCGGACAACGACATCGGCGCCCTTCATCTCGCCTTCGTATTCCAGCTCGAGCTTGCCGGTGATGCCGGGAAGCGCGGTGTAGACATCGCCAACCCGCGGAAAGGCGAGCGATTCGCCATGCAGCAGGGCGCGCCGCTCTGCGTTTGAAACGGCGAGCTCCATAGTGGAGATGGGCAGGCGCTGCGAGACGCCGGAGCGCTTATCGACCTTCTTGTCTTCGCGGGCGACGAAAGCGATCTGCTCGATGAGCTCGTAGATGTAGTCGGCGACTTCGGTGGTGAGGCAGCCACGCTCGCTCCAGCTCTCCTGGCGCGTGATGGCGATTCCTTCGTCGACGGTTTGCGGGTAATGGGTGCGAATCTCCGAGCCCATGCGGTCTTTGAGCGGCGTAACGATCTTGCCGCGTGCCGTGTAGTCCTCGGGGTTGGCGCTGAAGACCAGCGCGACATCGAGCGCGAGGCGCACAGGGTAGCCCTTAATCTGCACATCGCCTTCCTGCATGATGTTGAAGAGCGCGACCTGGATTTTGCCGGCCAGATCAGGCAGCTCGTTCACCGCGAAGATGCCGCGGTTGGCGCGGGGAAGCAGGCCATAGTGCATCGTCAGCTCGTTTGAAAGATCGGAGCCGGAGCGCGCGGCCTTGATGGGATCGACGTCGCCGATCAGGTCCGCGACCGTGACATCGGGCGTGGCCAGCTTTTCGACGTAACGCTCGTCGCGCGTCATCCACGCGATGGGCGTGGCGTCGCCGCGCTCGGCGATCAGGTCGCGCGCGTACTTCGAGATAGGCCGGTAGGGATTATCGCGAATCTCCGATCCGGCCACATAAGGCGCAACGGGATCGAGCAGTTCGGTCAATGCGCGCAGGATGCGGCTCTTCGCCTGGCCGCGCAGGCCGAGCAGGATGAAGTTCTGACGCGAGAGGATGGCGTTGATGATCTGCGGCACGACGGTGTCGTCAAAGCCGATGATGCCGGGGAAAATGGGCGTCGGAATTCTTCGCGGACGCCTGATCCTGCAGACGGCGGATGAGATTGGCGCGCAGCTCGTCCTTCACGCTGCGGCTGACACGCGCCTCCGTGAATTCCTTGCCGGCGCGCAATTGGCCGAGCGTCGTGGGAAGTACGGCTGTCCGGGATGAAGACATCGGCTGGGACATGCGGAGGAGCCTCCTGGCGCGCGGCGCTGTTTCTACTCTACTGTTTTCGAGCTTTCGATGCGGGCCCGGCCCACAGGGATGCCGATTACATGATGTGCCCATTGCCGGAAGCGCTCTGGTTGACCTGACGGCTGCGGCGCAGCTTGGGCAGGAGGTCACGGTAATAGCGGAGCAGCATCTCCGTGCGCGCGGCGTCGGAACGGATGGCCAGCAGTTCCTGCCGGAAATCCAGATCCGCGGGCATGGACGCGGCAACGAGATAGGCGACGGGCAGGTCGAGATCGAACTGCATGCCGGCCTCGCCGGTTCCCACCAGAGTGCAGCGCTTCGAAATGGAGCGCGACACACTCCTCGCGCGCAGAGCGCGTGGCCTGGTCTCCAGTGTCCGGCAGCAGATCGACTTCCGCCTGCAGGCAGGTGCGGGTGTCTCTCTCCCTGCCCCATGGGTCCTTGATCGATCAGCTGTTCGATTTCGAAGCGCTCGACGCCCTGCGTGAGGATGTCGCTGCGGCCATCCGGATAGCGGTGCAGCACGCGGATGATCCGCGCGGTGCAGCCGATGACGGCTAGGCCTTCTGGACGCGCACGCACAATGCCGAAAGGCGCGTTGGCTGCAAGGCACTCAGCGGTCATCTGCCGGTAGCGCGGCTCGAAGATATGGAGCGGCAGCGGGACTCCGGGAAAGAGCACAAGGTCGAGGGGGAAAAGCGGAATCTTCATGCCGTGGACTCGTTATGCTTATGCCGCTCCGCAGTGGAGCTCATTTCAGTTCAGGCGGAAAGCTCGTCGAGCATCGCGCTCATCTCGTTGAGTGCGAGTCGATTGCCGGTGCGTTGCGCTGCGGCCACGCCGGCCTCCAGGCGCTGGCGGGCTTCGTCGTTGCGGCCGGCCTTGATGAGCAACTGCGCGGACATCTGATAGCCGGCGGTGTAATCGGGATTGGCAGTTGTGAGCTGCTGAAATTCATTCAGCGCGGTGGCGGTATCGCCCTGGCTGGCGTGCTCCATCGCGAGGCCGTAGCGCGCGAAGGCGTCATTCGGGTTTTGCGCAAGGATTTCTTTTAGCATGGCGATCTTGTCCATCGAAAGCGCCTCCTTCCGATGACCCTAGCACGGCTGAGCAGGATTGCGGGTTTCCGAAGGATGCCCCACACTGGATAGTTCCTTGACGACACGAAAAGAGAGAATCCATGGATTTCGTCGCAAAACTGCCCACCCGCACCGCTGCCGAATCGCGCAGCGAGATGACGGAGCTGATCCTGCCCAACGATGCGAACACGCTGGGCAATCTGCTGGGCGGGCGATTGATGCACTTCATCGACCTGGTGGGCGCCATGGCGGCCTACCGGCATGCGCGCACGCATGTGGTGACGGCGTCGATGGACCACATCGATTTCATCGCGCCGGTGCACGTGGGCGATCTGCTGATTTTGAAGTCGTCGGTGAACCGCGCCTTCAATACCTCCATGGAAGTGGGCGTGAAGGTGTGGGTGGAGAATACGATTGCAGGGACGCATCGGCATGTGGCCTCGGCGTATCTCACGTTCGTCGCGGTGGACAGCCAGGGACGGCGCGTGCCGGTTCCAGGCCTCGAGCCCGAGACTGAGGAAGAGAAGCAGCACTACGAAGACGCGGCGCGGCGGCGAGAGCTCAGGCAGAAGGAGCTGGAACGGAAGCGCCAGTCCAAGCCGCGCGAGACCACGATGCCCGGCACCGTGCGGCCGGATGAGTATTCGACCAAGTAGCCGCTACGCCAGCGAGCGGGTCATGTGGATGTAGATCGCGTCGCTGTACTGCGGCAGCCGGAAGAGTTCGCCGCATTCTACGAAGCCAAGGACCTGGTAGAAGGGCACAGTCTCGATGCGCGAAGTGCACCACACAATCGTGCCCTCCTGCTTCGCGCCATACGCAATGCAGCGCTGCGCAAGCCCTTTGCCAAGACCGCGGCCACGGTACTCGGGGAGCGTGGCCATGCCGCGCAGACGCCACGACGTGGTGCTCTGCTCGCCCGGCATAGGCTCGCGGCAGAGCGTGGCGACGGCCGCGAGCGTGTTGCCGATGAAAGCGCCGAGATGCAGTGTGTCGGCTGCGTCGTCACCGGGATAGATGCTTCCGCCGGGCGGCAGGCCGGGACGCAGAACTGGATCGCGCAGCGCAGTTGTATCGCGCACAGCAATCGCCCGGATATCCACTGCGCTATTCTCGCCGGCGCGCACCTCAGACACCGGATGCGATGGCTGCGAAGAGCCGGTCGATGTCCGCGCTGGTGTTGTAGAGATGCGGTGACACGCGCACGGAGTCCCCACGGATGCTGACGTAGACCTTTGCAGCGGCAAGGCTGGCCGGCAGCTTTGCCGGCAGGCCGCCGCGGAAGCGGATACCGATCATGTGCTTTGCGCGCTGGTCGGCTGGTACGACCTCGTAGCCAGTGGCCACTGCGCGCTCGGCGATCTCTTCCGTGAGCTTCGCGATGGATTGCTCGATGGAGGCGATGCCCCAGTCGAGGATTTGCTGCAGAGCCGCCGCGGCCATGGGTGCAAGGACGAATTGCGTGAACTGGCCCATGTCGAAGCGGCGCGCGCCGGGCTGAAAATCGTCGAGGTAGTCGGTGAGGCGCGTAAAGTCGCTGCTGCCGCGGCGCGGCATCCACGACTGCTCGATGGGCACGCCCTGCTGCTGCCACTTCGGCGAGGCGTAGAGATAGCTGAGCCCGTAGGGGCCGAGCTGCCATTTGTAGCCGACGGAGACGAGGAAATCCGGCTGGAGGCGTGCGAGGTCCAGCGGCGCGGCGCCGAGCGCCTGGCTGGCATCGATGACGAATGCGGCGCCCACCTCACGTGCGCGCTCGCCGATCCGGACCAGATCGACGATGCTGCCGTCCATCCAGTGACACGGCGGTACGCAGACGACAGCAGTGCGATCCGTGATGGCGCGAAGGACAGCTTCGGTCCAGCCGGATTCCGGATCGCGTTCGACGGTGACGACGCGCGCGTTGTGCTTCTGCGCTGCGTCGCGCCAGGTGTAGACATTCGACGGGAAAGCCTGCGCGAGCAGAACGATGGAATCGCCTTCCCTGATCGTTACGTTGGCGGCCGCGATGGCCATGCCATAGCTGACTGCGGGGATCAGTGCGACGGAGTCCGCGCCCGTGCCCAGAACCTTGCCCGCCAGCGTCCGGAGCTCTTCGGCGGAAGAGAACCAGTTCTGGCCCGTCAGTGTCCAGGGTGTGGCCTTGATGCGCACGGCCTCCAGGCCCGCGGCGGTGACGGACTTCAACTGCGGAGACATGTTGGCGCAGTTCAGGTAAGTGATGCCGGCGGGAATTTCGAAAAGGTCTCGGGCGTTCCTGTCGTCCATGACTTCCATGCTGGCACGGACGTGGCCTGTTCAGACACGGTAGTCTTGAGAGATGGACTGAAGTTTCGCGACGAGTTGCGCGAGCGGCGCAACGGCAGACGGACCGCGGTCCAGAAGGAGTCATTGACATGGGAGCACATGGAAACCAGATGCCGCAGCCACAGTCGCTGCCAGGCGTGAAGGCAATCATCGCCATCGGTTCGGGCAAGGGCGGCGTGGGCAAGACGACGCTCGCGGTGAACCTGGCGATCGCGATGGCGAAGCTGGGGCACACGGTCGGGCTGGTGGATGCGGACATCTACGGGCCGAACGTGCCGCTGATGATGGGCGCAACCACGCAGCCGCGGGTGATCGAGGGCAACCGCATCGAGCCGCTGACGGCGCACGGCGTCAAGATGATCTCGGTGGGGTCGCTGACGCCGGGCGATAAGCCGCTGGTGATGCGCGGTCCCATGCTGCACCAGATCATCCGGCAGTTCCTGCAGCAGGTGGCGTGGGGCGAGCTGGATTATCTGATCGTCGATCTGCCGCCGGGCACGGGCGATGTGGTGATCTCGCTGGTGCAGACCGTGCCGCTGACCGGCGCCGTGGTGATTTCAACGCCCTCGGATGTGTCGCTGCAGGATGCGCGCAAGGCGCTGGAGATGTTCCACCAGGTGAATGTGGAGGTGCTGGGCATCGTCGAAAACATGAGCCAGTTCACCTGCCCGCATTGCCATGAGGTGATCGACATTTTCTCGAAGGGCGGCGTGGAGCGCACCGCGCAGCAGTTCAAGCTGCCATTCCTGGGATCGGTGGAACTGGACCCGAACATCCGGCAGGGCGGCGATCGCGGCCTGCCGGTGACGCTCGCGCCGGAGGAGTCCTCGGTAGGGACGGCGAGCTTCTATGCGATCGCAAGGAAGCTCATCGAGCGCGCAGAGGAGCAGCGCGCACACGAGCAGAATGTCTTCGAGATCACGTAGACAGACAGCGGAGGCGTGCTGAACGCCTCCGCGTCACTCTAGTGCTTGCCGAGCAGCCCGCCGAGCGTCTTACCCAGGTTCTTGCTGTTCGGGATCTGCGGCCTGCCTTTGCCGAGCAGGCTGGCCGGGTTGACTCCGCTGCCGCTGGTCAGTCCCTTCATGTCAGGCGTAATGATGGGGCTCGAGGCGGTGCCGGTAATAGTGACAGGGATGCCGTTCTTCAGCGCCCCCCCCGCCAGACTGCCTGCCGTCCCGCCGATCATGGAGATTGCTGAGGTCGCTACATTGGCCACGCCTCCCTGCAGCTTCGCGATCACATGAAAGTTCAGCGCCTTGGCCGCGCTCACGGTGCCATTGCCGGTTGCCGTGCCCAGACCGGCGACGGTGAGCAGGATATTGTTCGCCTGAAGCGCTCCGGCCGACTCACGCAGGTTGAGGCTGAGCATCTGGACCATTGTGCCGCTGCCCGGCTTGGCACCGACGAGCGCAGCGGCCGGGCCCATCTTCGATGCAAGGTCAAAGCCGGCGAGCTGGGTATTGTCCAGCCGCACCGGCCCCGCGATCACTGGCGCATCCGTCGTGCCGGTCACCGCCAGATTGGTGGTGAGCGTTCCGCCCTGCAGCTTGGAGCCCGATGGCATCTGGATTCCGAGCGCGGGCAGAAACGCTTCAAGGTCGTTGATCGGCGCGCCCTGGGTGGCGGCGGTCACGTTCAGATTCGTCTTCGCTCCCTGCGTCTGGTACGTGCCCGCAATGTTGAATACAGCCTTGGCGAAGGAAAGCGTCGTGTTCTGCAACTGGCCGGAGAGCGAGGCGAGGTTCTGGTCCGCAGTGAAGTTGACGTGCACCGGACGTGGCGCAGGGGAGCCGTTGGCAGCCAGCTTGAGCTGCGTTGCATCGAGCGTGCCCTGCACGTGCGCCGTCTGGCCGTTGGAGGTGATGTCGGCGTTCAGGTCAGCGATGCCCGACACACCGGCCGATGGCGGCACGAACCCTGCAGCGACAACGTCGGCATGCTTGACGTTAAGCTTCGCGGTGAACGGGGTCTTCGAGGCATCGGCCTGATTGAATGGGCCACCCTTGCCGTCGATCGAAACCGTGCCGTTGCCCTGCAGCGATGCGGAAAGCGAGAAGGTGAATGGGGTGGTCAGAGAGAAGTCGTTGATCTTCGCCTGCACGTCACTGACGATCCGCGGCGGGGTGCCGGCCTGAGTCATCGTCACCTGGCCATCTTTGACCTCGAGCACGCCGATCGACAGATTCGGCATGGCGCTTTGTGTCTCTGCATTATTGGAGCGCTTGCTGGAGTTGCCGAGGCTGGCGTAGTTCCAGACGTTCGCCTGGTTCTGGATCAGGTTGATCTTGGGCGTGTCGATGGTGATGCCGCGAATCAGGATCTGTTTATGGAAGAGCAGCGGGCCGACCTCGATGCCGATGTGGACCTGCTTCGCCTGGACGAAGGGTTGCTGGCTGAAGGCGGGATCGTCCGCAATGCTGAGCTGGTCCGCGGTGAGCGAGCCGGTGAAGAGCGAGAAGCTGAGATGGCCGAGCGTGACCTTGCGGCCGGTCGCGTCAGAGAGCGCGCTCTCGATGCGCGGACGGTAGTTGTCTGCATTGAGGAGGAAGGGAATGGCGATAAGCAGGATCAGGATGATGCCGCCTACGACTGCCGCGATGGTGATCCACAAACGACGTCTGGCCATGAAGAGCCTTCTTTCTGATGAGGACGGATTGGACCGATCTAACGTTTGATCCAGGCTAGACCGTCCTGGTTTCAAAGCCCAATCCAGGAAGCCTCAGATAGTACTCCGGTTAGCACCATAGTGCGATGAACCCGGTTTCCGCCAGCCCGGATGAGGCGGATCAACCTGCTACGATAAATGAGGCGGCGTCTACCCGAAGCCGGGTGAGGGCGCCCCCGCGCAGGGGACACGGTCATGGCGGCAGAGCTCCGAATCAGTCCGCGGGAGCGGCTGATATTGACGGCCATTTTGGAGATGTATATCGCCACAGGGGAACCCGTGCCGTCCCAGGCCGTCGCCCGGATCTATGCCGATAAGGAAGGGATGAGCTCGGCGACCATCCGCAACGTGATGGCGACCCTGAGCGAAGGGGGCCTGCTGGAGCAGCCGCATACCTCGGCCGGACGCATTCCGACCGCGAAGGCCTTTCGCTTCTACGTGGAGCACCTGGCCGGAGCGGCGCGCGCCGCGAGCGGCACGAACGCACCGCAGCTCTCGGCGGAAAAGCGCCAGCAGATCGACGATTGTTTCGCCGGGGTGACCAGCCGGCAGCATTTCCTGGAGCGCACCTCGCATGTGCTGGCAATGATTTCGAGCGGCGTCGGGGTGGCGACCGAGGCGGCAGGCGAGACGGAGTGCCTGGAGCATATCCACTTCTCCCGGCTGACCGCGCAGCGGGTGCTGGCCGTGGTGGTGACGCGCGGCGGCACGGTGCTGGATCGGGTGTTGCATCTGGACCACGATCTGGACCAGTCGGACCTGGAGGGCGCGGCGAATTTTCTGAACGGCAATTTCCGCGGCTGGTCGATTGAGCGCATCCGCGCCGACATTGAGCAGCGCATGGAGCAGGAGCGCAGCGAGTACGACCGGCTGATGCAATCGGTGAACGAGCTCTTTCGCAAGGGAGCGCTGGAGGGCGTGCAGCCGTCGCAGGTGGTCTTTGTGGAAGGCGCGGCAAACCTGGTGCAGCGCGACATGGATCAGGAGCGGCTGCGGGCGCTGCTGGGCGCGCTTGAAGCGAAGCAGCGGCTGATTGAGCTGCTGAGCGCCTATGTGGATGCGCGGCAGCAGGCGGTGCGCGTGGTGGTGGGTCTGGAAGACACCATTCCGGATATGGAGAATATGGTGTTGATCGGCACCGGCGCGAGGCTGGGTGCGGACAGCGTAGGCACGATGGCCGTGCTGGCGCCCACCCGCATCCGCTACAACGAGACCATCCAGGCGGTCTCGTATATCGCGCAGCTCTCGGAGCGAATCCTGCAGACGCCGCGAAGTTAGGCCGCGGGGAAGCGATCAAAACAGACAGTCGGGCGGACCGGCAGTGGCCGCCGGCAAGAATCAGGGATCAAGAGAGACGTATGACTATGACTGAAAACGCGACAGACACGACAAACGAAACGCAGGCAGCAGAGAACCGGAATCAGGAAAACCAGAAGGCGGGGAAGCAGACCTTCAACGATGTCCTTCCCGAGGCGCCTGCCGATGCCCCCGCGGCGGGGAGACAGGCGAGCGGTGCCTCTCCTTCGACGGCTGTGGCTGAGACCGTGACCGGCCTGCACGAGGAATACGAGAGGCTGCGGGCGGAGCGCGATGGCCTGATCGATCGGCTGGCCCGGCTGCAGGCAGAGTTCGACAACGCGAGGAAGCGTGAGCAGCGGGAGCGTGCCGACTACCGGGCCTTCGCCGTCGCTGACGCGGTGGAGCAGTTTCTGCCGGTGCTGGACAACTTCCGACTGGCCCTGAACTCGAACGGCACGGCGGAGCAGTTGCGCACCGGCGTGGAGTTGATCGCGAAGCAGATGGACGAGGTGCTGCGCTCGCTGAACGTGACGGCGGTGGAGACGGTGGGGCAGCCTTTCGATCCGCGCTTCCACGAGGCGCTCGAAAGCGTGGAACGTCCGGACCTCCCGGATCATCAAGTAATTGATGAAATCCGGCGCGGCTACCGCATCAAGGAGAGGCTGCTGCGCCCGGCACTGGTGCGCATCTCCGCGAACCCGAACGTGTCGGAAGCTTGAACGGCGCGGCGGTAACGGTCGCGCATTGAGGAAATCCTTGTAAGCCGGAGCGAGTGATCCGCCGCCGAGGCTGGACAGAAGACTGAGTACAGGAAAAATGGCAAACGTGGCACACGTCGATTACTACGAAGTCCTGAGCGTTTCAAGAGAATGCAGCGATGGGGAACTGAAGACTGCGTATCGCAAACTGGCGATGCAGTATCACCCGGACCGCAACCCGGATAATCCGGAAGCGGAGGAGCGCTTCAAGCAGGCGAGCGAGGCCTACCAGGTGCTGAGCGATCCCGACAAGCGTGCGGCATACGACCGCTACGGTGTTGCGGGAGTGAGCGGAGCGGCTGGAGCCGGCGGCTTTCCGGGCGGAGTCGATCTGGGCGACATCTTCGGCGACTTTTTCGGAGAGATGTTCAACGTAGCGGGCGGACGGAGCGGGCGTGCTTCGCGCGCGCAGCGTGGCCGCGACATCCGCTATGACCTGACCATCGAATTCGAAGAGGCCGTCTTCGGCAAGGAGACGACCGTCACCATCAAGCGCATGGATGTCTGCGGCGAGTGCCGCGGCTCCGGCGCCGCGCATGGCAAGGCACCCAGCACCTGCCAGCAATGCGGCGGGCGCGGCCAGGTGCGCTTCCAGCAGGGATTCTTCTCCATTGCGCGCACATGCCCCATCTGCAGCGGCACCGGCCAGGTCGTCACCGAGCCGTGCCGCACCTGCCACGGCGAAGCGCGCGTGGAAACGGAACACGCGGTCAAGGTGAAGATTCCTGCCGGCGTCGAAGACGGCACGCGCATTCGCTACCAGGGCGAGGGCGATGCCGGACGTTACGGCGGGAATGCCGGCGATCTTTATATCGTCCTGTCAGCCAAGTCCCATGCCTACTTCGAGCGCGAGGGACACGATCTGCACTTCGCGGTGATCGTCTCGTTCCCGCAGGCTGCGCTCGGCTCGGAGATCGCAATCCAGACGCTCGAAGGTGAGCATGTGCTGAAGATTCCCGAGGGCACGCAGAGCGGGAAGGAATTCCGGCTGCGCGGCAAAGGTGTGCCGTATCTGAATGAACGCGGGCGCGGCGACCTGATCGTGCAGGTGGTGGTGGAGACGCCGAAGAAGCTGACCAAAGCGCAGCGCGAGGCGATCCAGCAACTGGGCACGACGCTCGGGGTGCAGAATCGCGTAGCCCCGCACGGCCTGCTGGACAAGATGAAAGACCTCTTCAACTAGGTACTGGCCGTGCTTGCCGCACGGGCAAATGCGCCTGCGGCGCGAGCTGCGGGCTCGCTTCCGTTGGTCGCTCACGTCCGGTCTCGTGGCTTGCAAGGGCGAATGGCAGATTCTTCGCTGCGCTCAGAATGATCATTTTTGCGGCGCTGCTGACCTGGCTCTACTGACAGGCCGCGGCGTTCACGATCGCCAGCGCGGCGATGGCCGCGGTCTCCACGCGCAGAATGCGTGGCCCCAGGCTGGCGCTGTGCCATCCGGCGCCCGTGAACAGGGCAAGCTCGGGCGGCGTCCATCCGCCTTCCGGTCCGATGGCGAGCAGGATCTCGCGGCCGGCCGCACCAATTTCCTTGTCCAGAATGCGTAACAGCGGCTGATCCTCTTCCACCTCGGAGAGCAGGATGCGGAGCGGCGCAGGTGCGGTTTGCCCTGCGGGATCTCCTGCTATCCCCGATGGTTCGCCTGTGCTAAGAATTTCCGGGAGCCGCGCCGGATCGGCGATCTCCGGAAGGTCGCTGCGCCGGGATTGCTTGGCCGCTTCAAGCGCAATGCGACGCCACCGCTCGACCCGTTTGTCTGCAGCCTGGGCAAGATGCTTCTCCGTCCGTTCCGCCAGTACGGGCACGATGCGGCCTGCGCCCAGCTCCACCGCTTTCTCGATGGCCCACTCCATGCGGTCGAATTTGAAGATGCTGAGAAGCAGCGTGACGGGGAGCGCGGGCGCAATCTCCAGCTCGCGGACAAGCGTGAACTGGACGCTCTCGCGGTCGATCGCTGCGATGCGCGCGAGCCATGCGCGGCCGCCGGCGACAACGTCAAACTCCATGCCTGGCTGGGCGCGCAGCACGCGGCTCAGGTGCCGGGCCTGGTCGCCATGGAGTGCTGCGGTGTCGTTGTTCCAGGTATCTGCAATCCAGCGGCGGCGCGTCATGCAGCAACTTTATCGTGTCTGAGAGACCAGAGAAGGGCGCGCAAAAACACCTCGGGGGACGCTTGCCTGCGTCCCCCGAGTGTTGCCTTGTTTAGGTTGACTTGCTTACTTCTTCTTCGCTGCCTTCTTCGCCGCCTTCTTGGCCGGCTTCTTGGCTGCCTTCTTTGTTGCCATGGTTTCTATTCTCCCTTGTGCTGCAACGCAGTTGTTGCAGTTACGGAATGTATAGAGTGGTGGCATTAGAGTGTCAAGAAAAAAATCACATCTTTGTTCTCTTCTTTTCGCGCGCGACTTCCTCTGTGAGGCCGCGTCTGCAACTAGTGTGGGATGCGATGAAGCAGATGATTGCCGAAATAGAGGACGAGACCGCTTAGCGAATCGTGCCACGCATGCGCGAACATTCCCGCGCGCAGACTGCGACGGAGATGCGCGAGTATGCCGAAGAAGGCGCCGTACAACGCGATCAGCAGCATGCCGCTCCTGCCTTCATACCCGTGCGCGAGGCCGAAGAACACCGCTGAAATCGCGATGCCCAGCCACACCTGCCGCGTGAGCGCGCTGAATTGCTGCTGCAGATAGCCGCGAAAAATCAGCTCTTCGCAGATGCCCGCGGAGATGGCGAGCGCGAACCAAAGCGCCAGCTCACCCGGCGACGCCGGAGCCATCCTGGAGACGATGCCGCGAATATCTTCCGGATGAAGGCGGGTAAATCGGAGCAGATATCCGGCGGCGCCCAGCACGATCAACGAGCCGAACCAGAAGCCGAGCGCGATTGCAATATCGGTCCCGAGCTCCGTCGCGCCGCGGCGCCGCAGGCCGAGCAACTGACGAAGAGGCGTGCCGCGCATCAGCAAACCCCAGTGCACCAGCGCGAGCAGAATCCATTCCCAGACCAGCGTTAGGGAATAGATGCGCGTAGTGCGAGCGCGACTGGTTGCCAGCGTGGCGCGTGAGCACGTTCACCACCGAGACGCCCAGCAGCAGCAGCAGAATGACAGCCTGTATGCCAGAGCGGCGCGAGCAGCCGGCCAGGCGGGGAGTCTTCGCTCGCAGTGATGCTGATGTTGGGTGCGTTCACGGTTTGCCGCTGGATTTCGGTCCCTGCTATCTTCACACGTTGGCCATGCGTCGGGAACGTCGCATGCTATGCCACGGGAAGTTGAGGTATTCACAATGGAAGATGTTGTCATCGTCTCCGCGGTTCGGACGCCCACCGGAAAATTCCAGGGATCGCTCGCCGGCTATAGCGCAGTGCAACTGGGCGCGCTCGCTGTGCGGGAAGCAGTGCGCCGCGCAGGTGTTGCGCCCGAGCAGATCGACGAATGCATCATGGGCAACGTCGTCTCCGCCGGGCTGGGGCAGAATCCCGGAAGACAGGCGGCGCTGGGCGGCGGCCTGCCGCCGAGCGTGAGTGCGATGACCATCAACAAAGTCTGCGGCTCCGGACTGAAAGCGGTAGCGCTGGCGGCGCAGGCGATCCAGACCGGCAACGCGGAGATTGTCGTCGCAGGCGGCATGGAGTCGATGAGCAATGCGCCATACCTGCTGCCGCAGGGGCGCAATGGCTTTCGCATGGGCGACGCGAAGGTGGTGGACGCGATGATCCACGACGGCCTCTGGGAGATCTACAACGACTACCACATGGGCGTGACCGGCGAGAACGTGGCGGAGAAGCACGGCATCACGCGCGAGCAGCAGGATGCCTACGCGCTGGCCTCGCACCAGAAGGCGGCGGCGGCGCAGAAGTCGGGAGCATTCAAAGACGAGATGCTGCCGGTGGAGATCCCGGCAAAGAAGAAGGGTGAGCCGGCCGGTGTGCTGGACCGCGACGAGAGCGTGCGCGAGGACGCATCGCTCGAGGCGCTGCGCGCGCTGAAGCCGGCATTCAAGAAAGACGGCACGGTGACGGCGGGCAATGCTCCCGGCGTGAATGACGGCGCCGCCGCTCTGGTCGTGATGTCAGCGAGTAAGGCGGCAGAGCTCAAGCTCAAGCCGTTGGTGACCATCCGCGCGCAGGCGACCAGCGGTATCGATCCGAAGTGGGTGATGCTGGCGCCGGTGATCGGCATCCAGCGCGTGCTGAAGAAGGCAGGCTGGTCGAAGGAGCAGGCCGACTTATACGAGCTGAACGAGGCCTTCGCCGTGCAGGCTCTGGGCGTGATGAAAGAAGTTGGGCTGGATGCGCCGGAGCTGGCGGCGCGCGTGAATGTGAATGGCGGCGCGGTGGCAATGGGCCATCCCATCGGCGCCAGCGGCGCGCGCGTGCTCACCACGCTGATCTACGCACTGATCCATCGCAACCTGCATCGCGGCGTTGCGGCATTGTGCCTGGGCGGAGGCAACTCTGTTGCGATGGCGATAGAGCGCTAAACGGCCGCCGCAAGCCGCCGATTGCACCGGGCCGGGCAGCCGGCCGTTTATGACGGGCCGAGGCTACAATAGGAAATCGCCAGAGGGGCAGCCCCTCCCGGCAGGAATGCGGCATTGTCCTCGCGCAGAATGTGGGCATCTGAATCCACGCTGCGCCTGATTGAGCGTTGGAGCGTTTTCACTGTAGGTGTGTGCAAGAACGCGATCATTTGCGTGGCTTTTCCATCAAGTCCGGGGCCACCGGCGACAGGTCTTCGTCGGCGGAGTGGAAGAAAAGCCACTCCGCGCGGAAGCTGGCTATACATAGCAACAGTGAAAGCGCTCTGATCATTACTGCCTCTGGAATTTCGAAATCGAAAGGGCAAAGCGCCGCATGACGCTACTGCTGCTCCAGATGTCGATTGTGCTGACCGTCACGCTGATTTGCGGCTGGCTGGCCCGCAAACTTGGACAGACGCGCGTGGTTGGCGAGATTGTCGGCGGAATTCTGATTGGTCCCTCCGTGCTGGGGCGCTACTTCCCGCATATCGCTCATATTTTTACCCCGCACGCCTTCGCCGCGTTTGAAAACATGAGCACGGTGGGGCTGATCCTGTATCTGTTCCTTATCGGAATGGAGCTCGATTACGCCCAGCTCTACAAGCAGCGCAGCACTGCCGTGCTGGCCAGCGGCATGAGCATCCTCCTTCCCTTTGCCATGGCCGCGCTGCTCGCGCACTCCTTGCGCATCCGCTTTGCGCCGCACGGCATCGGCAGCATGCCGTTCGTGCTCTTTCTCGGCATTTCCATGAGCATCACGGCGTTCCCGGTACTGGCGCGCATGCTGGAGGAGCGGCGGCTTCAGTCGACATCGCTTGGGACGACGGCGATCCTGTGCGCGGCGGTGGACGACGTGGTGGCGTGGTTGCTGCTGGCTTTTGCGCTCGCGCTGCTGGGGAAAGACGGCGGCTCCGGAAGCCTGTGGATTCGCATGGCAGGGCTGGTGGGCTACCTGATTTTCATGCTCGGCATTGTTCAGGCCGCTGGCGAATCTTGCCGCGAAGCGCTACAAAGCGACCGGCATGTCGCTCGAGCTGCTCGGGGCCGTCGTCATCTGCCTGCTGCTATCTGCCGCGGCCACCGATGTGCTGGGTATCCATCCGCTCTTCGGCGCGTTCCTTGCCGGCGTGTGCTTCCCACGCATTCCGCGCTGGCAGGAAGAGATTCGCGGGCGGACCGACATGCTGATCGCCGTGCTCCTGCTGCCGCTCTTCTTCGCGCTGACCGGCATGCGCACGCGGCTCGACCTGTTGAACAACGCCAACATGTGGCTCTGGGCGGGCATTGTGCTGGCCGGCTCGGTCGCGGGCAAGATGGGCGGGGCGATACTGGCGGCGCGGTGGGTTGGACAATCATGGCGCAACGCGGGCGCGCTGGGCGCACTGCTGAACACGCGCGGCCTGGTCGAACTGATCGTGCTGAACATCGCTTATAACGTCGGCGTCTTCTCGCCAACGCTCTTCACCATGCTGGTGGTGATGGCATTGGTGACGACGATGCTGACCTCGCCCATCCTGAAGCTGCTCAAGATCCAGGATGGACAAGAAACAGACGAAGAGCTTGGCCTGCAGGCCAAGCACTCCGCCGCCTGAGGTCGCAGATTGAGCGCGGGCCAGCATACTGACCGCTTCTCCGGGCGCGTCGAGGCGTACCTGGCCTACCGGCCGCGTTTTCCGCGAAGCATTCTTCCGTTTTTGCGTGAGCACGGCGCGCTCCCCGAAGGTGCCGTGGTTGCGGACATCGGCGCCGGCACCGGCATGCTGGCGGAGATCTTTCTCGAAGCCGGACATCGCGTCATCGCAGTCGAACCGAACACCGAGATGCTGGAGGCGTGCCGCGAATTGGCAGTCCAACATTCGGCGCTCGAAGTAGTGCAGGGAAGCGCCGAGGCAACCACGCTGCCCGATGCTTCCGTGGATCTGATCGCGGTGGGACGCGCGATGCACTGGTTCGACTGGCCGCGTGCGCATCGCGAGTTTGCAAGGATTCTGCGGCCGGACGGATGGGTGCTGGTGGCGACCAGCGGACATTGCGACAGCGGCGCGCCGGTATCCGAGGAGCTGTCTGCGATTCTCCGCAAGTGGCGCATGGATTCCGCGGAGGCAGATACGACTCGTAACTTCAAGGAACGTTTGCGCGGATTTCTCGATGCGTCTACCTGGCAGCAAACAACCCTTCATCACGCTATGACAGTGGACTTCCCGACACTGCTGGGTTACGCGGAATCGCTGTCGGCAATTCCTCGGCCAGGGGAACGCGGTTACGACGAAATGCTTGCGGAGTTGCGGGCCGTGTTTGATAGGTACCAGCGCGACGGAAGCCTGATGACACCACTGAGCAGCGATATGGATCTCGGACGGCTGCGAACGCAGTTCTTCGTAGGCTAGAAATTGCCACATCGCTTGTAGTTTTGTTCTCGTCCCGCAGGCAATTTTGCTTTTGTCCACCGCCAGCGGCCATCCAAGGGATTCGCTCCCGGCATCAGCTACAAATGGTTGATTCATGATTTCCGTCGAATGCGGAAATCGTCGCCAACGGAATGCTTTGCTTAAGCAAAATCCGCTCCTCCCGCAGTCGGAGCGCACGTCGTGCGCGTCTCCAACTTCATCCCTTCAAGGCCAAGGGGCTTATCTCATGCCAGGTCCAGTGTCGCAGGTCGCACCTATCCCGGTGCTCTTCCTCGGCTGTATGTTCGCAGCAGCCGCTCTAGGTCAAACACGGTTTCAAACTCACCAAGTCGCCCAATCGCCCAATCCCACACCGCCTCTTGCCGTCGCAGCCCACGGCGATTTCAACAACGATGGACGCGAGGATTTAGTTATTTCCGGGTCGACCCCGATGCTCTATCTCTCGAATGGGGATGGAACCTATGATCCGCCACGCGCGATGGCTGCAGTCCCGGTGGCCATAGGCGATTTCAATCAGGATGGAAAGCTGGACTACGTTGCGACCGCCGGGGTGAGTGGCGTTCCTCAGACGCGAGTGTATCTCGGCAACGGCGACGGCACGTTCCAGGCCCCCAAGACCTTCTCCGACGGAAGCAGCACGGAAACTATAAGCTCCGTCGTGGCGGAGGACGTGAACCACGACAACAAGACGGATATCGTGGAGCTATATCAGGGCTCGACCAGCAATAGTCTGCAAATATGGATCAGTAACGGTAACGGAACCTTTACCAAAGGGCAGCGCATCAGCAATGTCCTGAGCGGAGCGTTCGGCTCCAATGCCTGGGGCGGAGACTTCGATGGCGACGGCAAAGCAGATATCGCGCTGGTCAATACATCGCCGGGATACGGGCCAACGACGGTCCAGGTATGGTACGGCGACGGTGCAGGGCATCTAAGTTCGCCATACAACACCACCGACCCGCAGGGCGACGTCGATGTCGTGTCAACGTCAGCCGGCGACATAAACAACGATGGGCGCAACGATCTGGTGGCTTACCGCTTTAAGTGGGGCGTGGGCGGCACCAGCACGTACTACAACGAAGTCGCCGTCTTTCAAGGCAACAGCAACCGCACACTGAGCTTTCTTACCATTCCCACCAGTCAAGTCCCGTTCGGCAACATCGCCGTTGCCGATGTGAACGGCGATGGTGTCAACGATCTGATCTACAACGGCGCCACTCCATTTACCGGCCAGGGAGGCGGCTTCACGGGCTCGCAAAACTTGACCGTCAAGCTGGGCACAGGAAACGGCAAGTTCGGATCGGAACAGGTGGTCTATCAGAATCCTGACAATAATCAGGGCCTCGATCTCGCGACCATTCGCAGCAGCCAGGGCACCAGGCCGGATCTCGTCTTCACCCAATACCTGGGTAATTACAACCCCGGCGGAAGTCCGACAGCAGTCGTGCTGCTCAGCAATGAAACCGCGGGTTCGTTCCCCGGCTGCGGGGTGAGTGCCGCGGAGGGAATTCATGTCTGCTTGCCGGGCGTCACGTCCAGTACGCCGGCGAGTTTCTCCATCGGCGCAGCAGGCCCCACGCCCATGCGTACTGCCCAGGTGTGGGTGGATGGCAAGAAGATGGCCGAGCAGTTGACGCACGCCTTCTCCAACTACTCCTTCCTGGACACATCCATTCCTCTCTCGGTAGGCAGCCATGCGGTAACGCTCTTCGGCGTCGGCTGGGACGGTACCCTGCAAAAGAAGACCGTCTCGCTGCAGGTGTCCAATGGCGGCGGCTGCTCGGCGCCCGGCAGCGCCGGCGTTCATGTCTGCTCTCCGACCAGTGGATCGACGGTGTCGAGCCCGGTGCAGGTCGCGGCGGCAGGTGCCGTCACCGGCACCTTCGCTCGCTTTGAGGTGTGGGCGGATGGCGTAAAGAAGTTCACTTCAACCACAACCGACGGAGCGAACATCTCGCTCTCGTTCGCTTCGGGCGCACACACGCTCACCTTCTTCGCGGTAAATACCTCCGGCACGAAATGGGAAGTCAAGGAGTCGTTTACCGTCAAATAACCCTGCTGCACACCTGCGGTACAGCGGAGGCCCGCGACGGCCTCCGCTTTTCTCTTGCAGCAAGATAGGGATGCAGAGGCTGCGGCACGAGCGGGATGAGCATGCTAGGTGCATCGCTGAATGACCGGTCGATGTTTCTCAGTGGCTAAGAGTTACGAGTATCTTAATGGCTACGAACGGGAATTCCAGAGTCTCAAGCTGATTATTTGAGACAGATATTGGCCCAGTTGGAATTCGGCATTGCGCTATCTAACGCATCGATGGAAACGAGCGTATAACCTTGGCATCAGCTGTCAGACTTGCTCATTCTTTGAATGAATGGCAGGTGCATTCATTCGGTGGAAATTGAAAATACCGCCGAGGGGCTTCGACGGGGTGAATTCGTTGGAGACGAGATAGTCAGAACTGGTCAGGGTTTGCCGGAGGTGATTATCTGGAATGCAGAGACGCCGGTGAAGTCGATTCGTCCAGGTTCGAACGACGACTATTTCGTAGATGAGCAGCTGTATTGTGGCGTCAAGCAGCTTCGTGATGTTTACCTGACAATCCGCGAGTCCATTATCGAGCGGGTGAACGTCGTCTTGGAAAAGCGTAGGCAGTTGTTTAACTTCGTTGTACCGATGTTTCCGACAAGATGGCTGTACGATGACGACCGATTGCATGAGTATCGCAGAAGCCCTCAAAGCCAAAGGGTCTGGGACGGCTATTTCAATGCAGTACTTGATCGTAAAGGGCCCCCGCAGATTGGAATGATGATCAACAGCCCGACCCGGTGGAGCATTGGTGCTTCACTCACTGACCTCTTGGACGGTGCCCACAAGCTCCATGCCTCTTCCGAGAGGGAAATGCCGCTTACCTACTGAGTTTTGTCGCCCTCTCCCAGGGAATCTGTACTGGGCCCAGGTCGAGGAAGCAGCTAAAGTGTGATCCGCTGATCGCTGACTTCAGCACTCAATAACATTCAAAGCCAGCCCAGCCAGCGAAGTCTCCTTATAGCGCGACTGCATATCCAACCCCGTCTCATACATCGTGCGGATCACCTGATCAAGCGACACCTTATGCTCGTCCTCTTCCGCCAGCGCCATGCGGCAGGCGTGCACTGCTTTGACCGCGCCCATCGCGTTGCGCTCGATGCAGGGGATCTGCACCAGGCCGCCGATCGGGTCGCAGGTCATGCCGAGGTTGTGTTCCATCCCAATCTCGGCAGCGTGCTCCACTTGGGCATTCGTACCGCCCATCGCTGCCGCCAGGCCACCCGCGGCCATCGAGCAGGCGACGCCCACCTCGCCCTGGCAGCCGACCTCCGCGCCGGAGATCGACGCATTCTCCTTGTAGAGAATTCCGATCGCCGCTGAGGTGAGGAAGTATCGCAGGATGCCCGCCTCATCCGCGCCGGCAATGTAGTTGCGGTAGTAGTGGGCGACGGCGGGGATGACTCCTGCGGCGCCGTTGGTCGGAGCGGTGACAACGCGGCTGCCGGCGGCGTTCTCTTCGTTCACCGCCATGGCGTAGATGGTGACCCAGTCGAGCGGCGCGAGCGGGTCGCGGGCGCCTTTGCCTGTTGCGTCCTGCTGCTGCAAGCGTGCCGCGAGGCGTTTTGCCCGGCGGCGCACGCGCAGGCCGCCGGGCAGAATGCCATCCGTCGCAAGTCCGCGCGCCACACAGCTTTGCATGGCCCCCCAGATGCGCAGGATGTCACGCTTCACGGATTCGGCTGCATCCGGTATGTTACCGCGTCGGGCACATTCGTTGCGCATCATCACTTCGTCGATGCGCAGGTTGTCGCGCTTCGCCATCTCTAGCAGCTCGGCCGCGCTCGAGAAGGCGTAGGGAAGAGAGCTGGTCGTCATCATCGGCGTCGTGTTTACGTCAGCTCCGTCTTCGACAATGAAGCCCCCTCCGATGGAGAAGTAAGTAGCCGTGAAGAGCGGCGCGCCGGTCACATCGGATGCGGTGAAGCGGATGCCGTTGGGATGCTTGGTCTCGGCACCCGGGGGCATCATCTGGTCGCAATGGAAGACGATGTGCTGCGCCTCGCGGAAGGGAATGACTTGGCGGCCAAGCAGCGGGATGGTGGCGGAGAGCCGGATGGCTTCGAGCTTGCTGTCGATGGTATCCGGATCGAGCGTGGCGGCCTCTTCGCCGAGCAGACCAAGCATGACGGCGCGATCGGTGCCGTGGCCTTTGCCCGTAAGGGCGAGCGAGCCGTAGAGATCCACGCGGACTTCGGCAGTGGGTGGGAGAAGATGGCGCGCATCCAGCGCCAGCAGAAAGGTGCGAGCGGCGCGCATCGGGCCCATGGTGTGTGAACTGGAGGGCCCGATGCCGATTTTGTAGAGATCAAACAGCGAGGTTTTCACGACTGGCTATGGTAGCAGCGGCGTCGCCAGCTTGCTGACTTGCTGCTCTCTGCAACCTTTGTGGCCTGCCTTCGCCCGCAAGTCACTGGTTATACTCACCTTTTCCAGGGAGAACGGACGGGCCACGGGATGCTCTTCAAGGCGCTGAGTGCTGCTGTGTACGGCATCGATGCGCACATCATTGATGTTGAGGTGGACTTCTCCGGCATTCAGGAAGCGCAGGAGCGCTTCTCGACGGTCGGACTGCCCGACGCTGCGGTGCGCGAGAGCCGTGATCGCGTTCGGGCTGCAATCCGCAACTCCGGATTTTCTCTTCCGCCGACCCACATCACCATCAATCTGGCGCCTGCCGATCTGAAGAAGGAAGGCTCCGGCTTCGATCTGCCGATCGCGATCGGCATCCTGGGCGCCCAGGGCGCACTGCTGAACCGGGACTTAAGCCAGTTCCTTACCGTCGGCGAGCTGGGTCTGGACGGCAGCGTGCGGGGCGTGCCCGGCATGTTGCCGATTGCAGTAGCCGCGAAGCAGCGCGGCATCGCCAACCTGATCGTCCCGGCGGTGAATGCGCCGGAGGCCGCTGTTGTCGAGGGACTGAATGTGTATCCGGTGGAGTCGCTGCCGCAGGCGCGCGAGCTGCTGAACGCGGCGGTGAATGGCGGCATCCAGGTGCAGCCCTATCGCGTGAATTCAAGTCAGATGCTGGACGCGCTGCAGCATTACCCATTCGACTTCAAGGACGTGCGCGGGCAGACCGTCGCGAAGCGCGCGCTCGAGATCTCGGCCGCCGGCGGGCACAACATCCTCATGATCGGGCCGCCCGGTTCGGGCAAGACGATGCTTGCCAAGCGACTTCCGTCGATCCTGGCGCCGCTGAGCTTTGCCGAGGCGCTGGAGACGACGAAGATCCATTCCGTCGCTGGTGTGCTGGATTCGGATTGCGGCCTGGTGACGCAGCGGCCATTCCGTTCGCCGCACCATACGATTTCAGACGCGGGCCTCATCGGCGGCGGCGCAGTGCCGCGGCCGGGCGAGGTCTCGCTGGCGCACAATGGCGTGCTGTTTCTGGATGAGCTGCCGGAGTTTCCGCGAAACGTGCTGGAGGTGATGCGGCAGCCGCTCGAAGACGGCACGGTCACGATTGCGCGCGCATCCATGTCGCTGAATTTTCCCGCGCGCTTCATGCTGGCGGCGGCGATGAATCCGTGTCCGTGCGGCTACTTCAACGACAAGAGCCGGGAATGCCAGTGCACGCCGCCGATGATGCAACGATATGTGTCGCGCGTCTCCGGACCGTTGCTGGACCGCATCGATATCCATATAGAGGTGCCGGCGGTGCAGTATCGCGAGCTGCGCGCCGGGCAGGCGAATGAGGGATCGGCGGAGATTCGAGCGCGCGTGCTGGCCGCTCGCGTCCGGCAGCATGAGCGGTTCGGGGCAGAGCGAATCTACTCCAACGCGCAGATGACCACGCGGCAAATCCGCCAGTGGTGCGAGTTGCCGGCCGAAGCGGACCGGCTGCTGGAGCGGGCAATGCAGCAGCAGGGGCTGAGCGCGCGCGCCCACGATCGCATTCTAAAGGTGGCGCGAACGATCGCGGACCTGGAGGGGGCGGCCACGCTCACCGTGCAGCATCTCGCTGAAGCGATCCAGTACAGGACACTGGATCGCAACTACTGGAGCTGAAATTCCCACCGGCCCAGGCCCATATGGTTTTCAGGATAAATTAAGGTTGTGCGGTCGTGCTCTGCCCCGTATTCATGTTGCAACGCCACTTGTGGTTCCTACAAGTGACAGAAAACAAGAAACTTACTGATTTCTTACGAATATGTGGATAGTTGTTTTCACAACCTATGAAAAAAGTGTTGACCTTGGTCGGAGTTAACGATAATGTCGAACCTGCCAGGGTGGTTCCGTTCCTTTTATCACCCGCGACAAAGGTTTCTCACCCCTGCACTGGGCGCTTTGATTTCCGGTGATCCAGGTGTGCGGCTCCGGACGTCGAGTTGCCAATCCGAGCATTGCAAGTCGAGGAAAGCAAAGGCTGTCATGTGTGGCGCATTTCTGCATCTTTTTCGCAAGATTCTGCGTCATTAGCAGTTAAGAAAAACAACTAAAGACTGAGGCGCCGGCGTCCAATGGATGTACTCATGGGGGACCGCGCCAAGACCGTCAGGGAATGAGAGGATATTTCATGCGTTCCGATCTGATCTATGGGGCACTCACCCACATTTCGAATCGCTACCAGCTTTGTCAGTTGGCCTCGAAGGCCACCCGGAAGCTTCACAAGCCGAACACCCGTCTGCAGGACACCACGAACGAAGTGCTGGTCCGCTTTCATCAGACAAGCCCCATGGCTTCGAACGGCCACGAGATGAACGTGGCGCCCGAGCAGGTTTCGCAGCAGCGCCGCGCAGCGTAAACCGTTTTTCACAAAGGATCTCAGCATTGAAAGAACTCTGGACGCAGCTTTTCCGCTAAACCAGTTCGCCGGCGACAGGTCTTCGTCGTCGGGGTGGAAGAAAAGCTGCTCCGCACAGATGCGGATCACTTATAGTACTTGTGAATACGGTATTCAGCGCGGCCGCTCGCTGCGGCGAGTTGTCCAACCGTTACAATAGAATCCTTCCTGAACCACACCCTTCCTTCCATCGATTTCCCCTCCTAAACTTCCCACCGCAGGTGAATTGTGACTATCGCAGAACTGAAAGAAAAAAACATCACAGAGCTGAGCCGTATCGCGCGCAGCCTGGAAATTCCCGGAGCCAGCGGGCTTCGCAAGCAGGACCTGATCTTCAAGATCCTTCAGGCGCAAAGCGAAAAAGAAGGCCACATCTTTGCCGAGGGCGTGCTCGAAATTCTGCCTGACGGCTATGGTTTTCTCCGCTCTCCCGACTACAACTATCTGCCCGGCCCGGATGACATCTATGTTTCGCCATCGCAGATCCGCAAGTTCGATCTGAAGACCGGCGATACGATCAGCGGAAATGTCCGCCCGCCGCACGAAGGCGAGAAGTACTTCGCGCTGGTGAAGATCGAAGCCATCAACTTCGAATCGCCGGAAGAGACCCGCAACAAGATCCTCTTTGACAATCTGACTCCGCTCTATCCGGAAGAGCGCATCCGCATGGAGACGGTGCATGAGAACACCAGCGGCCGCGTCATGGACCTGCTGACGCCCGTCGGTAAAGGGCAGCGCGGTCTCATCGTCGCCCCGCCGCGCACCGGCAAGACCATGTTGCTGCAGTCGATCGCCAACTCCATCACCACTAATCATCCGGAAGTTGTGCTGATCGTGCTGCTGATCGACGAGCGCCCGGAAGAGGTCACGGACATGCAGCGCTCCGTGAAGGGCGAGGTCATCAGCTCTACCTTTGACGAGCCCGCCGCCCGCCACGTGCAGGTAGCGGAGATGGTGATTGAAAAGGCGAAGCGCCTGGTCGAGCACAAGCGCGATGTCGTCATCCTGCTGGATTCCATCACGCGTCTCGCGCGCGCTTACAACACCATCGTGCCGCCCTCGGGCAAGGTGCTGTCAGGCGGTGTCGATTCAAACGCGCTGCAGCGGCCCAAGCGCTTCTTCGGCGCTGCCCGCAACATCGAGGAAGGTGGCTCGCTCACCATCATCGCGACCGCGCTCGTCGATACCGGCTCGCGCATGGACGAAGTGATCTTCGAAGAGTTCAAGGGCACCGGCAACATGGAAGTGATCCTGGACCGCAAGCTGGTGGACAAGCGCGTCTTCCCGGCAATCGACATCCAGCGCTCCGGCACCCGCAAGGAAGAGCTGCTCATCCCCAAGGAAGACCTGCAGCGTATCTGGATTCTGCGCAAGGTGCTCAATCCGCTCTCGCCTGTTGAGGCAATGGAACTGCTGGTCGACCGGCAGTTCAAGACGCGCAACAACGCGGAGTTCCTGCAGAAGATGAACCAGCTGTAACGCTCGATATCTTCAAGCGCGGCATGCCTCGTCCTCAATTTGGGCGAGGCATTGCTGCCTTTGCAGTCTGAGGAGTATCGCATGTTGATCCGCGCAGTCACGCGACACGACAGCGACGCCATCTGGGCGATCATCGAGCCGGTAGTGCGCGCGGGTGAGACCTATACGTTGCCGCGCGAGATGACGCGCAGCGAAGCGCTGGCTTACTGGTTCTCACCAGGCCATGAAGCATTTGTCGCAGAGGCAGACGGCACGATTCTCGGCACGTACTATCTCAGCGCCAACCAGCAAGGCGGCGGAGCGCACGTAGCCAATTGCGGCTACATGACGGCGCAACATGCGATGGGAAGGGGTATAGCGCGTGCCATGTGTCTTCACTCGCTCGATGTGGCGCGACAGCGAGGATTCCGCGCGATGCAGTTCAACTTCGTCGTCAGTACCAACGAGCGCGCCGTACGGTTGTGGACATCGCTCGGCTTTGATACTGTCGGACACCTGTCGGGCGCGTTCCTGCATCCGGCGCTTGGCTACGTGGATGCGCTGGTGATGTACCGTGCGCTGTAAAGGGAGGAACGGCCGATGGCAGGTGAATTCTGGAACATCATGATCGGCTACTTCTTCGGCTTCGCCCTTGGCGTGGGCTGCGCGCTGGCCGTGATGTACACGATATGGACCGGAGGCTACAAGCGGGCAGTAGAACACTCGGTGATGTCCGATCCGCCGACACGCTTTCTGACAACGCGGGAAGCAGCGCTGCGAAAACTGAGCCGGCCTTCCCAGCGCTGAAATCACTCTTCCGCCGTCTGGCCGTATTCGAGCAGCGTTACCAGCCCGACGCCGCCCACGATATTCCCCAGCACGGCCGGCCACAGCCAGCGGAAATAGCTCATCGCGGGCAACTGATGGTGCAACACGGCGGAGAGCACCTCGCCGCTGCTGGCGATGCAGTGGGCAAAGTGGCCAAGACCAACGACAAAGGCCAGCAGCCAGATGAGCAGCATGGACCCGCTGATGGAGTGACTGGCGCTTACCAGCCATGCAACCAGCGCGATGATCCATCCGCCGATGATGGCGCTCCAGAAGATCCCGGAAAGCGAGTGGCTCGCTATCTCGACGCCGATCGTCGCCAGGCTGTCTACGTACCTTGGCTGCAGCGCATCTGTGCGAACGGCCAGCGCGGCAAACGCGAGCGTGCCTAGGCAGTTGAAGACGAGCACGATGGTCCAGAGCCGGAGAGTTGCCCAGTAGTGGCGGCGTTCGCTCAGCACCAGCGCCACCGGGTAGAGGGTATTTTCGGTAAAGAGCTGCGCGCGGCCGAGAATGACAGCGATGAAACCGATGGGGTAGAGCAGGGTGGAGACGAAGTGGCCGAATCCGCCCGTGCCCAGCTCAGCGCGCGCAATCGCGGTCGCAAGTCCGGTGAGTCCCATGGTGATACCGCCGGCAAGGCCCGAGATCGCGAGGCTGCGCGCCGGACGCCGCAGCTCCTGCCGCGCGTTCTTTGCCACCTGGGCATAAATCTGGATCGCGGTCGGGCGCTCCAGCTCCTGCTGTACCTGCGCAGCTCCAGCTGTCGTCTCGGCTTCGCGGGATAGATTTTTTCCGGTAACGCGGATCGGCATGGTGTTCCTTGGTTTCGTGGATGCGGAGAGGGCATCTCAGCAGTCAGAGACTCCTGCCCGAATATCACCCATAGGATGCTACCTGCCGACTTTGTTGACCTATCCGCATGGATAATTACGGTTCCGGGAATTAAGCTGGTCGCCATGAGCAAGATGAGAACCGCGCGCCGCATGGCGTTGGCGGCCATGTTCGCGATTGCTGCAGGCACCCTGACGCCGCGCATCTCGGCGCAGCAGGGGAGCACACCCACATCGAAACCCGCCCGCGTTCTGAAGCCTGATGACCTGGCCAATCTGATGCCGGCGCAGGTCTTCTTCCGGGGCCAGAGCGCGACCGTACAGATGCGCAACAGCGGCGGTATCCGATACGCGGACGGGATGTTCACCATCATGGCGCTGGTGGATACCTCGGGCTATTCCAGCGGCATTCAGCAGAAATATCAGGCCTATCTGATCACCGAGGTGCCCTTGCAGGTCGGCGACGGCGCTGCGGCACAGAAGCTCATCCCTGGAGCGTACGGTGTCGGCTTCATCCAGAATGACCGTTTTGTCGTGATGGATCTGGGCGCGCACGATCTGCTGAATGTCGCAAGCCATCACGATGCCGAGCTGCGTCGCCCGACGCCGCTTGAGGTACTGGACACGGCTACGCCCGAGACCTACCGGTTCTATGAAGGGCGCTCGTTTGTCACGCTGCGCCGCTCCCAATAGAAAATACGCTGCAAAAGCAAGGAGGCCACATTCGGGTGAGTGTGGCCTCTGGCTGGAATGCGAGTTGAGTTAGTTGGTTGTGCCGACCAGTACCTGAACCGGCAGCGTATGGGTGATGACTGTGTTCGCCGTTGTGGTTGCCGTCACGAGCACGGTGTAGGTGCCGGCCGGGACTGGCGTGCCGCTGGGTGGGGTTCCCTCGCTGCCGCCCGAGCCGCCGTTCAGGCCGTTCTGGCCCTGTTGCGCGGTTCCATTGGAATTGGACCAGGTGGTGCCGCAACCCGTCATGCCGAAACCGACGATTACGAGCACGCAGGCGCCCAGCAGCGATTGCCATTTGCGTCGTCGTGCAGGCAAGCCGAGCAGGAAGATGCAGGCCAGCGTCGTGCCGCCGGTAGCCATCCACCAGCGGCTTGCAGGTACCGCGGGCGTTGTGTTGCTGGCGATGTAGTAATTGCTGGCTGCACCAACATACAACGGCTGGGTGATGAAGCCAGTATTGCTGGTGGAGAACTGTACGCTCGTTGTTGCGCCGGAGACGGGAGGCCCTGCATTGAAGCCGCAACCCAGGCCGGCGGGGACCGCCGAGCGAACGCCTGCCAGGCTGTAGCCGACGACGCTGCAGCTTAGGTTGATTGGCGTCGTGCTATAGGCGCTCACGAAATTATAAATCGAAGTGAGCCGCAGGTTATAGGTCGCCACAGTCGCTCCCGTGGAGACCAGCGGAGCCGACTGATTGACGGTTGTGTCCGACTGCAGCGAGAAGTCGGCGCTGGTGCGATCGTCGATGATGTTCACGATTTGGTTTGCGGAGGAGGGATTCGACTGGTAGGTGCCGTCCAGAAATATCCACCCGTCGTAGAGTACGGTGAACTGTACCTGGCCGGAGGGCACTGCGAGATACCCATTCTGCTGCGGAATGGTAAAGGTCGCGGTGCCGTTGGTGCTTATAGGAACGCCGCCACTTACCAGATAGCCGCCCGACCAGGTAGCCGGCGTGAGCAGAACGCCGTTGGCATAGACCAGGAACACTGCATTTTCAGGGTTCAGCGCCCTGACCTTCATGTTGAGCGTGATCGAATCGAGAGCAGGAAAGCTGGGTGCGGGCTGGGGGTTGCCGTTGCTGTCGACGGGATAGGAACCGGTTGCCGGATAGGTCGCATAGTTATCCGTGATCGTGAAGGTCGTTTTGGTGTTGGAATTCAGAAGTGCGCTGCTGGGTTGGAAGGTGACCGGACCAGAGCTGGAGCCGGTATAGTTCGCGTTTGCCGCAGGGATGTAGGTTGCGCTGATGGTGTTGTTCGACGGAATCTGGTTCGTACTCACCGTAATGCTGGCAGTTGCGATCGCATTGCCGTTTGGGTCGAAGCCGGGGATGAGGGTCGCAGTCTGTACAGGATTGGTGGAGAACGTAACCTTTCCGGTAGGTGAGGTTCCGTTGCTGGGCAGCGTCGCCGATTGCACAACCGCCGTGATACCCAGCGTGGCGGTGGTCCCGCCGTTCCCTGGATCGTCCTCAGGTGCGAGCAGTGTGGTCGTTGTGGCAGCCTGTGTGATGTTGGCGAGGAAGGCTCCGGTGGAGCAGGCGTTAAAGCTGGCGTTTCCCGGATAGGTAAGAACGATGGAATGAGAACCGAATGCCAGCAGGTTGGAGCTAAATGTTGCCGCGCCTTGAGAATTGAGCGGCAGTGTAGTGATGATGTTTGACAGCCCGTTGTCGCTGACATTGATGGAGCCCGAAGGGATGCCGACGTTGTTGGTGGTGGCGGAAGAGTATGGCTCAACCGTAATGCTGACCGGCGTTCCATAGTTGATGCTGGTTGAGCTGCCCACGTTGACGTTGTGACCGTACAACACCATCTGGCAATTTTCTGGCGTGACGGTGATGGAATAGGGCGTCGAGGCCAGGCTCGGAGCGTAGGTCGCGTCTCCTGCATAGCGGGCATAGATGTTGTAGGTGCCGCCGGGCAGCAGGTTCCAGGTATCGTTCGCTGTGCCGCTGCTTAAGGTCAGCGTTTCTACGGACGACTCAGCCTGCAGCGGGCTGCTGGTGAAGATGGCGACGTCGCCAGTCGCTGCGGAAGGTGTTGTGGAAACCGTGAACTTCACCCAGGTGCTATGGGTGATGCAGTGCGATGTGACGCCGTTCACCACACACGTCGGAAGAGCGTTGCCAAAGGCGTCGGTAACGGTCAAGCTGACTGAGCTCGATGTTGTGTTGGGAGGCGTGTAGCCGGTGACGAAGCTCGTTATATTGAAGCTGCCCAGGCCTGTGGCCGCATCGTAGCCGCTTCCGGCTGCGTAATTGGTCATATGGCCGCCGCTGCAGTTCGTGCCGCTGCAGGCCAGCTCGTTGGTGCCCAGGGTGATGTCATGATGGACGATCGAGCCAAAGATCGAATAAAGAGTCGGGTTGACGTTGCCGAGTCCGAAACGCGAACCGGAATTATATTGCTCTACGGCAAGCGCGACCGCGCCGGCAAAGACAGCGCTGGATGCCTCTGTTCCGCCTGAATAGGTGAACTGCACAGTCCCCGTGGACTGGCAGTCCGAAGACTTCAAGCAGAACATATAGGCAGTGTTGTTGTAGCCCTCGGAGTCGTTGGCGCCGCTTCCGGCAAAAAACGAGACATCCGGAACGATGCGCGCCGTGCTGCTGATCCCGTTGACCTTGCCGATTTGATACCACGGCTGCGGTTGGGGAACCACTGTTCCGCTCGGCTGAATAACCGATCCTGCCGTGCTCGGGCCGCCGCCGCTGGCCAGCTGTACCGATGTGCCGTTCACCGCATTGGAATTTCCGTTGCCCGAGTAGCTATCGTTCCACACCTGCTCCTGGAATGCACCGGTCTTAAACAAACCAACAACATAATTTCTCGGCGGGTTGTTTATGACTGGGTTCGTGTTCACCGACAGATACCCGGCGCCGTTGGTGGTATTCCAGTAACTGCTCATCGAGCCGGTGTAGTAGAAGTCAGTGCCGCCCACCGCTGTCAGATATGGCGAGCTGGCAAATCCGTTGACCGCACTTGTTGGGTTGGCTATGCTCCCCGAGGTGCCTGGGACGGCGCATCCTGCGGCGCCGGAGTTGCCGGCTGCGGCCACGAAGGTGATGCCCTGCGCCGCGGCCTCCTCCGCCACGCTGTTGACCAGAGCCATGGCGTTGCTTCCGATCGCGGTTTCACATTCCTGGAAGCCGTTCAGCAGCACCTGCACCTGGTTGTCTTCTACCGCGCGTATCAGCGCGAAGTAGATGCCGAAGTCATAATCGGTGGACGCTGAGGTGTAGTAGTAAATGTTTGCGTTGGGGGCGACCGCACTTACCAGCTCGATCTGCTTATAAGCGATATACGCGTCATCATTGACGCCGGGATCGTTGCCGTCCACCACGATGGTGGGCGTCTTGGCGGGAAGCCCAAAGATGCTGCGGTAATTGTTGACGTAGGCCACGTTGATGTCGGAGTCGCCCACGATGCCGACGTTTACGTTCTGGCCGCCGAGGCCCTGGGCTGTGCTCGCTGGGATGCCATAGATGACATCGAGGTCCGCCGGAGAGACACCGTAGGTGTCGGGATTCGTCGCGGTAATTGTGTAGAGCGGCTTCAGGGTGTGTGTCGTGGGGTCAAGGGTGGCCTGGGTGCCTGCGCCCGAACCGCCTTCAACGTGGAAGCTGTTCAGCGAAGTGACGCCGGCGACAACTTGGCTTAGCGCGGAAGGAATCTTCGGGTTCGAGTTGTTCGCGTAGTAAGTCTTGCCGCCGACGGCGTAGGCATGGATCTCGGTCTGAAAGGCGGAGTGGATCTGGCCGGCGGTGGCTTCCACCTCAATGGCCATGTGGCTGCCATAGACTCGGCCCACTCTCATCCCTTGCGAGGACAGATAGCTGGATACGCTCTGCACGTCGGAATCAGCAACGCCGAAGCGCTTGCCGAAATCTACCGGCGTAAGCCACTTGTGATAGTTCGGCGAGTGTGGGTCCTGTTGCGAGGCGAGGAAGGTCTGCAGTGCTGTTTCCTGCTCGGGCGAGCGCTTCAGCACCATCAGCAGGTGTCCGTTCAGGCTTGCCGGAGCAGCGCCGCGATCGAACTGCGCACGTGCCCACGGATGCACTCCGCCGGGAAGCGAAACCAGCGCCGACTCGTTCACCGGTCCGGTGACGCGCGGCGTTGCTTGTGCGTGGGCGGTTGCGCTGCCGAGACCGAGAAGTCCTGCGCCAACCAGTGAAAATGCGGTGGACACTTGGGCGAGTACAGAGAAGTTGCGGACCATAGCCATCCTGCCATCCATCTCCACCGCGGCTGTTGACCATTGCCGGTGGTCGGGAGAAAGTAAATGCCCGCACGCTAGGCCTTGCTGCCTGTGTGTGGGCCCGGTTTGCGAGTCGATGAGTGTTTGTAAGATTGCCGCTCGCAGTGTGGACATTATGGCAAGGTATTGTCCCGCTTCTTGTGCCACGAAAGTGCAAGTCAGACGCACAAAGCGGGAGTCACAGGGCAAATGTGCAACGAAAGTGGCACGATTGCGAGAACAAGTTGTTCCAAGATGGGAATGGTGCGAAGAAAAAAGGCCGTCCGAAGACGGCCTTTCAGATATCGCCTGAAATCTATTTGCCCCGGTTCAGGTGCATATCCTTCACCATGAAACAAGACCTGTTACTTATTGCTGCCAGCCGCCGCCCAGAGCGTTATAGAGCTGCACCAGCGAGAGCATCTCTTCCTCCCGCGCGGAGGCCAGCGTGAGCTCACCGGAGAAGAGCGTCGTCTGGTTGGTGAGCACATCCAGATAGCTGGAGTAACCGCCCTTGTAGCGCATGTTGGAGAGGTTGACGGCATCGCGCGATGCGGTGACCAGCAGCTCCTGCTGTTCCCGGAACTCGCGATATTTCTGGTAAGCAACCAGCGCATTAGACACGTCCTGGAAGGACTGCGCGATCGTCTTCTTATAGGTCAGAAGCGCTTCGCGTTCTTGCGCCTCGGTCAGGTGAACATTGCCCCGAATACGTCCGGCGTCGAAGATGGGCTCCGTTATCGCTGTACCGTAGCTATATGCGAATGAGGAATCGTGAAAAAGCGTGTTCAGCGCGTTGCTGGCCGTGCCTACCTGCCCGGTCAGAGAGATGGCCGGAAAATACTGCGCCTTGGCCACGCCGATCTGGGCATTCGCCGCGATCAATTGCTCTTCGGCCTGGCGGATGTCAGGCCGCCGCTCGATCAGCGAAGAGGGAAGTCCGGCAGGAACGACCGGCATACGCGGTTGCTGATCGATGGGCAGGCCGCGCGCGATGGCGCCGGGGTTCTGGCCCAGCAGTGTCTGCAGGGCATTCTCTTCCTGGGTGATCTGTCGCTCTAAATCCGGAATCTGTGCTGCCGCCGTCCTCACCAGTTCCTCCGCCTGGCGCACATCGAGCATGCTGGTGCCTCCGCCTGATTCGAGCGTCTGCGTCAGTTGCAGCGACTCCTGCCGGGAGGCGAGCGTGCGCTTGGCGATCTCAAGCTCAAGATCGAGAGTGCGCAACTCGAAGTAGCCGGTCGCCACATTGAGGATGAGCGTGTCCATCACCTCACGTTGCGACCACTTGCTGGCCAGCAGTTGTGCGCGGGCCGCTTTGGTGGCATTGCGATACTGTCCCCAGAAGTCGAGATTCCAGGAGGCCGACGTGCCAATTTGGCCGATATGCGAAACGAAAGAGCCCAGGCCGCCAAACTGTGCAGACGGATAGCGCTGGGCAGTGTATCCGCCGCTGCCGTTCAGTGTAGGAAACTGCTGCGAGCGCGTGACGCCGAGCTGCGCCTGCGCTTCCATGACCCGCTCCGCGGCGATGCGCACATCGTAGTTCTGCTTGAGTGCAGCCCGGATCAGGTTCTGCAGCTCGGGATCGCCGAAGACCTCCCACCACTTCTCGTCGCCAAGCGAGACTGCCGTGGAGGCCGGTGTATTCGACTGCCCCGGCAACGGATTGCCGTTCAAATCATGCGGCGTTTCGCTGGTTTGCGTGTTGCCGCTCGCCTCGGCGCCGCGATAGACGGTGGGCGCGTCGATGGTGGGCCGCTTATATTTCGGCCCCACCGTGCAGCCCGACAACAGAAGCGTTGCCGCGCTCAGCGTGATGGCGATGCTTTGCTTTCTCATAGGCCATCTCCGGAAATGACGGGTTCGCGCGTCTCCTTGCGGGCGCCCCTGGTGGCGAAGCGATGTGTCAGTTGTTCGACCACCGCGAAGGTCACCGGTACGATAAAGATCGCGATGAGTGTCGATGCCAGCATGCCGCCAATCACGACCGTCCCCAGCACCTGGCGCGAGATGCCGCCCGCGCCACTCGCGATCCATAGCGGGATGCAGCCCAGGATGAAGGCGAAGGCCGTCATCAGGATGGGACGCAGACGGAGTTGAGCGCCGGCAAGCGCGGCATCGTAGATGGTCTTGCCGCTCTGGTATTCGCTGCGCGCAAATTCCACGATCAGAATGGCGTTTTTGGCGGACAGGCCGATGAGCATGACAAGGCCGATCTGCGCGTAGACGTTGTTTTCGAGGCTTCGCATGGAGAGTGCTAGGAAGCCGCCGAAGACCGCGATCGGCGTGCTGAGCAGAACGCTAAAGGGCAGCGACCAGCTCTCGTACTGCGCCGCGAGGATAAGGAAAACGAACACTAGGCAGACGGCGAAGATGGCCGACGAGGAGACGCCCTGCGCAGCCTTCTGTTCCTGGAAGGTCATGCCCTGGTAGTCAAGCGCCATCTCCGATGGCATCGTCTCCCGAAACACCTCTTCAAAGGCATCCGTTGCTTGAGCAGAGCTGTAGCCGGGTTTCGCAGTGGCGATTAACTGTGCAGCCTCATATTCGTTGTAGCGCATGGTGAACTCGGGCCCGGTAATGCGCTTGATGCTGGTAAGAGCAGACAGCGGGATGGAATTGCCGGAGGCGTTCTGCACATAAAACTGACCGATATCGCTGATGTTTGTGCGCGATGTGCCTTCCGCTTCGATGTACGTCTGCCACTGGCGTCCGAAGCGATTGAAGTAATTCACGAGGTTGCCGCCCATGAAGGTCTGCAGCGTTTCGTAGACATCAGCGAGGCTGACGCCCTCCTGAATCGCCTTGGCCCGGTCGACGTCGACGTAAATCTGCGGCACGTTAGGAACGTAGGTCGTGATGACGTTCGCGATCTCCGGCCGCTTGCGCAGCGCGGCCATGAACTTGTTCACGTTGTCGGTGAGATTCTGCTGCGATCCGCCGGAGCGGTCTTCAAGCACCGCAGAGACGCCACCTGACGTGCCGACACCCGGAATCGCAGGCGGCGGGAAAGAGAACGCGATGCCTTCGCGTATACCGCCCAGCGCCTGAGCTACGTGCTGCTGGATGGCTATGTACTGTTCGTCTTTGTTCTTGCGCTGATCCCAAGGCTTCAGAGTCACGAAGTAGAAGGCGGTGTAGGTGCTCTGCGTAAAGCTGAGCAGGCTGAAACCGTTGACGCTCACGATGCTCTGCACGCCGGGCGTCTTCAGAATGACATCTTCGATATGTTTGGACGCTTCCGTGGTGCGCTCCAGCGATGCCGCATTGGGTAGCACCATGCCGACATACAGGTAGCCCTGGTCCTCGTCGGGCAGGAAAGAATTGGGAATGCCGCGGGCAATCCAGAACGCAGCGCCGGCGATGATCACCAAGAAGACCAGAGCAAACGCCGACTTGCGAATGAGGAAGCCGGAGGTGCGGACGTAGGTATCCCGGGTGCGGCCAAAGGCTCTATTGAATGACCGGAAGAAGCCGCCCAGCGGACCGCGGGTCGGCTTCTTCGGCTTGAGCAGCAGGGCGCACAGCGCGGGGCTGAGCGTCAGCGCGTTGAAGGCCGAGAAGAGCACCGAGATCGCGATGGTGATCGCGAACTGCTGATAGAGCCGCCCCGTGATGCCGGGCACCGCAGCCGTGGGTATGAAGACCGCCGCCAGGATCAACGCGATGGCGATGACCGGGCTCGCCACCTGCTCCATCGCAGCGATCGAGGCTTCCTTGGGCGACATGCCCTCCTCAATATGGTGCTCCACGGCCTCTACGACAACGATGGCGTCATCGACCACCAGACCGATGGCCAGCACCAGCCCCAGCAGCGACAGAGTATTGATCGAAAAGCCCAGCGCCGGGAAGACGACGAACGTGCCGATGAGCGAGACAGGCACGGCCAGCAGCGGAATGAGGGTGGCGCGCCAGCCCTGCAGGAAGATATAGACAACCAGGATGACCAGTCCGAGAGCGATCACCAGCGTCTCGACGATCTCATGTATGCCCTGGGTAACAGCCTTGGTCGTATCCAGCGGGATGGCCGATTCCAGATCGGTAGGGTATCGCTTTTGGAGTTCGGCCAGCTTTTTGTTGACCGCAGCCGCTGCGGCGACAGCGTTCGAGCCAGGCAACTGGTAAATGGCCATGCCGGCCGCAATCTGGCCGTTGTAGCGCACGTTGACGTTGTATGTCTGCGCACCGAGCTCAATGCGCGCAACATCCTTGAGCCGCAGCACGGAGCCGTCGGGATTTGCGCGGATGACGATCTGGCCAAACTGTTCCGGGGTTGTAAGGCGGCCCTGCGAGAGCACCGTGTAGGTGAACTCCTGCCCGCCCGGAATCGGCTCGGCGCCGATCTGTCCGGCGGGGTTCACATTGTTCTGCACCTGCATCGCGCTGACGATCTGCGGCACGGTCACGCCGAGCTTGGCGAGCTTATTCGGATCGACCCAGACCCGCATGGCATACTGGCCGCCAAATACCTGGACACGCGCCACACCGGGCACGCGCGTCAGCTCGTCCGCCATATTGATGTAGGCGTAGTTGACGAGGAAGTTGGTGTCGTAGGTGCCCTTGGGCGAGTAGAGCATCACGAACATCAGCGGCGACGCCAGTGACTTGATCACCGTGACGCCGGAGGTATTCACCTGCGAGGGAAGCTGAGGCGTGGCCTGGTTTACACGAAGCTGCGTGAGAACCTGATCGATATCCGGATTGGTCGCGATATCGAAGTCAACGGTCAGCGCCATTGCGCCATTGTTGGCGTTCGTGGAGTACATGTAGTTCATGTGATCCACGCCGGTGACCTGCTGTTCGATCGGCGTCGCTACGGATTGCTCGAGGGTCTTGGCGTCCGCGCCGGGGTACACGGCCTGCACCAGCACCTCGGGCGGCACGATGTTGGGGAACTGCGAAGTCGGCAGGCTCAGCATCGCCACCACGCCGACGATGACCATGATGATCGAGATCACCATGGCCACGATGGGCCTGTTGATAAAGAACTTGGACATAGTTATTTGCCCTCGCTGCCAGCTGCCGGTTTTCCAGCGGCCTTTCCGGATGCGTTATCCGCGCCGCTCCCCGGGCCGCCACTTTGATCCGCGTTTGCCTGCTCCGGTTGCGCAGGATGAGGGTGAACGGGGATGCCGTCCACCAGCTTGCCCGTGCCTTCCACGACCACCTGCTCGCCCGGTTTGAGTCCACTGGTAATAAGCCAATCCGCGCCGATCTGCGGTCCTACTTCGACCGGTTGGATGTGCACCTTGTTGTCCCCATTAACGATGGCGACCTGGTAAGAGCCCTGCAGCTCGGTGACGGCACGCTGCGGAACGAGAAGTGCCCCGCGGTCGATTTGGGTCTGCGCACGCACCCTGCCGTACTGTCCGGGACGCAGCAGGCTCTGCGGGTTGGGGAAGGCTGCCGCGACGCGAATGGTGCCGGTCTGGGGATTCACCTCGCGATCGACAAAGACGATGTAGCCCTTGCTCGGGTAGACATTTCCATTCGATAGCGTGAGCTCAATAGGCACGCGGCTCGAGGCGTGTAACAGATCGGCCGCTCCGCCTTCGCGCGCCTTCTTCGAGAGCGCCAGGTACTCCTGCTCGCTGATCGCGAAGTACACCTTGATCGGCTGCACCTGCGAGACCGTCGTGAGCACCGTGTCGTTCTTGACCAGGCTGCCGACTTGCGTCGCGGCGATGCCGGCGATGCCGTCCAGCAGCGAGCGCACCTTGGTCCAGCCCAGGTTCAGCTGGGCTGTCTCGACCGCAGCCTCCTGCGCCTTCACGCTGGCTTCATCCGCCGCCTGGGTCTGCAGATCGTTGTCCAGTTGCGAGCGGGCAATGGCGCGCGCTTCCGCAAGCGGTGTATCGCGCTTTGTATTGATCTGCGCCAGTTGCAGGTTTGCTTTTGCCTGGGCAAGCTGGCTCGTCGCCTGGTCGACCGCTGCCTGGAACGGCCGGGGATCGATCTCATAGAGGACCTGCCCCTTGCGTACCTCGGAGCCTTCTTTATAGTTTTGCCGGATTAGATAGCCGGTGACCTGGGGCTGGATCTGCGCATTGACATAGCCGTCGAGGTTGGCCACCCACTCGCCGTAGATGGGCACGTCCTTCTGCTCCACCGCGGCGGTGGTCACGTCCGGCGGCGGATACTGGGGCGGACCGCCCCCGTTGGCTGGCTTGCTGCAGCCGGCAATCAGTGCCAGGCCGGCCAGCAGCAGAAGTGCCGCAGCCGAGGGCAGCCCAGGCGCGTGCAGGCAGGCGGCGCGATCGGAGATTTCGCTCAACGCACAGAAAGAGCGGGGCGAGGTGTTTGCTGGAGTCATGGGAGCCTTCCCAGAAAAAAGTGCGTCCAAGGACGCGGAATACGGAACTGTGATGCCGGCGCGCAGGTCCTGCCGGCGAAGTGATCTGTGATCTAGCGCAGTAGATGAGGGTGCCGGGGTCCGGGACTCATCGGATTTGTATTTTTTCATAAAACGGCACCCTGTGCCATAATCTGCATGCAGTGCAGAAAACGCTTCGCACTACCGACGGCGAACAAGGGACGAAATCTCAAGATTCCGGGTCGCTCCGCGAGCGGAAACATGAGTTCGTTCTCAGGGAGATCGAGCAGGCGGCGTGGGACTTGTTTGGCACCGTGGGCTTTGACCGGGCCACGATCAAGGAGATCAGCCGCAAGGCAGGCGTCTCCAGGCGAACGTTCTTCCGCTATTTCCGCACCAAGGAGGAACTGCTCTCCTTCAGTGTGGAGCACTTCGGCCAACGCATCGCGGAACGATTCGCCGAGGCGCCGAAGAGTCGCGATCCGCTGGCTGCCCTGGAACACGCCATGCTTTCCGTCATGCAGGAAGAGATGAAAGACATGCGCAAGCCCAAGGAAATGCTGGGATTGATGTTCGAGGAGCCGGATCTCCGCGGCCGCTTTCTCTGCGCCATGGGCCGCTGGGTCCCCATCCTGAGCCAGGAACTGGCGAAGCGAAAGGCCTACCGCGGCGATCGGGCGCGCTGCGACCTGGCCGCGGCGCTCTACTGCACCGCCTTCGACCAGGCCCATCTGCGCTGGTATCGCGAGCCCGGTGTGGATCTTCCCACGCAGGCCAGGCGCGCCTTCCGCCAGATTCGCGAGACGAAAACCCCTCGCCCTGCACGATAGTTTCCTTCGGATTTCCGACCATCCGCACATCGCAGCTCTCGCCTCTACTGACTAGTCGGACGAGAGGGCAGAAAAACGACAGCGGAACGAAAATTCCTATCAAAATTACCGCGGTGAGCGCTATCCGCGCGCGGATGTGAACGCCTGGTCCAGGTCGGCGGTCAGGTCGTCGATCGCTTCAATCCCCACCGAAATCCGCACCAGGTCGCCTGGAATCTGTTTCTGCGAGCGCAGATGCGCGGGAATGCTGGCATGGGACATGTAGTTGGGCAGGCTGATGGTGGAGTTGACCCCGCCGAAGCTGACGGTAATGGTATGCAGCTTGCATGCTTCGACCATGCGGCGCGACAACTCTGCATCGCCGGTACGGAAACTGAGCACGGAGCCCGGACCGCTCGCCTGCTTCTTGTGGATCGCGGCCGCTTCCGGCGGCGCCAGCGTCGGAAAGTAAACGTCGGTCACATTCGGGTGCTGCTTCAGAAATTGCGCCACCGCAATCGCATTCGCCTGTTGCCGGTCCTGTCGCAGCGCCAGCGTCTTCAGCCCGCGCAGCACCAGAAAGCTGTCAAAGGGTGCCAGGCCGCCGCCTTCGCCGTTCTGGATCAGATAGAGATCGTCCACCAGCCCCGCATCCCGCACGATCACCGCGCCGGCCATCACGTCGCTATGGCCGCACAGGAACTTCGTCGCCGAGTGGATCACGATATCGCAGCCCAGCTCGAGCGGCCGCTGCAAATAGGGCGACATGGTGCTGTTGTCCACGCACACGCGCGCGCCGTGTTGGTGCGCCAGCGTGGCCACGCGCGCGAGATCAAGGATATGTAATAGCGGGTTGGTCGGCGACTCCAGATAGACCAGCTTCACCGCCGGCGTCAGGGCGGCCTTCAGCGCACTCTCGTCGGCAAAGTCGACATACTGCACGGTGATGCCGCGGTTGGCCAGAATGCGCGAGAACAGACGATAGGTGCCGCCGTAGAGGTCATCGCAGGCCAGGATCTGCTCGCCCGGCTTCAGCAGCCGCGTTACCGCGGTGATAGCGGCAAGGCCGGTGGAGAAACAAAATGCCCGTGTCCCGGATTCGAGCAGCGCAAGCTGAGTTTCCAGCACGGCGCGCGTCGGATTGCCGCTGCGCGTGTAATCGAAATCGCCGAACGACGTAGCGGAGTCCTGACGAAAAGTGGCCGTCTGATAGATCGGCGTGTTCGCGGGGCGGCTTCGGTCGCCCGGCGCGGGATCGAAGTTCAGGAGCAGGGTTTCAAACTTCACGAGTCACCTCCGGCGAGGCGAAAAAATCAACGGGTCGCAAGGCAATCTCCAGTGCGCTGTCAGTCGGTCAAGATCGAAGAGGAAGGGTGGCTTTTCCCTGGCCGGTTGGTTCGCATCTGGAGCGGAGAACTCAGAGTCCAGGCGCAAACTGCACACCAGCCAGGGTGCGCATGGCCATAGGCATTCGTCCGCCAGAGGAGAAGATCATGGTTTGAGGCTAAGGGAAGGCGGGTGTCGCGTCAAGGCGGGGCGCTGGCTGCAGCGCACGGCGTCCGCTGCAGGGTGTAGGTTTGTGCATACACTTCCCTCTGCTGCGGGAGCTCAATGAGTGCATTAGCGATTACGCAACAACTGAGAAGAGTTTCGCTCAACTTCCCGTTTGCAAACGGGCGATCCGGCATTCAATCTGAAGAATGAATCGAACCACTCAAATCGGCCGATATCATCAGCGGACGATTAGTGGTCATGGTTGGTAAAGCCACGCGTGGTTGACTCCCGCGCCCCCGGGCTTAGCATATCCTCCGGCGAGCAGGACTCTGCCATCGTTCAAAAGTGTGGCCGTGGAAAAGCAGAACCCATCAAGAGTGGCACCCCCCACCGGAATGAATGCGCGTGATTTCGGATCATAGATCTCTGGTCTTTCAGCTCCGCCTGCAATCAACACGCGGCCGTTCCTGAGCGATACCACCGCTTTGGATAACTTAAAACGTTGTTCGTTTAATTCCGGTCCTGGGTAAAATCTGCCCATTCCTGGATCATAGATCTGTGTGCTTGTGACGCGGGTTCCCCACGGCCCCCCAGCCTGTCCACCAGCTATAAGTACACGCCCATCCGCCAACGAGGCGCCGCCAAATTTGCTGCGCGGAACTGTCATTGCACCGGCGCTCGTGAAATGTTTTGTAAGTGGGTCGTACAGATCAGTCCCAGAGCTGCCAACTACAAGTGCTTTGCCATCGTTCAGCAACGTGACTTGCGTCGCATCTGTCAGATGACTTGTACCGACCGCAGTGAAAATCCCGGACGATGGATGATAAAGCTCCGCCGTTAGCACGGGATTGTCCTCGGTAATAGCTGTACCGCCGACAAACAATACATCTCCGGTTCGTAGACGGACGGCACGAGCTTCTGCCCGTGGGACAGTCATGTTGCCGGTGCTCGTAAACGCCCCTTTCGCCGGATCGTAAAGTTCGGCGGAGGCTGAATAGCAGGGCGAATCGCACCCCGTTGAGCCTCCGGCGACAAGAACCTGTCCGTTCCCAAGAAGAGTCGCCGTAACGCCCCAGCCATGCTGCGTTAGCGGTTTCCCGGTCGCCGTGAAATGCCCGGTTGCCGGATCAAAAAGCTCAGCGCTTGGCTGCATCACCCCGTTGCGTGCGATCCCACCCACGATCAACACGCGGCCGGTAGGCAAAAGGACCGCGGCATGATCGAAACGTGCCACCGTCATCGGTCCAGTGGTAACGATGCTGCCAGAGGCTCGGCCAGTGGCGTCAACGCCGGGCTCCAAACAACATATGCTCAGCAAAACCGACCCCGCTGTCACACCCATGATTCGCAGATTCATCGGTGCCCGCGCTCCTTACACTTCGTATATTTGACGCCGTTAACAGCCACTTTGTCAGCGCGGGACAAAGGCTCCTTCCACGTTCGCGGCTGTGACTGTTGATCCGTAAGACGTAGCGATTGACCTCAAGTGGCGACTTCAGGGCTTAGCACGTTTCTAGAACCGCGCCCGCTCGAAAAGGCGAGTTGGCGATTTGACGCCTACTGACGGGCGAACAGGTTATGCCCGAAACATAGCGAACCTTACCTATAGCCCCGCTTTTTAGGCACTTCGTTATGCATACTGGCTTCCCTGGCGATGGGTTACTCCCGGATTGCCGACGTTTGGAATGAAGTTCTTCGTTGAATCGTTCAGGACTCCAAGTTAGCCTGAACCAAGACGATCCGGCTTCCGTTCCAACCCCAGGAGACAGCAAAGTGATCACACGCACTGCGAAGCTGTTGCTCCTTGCAGGAGTCGCTGTTTTCTACTCGCTCGTCGTGTTCAACAATCTGACTGATTTCAACTCGAATTACCAGCTTGTCCGCCACGTCCTCATGATGGACACAACCTTTCCCGGGAACCATGGGATGTGGCGGGCCTTCACGTCGTCGGCCGCCGGCCATTCATTTTACATCGCCATTATTGTGTGGGAGATCGTGACGGCAATATTGCTGTGGTGGGGCTGCGTGGCGCTATCACGCGCCATCCGGCGTCCGTTCATGAACTTTGAAGCGGCCAAGCGAATACCCGTAATCGCGCTGACGCTATCGCTCCTCATGTGGCTGGTGGCGTTCATCTCAGTTGGCGGGGAATGGTTTCTCATGTGGCAGTCGCACGCGTGGAACGGCGAGGAAACCGCCTTTCGCGATTTCACAATCGTTGGAATCGTGCTACTTGTTTTCATGTTTCCGGAACGGGATATGCAGCCGTAGAGGTTGACAAAGGGATCCGGGGCGCAATATCCGAGGCCGCCGACCCGCAATTCCCGGTCGCGAACGAGAAATCGGCCGCACTCCGGCGACCTTCAGCAGCGGGAATTGTCAACTGTTGCTGACAGGGCTTAGCACGTTTCTACAACATGTTCCTGCTCATGGTCTTCAGCGCCATGCCTCACAGCAACAGCGCGCGGCGTCGTAGTCCGCGTGTACTGCCCGGGAGAGCAGCCCATAATGCGGCGGAAGGCTTTACCGAAAGCACTCTCGGACTCGTAGCCGAGCGACTGGGCAATGGCGGAGAGGCCGTCAGAGGAGTTCTTCAGGCGGTCGGCGGCCAGAAGCATGCGCCAGCGCGCGAGGTATTCCATGGGCGTGGCGCCGACGATTTCGCGGAAGCGCAGGGCGAAGACCGAGCGCGACATGCCGACGCGTTCGGCCAGCGACTTGAGCGTCCAGCGATACCCTGGGTCGTTGTGCATGCTGGCGATCGCGATGCTCATATGCTTGTCAGACAGCGCAAAAAGCCAGCCGCGACCAGCGCTGGCGGCATCAGCCAGGTGCAGGCGCAGCGCCTGGACAAGCATCGTGTAGGCCAGTTGCTGTGCTATCAGCGAACTGCCGGGCTGCGGGTCGCGGAGCTCCTCGCGCAAGCGCTCGAGCGACCAGCGCATGGCGGCCTTGTCCGGCTCACGGCGGATGTGGACGATGGGCGGCAATGAGTGAAGGAGCATCTCAGCGTGGCTGCCTGTGAACCCGAAGAAGCCTCCGGCGATATATCGCGTGCCTTCGGCGAATTCCGGGACGTCACTCGTCTTGCTCAGCCGGTCCCGCGCGAGTGCGTAGTGGACCGCTTCGAGCGAGAGGTCGGTGGCGAGCCGGAACGGAAGTCCACGCGGCAAAAGAAAACAGTCCCCGGCACGGAGCAGCACCGGCTCGGGCACGCCTTCGACGACCAGCCAGCATTGGCCGGCGAGCATGGCGTAGCACTTAATGCCTTGGTGCTTCGGGAAGTAAATGGCCATATCGCCCGGCACCATGAAGCCGCCGGAGGCTAAGCTCTGCGGCTTCAGCAGGGCGAGAACCTCGGAGAGCGGGTCCATCCGCTGACTCGGCCCCGGACCTGGTTGTAAAAGCGGCGTCTCTGAGCTACGAGTCTCTGAGCCTTGAGTCGGCAGGACGATTGGACCAATCATACGGACTATCAGTATAGATCGTCCGCGGGGAGAGACCCATCTAGTGATCGACGGCCCTGATTCGATAACAGATCGGCCGCGTATTCGTGAGATCCAAAGGAGACATCGTTATGCGCATCTTTGTAACTGGAGCACCCGGCTTTATTGGCTCGGAGCTTGTGCCGGAGTTAATCAAAGCGGGGCACCGGGTGCTGGGGCTGACGCGCTCGGAAGTCGGTGCCGAAAAACTGCGTGCGGCGGGAGCCGAGGTGCTGCATGGAAATATCGAGGACCTCGACAGCCTGCGCAAAGGCGCAACCAATTCCGATGGCGTGATCCACCTGGCCTTCAACCATGACTTCTCACAGTTTGAGAAGAACGCCGCAGACGAACGCAAGGCAATCGCGGCGCTGGGAGAAGTACTGGTGGGTTCCGGCCGGCCGTTCGTGGTCACCTCGGGTACTGCGATGGCAGCCAATGTGGACGGCAAGCCATCGACGGAGGACGGCCCGACAGCGTCCTGGAACCCTCGCTCGCCCTCCGAAGCGGTGGTGAAAGAGTTCACTGAGCGTGGCGTGAAAACTTCCATCGTTCGTTTGGCGCAGATTCACGACACACGCAAGCAAGGGCTCGTGCCCTACCTCCTTGCTGTCGCGCGCGCGAAGGGCGTCTCGGCATACATCGGCGACGGCAGCAATCGCTGGCCCGCGGCGCACCTTTCCGACGTGGCACGTTTGTATCGTCTGGCCTTTGAAAGGGCAGAGCCGGGCGCGATCTACCATGCAGTGGACGAGGAGGGTGTGACCATGAAGGCCATCGCCGAGGCGCATGGCCGCGGGTTGAAAGTGCCCGTGGTCAGCATCAAGCCCGAGGAGACGGAAGCACACTTCGGCTGGCTAGCCCGCTTCGCCGGCCACGATATGCCATCTTCAAGCGCCATCACACGCCAGAAGCTGAACTGGAAGCCAACCGGCCCGGGCCTGATCGCCGACCTGGACAATATGGACTACACGCAAGCCTGAGTCGGCCGAGAGCGCACCGGTAGCCTGCAGAGTGCCGGTGCGCTTGGCGTGAATAGGTCTCGCAAGTATCGACCTCACCACCAACTGTGCATCGGCGCCGTTTAAACCAATCCTTTGAGACTGATCGTCCAAACGTTCGAGTTGCTATTGTCCCAATGGTTCAGGCGTTGCAGGTCATCTTCCGCCTGCGCGCGTGCTCGAGGGAAATGCGTCGCTTCCGTGCGGTCGCTTGAGCAGTACAGCGTCACTGTGTCGCGTCCCAGCTTGGGTTCGTTGTCCGTTGACGCGCCGTACTTAGTCACATCGTTCTGATAGCGAATCATTGTTGGAACGCCCCAATGGTCGCCTTCCCGCTTCACCAGAAACAGGCGCTCATGCGGATCTCCTTCGACCCGTCCGCCTGAACTGAAGACCAGGAACGATTCGTCCGGAGCGACTTCCGGGTCCACGTCAAGTTTGGTCCCATCGCTGAAAGGCAGCAGCGTCGCGCGCTGATACGATCCGTTTCGCAGCAGCGACACATAGATCGATTTCGCACTTCCTGGTCCGATGACGGTAAGAAACACATCCCCGTTCGCCGCAACGCTGGGCTTGAAGATAGCGCCGGTGATATTCACCTCATCCGGCAGTCGAACCGGCTCCGACCAGCCCGTCAGAGTCCTATCCACGCGCCATAAATTTGAAACAATCCCCGGGATCGGTTTCCCGGGTTTGGGCAACTCCTTTAGCGGAGTCTTCGGCCGCGTGGACACGAATACGATGTACTTGCCATCGGGCGACCACGTCGGCGAGGAATCGGGCCACTGACCAGAGAACGGAGCCAACACAGGCTCACTCCACTTGCTGTTTACCAGATGTGACTCCAGGATCACGCTCCAGTGCGCTGCATACCGCGTAAAAAACAGGGTCTCTCCGTCCGGAGAGAAAGTAGGAGATCCGTCATTTGCCGGGCCGGAGACCACGCCTGATGCAAAAAGCTGAACGGTCGGCAGCGAAGCGGTCTGAGAAAGCATCGTCACGGGCGCACATACAGCAAGCAAACAAGCGATGCGAGATAGAACCATCATGGTCTTCCTTAGGCAATCCTGTGGACACATTGAAACGAATGGTTAAGCAGAGCTGTCCTCGTGCATCTGTTCCGATTTGAAACTGATACGGGGACATTTCAAGATTTGGTTCTGCACTTATTTAGGGCAAAATCAACTGTGAAAGCGATTACAAAAAATACCGCAATTGCCTGTACTGCAATAACTTGAAATCAAAATTGCCCTGTTCGGTGTGCACATGTTCCACGTGGAACATCCGAGGACAATAGCGGAGCAGATACGGCCGAACAACGTGGCTCGTCGTCAGTAAGCGCCAGTCTGCTGCAGCGGCAGACCGACCTGGAAGCAGGTCTTGCCCGGCACGCTCTCGACGAAGAGATAACCCCGATGCATGCGAACGATGCGCTGGGCCGTATCGAGCCCCAAACCAAGGCCATGGCCCGGCGCCTTGGTGGTGAAGAACGGTTCGAAGATCCGCACCTGTTGGTCCTTGGGGATACCGGGGCCGTTGTCCTCTACCTCGACCAGCACGATATCGGAGGCGCGGCGGACGCGCAGCGTGATGCGTCCGCGATTCTTGATCGCGTCTAGCGCGTTTTCGAGCAGCACCGTCCACACCTGGTTCAGCTCGCTGCCATAGGCCGAGATAATGGGCAGGTTCGGCTCGTAGTCGCGCTGGATGACCACGTGCTGCAGGCGCGACTGCAACATGGCCAGCGTGTTCTCCAGGCTGTGCGGCACATCGATGTCCTGGATCGGCGCCTGGTCCATGTAGGAGTAGTCCTTGATGGCGCGGATGAGATCGAAGATACGCGCTGTCGAGTCCAGCATCGCTTCCGCCATGCGCTCGGCGCGCAGCGTGGATGCATGCTGCGAAAGCAGGAGCGCCGTGCTTTCCGGCGTCAGAAAATCCGGCAGCGCGGCAAGATGTTCCGGCGTAATGCCGGCCTCTGCAAACTCCGGCGCAATCTGGCCGATGTTGGCGATCTGCCGCTCCTGCAGCCAGCGCGTCAGTGCTTCCTCGCGCACCGCGATCTGCGCGGGCGTTAGCGAAGGCTTGCCTTCCAGGCTGCGGCGCATGTGCTCATCCCATTGGCGGAGCGCCTCGACATGCGCTGGCTCGAAGCAGAGACTCCCCAGGCGGAAACGATCGCGGCCAAAGGTCTCCAGCTCCTGCAGCATGCCGGAAGCGGCACGCTGCGCCGCCGATGCGGGATTGTTCAACTCGTGCGCAAGATTGCCGGCGAGCTTGCCCAGCGCGTTAAGTTTTTCGGATTGCTGCTCCATGCGCGTGACTTCTCGCGAGCGATCCAGCAGGATGCTGACCACGCGCTGCGTCATGGAGGGAATCTCCGCCAGCATGCGGGGAAAGAGCGAGCGGTTGTAACGGACGGCCCAGGTAGGCGCGGTGCTAACGCCGCGGCCGCCCCATGTCTTCATGCGCGAGAAGGGCAGCAGGCCGGTGATTTGTCCGGCGCGGCCAATGAACATGACAGGGCCGGCCCCGCTTCGATCGCGTTGCACCTGGACCTCACCCTTCAACAGGATGGTCATGGAGTCAGCGGGCTCGCCCTGTTCGAAAACAGTGGCGTTCGCGTCCACGAAAAGCTCCTCGCCATTGGTCGCGAGCCACAGATATTCGTCGTCGGTGAGGCCGTTGAGTGGAGTGACATTGCGAAGGGCGTCAGTGAGCGCAGCGATGCGGTCACTGGATGTGGCAACCGGTTGCTCGATCAGGCTTTCGCTCACGGGGCGACCTCCTTGAGGCTTCATGGTAGCCGACCGGCCGCCCTGCGGTATCCACCGCAGGGCTGAAAGTCCAATTCCGAGTGCCGAACGACTGAATTATGCGCCTGTAGTGACTTCCTGCGCTTCTGGTGATTGTGAAGGCGCGGTTACAGGATCGAGGAACGGCATGGCTGCCCGCAACTGGCTGCCTACCTTCTCGATCGGGTGTGCGCGCTCTGCCGTCCGATACTTCTCAAACTGATGCCGGCCGGTGCGATTTTCTTCCATAAATTTGCGAGCGAAGGAGCCGTCCTGGATTTCGGCCAGCAGCTTCTTCATCTCCGCGCGGGTCTGATCGGTCACGATGCGCGGGCCGGCGGTGTAGTCGCCGAACTCGGCCGTATCGGAGATGGAGTAGCGCATATAGCTGAGGCCGCCGCGATACATCAGGTCGACGATCAGCTTCAGCTCATGCAGGCATTCGAAGTAAGCCATCTCCGGCGCATAACCTGCCTCGACCAGCGTGTCGAAGCCAGCCTTGACCAGCGCCGACGTGCCGCCGCAGAGGACAGCCTGCTCGCCAAAAAGATCGGTCTCGGTCTCTTCTTTAAAGGAGGTCTGGTAGACGCCGGCGCGGGTGCAGCCGATGGCGCGGGCGTAGGAGAGCGCGAGTTTCTGCGCGTTGCCGGTGGCGTCCTGCTGCACGGCCACGAGGCCGGGCGTGCCGCCGCCTTCGGTAAAGATTTCTCGCACGCGATGGCCTGGCGCTTTGGGCGCGACCAGCGCAACGTCAATGTCGGCCGGCGGCTTGATAAAGCCGAAGTGGATGTTGAAGCCGTGCGCGAAGAGCAGCAATTTCCCTTTGCTCAAGTGTTGCGCTATGTGCTCCTGATAGACCTCGGCCTGGGACTGATCGGGGACCAGGATCATGATGACGTCGGCCCATTTCGCGGCGTCGGCGATGGACAGCACGGCGAGGCCGGCCTTCTCCGCCTTCGAGCGCGAGCGGCTGGTCGAAGGCAGGCCGACGCGCACGTCGACGCCAGAGTCCTTGAGGTTGAGCGAGTGGGCGTGACCCTGCGAGCCATAACCGATCACCGCGACCTTTTTGGCCTGGATGAGTGAGAGGTCGGCGTCCTGATCGTGAAAAACCTTGGGCATGATTGCTCCTTTTATGAAATCAGCGAGTCAGCAAATCGGCGAGTCAGCGACAAGCAACGAAGCGCTGCGGATTGGTGTTGCGGAGAGAACTAAATCTCTTCCTCGTGCACGTTTTCAAATTCGTTGGGAAGTATCTCGTCAGAATCGAGCTTAACGCCAGGGGCCCTTCCGTTGCTATGCGCCGCCGATTTGCCGCCAAGGGCGGAGAGCACGCGGCTGGTGTGGTGGCCTCGCCGCATGGCCATGCGGCCGGTGCGCGAGACTTCCAAGATGGAGTATCCAGATTCCGTGATGACCTGGACCAGGCCCTCAATTTTGCTGGAGCTGCCGGTCATCTCCAGCATGATCGATTCGGGCGCAAGATCGACGACGCGTGCTCGAAAGACATTTGCCAGCTCGAAGACCTGCGATCGCGAGTGCGGGCCGTTCGGTGAGTCCGGGCCAACGGCGATCTTCATCAGGCAAAGCTCGCGGACGACAGCGGCGGCGCGATCCACTTCATCGACGTGGACGGTGGTTTCGAGCTTGTAGAGCGAGGCGCGGATGCGATCCGCAGCATGCTCGTGCGCATCGCAGACGATGGTCATGCGCGATGTGTCGGGCCTCTCCGACTCGCCGACGGTGAGCGAGACGATATTGATGTTGAGGCGGCGAAAGAGTGAGGCGACGCGGGTGAGCACGCCGGGCTTGTCTTCGACTAAGGCTACGAATGTGTGGAGCATACTTAACGAACTTTCCCAGCCAGTTCGAAACTGGCGACATCGCTGTACGGAGCTACGAAACAATGCTTTTCTTTATTGGAGTAGCGCTCAGGTTGATCGGATGAGACGACTTCGTAAATGAAGTCGCCATACTCGTCCTGCATCATCAATACCTTCGCAATCAGCTTCTCACCGCCGACCATGCGAAAATCAACCACCTGATCGACATAGCTTTGAAGGCGCTCATGATCTTCAGGAGACATCTATTCGTCCTCCGCAGTTTCAAGCAGCGGATCGCGCTCAGGACGATGGACCATCTCATGCAGGGCGGCGCCGGGCGCGATCATCGGGTACACGCCATCTTCTTTCTCCACCTGGAAATTGATAAGGAAGGGACGGCCGGAGGTCCGCGCTTTTGTCACCGTTGGAGTTACGTCGCGGCGTTTGGTGATGTGCGCGCCTTCGATGCCGTGCGCTTCGGCCAGTTTGACGAAATCCGGTGACAGGATGGGCGAGGCGGAGTAGTTCTTTTCGTAGAAGGTCTCCTGCCATTGGCGCACCATGCCGAGAAAGCCGTTGTTGATGATGGCGATGTTGATGGCGAGCTTTTCCTGCACGATGGTCGAGAGCTCGGCCGCGGTCATCTGGAAGCCGCCATCGCCGGCGATGACCCAGACGTCTTTCTGCGGGCAGGCGGTCTTTGCGCCGATGGCCGCGGGCAGCGCGAAGCCCATGGTGCCGAGGCCGCCGGAGGTGACGAGCGAGCGCGGCGCCTCATGCTTGAAGTACTGCGCCTCCCACATCTGGTGCTGGCCGACATCTGTAACTATGATGGTGTCATGTTCGCGGTCAGCGGCCTGCGCCTCGCGCCAGATGTCGTGGATGATGTGCGCGGCGTAGAGATGGCCATTGTCCGGCAGATTGATGATGTCGCGGACCGCGGCCGTGCCTTTGGAGGCGTTGATCTGCCGCAGCCAGCCGGTATCCGCGCGCTTTGGAAGCATCGGCAGCAGCGTTTCGAGGACGACTTTCAGATCGCCGATGAGCGCGACATCGACGCGGACGTTTTTGTTGATCTCGGACGGATCGATCTCGATGTGGATCTTCTTTGCGTTTTGCGCGTAATGCGCCAGGTTGCCGGTGACGCGATCGTCGAAGCGCATGCCGAAGGCCAGCAGCAGATCGGCTTCCTGGATTGCGTGGTTGACCCACGATTCGCCATGCATGCCCATCATGCCGAGGTGCAGCGGATGCGCCGCGGGAAAACTGCCAAGGCCGAGCAGCGTGGAGGCGACGGGAATCTGCTGCGACTCCGCAAACTCGATCACCTGCTGCTCCGCCCCCGATTGCGTGATGCCATGGCCGGCGAGGATGACGGGCCGCTTTGCCGATTGAATCAGCGCGACGGCTTCGCGGATGGCGCTTGACTCTGCACGCAGCATGGGGTGCGGACGCGCGGCGCATGGCGCGCAAACAGCAAAATCGAAGGGCGCCGTGGCCTGCTGAGCATCCTTCGTGATGTCGATGAGCACGGGCCGGGCCGTCCGGAGGTGGCGATCTGAAACGCAAGCCGGATCGCCGGCGCGATGTCTTCCGCGCGCGTGACGAGGAAATTGTGCTTCGTAATCGGCAGCGTGATGCCGGTGATGTCGACTTCCTGAAAGGCATCGGAGCCAAGCACCTTAGAGGAGACCTGTCCGGTGATGGCAACGATGGGCACGGAGTCGAGCATAGCGGTGGCGATGCCCGTAACGAGATTGGTTGCGCCGGGACCGCTGGTCGCCATGCATACGCCGACACGGCCCGAGGCGCGCGCGTAGCCGTCGGCCATGTGCGCCGCGCCCTGCTCGTGCCGCACCAGGACGTGGCGGATGGGAAATTTGCGCAGCGCGTCGTAGATGGGCAGGATGGCGCCGCCGGGATAGCCGAAGACTTCGCGGACGCCTTCTCCTTCGAGCGTTGCCCACACGATCTCCGCGCCTGTCGAGTAGCGTGGGACCTGCGCCAGCCGGGGGATGCTGCTTGCTCATGGGGCCTATCCTTTCTCTGCGATTTTGCATTACACCGTGACCGCGCCCAGCGACGCGGAGCTGACGCTGTCTGCATATTTGCGGAAGACACCACTCTTGAAGCGCGGCTCCGGCGCCTTCCATGTTTTGAGGCGCGCAGCAATCTCTGCGTCCGGAACTTCCAGCGTGAGCTTGCGGTTCGGGATATCGAAGACGATGGAGTCGCCTTCGCGCACTGCGGCGATCGGGCCGCCGAGTTGCGCTTCCGGCGCGACGTGTCCGGCCATCAGACCGCGAGTTGCGCCGGAGAAGCGACCATCCGTGAGCAGCGCGACTGTCTCGGAAAGCTCAGGGATGCCTTTGATGGCTGCGGTGACGGCGAGCATCTCGCGCATGCCGGGGCCTCCGCGCGGGCCTTCATAGCGGATGACGAGGATGTCGTTGGGGTTGATCTTTCCGGATTCGACTGCCGCGAAGCAGTCGTCCTCACTCTCGAAGACGCGCGCTATGCCGCGATGGAAGACGCGCTCGTGTCCGGCAACCTTGACGACACAGCCATCCGGGGCAAGATTGCCCTTGAGAATGACGAGGCCGCCTACCGGCTTGAGCGGTTTATCCCACGGGCGGATGACCACCTGGCCCGGTGTTTCGATGGCAGCCGACGCTTCCTGATGCAGTGTTTTTCCTGTAACCGTGATGGTGTCGTGAAGCAGGCTGCGGTCGAGTAGCCGTTTTGCGAGCACGCGGGAGCCGCCGGCCTCCTGGTAATCCTTGGCGACGTACTTGCCGCCGGGCGTGAGATCGCAGATCAGCGGCGTCTTCTCGCTGATGCGGTCGAAGTCATCCATGCTGAGTTGCAATCCCATCTCGCGCGCAATGGCGATGAGGTGCAGCACGGCGTTGGTCGATCCGCCGGAAGCACAGACTGCAGTGATCGCGTTTTCGAGCGCCTTGCGTGTGATGATTTTGGAGGGGCGCAGATCGTTGCGCACCAGGTCCATGATGAGGCGACCCGCTTCGCGGCTGGCGCTCGCTTTGCCCGCGGCCATGGCGGGAACGCCGGAGATCTGGATGGGCGAGATGCCGAGAAATTCGCCGGCCATGGCCATGGTGTTTGCCGTGAACTGGCCGCCGCACGCGCCCGGTCCGGGACAGGCCGCTGCTTCCACGGCTTCGAGCTGCTCGTCGGTGATCTTGCCCGCGGCATGCGAGCCGATGGCCTCGAAGACATTCTGAATCGTGATATCGACGACGGAGCCGTCGGGCTGCTTGAGCTTGCCAGGCGCGATGGAGCCGCCGTAGAGCATGAGGCCGGGAATGTCGAGCCGGCACATGGCCATGATGGTGCCGGGCATGTTTTTGTCACAGCCGGCGATACAAATGATGCCGTCAAAGAGATTGCCGCGCGCGACTAACTCAACCGAGTCGGCGATGACTTCGCGCGAGATCAGCGAGGCCTTCATACCCTGCGTGCCCATGGTGATGCCGTCCGAGATGGTGACGGTATTGAACTCCATCGGCGTGCCGCCGGCCTCGCGCACGCCTTCCTTGACGGCCTTGGCGACGTCGCGCAGATGGAAGTTGCAGGGACCGATCTCCGTCCAGGTATTGGCGATGCCGATGATGGGCTTGTGCAGGTCTTCCTTGCTGAAGCCGACGCCGCGTAGAAAGGAGCGTGCTCCGGCGCGGGAAGGGCCTTCCGTGAGTGCTGCGGAATTCTTCTTGCCGGGGGCGATGCCGTTGCCGGCCTTCTTTTCCTGGGGCATGGACTAACGGGTCTCCGATGCTGCGGTTGCGGGCGTGGCTGGTTTGGGTGCAGACCAGAACGCGGTCGTCGTGTTGTTCTTCGTAGCTGTCGAGCGCCGCCGCATAGCGGAGCGTGAGGCCGATGTCATCCAGCCCGTTCAGCAGGCAGTACTTGCGGAAGGGATCTATTTCGAAGCGGGCATGAAAGCCCTGATCGTCGGTGACGGTTTGCTGCTCGAGGTCGATGGTGATGAGGTGATTTGGGTTTGCAGTCGAGCGCGCGAGCAGTGTTTTTACCTCATCGTCCGTCAGGCGCGCCAGGACGAGGCCGTTCTTGCCGGCGTTGGAATAGAAGATGTCCGCAAAGGATGGCGCGATGACGGCGCGAAAGCCGAACTGCTGAATGGCCCATGCGGCGTGCTCGCGGGAAGAGCCGCAGCCGAAGTTTTTCTCCGCGATCAGAATCTTTGCGCCTTTGTATTCCGGCTTGTTGAGCACGAAATCCGCTTTCGGCTCGACGTGATCAGGGATATCCAGGTTGTAGCGCCAATCGTAGAAGAGAAAGTCTTCATAGCCGGTACGCTCGATGCGCTTCAGGAACTGCTTGGGGATGATCTGGTCCGTATCGATGTTGGGAAATGGCAGCGGCGCAGCGGTGCTGGTGAGTTTGCGAATGGCTTCCATTTAGCGTGCACCTCCCTGGAGTGCGGGTTCCGCAGCGGGCGCGGGCTTGTCGGAAGGCGGCCACTTGCGGATATCGGTGAGGTGGCCGGTGACGGCGGCGGCGGCGGCCATGGCGGGCGAGAGCAGATGCGTGCGTCCGCCGCGTCCCTGGCGGCCTTCGAAGTTTCGATTGCTGGTGGAGGCGCAGCGCTCGCCGGGCTGCAGGATGTCCGGATTCATGCCCAGGCACATGGAGCAGCCGGGCTCGCGCCACTCGAAACCGGCCGCGCGGAAGATGCGATCCAGTCCTTCTTCTTCTGCCTGCTTCTTCACGTCCTGCGAGCCGGGCACGACCATTGCGCGCACGGTTGTGGCGACGCGATGACCCTTGACCACGGCGGCAGCGGCGCGCAGATCGTTGATGCGGCCGTTGGTACACGAGCCGATGAAGACGCGATCTACGGCGATGTCTTCGATGCGGATACCGGGCTTCAGGTCCATGTATTCGAGGGCGCGCGCGAAGCTCTTGCGATCGGCTTCGCTGCGCGCATCCTCGATGGAGGGAACCAGGGCATCCACACGCGTCACCATGCCGGGAGAGGTGCCCCAGGTCACGCTCGGGGCAAGTTCCGCGGCATCGATCGTCATTTCGCGGTCGAATTGCGCACCATCGTCGCTACGCAATGTGCGCCAGTGCGCGACCGCTGCATCCCATGCCGCGCCTTGCGGCGAAAAGCGACGGCCTTTCAAGTACGCGAAGGTTGTGTCATCGGGAGCGATCATGCCGGCGCGCGCGCCCGCTTCGATGCTCATGTTGCAGACGGTCATGCGCTCTTCCATCGAGAGCCCGCGGATAGTCGAGCCGGCGTATTCGACGACGTAGCCGGTGGCGCCGTCGGTGCCGATGCGCCCGATGATGTCGAGGATGATGTCCTTGGCGGTGACGCCGTTCTGCAGTTGTCCTTCGACGTTGATGCGGAAGGTCCGGGGCTTGGACTGCGGGAGGGTCTGCGTGGCCATGACGTGCTCGACCTCGGAGGTGCCGATGCCGAAGGCCAGCGCGCCGAAGGCGCCGTGCGTGGAGGTATGCGAGTCGCCGCAGACGATGGTCATGCCGGGCTTGGTGGCGCCTAGCTCGGGGCCGATCATGTGCACGATGCCCTGGCTTGCGTCCTGCACGTCGAAGAATTCGATGCCGAACTCGGCGCAATTCGCGCGTAGCGCGTTTACCTGGCGTGCGGCGATCTGGTCGGCGATGACGAGGCGATCCTGTGCGCTGGTGGTGGGCACGTTGTGGTCCACGGTCGCGATGTGGCGATCCGGGCGGCGGAGTTTGCGTGCGGCCAGGCGAAGTCCGTCAAAGGCCTGCGGCGATGTGACCTCATGGACGAGGTGCAGGTCGATATAGAGGATGGTCGGCTCGCCTTCCGGCTCGGCGACGAGGTGCTGCTGCCAGACCTTCTCAAAAAGTGTTTGCGGCTGGGACATCGGTGCGTTTCCTTTATGTAACAGAAGCGATTGCTTATACGGCGTGAAGGGACTGGTGGCGATCGAGCGTGTCGTTCAGGATGCCGTTGACCAGTGTGCCCAACTCCTGAGTCGAAGTGGCGGCCTGCCGCGCATCCCCGGCGCGCAGCAGATCGGCACTGCGGTAGCCGCGCTCGAGCACGGTGCGGACTGCCGATTCGATGGCCTCAGCCTCGCCTTCCAGATGCGCCGATGACGCAGCAGCATGGCCGCGGTCAGAATGGCGCCCAGAGGGTTCGCGATGCCTTTGCCGGCGATGTCCGGAGCGGAGCCGTGCACCGGCTCGTATAGATTGACGGCGCCGCCGACGGTTGCCGATGGCAGCATGCCGAGCGAGCCGGTGATGACGCCGGACTCATCGGAAAGAATGTCGCCGAAGAGATTCTCGGTGAGCACGACGTCGAAGTTGCGCGGCGTGTTCATCAGGTGCATGGCGCAGGCGTCGACGTATTGGTGTTCGAGCGTGATATCCGGATATTGCGCAGCGATTTCGGTCACGGTAGCGCGCCAAAGCTGGGAGACTTCGAGAACGTTGGCTTTGTCGACCGAGGTGACTTTCTTGCGGCGCTTCGACGCCAGCTCAAAGGCAACGCGGGCGACGCGCACGACTTCATCGCGGGTGTAGCGCATGGTGTTCCATGCCGAGTTCGATTCGCGCTGCCAGGCGCGCGGCTGACCGAAGTAGAGGCCGCCGAGCAACTCACGCACGAAGAGGATGTCTGCGCCGTCGATGACCTCGGGACGGAGGGGAGAGTTTGCGGCAAGCGCGGGGAAAGCGAAGGCCGGCCGCAGATTCGCAAAGCCGCCCAGGGCCTTGCGCAATTGCAGCAGGCCGGCCTCGGGGCGGCGGTCAGGGGGCAGGGAATTGAACTCATTGCCGCCGACCGCGCCGAGCAGAACGGCGTCGCTCGCGAGCGCGGCATCGAGCGTCTTTTGCGGCAGAGGGCTTCCTTCGGCGCGAATGGCCGCGCCTCCGATCAGCTCGTCGGCGAACTGGAAGTCATGACCGCCGACCTCCGCAACGCTTTCGAGCACCTTGATGGCTTCGCGCGTGACCTCAGGCCCGATACCGTCGCCTGCGACAACCAGAATCTTCAGCTTCATGCAGAAATCTCCTAAGCCTGCGCCAGAGTTGCGGATGCGGTCACCTGGGTCGCGAGCGCGACCAGGTCCTGGTCATAGATGGCCTTCTTGCGATCGGCAAGCTCGACGAAGCGATGGTAGAAGTGATCGAGCTCCGCAGTGTCGAGCTTGTGGCCAAGCTCCTGCAGGCGATGAGCAAGCGCATGACGGCCGGAGTGTTTGCCGAGCACCATGCTGTTCGACGGCACGCCAACGGATGCGGGCGTCATGATCTCGTAGGTCAGCGGATTGGCGAGCATGCCGTGCTGGTGAATACCGGCCTCGTGCGCGAAGGCATTGGCGCCGACGACTGCCTTGTTGGGCGCGGGGCGGAAGCTGATGCGCTCGCCCAGCATCTGGCTCGTCTTGTAGAGGCGATCGTTCTTGAGCGAGTGGGGATGGGGATACTTATCGCGCCGCACCATCAGGGCGGCGGCGATCTCTTCGAGTGCCGCATTGCCGGCGCGCTCACCGATGCCGTTGATGGTGCATTCGATCTGGCGAACGCCGCCCTCGATCGCCGCCAGGCTGTTGGCGACGGCCATGCCGAGATCATCATGACAATGGGCGGAGAGCGTGACGTTGGCCACGGCCGGGACGCGGCGGCGAATCTCGCGGAACATCTCCGCGTAGTCGTTCGGCGTGGAGTAGCCGACTGTGTCGGGCAGGTTGATGGTGGTCGCGCCCGCCTCGATCGTGACGGCCACCATTTGGGCCAGGAATTTCATGTCGCTGCGTGTGGCATCCTCGGCAGAGAACTCGACGTCGTCCACGTAACCGCGTGCCTGCCGCACCGCATCCGCCGCCTGGTCCAGCGCCTGCTGGTGCGACATCTTCAGCTTGACCTCGAGGTGCAGGTCGGAGCTGGCGAGGAAGGTGTGAATACGGGGGCGCTCGGCCAGATAGAGCGAGTGCGCGGCCCGCTCGACATCGAGAGTACGAGCCCGTGCCAAGGCTGCGATCACTGGTCGCCGGACAGCCTGGCTGACCGCGCGGATCGCCTCGAAATCGCCCTCAGATGCGATCGCGAAGCCGGCTTCCAGAATGTCCACGCCGAGATCGTCCAGGGCGTGGGCCATCTCGACCTTTTCCGCGATGGTCATGCTGCAACCGGGAGACTGCTCACCGTCGCGCAAGGTGGTGTCAAAGAAGACGATCCGGTCTGGTGTGGTCTGCCGGGGGGTGGCCGATCCAGTCTGTGTCCTCTTTCGGGTCTGTGCCATCTGTGGGGGTCCTCCAGAGCATCATGCGGGACGCCTGTCCATAAAGCAAATTTATTGTTCTTGGAATTACCATCAATTTTACTTATGCTATACCGATTGGCTTCGGTATGGAGGCCTTTCTCTTATGGACTTACAGCAACTGGAGACCTTCCTGGCGGTGGTCGAAGAGCGCAGCTTTTCGCGCGCCGCGCAGCGCCTGCTGCGCACGCAGCCAGCGGTGAGCCAGGTGATCCGCAAGCTGGAGGACGAGCTGGGCGAGCCGCTCTTTGAACGGGCATCACGCGATGGCTCGCTTACCGCGGCGGGTGAGGTGTTGCGCGCCTATGCGGAACGTATGGTGGGGCTGCGGGAGGAGGCGGCCAGCGCGGTGCGTGAGCTGAAGACGCTGGAGCGCGGACAACTGAACCTGGCCGCGAACGAATATACGACGCTGTACCTGCTGCCGCTGCTGGATCGCTTCCGGCGCATTTCGCCGCATATCTCGCTGGCTGTGCAGCGCGCGTTGGCGAGCCGGATTCCGGATGAGCTGCTGGCGCGACGCGCCGAACTAGGAGTGCTCTCGTTCCGTCCGGACCCGGAACAGTTCCGCTCGGTCATGGTCTATTCGGATGCCGTTGCACTCCTGGTTCATGCCGGCCATCCGCTGGCCGGTCGGCGGCGCGTGCATCTGCGCGAGCTTGGCGCGCAGAATTTTGTCGCGCACAACGTAGCGTCCCCGCTGCGGCGGCAGATCATCGCCACTTTCGCCCAATACAAGACGCCGCTGAACATCGGCGTGGAGCTGCCGAGTCTCGAAGCGGTGAAGCGTTTTGTGGCGATGGGCAATGGCGTCGCGTTCATGCCGGAGATCGCGGCTGCGCGCGAGATAGAGCGGGGCGAGCTGGTGAAGGTGCCGATTGCCGAAGTGAAATTGGAGCGGCAACTGCGACTGGTATATCGCCGCGCGGCTGTGCTCTCGCACTCCGGGGTAGCGTTTCTGCAGGCGGTGCGTGCATTTTCCGTTGAGCGCGGCAGGCCATATCTGTATGCGCCCGAGCCCGATCCGACAGATTGAGCGTTTTCGCTTCCGGTGCAAACAGCATGATGAACTCATCGTGGCTTTTCCGTTGAGAAAAGCTACACGCTGCGCTTCTCCGCTGCACCGACTAGAAGCGAAAATGCTTTTAGGAACAAGGAAAGCTGCCCCGGGCACGCCAGCGGAGGCGAGCGGCAGGTACAATTGGGCAGAACGCCAGGATCATCCTGTAGTGACTTCCGCCCGTCCGGGGGGCCGGTGCCAATGCGCGCCGCGCTCCACGCTTGAGGTTCAGGACCGAATGAAGAAGATTCCGTTGCTGTTTCTGTTGTTGCCGATGCTGGCAACAGCAAGCTTTGCGCAGGAAAGCCGTCAGGACGTGAGTGTTAGCGGCACCGTCGTATTCCCACCCTACGTAACCGGGCAAGCAGTATTTCAGTCCGGATGCCTGGCCCCCACCATCGCGACCACCGCAGTCAGCGCCAGTGCGACCGGCGGAGGCACATGCTACGGTCCCGGTGTGCTGGGCAGCTACCGCTACATGGTGACGCCGCGCAGCGCGCTTGAGGTCAACTATCAGTGGTCGCAGTACTACACCAACTACATCTACAGCAACCTGAATTACAACATTCACACCAGGATGCAGGAGATCTCCGCCGCCTACGTCTTCAACTTCAGCTTCCGCAACTGGAACCCCTTCCTTGAAGCCGGTCCGGGCGCATTCATCTTCTCCCCACTGGACGATCGCGGGACGCAGATCTTCAATCCCAAGCGGACGACGAACATTGGCGCTCTGTATGGCGGAGGCATCGCCTATGAGCTGAGCCCGAGCTTCGATATCCGGGCGGAATACCGCGGCATCATCGTGAAGGCACCGGATTTCGGCATTACCGCTGCCGATACGAAGCGCTACTACAACATCAATGCGCCGGCCATCGGTATCGCCTACCACTTCTGATCCGGCTGCAATTGACGACGAAGAGCCCGGTTTTCCGCCGGGCTTTCGTGTTTGAGCAGGGCTAAATCTACGGCTGTAGAGCCGGCGCCGCCCGTTTCTATCGAAGAAGGCGTTGCCGACTTGGCGCAGGCGAGGACAGCGCAGAACGCAGCAAAGCCCCAGTGAGGAACTGGGGCTTTGCGATCTCAAGAGGATTGTTGGGTATCAGAAGAAGCGGTAGGCAGCCCCTACGCTGAAGCCATTCGGCGTCAGCCCATTGGGACGATCCTGCAGAGGGATCGGGGTGGGGTCCGGGGGGCCGACGAAGCTGGGCCAGATCTGATATTCGTATTCGCCGCGGACATAGATGCGCCGGGTCAGGCGGTAGTCGACACCGCCACCGAACGCTATATCGAAGTACGAGCCGTGCGCCGCGTTGTAGGGGAAATTGAGATAGCCCACGCCGAACAACGCTTTGCCGTAAAACGTAAAGCGCTTGTGGTGGAAGTTGTATTTCGGTCCGATGAGGTAGTTGTCCTCATGGATGTGGTTTAGCTGATTGAAACGATGGAAGCGGACCTCTGCTTCGGCTCCGAGGCGGGGTGTGAGGTTGTAGTCGGCGTAAGCACCAATGCCGTACAACCTTTGCCAGCCGTAATCCGGATCGAAATCGGAGAACGTGCCACCAACGTAGAGCTGCTGGTTGCCGCCTTTTCCGGCTGCCACTACCTGGGCTCGACCTATCGTCGGGAGAAGGAGGAGAGCGGCGAATAAAAGAAATTTTTTCGTCACAGAGTATCTCTCGAAACAGCCAGATTCCAGATGTACAGCAAGGCGGGTCCTATCGACCCGCCTCGGATAGCTAGGCATTTTCTTGCGCAACGAGAATGAACTTCGCTGCGGTCGCTCGCGTTCAAATACATCAGCTATTGCTGCGGTTGGGCGCTCGCCTGATTGGGCTGAGCGGGCTGCTGCTGCGTGGTTGCTTCGGCGCCTGCGCTCTGATCGTAGCGGACGAGTTTGTAGAAGACCGGGGTCACTTCAAAGGGCATTTTATCCCGGGCATTCAGAAGCGGGACCGGAGTAGTTTTCAACGTATATACCTTGTCATCCCAGGCATCGGTCCGCAGACGGCTGCCAAGCGGGAGCGCAGCGATCTGGTCGAGCTTGTCCTGGTCCAGCTTGGGGGCACGTTTCTGGACCGCGATCAGCCAGGGCTGTCCGGTGGCATCGAGCATCGAATCGCCCAGCCGCGGGGTATTGAGAGCGGTGAGCTCCTTCTCGCGCTGCTGCAACTGCGCGAAATAGAGGCCGGCATTGCCCAGCTTGTCCTTGTAGATCGAGTGATCCAGCAGGACGACTGCCTTCTTTGCCGCTTCGGTGTCGTCGATGTCGGTGTGGTGCATCTGGATGCGCTCAAAGGTCGACTCATCGGGGAAGAGCAGGCGGTCATTGAAGGCGTACTTGGTGTCGATGTGGTGGCCGAGCACGATGTGCGCCAACTGGAAGGAGAGCACAGCCGCCAGCGATTCTTCCGAGGGCAGGGTGTCCACCAGGCCCTTGCTGAGGATGATGGTGTTGCCCACGGCGATCGACTCGAGCGGGGTGGTCAGCATCACGCGGCAGTGCACCGGAGCGGCGAGCTCGATGTTGTTGCCGATGATGATGTTGTTTGTAACCTGCTCCAGCACCTTATCGAAATCGCTGGGAGCGGCAAGCAGACCGGCCTGCGTCAGACGGTCGAGGACGTTCTCCTCGGCCTGCGAGATCCACTCGCGCTGCGCCTGCAGCGGGCTCACGTCGTCTGAGTTCTGGCTCTGATCGGTGACGTCGTCGATTTTCACCGATTCGTTGTCGGACTGGTGCGTCGGGACCTTCAAGGAGTAGCCCCAGATCTGGGTATGCGCCTTGAAGGAGACCGGATGCTCCTTGTCCTTTCTGGAGGTCTCTTCGACATAAACGCCGACCGGCAGCCAGACACCGGGCTGCAGATTCTGGCGCCAGCTATCGAAGTGGAAGTAGTCGTTGTCATCGACCTTATCGACCATCTCTCCGCCGGTGTAGGTGCCGTTAAAGCGCACCACGTTTCCGGAGTCGTCATCCACCCAGATGCGGCCGGTGAAGCGGCCACTGCCCAGGCCCTGCTTCGGATGGACGTCAAAGACGTCGCAGCGAACGGTGCCGAGGAAGGCCTTGCGAACGGCGACGAAGTCATAGTGCTGCTGATCGAAGCCGCTGGGGTCGATGAACATCATCTCCAGGAAGCCGTCGGGCATATAGCGTACGTTGCCCGGCAGGAGGCTCTTCGAGAGCAGACCCATGGCGGCAAGCGAACCCTTGAACATGCCGTGGTTGGCTTCGCTGGCCTCGCCCGTCGAATAGGACTTGCCATAGAAAGTCTTGCCGAAGTCCACGCGCTGGAGCATGTACTGGTCGGAGACCGGTACGGCGTAGAGCTTGGTGTCGCCCTTCATGTTTTGTATATAGGTCTGAACAAGAGGCGACTTCTGCTGAATGTTCTTGATAGTGAGCTTCTCAGCAGCAATGGCCTTCTTGATCAGGGCGTTCTGCTCTGGAGTCAGGCCGGGAGCGACTGGGTACTTTTCTTTGTGCTTCGCCTGAGCACTCGTGACGCCAATCGTCAAGAGCAGAGTTGTCATCCAAAAATTCCGCAGGTTCATTTCCCGGCTCCTAAATCAAACTTCCAAAGAAACTGGTCGTGCTGTGAGGGACATTCCATCATGCCAACTGAAACGTCACGTGAATGAGTGTTGTGTGGTCTACCGGCTGGCCGTTGCGCAGCGCCGGCTTGAATCGAATGCTTTCGGCAACGTGTCGTGCTTCTTCATCGAGCCCGTGGCCCAGGCCGTTGACAACGCGAATCACCTCAACCTGGCCGGAGGCAAGGAAACGTACCTGCAGGGTGACTTCACCCTGGATCCGTGCCTGCTGGGCCTCAGGCGTGTAGCGCGCCTTCGGCTCAGAGATGACGACCGGCGGTATAAACGCGGGCTCAGAGTTGTTCTGCGCCAGTTGCACATGGCCGCCGCCGATGTTGCCGTTGCCGAAGTCAGCTCCTGTAGCTTGACCATGACCGCCAGGCTTTCCAGTCCCGCCAACAACCCCGTTGGCAAACCCGGCAGAGGCTACCGCGCCCCGGTCATGACCGCCGGGAACACCATTTGTTACACCGGCGCCAAAGGCTACGCCGGCCACTGTACCTTTACGCGCTGCGCCTGCGCCACTCTTCGCTCCCGGAGCTGCATCGAAGGAGCCGACCGCTGCGATGGTTGCCGCGCGGGTGGCATTCGGATTGGGAGCCACACCGTGCGGATCACCGAAGCCACCCATCGTGGCCTGGGGATGCGACTGGTTGTTTGCAACCGGAGTCGGCTTATTGCTGGCGAACATACCGACCTTGGGAGCCGGCGGAGGCGCAACGGCCTTCGGGGGCGCCGGAGGCAGTTTCAACTCTGGCTTCGGCGTATCCAGCTTCACCATCTTGGGCGGCTCGATCACCGGTTTGGGCGGCTGAATCTTGGGGGGCTCGACCTTTGCGATTTCAATCTTGGGCGGCGGCGCGACAACCTTGACCTTGGGGACGACAGGCGCAGGCGGCTTGGGCTGCTCAACGGGGAGGATAAGAGCTTCGGCCGCCATTTTCTTGACTACCACCTGGTGGTGGATCGCGCCAATGATCAGCAGCAGGACGAGAATGGTCACGTTTGTGACCATGCTGGTGGCGAATGACCCCCAGCGATTCCTCTCATCGTTCAGCAGGCCAAAGTTCGTATTCACTGAAATGCGTTCGGTCGGCATATGTTCCCTACTCGGCTAACGATCGTGAGATTGACGTACGCTGGTTTCCCAGCACCCCATTGCAAGTTCTGACACTGTCTGCCGCTTTCTTCGAGCGACTTGCTATCGTCTGTCAGCCCAGAAATCTGGCAAGGAATTCAATCTCACTCCGGTACGAAAGTACCTCCGAGTGCTTGAAAGATACCTTGGATTCCCAAGGTATTGCAGTACCCCGAAAGTGGTGCCCAAGCGAAACGTAGGTGTATCGGGGACGTGCACTCTTTGCCTGATTATCCACTGCCTTGCGAGGCCCTGGCCTGCCTGTGAAGAGCCGGCGTCTGCGCGCCAAACGGCAGGTGCACTATGCTCCATAATACCGGCATGAGACGGGCGCAGAATATCTCTGGTTGCCCCCTTTACAAAGTGTAAACATGCAGGGTCCATTGGTAATGACGGCACACTTTCAAACTAATTTCAAAATGGGAGAGATTCTTGAACATCCTGGTGACCGGCGGTGCCGGCTATATCGGTGGCACGGTGGCGCTGCGGTTGCTGTCCGCAGGCCATAACGTATTGATTTATGACAACTTCTGCCATGGCCACCGGGACCTGGTGCCAGCCGGCACGCAACTGATTGAAGGTGATATCGCCGATCGCGCGAAGCTGGACCGGGTATTCCGTGAACAAAAGGTAAACGGTGTGATGCACTTTGCGGCGCTGATTGAGGCCGGCGAGAGCATGAAACATCCGGAAATTTACTTTCGGAATAACACCGCATCCACGCTGACCCTGCTGGAGGCCATGCTGGCCGCCGGGGTCAATCGGCTGGTCTTCTCGTCGACCGCGGCCGTCTATGGCGAGCCTGAGCGGACGCCCATCGAGGAGACTGCCGCTCTTGCGCCCACCAACGCTTATGGGGAAAGCAAGCTGCTGGTGGAGCAGATGCTCACCTGGATAAACCGCATCCACGGCCTGCGCTATGCAAGCCTGCGCTATTTCAACGTTGCCGGCGCGGTAGAGGGCCGGGGCGAGGCGCATGAGCCGGAGTCGCATCTGATCCCGCTGATCCTGGACGTCGCGCTGGGACGGCGGCAGAGCATCAAGATCTTCGGCAAGGATTATCCGACCCCGGATGGCACCTGCATCCGCGATTATGTGCACGTCGGCGACCTGGCGGATGCGCACATTCTTGCCTTCGAGGCGCTCGCCACGCGCTCGCGGCTGATCTATAACCTGGGCAACGGCAAGGGTTTCAGCGTGCGGGAGGTGGTGGAGTCGGCGCGCCGAGTGACCGGGCATCCGATCCCTGTGGTGGAAGAGCCGCGGCGCCCGGGCGATCCGGCGGTGCTGGTGGCCAGCTCAAAGAGGATCATCGAAGAGCTCGGGTGGAAGCCGCAGTACAGCGCGCTGGACGATATTGTGCGGTCGGCGTGGGCGTGGCATCAGCAGCGCTATGGAAAGGGCTGAAAAGACCAACGGCGCAGCCTGCGTGGCCCTGCGCAGGCTGCGCCCGGTTCAGTTGATGCCGGTGCCGCGGTCCTCTGTGCCCGGCGGCGTCATCTGCCGGTTCCTGCGCAACTCGGCGCTCTTCTCGCGGTCCCGCGCGGGGCTGCTCCACTTGTTCACCGCAAAGAAAAGCGAGGATGAGGAGTATCGCCATGCCCAGAGTGATCAGGATGACGATTGACATAATCGGTGCACCTCCATATGGTTCGAGGCTCGCGGGAGCTCCGGCGGGTTGCTGCAACTTATTCATATCGCAAGGCGACCATGGGATCGACGCGCGAGGCGCGGCGCGCCGGGAGTATCCGGCGAGCGCGGCGATCGCAGCATGACGGCGACGGCGGCCAGCAGGCTGGCGGTGTCGGTGGCGCGGAGGCCGAAGAGCATGCTGGCCACCAGCCTGCTTGAGAGCAAGGCGGCAGGCACGCCGATGGCGATGCCGACCGCGACCAGGATGAGCACTTCGCGCATGACCAGCCAGCGGACGTGCATGCGCTCCGCGCCCAGCGCCATGCGGATGCCGATTTCGTTGGTGCGGCGGCTGACCACGTAGGACATGAGGCCGTAGATGCCGATGGCGGAGAGAAATATTGCGAGCAGCCCGAAGAAGGTGGAGAGCTGCGCGATGACGCGCTCGTCGGTGATCGAGCGGGCGACCCATTCGTCCAGCGTGGTCACGTCTGTGATTGGGAGAGTGTGATCGATCTCGTGGATGGTCCGCCGCACTGCGGAAGATACGTTGCTGAAGTCGCCGGTGTAACGCACCACGAGGTCGCCCAGGTACATGGGGTGCTGGGTTGCGGGCACGTAGTCGAGCGTCTCTGGATCTTCCTGGAGGCTTCCGAACTTTACGTCTTTGACGATGCCGACGACTTCGGTTTCGTTTTTGTCCCCGAGGGAATAATGCCGGCCGATGGGATTGCCCTTCGGAAACATCGTGCGCGCCATGCGCTCGCTGATGATGGCGACTTTCGGCGACGTCGCGGTGTCCTGCGGGCCGAAGTCACGGCCTGCAAGCAGAGGAATATGCAAGGCGGAGAAGTATCCATTGGTGATGACGTTATGTTTTACGTCCACGTCGGAGGGCTTCTCCGCGCCGGCCACCTGAACACTGCCGTTCCAACTGCCCTCATGGAAAACAAAGGAGGAGAAGCCAGCGCCGTGAACTCCCGGCAGCGCATTCACTCTTTCCGTGATCTGCCTGTAGAGAGCGTAGATACGAGGTTCGTCGTCTTTATAGCCGGCTGAGCTTTCGTCGAGGTGGACAAAGAGCACGTTCTGCTTGTCGAATCCCAGATCGACGCGCGTGAGATTGACCAGACTGCGCAGGAAGAGTCCTGCGGCGACGACGAGCAGAAGAGAGAAGGCTACCTGCGAGATGATGAGCGACTTTGCCAACAGTCCTTTACTGCGTACCGTTGCTGCACCCTGCCGGTCCTTGAGGGATTGTGTCAGTTCCAGGCGAGTCGCGCGCATTGCGGGGATTGTCCCAAAGAGCAGCGCCGTCACCAACGTGACCGCCAACGTGAAGAGAAGCATGCGGCTGTCGATCGCGAGGCTAAGTGGTACAGCCTCCGGACCGCCAGAGACGAGGCGGAGAAGCAGCCTGCTCGCGGCCGCGGCGAAGGCCACGCCCAGCGCACCGCCGGCCAGCGCGAGCATCATGCTTTCGGTAAGCAGTTGCCGGACCAGGCGGCCGCGTCCTGCGCCGAGCGCCTGCCGCACGGCAAACTCGCGCGTCCGTGCTGTTGAGCGTGCCAACAGCAGGTTCGCGATATTTGCGCAGGCGATCAGCAGCACCATGCCGGCGATGCCCATGAGAATTTTCAGCGGATCGGAGAATTGATGGCGAAGGCCGGAGAGCCCGGTTGCCATCGAGGTAAGAGGCACGTGTGCCTGTTTCAGCGCCTTGGCATCGTCCTGACTGAGAGAGCCGCGCAGGTGGCGCAGGATCTGCTGGAAGAGCAGATTCACATTTGTTGTGGCCTGGGCCATGCTGACACCCGGCTTGAGCCGGCCCAGGATGTACAGCGATTCCGCGAAATTATCTGAATAGGCGCCCTTGAAGTGCGGCGGGACCTGCTCCACCATGGACATCGGAATCCAGATGTCCGGAGACTCGCCTACTGTCGTTCCGAAAAATTCAGGAGGAGCTACGCCGACGATGTTGTAGGTCGTGTCTCCGATTTTCAGCGTGCGATTGAGCACATTGGGATCGCGCGCCAGGTCTTTCTTCCACCATGAGTCGCTGACGACGGCGACCGGATGATCGCCCTGCGTGCTGTCGTCTTCGTCGGTGAGCGTGCGGCCCATCATGGCCTGCACGCCCAGCGTAGAGAAGTAAGTGCCGGAGACGAGTTGCACATGCATCGGCTCGGCCTGATTGCGACCCGACACGGTGCCGTGGATGTCGCTTGACATACTGAAGATCGCGGCTGTCTCGGAGAAGACCTGGTTCCGCTTCTGCAACTCGCGATAGAACGGATAAGAGTAAAGCTGGGTTGCGCCGAATTCATCGGTGATTCCGTTGGAATTCGCCTCGCCGAGGAGCACGAGCTGCTGCGGGTTCTTCACCGGCAGCGAGCGCAGCATGACCGCGTCCATCAGGCTGAAGATGGCGGTGTTCGCGCCGATGCCGAGTGCGAGCGAAAGGAGCGCTACCAGGGTGATGCCGGGCGAGCGCAGCATGGCGCGCACGCCGTAGAGGATGTCCTGCAGCAGGGTTTCGAGCCAGCTCCATCCCCATGCGGTGTAGCTCTGCTCGCGCAGCAGTGTGGGATTGCCGAAGCGGCGGCGCGCTGCCGTGGCGGCATCGTTGGGCGCGGCACCAGCATCGACCTGCTGCTGCCGGCGCAGGTCCAGGTGCAACTGCATCTCGTCTTGCAGATCGTTGGCAACGTGCTCCCGGCGCAGCAGCATGCCGAAGCGTCTTCCCCATTCCCCGAGCCAGCTCATGGCGAGCCTCCTCTTCGTTATGCGGTCTGGATCACGCGCGCGATCGCGCCCATGACGCGCTGGAACTGCGAAATCTCGATGGCGAGCTGTTTGCGGCCCGCAGCGGTGAGCTGGTAGTAGCGGGCGCGCCGGTTGCCGGCGGTGGTGCCCCAGCGCGCCGTGACCCAGCCCTTGATGAGCATCCGCTGCAGTGCCGGATAGAGCGAGCCTTCCTCAACCTGCAGCACATCTTCGGAGGTCTGCTGGATTGCATTGGCGATCTCAAAGCCATGCAGCTCGCCGTGGCGGGCGATGGTCTTCAGGATGAGCAGGTAGAGGGTGCCGGGGGGAATTTCGTCACGATCAGAAGGCATTCGCATCTCCATCGCTTGCATAGTTTGTCTACGTAGACAGACTATGCAACTATCGGCGGAGACGGCGGCATTGTCAAGCCCGGCCGTGGAGGGATTCGATGACTACAGCGATGCTGTCGTCTCTGCGGAGGTCGCCCGTCCTGACTTCAGCTTTGTCTCTTCAGCGAATATTTGATCAGGCAATACATCGCGCGGAATCCATCTTTCCAGCCGATCTTCTTGCCTTCTTCGTAGGTGCGGCCCCAGTAACTGATTCCCACCTCGTAAATCCTCAGTCTCCGGCGCGCAACCTTCACCGTAATTTCCGGCTCGAACCCGAACCGGTCCTCCTCAATCGGAATTGACTGGATGACCTCACGGCGAAACATCTTGTAGCAGGTTTCCATGTCGGTGAGGTTTATGTTCGTCAAACAATTCGAGGAGAGAGTGAGCACCCAGTTGCCAACCCAGTGCCAAAAATACAGGACCCTGTGCGGCGCGCCTCCCAAAAAGCGCGAACCATAGACGACATCTGCTTTGCCCGCGCGAAGGGGCTCAAGGAGTTGATGAAAATCTGCAGGGTCGTATTCAAGGTCCGCGTCCTGGATGACAACAAAATCGCCAGTTGCCTCTGAGATGGCCCGGCGCAGCGCGGCTCCTTTGCCCATGTTGCGCGGCTGAAGAAAAACGCGCAGCTTCGGATAATTGCCCTCAAGCTCTCTCAAAATCTCAACTGAGCCGTCGCGTGATCCGTCATCGACGCAAAGCAGCTCGATTTCCAGCGGCAACGCAAGAACACGCTCGATCACTTCCCGCAGTGTTGCGCGCTCGTTGTAAACGGGCATAACGACAGACAGCTTCACCTGAGATTCCTTCATATCTGCTGCCAGCGCAGGCCAGTTTTCCATAGCGTAATCTTGTCTACCCCTGTCTGCTCAAGAGTTCATCCATCTCATTTCCGATGCGGACCCATCTTTCGCACAGAAAAAGTCGCCGGCCACCGATGACTGAAACTAACACGAAAATCATCTCCAACTCGACGAGATGACTCCTAGCAAAACAACGCCAAAGCCTCAGAGCCGCGGGCGGAGTATTAGGACATTGAAGGCAGCGTCTCGCAGAGAGGTGTTCGCTCAAAGTTAATGAGTATCACCGGGTTGCAGTCTCTTCTGCGTGAGGTCTACCCTCACCGCCTTCCTAATCTGAACTACCAGATATATGAGGATCAGCAATCCTACAATCGGAATCCACCGTATTGCCGGCTGGTTGAATTGTCGGGCGCTGAGTTCCGTCCAGAGATTCAATCCGCGAAATGTTCGGTACCTCTCTAAATTCAGTTTCTGGTCGCCCGGAATACCTAATTCAGAAAGCCGATATAGTTCATTATGCGAAACAAGCTTGTGTTTAAGGAGTCTATAGGCCGCGACGTAGTCTGAGGGCGCGGCAGTCTGCTCCGCCGGCGTCAGCATTGCTTGCTTGATCTGGTGGATTTCCTGATCTTTGACCAGGACGCCCGGTATCTGCAGTATTATCGCGATCAACGTAACTAAGGCAAAGATATAAAGGCGTCGTCTGGATTGCGCCTTTTGAAGCAGGAACGCGCCCGGTAATAGCCACAGTGGAATAGTGGGAACAAGTAAACGAGGCCCCCATGACCAACCACCGTACCATGACCACCATGAGGCGCTCCAGATCAAATTCTCGACGATTAACGCCAGGCAAAGGGTGGCCTCTGCACGGTGTCGTTCGAAGAAATCTTTCCAGCCCAACACACCAAGAATAAGTATTGGGCAAAAGATAAACAGCCCTTTGTTAAGTGAACCCAGTAGTTGCGGGACGGTATGCCACAACTGTGACGGAAAGAACTGCCCGGATTCGCTTCCGTACCCGGACTCCAATGGACTACCAAATCGGACGACATTCAGCCAGGCGAGAAAGCAGCAGGCCACAAAGAGGGGAAATGTAAATGAAGCCAAGATTTTTAGTCGATGCCGCAACTCCCCTGGCCGCGTAAACAAGTAGACTGCGAAAACGGGGAAAAATACGACGTAAATGAGCTTCACAAGAACCAACCAAGCGAAAGCCATTCCTCCAGCAATCAAAGCTGGATAACTCCGCCGTATCACGCTGTATACAGCGAGCATCAACAGTCCCATTTGCATAGCCTCGCTGCAATCAGAGACGGCATATGGCCAGGTCAGGCTGCCGAGGCCGAGCCCCACAAGCAAGAGATTCACGTGTATTTCCGCAATGCCAAATAATCGAAGAAGCTTGGCAAAGAAGACCAATGTAAGTAAGGCGAATGGAATATTAGCGAAGGAAATAAGGAACCAAGTCAGTTCCGGATTAGGCAGCCCCGTCATCCTAGATAAGGGTCTGGCGACGGCAACCATCGGAATATAGTAGAGGGGAAGACCAATTCCGTACTTTGAATAGCTTCGGCCGTCCCGCCATGTCAGGGTTCCTCCTGCACCATAGGGGATATCGAGTTGCCCGCGCTCAACGATCGCTTCTGCTGTTTGTACGGAGAACGATGTGTCCGAAACCTGAAGGTAGCCTTTCGCTGAGAATACGTAAATCACCAGGCACATCAAAAGCAGATGCCAGAGTGTTCGATTTCGCCGATAAAATGGCGACGCTCGTTCAATCACCATAGCTCTCCGTCAATTCGTCTCGTAGTGCACGAGATGCTAGCGTCAATGACGTGCTCTCGCAAAACGCAGAAGTGTCGCGTGATCATGTAGGGCTTTTCAGGAATGCGGCGTCGCTTTGGATCGGACCCTACCACAATATCTTAAGGTCCAGAATGACTGTCTCGGCGCGCGCAGAGCGTGCTTGGTTTATAAGTGGATTTCACCAGGTGCTTGGGGCTGCTGAGAGCGCCTGCTTGACACGCAGGAGGTCGCAGGTTCAAGTCCTGTACCGCCCACCATCTCAAAATTTTCAGAATGAGCGGATTCCAGTGATCGCCTTCGCCCCAGGCTGCGGTTAGTATGGCTACGCCTCCGAAGAGCGGAGGCTGAAGTTTGCGTGGAGGCGTGTTGCTCGATGACTGGTTGGGGAAAAGCCGGACGGGACCGGGCGCGTGAGCGGCGATTCGAGGAGCATCGGACCACCGGTTTGCTCGGCGCCATGGTTGTTCTTGCGGTTGGCGCTGTTGCCTACACCGACTGGAGGGTCGTCGCCAATGTTTCGCTGGGCTATCTCTATGTATTCCCGATCGCGCTGAGCGGCCTGATCAATCCGCTGCCGATTACGGTGGCGCTGGCTGTGGTGTGCACGATCCTGCAGGATGTCTTTGGGCCGCCGGCTGACTCGCTTCACTTACGCATTGTTCACAACGTGATTGGGCTGGCCAGTTTCCTGGTGGTGGGATTTCTGGTGACGCTGATCGCCCGGCAGCGCGATCGTCTGGCGACCGAGGTGCGGAAACAGCGCGATGCCTACGAGCGCGACCTGGTGCTGGCGGCGCAGGTGCAGCGGCGGGTCCTGCCGGCGCCGCCGACGCTGCCCGGCTTCGAGCTGGCCGCGGTGATGCATCCGGCACGGCTGCTGGGAGGCGACTATTACGACTTCTTCCAGATATCGGAGGACGTGGTGGATGTGGTGATCGCGGATGTCTCCGGCAAGGGTGCAGCGGCTTCTTTGCTGATGCCATCGCTCGCGCTGGCCCTGCGCACCCGTGCGCGGGAGCTGAGCGGACCGGCCGCGATCGTAAAGGATCTTGACGAGTCCCTGAAGCAGATCACGAATGGAGCGACATTCGTCACGATCTTCTATGCGCGTCTGCATGGAACCGAACGAACCTTGGAATATGCAAGCGGAGGACACAATCCGCCGCTATTGGTACGAGCAAGGACGGGCGGTTCCTTGATGCTAGAGGAAGCCGGTCCCATCGTCGGGATTCTGCCGGAGGCGGAATTCTCGAACACAGTGGTTCCGCTGGAACGGGGCGATGTTCTGACGCTATACACCGATGGAGTGACGGAGCAGGAAAATGAACGAGGCGAGGAGTTTTCGGTCGAACGGCTGGAGAGGGTGGTTCTGAGCAAGCAGAAGGAATCCGCGAGCGTTGCCGTCAACGAGATTGCGGATGCGGTTTCCGCGTATGCGGGAGGGCAGGAACAGGCGGACGATCTTACGGTGGTGGTGGTGAAGGTGCTGTAGAGCGGCGGCGTCTTCCAGACGAATCTCCCCGGCATGTCCGGAACCGGTGAGAAAAAGACAGGCCCGGCGAGTATCGCCGGGCCTGGGAGGCTGCAGGGCTCTCAGAATTGGAGTTTGAGCGCGAACTGATACTGCCGTGGGGTGTAGTTCGGATCGGTTGCTGAAACCGTGCCGAAGGACGCGTTGCCGAACTGCTGGTTTGAGCTGTTGTTGTTCGCGATGAAGAGGTTCGGCGTGTTGGAGATGTTGTAGGTTTCTACCCGGAATTGCATGTTCACACGCTCGGTAACCGGGAAGTTTTTGAAGAGCGACAGATCGACGTGGCGGAAGTGCGGACCCGTCATCGAGTTGCGCTGAGTGTTCCCGATGGTTCCCAGAGGTTGAGGAGCGAAGGCAGCTGTGTTGAAGAACTCCTTCAGGCTGTGGGGGCCGCCGCGGGGATCTGCGATGGTATTGGGACGGTCGGCTCCGCCGCTGTTCTGCGGGACCGCACGATTGTTGAAGCCGTGTGCTTTGCCGTCGCTCTCAATTGGATTGTCGGCTCCGGCGCCGCTGCTGATGATGGAGAAGGCCTTGCCACTTTGCCAGGCAGCGATGGCGTTCGTTTGCCAGCCGCCGAGGAAAGCCTTCTTGACCCCTGTGAATTCCTTGCCGTACTGGAATTCGTAGTTGAGCGAGAGGGCAAAGCGGTTTGTGATGTTGTCTTCCGAAGTGCCGTACTCGGTGGCTCGAATGTTGGTGGGAAGCGCGTTGCTCCAGCCCTGGTCACCCTGCTCCGAGAAGCCGCTGATGTCGCTCAACGCCTTGGCCCAGGTGTAGTTCGCATCGAGAGCCAGTCCCTTGACGAAGCGGCGCTGGAGGGAGGTCTGCAGCCCGTTGTAGTTGGAGATGCCCCCGGTAGCCAGGTAGCTGACGCCGCTCAGATTGGGAAGCACGCCAGCAAGCGGACGCGCTGATCCGCCCGGATTGGTGATGGGGTTGAACGGCAGCGGCTGGTTGATGTTGTTGATGGATTCCGGCAGATGCTGGCCGATGTTGCCGACGTAGCCGATGATGAAGACGTTGGCGCCGAACTGCTGCTCAAGCTGCAGGTTGAACTGCTGGATGAGAGCCGACTTGAAGTTGGTAGCTTCTGCCACGAAGGACAGACCGGGGATGGTGGAGAGGTTCGCGAGCTGGGCTGCCGAAGGAGCAGCGGGAACCGGGATGCCCTGGTTGATCACGCCGGGTTGGCCGAGAGTCGCGCAGTCCGGGTTCTGGCCTGGTGGCAGCACACCGCCATTCACGGACTCTTCGATGCTCACCGCAATCGTGGACTGGCATGCCGGTGAGTAGACGGAGGTGAACGGAGCGTTTTTCAGGTCGCCGTTGGAGGTGTAGTTGCCGGGGAAATAGCTGAGTCCATAGCCGCCGCGGATCACGGTCGTGGGTCTTGCCGAATACGCGAAACCAATGCGGGGAGCGACGTTGTTGTATTGAGTCGGGATGTTCACTGTACTGCTGACGCCGTTCACGTTGGCAATCTTCAAAGCGCTGGACAGAGCTGCGGTCGGGTTGGAGAGAGCCTCCAGATAGTCATAGTTCGAGATGCGGTTATGTGCTTCGGTGAAGGGAGTGTAGACGTCGTAACGAACGCCCAGGAGCAGCGTCAGCTTCGGGTTTACCTTCCAGCTATCCTGCGCGAAGGCGCTGGGCTCCCAGCTTCGATAGTCGGGAGGGGAGATGTTGAAGTTGCGAGTCTGGCTTTGAAAGCCGCCGACCAGCGCTGAGGCAAGCTGGTTGTTCTGCTGCGTCAGTTGGTCGGAGTTGCTATCGGTGGTCAGATTGAACTGATAGGCACCGACTGCCGAGGCGCTTTGCACGTTCCGGGCCTGTCGGCGAATCAAGCCGGCGCCGAATTTGAAGTTGTGGTTGCCCTTTGTCCAACTGACCGAACCGTTGTACTCGAAGGAGTTGTCGATGTCCTGCAGGGGTACATAGGCGCCGTCGCCGATGTCACCGAACGGGCCAACCGAGATCGGTGTCAGCGAGTCGGCAAAGGGACTGAAGGAAGTCATGCTGGCGGGAAAGCCGATCTTCTGATCGACGCCGGTGCCGTAATTGAGTGGCAAAGAGAGGTTATTGATGCGGGTGAATGCTGCCCGGAGGTCGAGCAGAAGGTCTTGATTGAAGGTGTGGGTGTAGCCAACGACATACTGCTGAGCTATGTTGGTTGCGGGACCGTCGAAGTTATATCTGCCGCCGCTGATCTCGATACCGTTCACAACGCCAAATGCCGGAGGCGTGAAGGTAGCCACATTGTTGTATGAGAATCTTCCGAACAGCTCGTTGTTCTGATTGAACCGGTGGTCGATGCGGGCGTCATAGAGATTGTAGTTCTGCGTCTTGTTCGGGCTGATGGTGAAGTTATTGGCCAGCGCCGTGGGATCTGTGTTGGTCGGCTTCGGGAAGAGCTTCAGGTAATTCAGCATGAGCGGATTGATGGGACGGCCCGCGGTGCCGTTTGCCGGCGACAGCAGCGCTTCGGGCGATCCGCCATTTTGACTGTTGATGTCGTTCCATTCCGTGATGTTCGGGACAGTGCCGGTGTCGGTCAAGCCGGAGACCTGGCGGAAGCCTTCCCAGTCGAAGTAGAAGAACGTTCTATCTTTGAAGATCGGGCCGCCGATGCTGGCGCCGTACTGGTTCTGGCGCAGTTCGGGCTTGGGACCGGTGGTCTGGAAGTAATTGCGGCCATCGAAGATGTCGTTGCGGAAGTACTCGTAGGCGGAGCCGTGAAACTGGTTGGTTCCAGAGCGGGTGATGATGTTGATCACACCGCCGGCGGTACGTCCCGCCTCTGCGGCGTAGCTGTTGGTCTGAACGGTGATTTCCTGGATGCCTTCGACGTTCGGCTTGACGCCGATGGTTCCGATGATGCGTTCGTTGTCGTCCACGCCATCGATCACCCAGTTGTTGAGGCTGCTGTCCTGTGCGTTCACGGACAGGCCGGCGGCGTTGGTGCGGCGATCGTCGGGTCGGCCGCCGCTGCTGAGACTGTTGCCCTGGCCTTCATTGGCGCCGGGGACGAGGGCCACGAGCTGGACGAAGTTGCGTCCGTTGAGGGGCAGGTCCTGTACGGCCTTTGCTGTCACGGTCGAGCTGACGGTTGAGCTGTCGGCCTGAAGCAGAGGCGTGGTGGCCTGCACCTCCACGGTAGTGGATGTCGCGCCTGCCTGCAGGTGAACATCATTGCGGGCGCGGTCGCCTGCTTCCACGGAAAGGTCGTTGGTAATGGCTGCCTGGAAGCCGGTAGCTTTCACCGTGACGGAGTAGTGGCCGACGGGAAGAAGTGTGAAGGTATAGTCGCCGGAGGCGCTCGTCTGGGCGACGCGTGTCTGGTTGGTGCCCAGATTGGTAAGCGTAACCGTGGCATTTGGGACGACTGCGCCGCTTACATCTGTAACTGTGCCGAGGATGTCCGCGGTAGTCAGCTGACAGAACCCCGTGGATGTGACAAGAAACAGGATGGTCAGAAGGAAAAACGCCTTCCTCCATGCGTTGTGCAGCGGAGTTTGTGGCAGGGCAGACGGAGCGACTGGGAGCAGCAGGCGCCCAGTTGGAACTATCGCTCGTGTTGCCACGCGAGTGTGTCGTTCAGCTGCTTTGGAGAATGCGTTCACTAGGCCAAAAGGATTCATTTTGTTGTTCCCTAATCGTTATTCTAGAAGCTATAATGTATGAACTGCTGTTTTTGACTGCATACGAAAACTAGTCTCTTTACCGCTGCGCTGGCAAGTACTCGTAAGAAGTCGCAGGCCGCTTTTTGGAGAGACATCGTTAACTCGCACGATAATGGGCATACGATTGTCTGGCGTTACGGTTTGGCGCCATTGATTGAGTGGCGAATGGAAGAGCCATATGGCGAGCAGAAGGAAAAAGTAACGGTCAGATGCGCTTCACACGCAAGCTAAACGCTTTCCGGTCACCGTGACAAGTGGCAGAAGCCAAATCAAACTAATGGTTGAGTTAGATACCGTTTCAGCTATCGTTAACGCGCCCCCAGCGGCCGGGTACGCGTCAGGCATACGATTGTCTAAATAACCCTTGCTCCTGTGGATGCGATGGGAAGATCGAACCGGGATTCATCCATCTTTTGCCGGCCAGTTAGCTGGAGGAGTGCGGGCGATCAGGTATTAGTCGGTTCGCTTGCCTGGAAATGCAGGAACGGATATGTAACCACTTCCTGGCCATAGCTCCGGGAGCGGAGCCGGATCGAAAGAAGGCCGGAGTCTCCGGTCTTCTTCGATCCGACGCTGAGGTTCATTGCTCGAAGCTGGCCAGGTAGCCTCCAGTGTCGCCGGAGAGCAGTACTGCCTTTGTGGGCGAGACGACATAGAAAATCCGCGGAGTCGCATCGCCGCTGACCGTCACGACGGCTCGGCCGGTGCTGTCTACGGAGTAGGTGCCGGTTGTGATTACGTTGGACGCCAGCCCTTTGGAGCCGCTGGTGTTGCTGGTGAACGGGACGTTGCCAGCGCCATCCGCGGCGGCGAGGCTGACGACGTTGAGCTCGGGCCAGGGGAGGGTGCCGCCCAGATAATTTCCTTTCAGGGATGCGTTGGTGAAGGGCGAGCCGGTTTGTGCTTCGAGGAGACCGGAGCTGGTGGAGGTATCGGCGCCGAAAGCGAATGCTTTCGTGTTGCTGACCAGATACAGGACCGTCTTTGTCGCACTGCTTACGGTGATAGGTGTGCGACCGGTTGTGGCATCTACCGTGTAGGTTCCCGTGTACGTCTGCTGGGCTGTCAACGAGGCGTTGAACTCGTCGTAGCTGGCGCTCACGTTTCCTTTTCCGTTGCTGGTGAGCAGTCCCAGGGTGACATCGGGAATATAGGTGGCAGGGGGCTGGAGCGCGCTGCCGGTCATTTCGAGCACGTTTGCTCCGGTGAAGGAGGCGTTAGTGAATGGCCCGGTCTGCTGCAGAACGACGCCGCTGACCATTGGAATCGTGGGGGAGGTCTGTGTCCGCCGAAGTGGTCAACAATTCGGTCGGGCTTACCTGGTAATAGTCGAAGCTTCAATGTGGCGCTTCCGATTTTGAACGTAATATGCCGCCGAGATCGCCGGGGAGTGCAGGTCCCGGTGACGGAAGTGGAGTTGGAAACTTTGCCGTTGTCATTGAGATCCACGCTGCCGCTGGTGATGTTGCCGTTGCCATCGGCCTGGAATGAACCGACGACGGCTACTGGCTGGGAATGCGTATCGTAGCCGCTGAAGCCGAAGGCATAGCCGCCTTTGAGTTTGGCGGGAAGTACGGTGTTGATGCTGGAGGTCTTCAGCACGCCAGAGCCGCGCATGCCAGAGCCGGTGGTGTCGTCGAATTCGATGATGCGGATGTCGCTGTCATTGTTTGCTGTCGTGGCGGAGGCAGGGACGGCGAGTGCAAAGGTGACGTTGCCGTTCGGAAGACCCAGCACGAGTTGGCCCGAGCCCGTTGGTGGCGACGGAGACGGAGCCGCCCGTGAACGTTTGAACAATTACGGGCGCCTGGTTCAATTCGTTCTCGCTATACGCGCCGACTCCGACCGTCCCTTGTGCGATCAGAAATGAACCGCTGATGGCGACCGGGTTACCGTTCGGGGCAGTGCCGTTGAACTGGAATGCGTATCCTCCGTCGGGCAGCGGAGTGCCCTGCGGATTGATCGTGAAATTGACATTCTGAGTGGCCGTGTTGGTCGTGGTCTCGTCGGTGACGGCGATGCTCGGGCTGAAGGTGCCGGAGGCGGTGGGGGTACCGGACACGACTCCCGCGGTGCTGAGGGAAAGTCCGGCGGGAAGGCTGGAACCGGAGGCAACGGCCCAGGTATAGGGAGGCACGCCGCCGGTGGCCGCGAGCTGGAACGAAGGATATGCGGTGCCGACGGTGCCGGTGGGCGCAGTGGTGGTGGTGATCTGCAGCATGCCGCCGCTGATGGCGATGGAGAGATTTCCGGAGGCTGCTGAGGCGGACTTACTGTCCGTGACCTGCGCCACAAAGCTGGACGCGCCGGCCGCGGTGGGCGTGCCGGAGATGGCTCCTGCGGTGCTGAGCGAGAGGCCGGCAGGCAGAGTGCCGGATTTGACGGTCCAGCTATAGGGCGCGGTACCGCCGGTGGCGGAAAGAGTGCCGCTGTATGCGACGGACACCTGTCCCTGGGACAGAGATGTTGTTGTGACGCTCAGCGGATTGGATGGCGGATTGCTTCCTCCACCTCCGCAGGCAACAAACAACCCAGACGCCAAGAGACCCAATAGCAGACGAAAACCAGTCGATTTCACGCGCACCTCCCAGGTTTGTTGGGAAAGGTCGCTTCCGCATTCGTTGCGCGGGGGAAACTTCAGGGCCGAATTGCTTGTGTCATATGACGTCGACCGGCGGCGCGTTTGAGCGGCCGGCCTTGAATGCGGGCGAGCTAGCCCTTTGCAAGAAACAGGCAACAAGGTAATGCTCTGCCACTGTTGCTTGCAAGAAAAAATTTCGCTAATGGCTGGGACATGAAGGGTCGCGCTGTCTTTATTTATTCCGAGCCGTGCAGGCGCTCCAGCACGACGGCTGTGCTGTCATAGTCGCCGCGCAAATCGAGCTGAATGCCGTGTCCCATCCAGTAGCTGCCGCTTGCTTCCTGCTGTGAGAGAAGCTGTTTTGCATCGAGCGGATGCAGGCGGTAGATGGCCTTCGGATCGAGACCCTGGAGGCGCACGAGCGGATAGGGGTCGCCGAAGTTTTGTGAGTGCAGGTAAGCGAAGAGGACGGCTTGTGTGCCGTCGGCAGATACGTATTCGGTGGCGGCTCGCTCGCTGGGTGCGGCCGGACGCGATGGCGCGATGAGGCGATATTGCAGGCCCTGCTGGACGGTGGGCCGGATGGTCTTGTAGAAAGCGACCAGGTCTTTCGCTGTGGCCATGTCTTCCGGCGTGAAGTTGTTGAGGTTAGCGCCGATGCCGAGTGAGCCTTCCATGGCGACCAGGAAACGGAACTTGAGCGACGTGTGGCGGGTGCGTTGCGGGTCGGTGACCCAGGCCATCATGACGCCGGGCGTGTAGGCGTGGGTGAAGCCGTCCTGGATGGAGAGGCGGTCGAGCGCGTCGGTGTTGTCGGAGGGCCAAACTTCTTCGGTGCGGCGCATGATGCCGAGATCGACGCGGGCGCCACCGCCGGAGCAGGATTCGATCTCGAGCTTGGGGTGTTTGGCGCGCAAGCGATCGAGAATGGCGTAGAGGTTGTGGACGTAGGCGACGTAGATCTTTTTCTGGTCGGCGACGGGCACCGCGTCCCAGCCGGGCTCGGACCAGTTGCGGTTGTAGTCCCACTTGAGAAAGTCGATGTCGTTGTTGGAGACCAGCTCGTCGAGCCAGTGATAGGTGTACTCCATCACGTCGGGACGGGCGAGATTGAGCAGCAGTTGATTGCGTCCTTCCGTGTGCGGGCGGCCGGGGAAGTTCATGGCCCACTCGGGATGCTTGCGGTAGAGATCGCTGTCGGGGTTGACCATTTCCGGCTCGACCCAGATGCCGAAGTCCATGCCAAGCTGGTGGACGCGATCGATGACCGGCTTGAGGCCGTTGGGAAACTTCTCCTTGTTGACGTACCAGTCGCCGAGGCCGGCGTGGTCGTTCTTGCGCTGGCCGAACCAGCCATCGTCGATAACGAAGCGCTCGACGCCGAGCTGCGCGGCTTTCTCGGCGAGTGCGACCTGGCCGGCCTCGCTGACGTTGAACTCGGTGGCTTCCCAGGAGTTGTAGAGAACCGGGCGGAGCTTGGGATGCGGCGCGCCGGGCAGGATGACGCCCTGCTGAAAGCGGTGGAGGATGCGCGAAGCTTCACCCATGCCGCCGTCGGTGAAGCCGGCGTAGAAGGGCGGGGTGGTCGAGCGATTCGCCAGGCGCGAGACGGTAGCCGAAGTCGAAGGGATTGTAACCGCCGGTGATACGAACCTGGTGGAAGGAACTCTGCTCCATGGTGATGCGCCAGCTTCCGCTCCAGCCGAGCTCGCCGAAGTAGACCGGGCCGTGCTCTTCGTCCGTGCTGTCGGGACCTTCGAGGGCGAACCAGGGATTGGCCTGATTGCCAGTGGAGCCGCGGCGGCTTTCGATGACCTGGCTGCCGACATCGAGCGGACGCTGATTGCAGTTGCCATTCGCCGGCCCAGCGGCCGGTGAGCCAGTGGGCGCGGTAGTTGCGGTTTTCGAGATTGGGAAGGCTCCAGGTAGCGCTGGCGGCGTTTTCAAGGACAACGTCTTCTTTGGTCTGGTTCTCGATGGTGGACCAGCGCTCGAGGATGCTTTGCCCGTTGTAGACGCGGTAGAAGAGATGCACGACGAGCGGGAGCTTGATGTCGTGCATTGTGATTTCGAGTGTCTGGCTGTTCGTTTCGCGCGTCAGATGCTGGTCGACGTACTCGAGGACGACATCGCGATTGCCGCTCGCGAAGGTGGCTTTGAGGTCTGGCTCGGTGTAGAGGCCGGCGCCCCACGCGGCGTATTCCTGCGGCGTGGTGGTGGTCGAGAGATCGAAGGCTGCGCGCTCAGGCAGGCTATGCGCGGCGGGGATGTCGTGAGTGCGGTCGATGCGCGGTCCCCAGTAGAGAGACTGCAGCCAGTTGCGCTCGTCGACGCCCATGGCGTAGGTAAAGTCGCCGGCCTGGATGACCCAGACCTTTGCGTCGGAGCGGTAGTCGATGCTCTGGGGGTGCGCCATCGGGCTGAGCGAGAGTGCGGAAGAGAGTATAGCGGCGGCGGCAAAGGCGCGCAGAGACACGGGTGGTTCTCCTGGATGACGAACGTCTCACAGTGTAATCGCTTACGTGGTTTCTGTGTGCTGTTTTGCCAGCCGGGCGAGGGCTGCGCCCGAGACTCGCATGATGCGCCAGGACTCCAGCATGAGGGCGCCGCAACTGCGATAGAAGTCGATAGCCGGCGTGTTCCAGTCGAGCACGTCCCATTGCATGCGGGCGCAGCCGCGCTCCAGAGCGATGGCGGCCACGCGCGACAAAAGTGCTTTGCCGATGCCGCGGCCGCGATGCGATGGCTGCACGAAGAGGTCTTCGAGATGAAGGCTGGGGCCGCGCCAGGTGGAGTAGATGGGGAAGTAGAGGGCGAAGCCGGCGGCCTCGCCTTCATCGTCCGCTATGAGGCATTCAAAGAGCGGCCGCGGTCCAAAGCCGTCGCGGCGTAGCTCGGCTTCGCCGAGCTGGACGGCATTGGGCTCGCGCTCGTAGATAGCCAGTGCGTGGATCAGCTTGAGGATGGCGGGAACGTCGGCTTCCGTGGCGAGGCGGATGTGCATGGCGGTCGTCTCGCCATTGAGTGTACGGGATGGCCGTCCGGGCTTGCCGCACGGGCAAAGGCGCCTGCGGCGCGTTCCGCGAGGTTCGCTTCCTTTGGTCGCTCACGCCGGTGCGATGGTCTACTCGACGAACGGCCGGTCGAATCGATTCTATTGATCAACGACGTTTGCGGCGTGCCGATCGTGAAGACAGGGATGGGAAGAGGTGGGCGCTTCGCACCGGCGGGAGTCCGGGAACTGCCCCACCCTGGTTTTGCCAGAATGGGGCACCCGATTTGTTCCAACGACCAGTGCTGGTTTGCCTAATGGACGCGGGCGAGGAAGACGCCGAACCAATGCTGCGGGTCGGTCCAGTGATCGATGACGGTGAAGCCGGTCTGCGCCAGCAGGTGTTGCGCGCCTTCGATGGTGAATTTGTAACTGTTTTCAGTATGTATGGTTTCGCCGCGTCGAAACGCGAGTGTGAGGTCAAGAGACGGAATCGCGACCTCGTGCGCGAGGAGACTTTCAAGATGCATCTCGATGCGCGAGCGCTCGCCGTTCCATCGTACTTTGTGGCGAAACTTCATCAGATCGAAGTCGGCGCCAAGCTCGCGATTGATGCGTGCCAGCACATTGCGGTTGAAGGCCGCGGTAACACCGCGCGCATCGTCGTAGGCAGCGATGAGCGTGGGGATGTCCTTGACCAGGTCGACGCCGAGCAGCAGCATGTCGCCGGGCGCAAGCTGGTTGCGGATATCATGCAGCAACTCGCGGGCGTCGGCAGGCTCAAAGTGCCCAGGCCGATCCTATATAGAGAACGAGGCGGCGCGTGCCGTCAGCGGGGATCTCGCCGAGACCGTTGGTGTAGTCGCCGACACGCGGCTCGAAGGTGACGCCGGGAATGGCCGCGGTGAGGTTGCGCTGTGCCTGGTCCAGCGCGGAGGCGGAGACATCGATGGCGTAGTAGGTGACTGCTTCCTGACGCCGCACCGCGGCCCGGAGCAACAGGCCGGTTTTGGTGGCGGTGCCCGCGCCAAGCTCGATCACGGTCAGGTCGCGCTGCTGGCCGTGCGCAGTTGGCGCAGATGCTGCTGCG
>CAWBPB010000004.1:0-36832 GCA_963790555.1 uncultured Acidobacteriaceae bacterium | reverse complement strand
CGACCGATAACTGCGCGGAAGTCTCACCATTGTCAAATGGCGACTTCAGGCCGAAGCACTCATTGAGAGCAGGGGTGCCCTCATGCGCTGCCCATTCGATCGACTCGTCACCTGAGGATTCGCCCTATATAGTGGTCGCCGGAGGAGAGGCGGATGGATCGACGGCGTTTTCTTTTGACGGGGAGTGCGGCGGTGGCTGCGCCATTTGTTACGCGCGGGTCTGTTTTTAGCAAGACGGGGGCTTTTTTGCGGGCCGGCGGGGAAAACGTTTCTCTTGCGCAGCTCCCGCTGCTGTTTGGCGCCGACTACTACCCCGACCAGACGCCGGAGAGCCTGTGGGAGGAAGACGCCCGGCAGATGGCGGCGATGGGCATCACCAATGTGCGCATCGCCGAATTTGCCTGGGCGCTGATGGAGCCGAAAGAGGGCAGCTTTGACTTTGCGTGGCTGGAGCGCGCGATCGGTGTTCTTCATGCGCATGGGATCGCGGTCATCCTCGGCACGCCGTCCGCGGCTCCGCCGCCATGGCTGACGCTGAAGTATCCCGAGGTGCTGATGGTCAACGACCACGACGTTACGTTGAGCCCGGGCACGCGGCGCTTCACCTGTCCGACGAATACGACGTATCGACGTCTCTCGCTCACGATTGCTACGGAGATGGCAAGGACATTTGCCAAAACTCCCGGTGTGATTGGCTGGCAGATCGATAACGAGCTGACGCTGGGCGAATCCGGCCGCTGTTACTGCCGCTATTGCCGGGAGGGCTTTGAACAGTGGCTGCGCAAACAGTACGGCTCGCTCGATGCGCTCAACCAGGCATGGGGTACGGTCTTCTGGAGCAATACGTATACGGACTTCGCACAAATTCCTGTGCCGCTTCCCTCGGGCGCACCGCCGAATCCGGGACACGCGCTCGATTACGACCGCTACCAGAGCTACGCAAACGTCTCCTTCCTGGGCGAGCAACTGGCGATGCTGCGCAAACAGTGCCCCAACCACTTCATCACCACGAACAATGTCGGACTGGTCGACACCATCAATCAGCGCGACTTATACCGGGACCTGGACTTCGTCGCGTCGGACAACTATCCGGGATTTTTCGCGGTGTATCACAGCGATTCCAACGCGGGACCGGAGGCGATTGCGCCGACGGTGTCGTTCAGCCACGATGTTTCGCGAAGCGTGAAGGATGGCAAGCCCTTCCTGATCATGGAAGAGCAGACGGGCAAGGCTGGCCAGCCCAGTTTTTCACCGCAGCCCGAGCCGGGACAGTTGCGGCTGTGGTCCTATCAGGCGGTGGCGCATGGAGCGATGGGCATCAACTATTTCCGCTGGGATACGGCGAATTTTGGCGCAGAAGAATATTGGCACGGCCTGCTGCGGCATGACCGGTCGCACAGTCCGGGATTTGATGAGATACAGCAGACGATGGCCGAGTTGAAGTCGCTGGGGCGCGATGCGCTGATGGCGCCATACGAAGCGAAGCTGGCGCTGTGCTACGACTACAGCGCCGATTGGGCGCTGGAGATTCAGCCGGGGCAGCCAAAGCTGAAATATATGGGCGAGATGGTGCCATGGTATGGATGCATGTCGGCTTCGCATGCCGGCGTGGACATTGTGGACGCCACACAGGACCTTTCACGATACAAGGTTGTCTGCGCGCCCGTGATGTACATCGTGAGCGCGGCGCAGGCCGATCGCATTCGCGCTTATGTTCAGGGCGGCGGAACATTCATTGCGGGCTTCCGGCTTGGTGTGAAGGATGAGCACAGCCGGATCGTCGCCACACCGTTGCCGGGGCTGCTGCGCGATGTGATGGGCGTAGAGCTGATTGACTATCAGCCGATCTATTCGGAGAAGCAGGCGGTCGAGTTCAAGGGCCCGCTCGCGGGCGCGAACGCGGAGTGCCACATCTGGGCCGACATTCTCGCTCCGCAAAAAGCCGAGGTGCTGGCTACTTATACGGATAGAGCGTACGCGGGCAAGGCGGCGATCACGTCGAACACTTTCGGCAAAGGAAAGGCAATTTACCTTGGCGCGCATCTGGAGCCTGCCGACCTGGCACGGGTGCTGCTGACGCTGATCGCGCAGGCCGGCGTGCCGCGGGCAGCCGAGGCGCCTCCGGGAGTGGAGGTGACGACACGGCGTACGGAACGGCAGGCGTGGACCTACCTGCTGAATCACACGGCGAAGCCGCAATCTGTCACCCTTACGGGCACCTATACGGACGCACATGACCGCTCAGCGGTGTCTAACCCGGTCCAGCTTGAGCCTTATGGGGCGCGGGTGCTTGTGCCGGCCTAGTGCTTGTGTGCGTCCGGGTGAAGATGCGTTTTATTCGGCGCGCAGGGCTTGTGCGGGATCGAGCCTGGTGGCGCGCCATGCAGGCAGCGCGCAGGCACCGGCGGCGGTGACGGCAAGCACAACCATGACGGTGGAGAAGACGGTCCAGTCGAAGGGGCTCATGCCGTAGAGCATGGTCCGCACGAGTTGGACGACTGCCGCGCCGCCGGCGAGACCGGCGATGAGGCCGATGAGGACGGGCGCGAGGCCATCGGCTAAAGTAAGACGCATGATCTCTAAGCGCTGCGCACCGAGCGCCATGCGGATGCCGAGCTCGCTGGTGCGCTGCGTGACGAGATAGGAGAGCACGCCGTAGAGGCCCACGGCGGCGAGGACCAGCGCGATGATGGCGAAGGCCAGAACGAGGATGGAGTTGAACTGGTCCTGCAAAGTGGCGACGCCGATGTTCTGGCGCATGGTGAGGACGTCAGCGACGGGGAGATCGGGATCGAGCTGGCCGAAGATTTTCTGAATGGGGAGGGCCAGCGATTCGACATCGACATCGCTGCGTGCCGCGTATGGCGAGCACGCCGGAGCTTTCGCCATTGAGTAATGGCAGGTAGAAGGTTGGCATTGGCGGCTGGGAGGCCAGCCAGCGAGTTTTCCCAACGACCCCGACGATCTCGTAGGACTTTTTGTCGTTGTCTTCGATGAGTCTGAGATGGCGGCCGAGGGGATCTTCACCGGGGAAGTATTGCTCCGCAGCCGACTGATCGATGATCACGACCTGACCGCGATCGAGGCGCTCATCTTCGCGGAAATAGCGGCCGCGCAAAAGCGGTATTCGCATTGCGGCGAAATAGCCGGGATCTACGGAGCGCCGCAATGTATCGAGGCCATGTCCACTGGGAAGCGGCGGATGTTCCGCGATCGAGATGTTGTTGTCGCTATCCCAGCCCGATCCGGGCAAGGCAGTGGAGAGTCCAGCGGCGGCAACACCGGGCAGCGCGCGAACACGTGAGAGGAGCTGCTCGAAGAATGCGATCTGCTGGACGGGCTCTTTGTAGCGTGCGTCAGGCAGACTGAAACTCATCGTAAGGACGTTATCGACCGCACAGCCGAGGTCGCGGGTGCGGAGCTGCTGGTAGCTCTTGAGCAGAAGGCCGGCGCCGAGAAGCAGCACAACGGTCAGCGAGACTTCCGTGGTGAGCAGGATTTTGCGCAGGCGGGCGCGGCTGCGACCTCCGGAATGAGAACGCGAGGAGCTTTGCAGAGTTTCCAGAAGCTGGCCGGTGTGCAGGCTGAATGACGGAATGAGGCCGGCGACGAGACCGGTCATGGTGGAGATGACGATGACGAAGGCGAGGGCCCACCAGTCGAGGTGGATCTCCTGCATGCGGGCGATTTCGATCTGCGAGTGCTGCAGCCATGCGAGCGCGGCCCAGGCGAGAAGCAGACCAAGCGCGCCACCCGCGATGGAGAGAACGAGCGATTCGGTGAGGTGCTCACGGATGAGACGCCAGCGGCTGCCGCCAAGTGCCGCGCGAATGGCGAGGTCCTTTTGCCGAGCGGCAGAACGGGCAACGAGAAGGTTAGCCACGTTCAAACAGGCGATGAGCAACACGCAGAGCGTCGCCGCGAGCAGAGCGTAGAGCGGGGTCTTGAAGTCCTCGACTGTGGCATCCAGCAATGTATGGCCGCTCACCATACTTCCGACCGAAGGAGCGGAGTGATTCAGCTTGATCTGGTTTTGAACGACGTTGAGCTGAGTGAGCAGGCTAGAAAGCGTAGCGCCGGGCCGGAGACGTGCGATGGCCCAGAACGGGTGGTCCTCAAACGTGGTCATCAACGCGTGAGAACCCTCGTGGCTCGCAGCAGTCCAGAGCTGGGTCTTGGGATCAGGAAATGCAAAGGACGCTGGCATGACGCCGATGACGGTATAGGGTTTTGCATCGAGCAAGATCGTTTTGCCGATGATGGCTGGATCGGAGCCGAAGCGGCGCTTCCAGAAAGTGAACTAGAGAGGATGACGGTGGCCGGCGCAGAGGGTTGATCGTCCGAAGCGAGGAAGTCACGGCCGAGCGCGAGCGAGACGCCGAGGACGCGGAAGAAATTCCAGGAGACCCACCCAGCGTGAACAGACTCCGGTAACTGAGCGCCGCTGGCCGATACGTCGTAGGACTTCCACGGACCAATGAGCGCCATATCCGCGCTGTCGTGCGCTGCGCGCTGCCATTCCGTGAAGAACTGCCGGCGACGTCACTGGTATGTAGTTGTACTGCTCACCGCTGTCCCCGACTCTTCGTAGAGCTCGACCAGACGCGAGGAGTGGGAGTACGGCAGCGGGTTGAGCAGGACGGAGCGAACGACAGTGAAGAGCGCGGTGGTGGCGCCGATGCCGAGCGCCATGACGAGAATGGCGGTGATGGTGAAGCCAGGTGTGCGGGCGAGCGTGCGGCCAGTGTGGCGGAGATCGCGGGTGAGGTTCTCAAAAGGCGCGACGCTGTTCTGCTGCCAGAGATCTTCATGCACGCGGCGCGGGGAGCCGAATTTGATGCGGGCACGGAGGTCGGCTTCTTCTGGAGCCATGCCGCGGGCCATGTTCTCGGCGCGTTCGGCCTCCATGTGAGCGGCGATTTCGCTGGCAAGCTCGGTATCCTGACGACGCCGGCGCAAGAAACGAAGCAGGTTCATTCTGCACCCTCCTCGGTTACTTTTTCTCCCATGACGAGCGCAATGGCGCGGGCCATCTGACGCCAGCGGCTGGCTTCCAGCGTGAGACGGCGGCGGCCGGCGGCGGTGAGGCGGTAGTACTTGGCCTTTCGGTTGTTTTCGCTCGCGCCCCAGTAGGAAGAGAGCCAGCCGCGATTTTCCAGGCGATGGAGCGCGGGATAGAGTGAGCCCTGCTCGACCTCGAGGACGTCTTCGGAGGTGCGCTCGATGACCTTGGCGATGGTGTGGCCGTGGGCATCGCCGGTGGAGAGCGTGCGGAGGATCATCATGTCGAGCGTGCCTTTGAGCATCTCGCTCGAGGGTTCTTCATTGCGAGCCATTGCGGGCTGCCATCCTCCACTCGGAGTTCTATGGGAGAGAAGTGTACACCACTCGAAGTTCGAGGGGAAGGGTCATTTACCAGTGGGCTTGCCCGCGCTTTGCGTACTTCTTTCCGCCAGCGCGCTTAGCCTGGGACCTGCGCGAACCCGGCTTTCCCCGACAAGCTCCTGGCGGATTCCCGCCGGGCCGGCCATTCGGCTCGTCTCTTATTCCCTGCTTGGTAGACTCTCGAAGAGACCCATCAAAGGCTACGCATGTCCACGACTCCGAGGCAGGCTCCTCCTCTTTTCAGCCCAGAACCCGCGCCGCGCGGGCGCAACCTGACGGCACTGTGGCTGGTCGCGCTGGGCGCGATCTGCGCCGCCGCGCTGGCGCTGCAGATCTACCATTTCTGGCCGTTCATGACCGACGACGCCTACATTTCCCTGCGCTACAGCCAGCGGCTGCTGGAAGGGCATGGCCTGACGTGGAACGACCTGCCGCCGGCGGTGGAGGGATACACCAACCTGCTATGGGTGCTGCTGTGCGCCGGACTCGGCGCGCTGGGCATGAACCTGGAAAACGCCGCTCACCTGCTGGGCATCACGAGCACCGTAGCGGCCATTGTGGCGGTGGCGGCGCAGGTGTATCGCGATTTCCCGGCGAAGGTGAAATTCATCTCCGCGGTCATCGGATGTCTTGCGCTGTGTTTGAGCGCGCCAGTGGCCGTGTGGGCACTGGGTGGGTTGGAGCAGCCGCTGCTGTCGGCGCTGCTCGCATGGGCCGCGTACTTCGGCATTCGCTGGGTATCGGCGGCGAAAGGACACCGGCGCGATGCCGATGTGATGGGCATCCTGCTGGGGTTGGCGGTGCTTGCGCGAGCTGATGCTGCGCTGTTTACGGTGTTGTTTTATGCGGGCGCCGTGCTGGCCGACGGTGTACGGTCGAGGACGCTGATCACGCGGTCGCGGCTGCTGCCTCTCCCCATCCTGTTTTTTGTCGCGCAGGAGATCTTCCGCCACGCATATTACGGTGCGTGGGTGCCGAACACCGCGTATGTGAAGGTGGCCTTCACCTTCCACCGGCTCTACACCGGGCTGCGCTACGAGGTATACGGGGCCGGTTCAGAGATTGTCTTCCTGCTGCTGGCGGTCATCGGATGTGTTGCGCTATCGATCGCGGGAAAGAAACGCCAGGTGATCTTCCTCGCGACGATCTGTGTGGGCTGGCTGCTGTATGTCCTGATCATCGGGGGAGATATCTTCCCTGCCTGCCGGCATTTCGTTCCGGCGATGGCATTGATGGGCTTTATGGTCGCAGGATGCGGACTGCTGACGCTGGCTGCGCCCTTCCGGTTTTCCATGGCGCGCGTCATGCTTTTCCTGGCGCTGACGCTGCTGGTGCTTACGTCTGATCTTTTGTCTCCGCTAGAGTCGTGGGAGCGCCAGGGGAAAGAGCTCGGCATCTTTTTGCGTACAGCGTTTGGCGCCAAGCATCCGCTGCTGGTTTCAGATGCGGCCGGCGTCGTGCCTTACTACGCGCAGATGGAGGTCATCGATCCACTGGGGCTGAACGACTATCACATCGCGCGGCATCCGATTGCGGATCGGGGAAAGGGCTGGGTGGGCCACGAGCTGGGCGATGGGAGCTATGTGCTGGACCACAAGCCGGATATTCTGCTGCTATCAAATTTTCAGAGCGATATTGTGTTCACTGCCGACCACCAATTGCTCGCTGATCCACGGTTCGCGTCGCATTACCAGCTCATTCACGTTGATGCCGGACCACCCGATCGCTGTCCGCGCGGGCCTTTACATCCGGCGCATCGATGGCCCGCTTGGCATCCAGAGCGCCGGCAATCAGGAAATCGTGCCCGCGTATCTGGCGAAAATCGAAGATGCAAACTCGGTGCGTCTGATCGATGGCGCGGCGCAACTGGTCATTGCGCCGCACGGATCGGCGCAGTTCTCCGCAATCCCGCTGGGAACGGGGAGCTGGAAGATCACGCTGGACGGCGCGGGGGCGGCGCAACTCAGCGTGCTTGCCGCGCCGGCGGGCTCTGATTGCGCGTCCTGTGTTCAGGCCGATGCAAATGGACTCGCCACAGTTACGATCAGAAACGACAGCGGACAGCCGGCGGTGCTCAAGAGCATTCAGCTCACAGCAGTCGAGAGCGTCCCTATGCAGACCCGGCCGAAGAGGCAGTCTTCATCTGCTTCGCGGCAGTAGCGGCCTGGTGGTCCTCGGCATCGCCGGCCTTCGCGGAATCCTCGGCGGCGGCAGAGGTCTGCGTGAGGTAATGGACGATGACGGAGATGCGTCGATTCGATGGATCGAGCGGATCGCTGGGGACACGGAGCTGGCGATCCGCGAAGCCGCGCACCTGCGAGATCTGCCCGGTACGCAGGCCGGCATGCTCCATCAGGCGCCGCGCCGCGTTGGCGCGGTCCGCGGATAGCTCCCAATTGCCGTAGCCGTTGGCATCGGCATATGCACGGGCATCGGTGTGGCCTTCGACCGAGATAAAGTTCGGCACACCGCCAAGCTGATGCGCCAGCAGCGCGAGGGTAGTGCGGCCATTTTCGTTCAGGGTGGCGCTGCCGGTCTCGAAGAACGTGCCGTCGCGCGATTCGATCAGCTCGATGCGCAGGCCCTCCGGCGTAATGGTGATCTCGATCTGCTTCTTGAGCTTGACCAGCGCAGGATTGCTGGTGACCTGCTGTTGCAGCCGCGCTTTCAGATCGCGCAGGTCGTCGTGTGACAGCGCCAACGCGTCCCCGGCGCCGGCGCGCTCCGTGCCAATGGTCGTTGTGCTGCCGCGAGGATCGTTGAAATAGCCGGCGATCGCCTTGCGCATGTGGTCGCTCGAATTCATGAGCCAGAGCACGATGAAGAGCGCCATCATCGCGGTGACGAAATCGGCGTAGGCCACTTTCCATGCGCCGCCATGGTGAGCAGCGTGCGCGACACGTTTGCGCACGACCACGATAGGTCGCTGCGAGGGGACAGGCTGCGGCGTCATGCAGCCTTCCCTTCGTCGCCATCCGCGGGCGCGGCGGGTGCACCGCCGCCACGGCAGACCTGGTCAACTTCGGCGAAGCTGGGTCGGACGTGGAGCGGGATGGCGCGGCGGCCGATCTCGATGGCGATCTGCGGGGGAGTTCCTTTTATGGCGGAGAGCATGAGCACGCGCAACGTGTGGGTGAAGCAGCGCTCTTCGTCGGCGGTCTTGGACATCTTGGCGCCGATCGGGCCAACCAGTCCGTAGCAGAGCAGGATGCCGAGGAAGGTGCCAACCAGCGCCGCTGCGACTTTGTGGCCGATCTCCGCCGGCGGGCCGCCCAGCGCCTGCATGGTGATCACGACGCCGAGCACGGCGGCAACGATGCCGAGGCCGGGAAGCGCATCAGCGACGGTCGTGAGTGCAGAGATCGGCAGGTTCGCATCATGATGCTGCACCTCCATGTCCAGCTCCATCATCTGGTCGATGTCGAAGGCCTCGACGCCACCGGTGATCATCATGCGCAGCGTGTCGCAGACGAAGTCGCGGGTGTGGTGGTCCTTAAGGAACCCGGGAAACTCCGCGAAGAGCTTTGACTCCTGCGGTACCTCGATGTCCTGCTCGATGGCGAGATTGCCTTCGCGCCGCGCCTTGGTGAGAACACCGAACATCATGCGCAGCGTTTCCAGATAGCGTGCCTTGCCGTAGCGCGATGCCCCGAAGACGCCGCCGATGCCCGCGCCAATGCCCTTGAGGATATGGATGGGGTTCGCAATCAGCAGCGTGCCCAGCGCCGCGCCGCCGATGATGAGCAGCTCCGCCGGCTGAACCAGCACCAGCAGGTTGCCCTTCTCCATAAGGTAGCCACCCAGCACGGCGCCGAAGACGACAAGGATTCCGAGGATGGCAAACACGCGAGAAACACTCCGATGGCAGGGATAGGCGGGCGCAGGAAGCACCGCCAGGAGTTTTATCGGCAGGAATCAGGGAAAGTATGAGGGGTCAGGAGCGCGCAGCGGAGGTAACCGGATTCGCAGCTTCCTGTTGCCGCGCTGTGTACTCCCGGTCGAGCAGGGACATGAGCACGAGCGTGTGATATTCGCCATCACGCAGCACCGCCTCGCGCATCGCGCCTTCCTCGCGGAAGCCGTACGCTTCATAGACTCGGCGCGCGCGCGTGTTGGTCTCGAAAACATCCAGCCACAGGCGATGGGCGCGATGGTGGACGAAGGCACGCGACATCACGTGTTCGAGCAGCGTTCTTCCCAGGCCACGGTTCGCCGTACGCACGGCGATTCGCTTGAGGTGAAGATTGCGGTGCTCGTTTTGCGCTCCCTGGAGAATTGCAAAACCCTCCACAGCACCGGTCCCATCCCGTGCCACGAAGTATTCGTTGTCCGGGTCCTCCACCGCGCGAAGGTGCTGCTCCGCGGTCCAGGCGCCGATATAGCTGCGGTACTCGGGGATCTGCTCGATCGCGACGATCTGCGATATGTCTTCCGGAAGCGCCGCGGAGATATTCATACCGGCAGCATACCGCAGGTTTTTCGTCAGAAGCGGCCGCGGAGCCGATTCATCTCTTCGCGATCGCGGCGCGATAGCTTGCCCTCGCGCAGCAGGCCCTGTTGCAGCATCACGCGGCGCTCTTCGGCGATCTTCAGGCGCAGCTCGCGGCTCTCGTCCGGCTCGTGATAGAGCGTCTGCGCCACGGCGGCGGGACCGCGCATCTCGCTCAGACCACGCACTTCGATATGGAAATCGCCTGCTTCGGTGCGGATGTGCAGGCGATCGCCGGGATGCACCTCGCGCGATGGCTTCGCCTCATGGCCGTTCGAGACAATACGGCCCAGCTCACAGGCGCGCGCGGCGAGAGCGCGCGTCTTGAAAAAACGCGCTGCCCAGAGCCATTTGTCCATACGGACGCCGCTTCTACTCCGCAGATCCCGCTCAACAGCACGCACACCGGTCATGACTTGATTTTCATACAGCACCGTATCCGACGCGGCTGACTCAAAGCGGATGCATTCTTTAGGAGAATTGAACTCTCCTCATCATCCTCGCATTGCGGAAAGCAGATTCTTCGGATTCCGGTTCAAACCTCAGTCCAGCGCAGCAGCAGATTCCCGGTCCAGATATACGACCGCATTTGGATGCGTGCGCAGGATACTCGCTGGACAATCAGGGGAGATCGGACCGTGCAGGGTGCGGCGCATGATCTTTGCCTTTCTCGTTCCAGGCACTGTTACGATCAGGGCAGGCACACGCAGAATCGCCGGAATGGTCAGCGTGATGGCCGACCGAGGGACTTCGTCCAACGTCCGGAACCAGCCCTCCGCCACCTGCTGCTCCCTGCAGAGGGGGTCCAGTGTCACAATTTTCACATCCACTGGGTCGGCAAAATCAGCTTCTCCGGGATCGTTGAATGCCAGGTGGCCGTTCTCGCCAATACCGAGCAAGGCCAGCCGCGGATCAGCGGATCGCAGCGCCTCAGCATATTCGCGGCATACCTGTTCGAGATCCTGTCGATCCCCCCGAATGGCGCAAAACTCCTTCATGGCGACATGCCGCGTCAGGTGATCGCGGAGGAAATGGCGGAAGGAAGCGGGATGATCGGCGTCCAGGCCGACGTATTCGTCCAGATGGAATCCGCGGACATGTTCCCAAGGCAGGCCGGACATCGCGACCAACGCACCCAACGTTTCCAGTTGCGAAGCTGCCGCGGCAAAGATTGCCCCGATACTGGCATGTTCGCGGCTGAGACTACGAAGCCCGCTGGCGACGGCCTGAGCCGCCGCTTCTCCGGCGGCGTTCCTCGTGGGATGAACTTCCACCTTCAGGGCTCCGAACCGAAGGTGCCGGATTTCCTCATTTGCCGTCATCTGCGCAACCGTTGTCCTTATCAATTTCGAAGTGTACCGCTACGCCGCGCCGGCCCACCTCTGGATGTATACAGCCAACAGCCTATGTGCAGCCTCCAATTCTTTGCGGAGGTCTCCTGATGGACAGACGTGTTTTTGCGGCGATGCTGGGTGCGATGGGACTGGGCTCGGTGCGCGCGCTGCGTGCCACGCCCGAAGGCGTGGCGACGGGCGGCGGCAGCGGCGGCGCGGATGATCCTGAAGTTTTGCGGCTCTCACGAAATGGCTGGATGCCGAACAATGAGCATCTTCCCGTGCTGCTCTATCGCGGCGTCACGCGCGCTCAGGGAGACGATGCCGCGTCGCGCTTCGAGCAGATCTTCGAGCGCAACGGATGGCCCGCGCAGTGGAGAAACGGCGTTTACAGCTTTCACCACTACCATTCCACGGCGCATGAGGTGCTCGGCTTTGCCGGCGGCACGGCGCGCCTGATGCTGGGCGGTCCGAACGGGCATGAAGTCACGGTGCACACTGGAGATATCGCTGTGCTGCCGACCGGCACCGGCCATTGCCGGCTGGAGGCGAGCGCGGATTTTCTGGTGGTGGGCGCCTATCCGCGCGGGCAGAACTGGGACATCTGCCGCGAGTCACCAAATGCGCAGGCAGTCGCGCGGATGGCTTCCCTGCCCTTCCCGGATGTAGATCCCTGGGCGGGTGCGGGCGGCCCGCTGACTCGGCTATGGCCTGCTTCCAAATAGATCCGCTGCAAGCCTGTCAAAACCGAGGGAGTCCTACCTGGAAGGCGCCGCTTCGCCGGCCTTCGGAGCGGCTTGCTCTGCCGCCGACAATTCGTCACGGTTCGCACCATTGATCGGCAGATAGACAGTAAACTCCGTCCCCTGCGGGCTGGACTTCACTGCGATCTCGCCGCCGTGCTTCGACTCGACGATGCGGCGTGCGATGTCCAGGCCGAGTCCTGTGCCGCTGCCCACCGGCTTGGTGGTGAAGAAGGGCTCGAAGATGTGCTTCAGATCTTCCTCGGAGATGCCGGAGCCGTGGTCGCCAAAGCTGACGGCGATGCGATCTCCGTCTCGACGGGTGCGGATGGCGATTTCGCCCCCCTCCGGCGAAGCATCGATGGCGTTGTCGAGCAGGTTGGTCCACACCTGATTGAGTCCGGGCGCGGCGTTTTCGAGCGGCGGCAACTCGGATGCAAAGTGCTTGCGCAGCACGATGGCTTTGTGGCGCAACTTGTGGCCGAAGATGATCAGCGTGCTGTGCAGACTCTCGTGCACGTTGAGCGAGCTGCCGACCTTGCCCTCATAGGCATATTTCTTTACCGCGACGACGAGGTCGGTAACGCGGGCGATGCTGGATTCGATCGTAGAGACGAGCTGAATATTTGAAATCACGGACTCGAGCCAGTTGAGGGTGTCGGAGAGGTCCTGCCCCTCGAAGACCTTGCGTGTACATGCAAGCCGCTCGGCATCCATGCCCATTTCGGCGAGGCCGGGCGCGATCCGCCAGGCGTTCTCGACGCCGGCTTTCTCCAGCCATTCCGACAGCGCCTCTTCGCGGTCTGATTGCTCGAGCGAGCCCATCAGCACGCAGCAGTCGCGGCGCATTGCCTGCTGCTGCAGGAACCGCATGCAGTCCAATTGCTCCTGGCTTTTTGGCTTGCTGGTAAAACGGAGGCCGATCTCCTGCATGCGGGCAAGGTTTTCTCGAAGCTGCGAGGCTGCCCTCAGCGCGGCAGCGCCGGGGTTATTGAGCTCGTGCATCAGGCCGGCAGCCAGAGTGCCGAGCGAGGCCAGCTTTTCACGATGGACTGCGTTGACCTGATAAGACTCCAGCCGCCGCGCCATATTGCCGAGGATGGCGGCACGCACCCGCGGGCAGGAGAACATGAGCTGCCAGAAGGACTCTTCGTCGAAGCGGACCAGACGCGACGCAGCTGTAGCAACAATTGCGTAGGTCGATTGCACTCCTTTGAGCAGCGGCATCTCTCCGAAAGAGTCGCCGGCGCTGTGCGGAAAGGTCTGCGGCGGCTCCCCTGGCTTGCCCGCCTTGTGAATGTCCACTCCGCCCTGGAGCACGACGTAAAAGCCATCGCAGATGCTGCCCGGAGGCGCGATTTCGGCACCCGCCTCCGCCTCAATCAGCTCGACACTTGCCGAGACAGGCAAGGTTGTCCTCTGTCATTTCGGCAAAGACAGGCACCTTTAAAAGATCTGCGTAGAGGTTCGCAGAGGGAACGCGCTGGATGCGAAGGCTGGCTTGGTCACTGCTCATGCGGGTTAGAGGTGCGTCTTGTTCCTTTCCTTGCATCACTTCAAGCACGCTTCAGCGGGCTGCCATGTATTGATGGATGAACTGTACCGCAATGGACCCTTCCCCAACAGCCGAAGCACAGCGCTTCATCGACCCGTGGCGTACATCTCCTGCGACAAAGACTCCGGGCACGCTCGACTCCAGCAGATAGGGTTCGCGCTGCAACTGCCAACTCCGCGCGAAATTCGGACATCGCTTCAGATCGCTTCCACTCAAGACAAATCCTCGCTCATCCTTCAGCACCGCTGGTGGCAGCCAATCGGTCTTCGGCTCCGCGCCGATGAAAATGAACAGCCCCGTGGCGTTTACCGTTTGCTCTCCATCCGGTCGCGCGATGCGCAACTGCTGAAGACGGCCATTGCCGATGGCCTCGGTCACCTTAGAGCCAGTCCAAACCTCAATATTGGATTCACGACCGATCTCATCGATTAAGTATTTCGACATGCTGCTTTCGAGGGATGGGGCGCGTACCAGGATGACAACGCGGCGCGCATATTGGCTGAAGGCCAGGGCAGCCTGTCCAGCAGAATTGGCGCCGCCCACCAGGAAGACCTCCTCGCCCTTGCAGGAACGAGCTTCAGACAGCGCGGCGCCGTAATAGATGCCTGCGCCCGTAAGTTGTTCCACGCCAGGCACATCCAGCCGCCGCCACTCTACTCCAGTGGCGATCAGACAGGTCTGCGCGGAGACCTCGCGGCCGTCGCCCAGGCAAACGAAGTGGTAGCCCTGGTCGGAGCGGATGGAGGCTGCGCGGCCGGAGAGGAATTCGACATTGAAGCGCATCGCCTGCTGATAAGCGCGCTGCGCCAGCTCCGCTCCGCTGAGGCCGGTGGGAAAGCCCAGATAGTTCTCGATGCGCGAGCTGGTGCCCGCCTGCCCTCCGGGAGCTTCCTGCTCGATGACCAGCGTCCGCAGACCCTCGCTGGCGCCGTAAACACCGGCCGCGAGACCGGCGAGACCGGCGCCCATCACCACCAGATCGTAGACATCCTGTGAGGGCTGCGTGCGCAGACCGATGCGCTCGGCAAGCTCGGTCTGCTCCGGCTGCTGAACGTAGCTGCCATCGCGGAAGAAGAGCACGGGCAGCTTCGGATCGCCGATGCTGTTCTGCGCCAGCAGCTGCTGCGCTTCGGGCGAGCTCTCCACATCCAGCCAGACGTAAGGAACGTAATTCCGGGTGAGGAACTGGCGAACCTGATGATCGCGCAACGCATACCGTGCTCCAACCACGCGGAGCCCTTCAAACGGCGCCTTATGCGTATCAAACCAGGTTTCGAGCAAGTCATCGATCACCGGGTAGAGCTTCTCTTCCGGCGGATCCCAGGGCTTGGTCAGGTAGTAGTGAATACGCGCCGCGTTGATGGCGCGGATCGCCGCCTCGGTGTCGGAATAGGCGGTGAGCAGAGCGCGTTTCGCGTCGGGAAAGATCTCGATCGAGCGCTCCAGCAGGTCGGTCCCGTTCATACCCGGCATGCGCTGGTCGGAGAGAAAGAGCGCGACGCTTTCCGAACGCTGCTTCAGTTGCGTGGCCAGGTCGAGTGCGGCCTGTCCCGAATTGGCACGCAAAATGCGGTAGCTGGCGGCGTAACGGCGCCGCAGATCCTGCACTATGGCTTCCAGAACGCTGACATCGTCATCTATTGCGAGAATGACTGGCTTGCTCATCGGCTCCTCAAGCTTCTATACCGCTTTCACAAATCTGTGTCCGGCTGGCAGCGGAAAAGAGCAGCTCTTCTTAATGGAAACGCTGCGTCCGGTTGGTCTCGGCGGCATTGCGATGTGTGAAACCGGTATTCCCCCTCCATCGGAGGAGGCGAATCCCTGCTGCACCTTTAGTGTAGTGCCTTCACAGGGAGGTTGCAGCATGGCTGCGATGGCGGTTGTAGAGGCGGAGAAAGCTGCGTTGAAAACACACGCGATGGCATGGATGTCACAGCTATCGCAGGATTTACGCCACACTCCTGTAACACTATCGTGGGGTTGTCGCTCATGAGTCTATCGCTGATCTTTAAGGGGCAACAGTGCAACACAAAGACGAGGAGACGACCGCAAAACTGAATTGCAAAAGCGAGCGTCCAAACGAGCAGTCCACGAGAAGTAAAGAGAAGATTTACCGAAATCTGCCGATAAGCCTTGGTGACAGCGCATCCGTTGTGGGAAGTTAGAGACGGAACTCTTGTGCAGGGTACGTGTTTGCACCGGAGTGTTTGGTGAGTTGCGCACTCTAAATCTGTCGGCAAAGGGGCTAGGTAAAAACGAGGCGCAATGAACAAGATCATTCTCGGTGACAATCAGGCAATCTTCCGCGCGGGCATCGCAAAGGTGCTGGCCAGTGAAGAGGACTTCCGGGTGGCCGCACAATGCAGCGACATGGCCCGGATGATCCTGGCCGTGGACACCTACCGTTCTTCGATTGTGGTCTTCGCATCTGCCCTCAAGCCGGACATGGCCGACTTCATGAACCGGATCAAGGCCGCGGGCAGCCGCGCCGTGGTCATTGCGGAAAACGGCGAATCGGCTACCTCCTACACGGCACAGGGCGTACGCGGCGTGGTTTATCGGAACACCACCGGCGCTGCCCTGGTGGACTGCGTACATAAAGTGATCCATGGGCTGACCTGCGTGCAGCGCCCCGCCGATGCGGCGCACAGCGAGGATGAGGATTCGGTAGGCGCGCGCGTACGCGATCGCCTGACGCCGAAGGAGATGAAGATTGTCGCCCTGATCGTGCAGGGCTGCAAGAACAAGGAGATCGCGCAGCGGCTCGGCACTACGGAACAGGTGATCAAGAACTACCTGCGCTCGGTCTACGACAAGACCGGGGTCTCCGACCGGCTGGAGCTTGCGCTGTTCACGATCCACCACAAGATCCTCGCCGCAGCTGCGGCCGAGGCGGTGAACGGCCTGCCGGCACCAACGCCGGCAGCGAATGGCATTGCAGCCGCCACCAGCACATTACAGATGCGCAGCGCATAAGATCAAAAGCGCACAACGCAGTACTTTGGCCTTCAACAGCCCTCCGCAAGGAGGGCTTCTGTTTTGGGCTGCGATTGCACGGCGACGCGGTGTCGCTCACTGGGCGCACGGAATAGCTGGCGCCGATGATTGGCGAGTTTTTGAACAATCCAAGGTCAAAGGCCACATGAAAGATTCCTGCGGCTTAATTGTCCGCTGATTCTTATACGAGAACCTGTTTATTGAAATCTGAACCAACATCGCTAGATGCGCGTACCACCCTCATGCTCCGCCGGTCTCTCTGGTTTGTCGCGATTTTGCTGTCGTTCTACTTTGCAGTGTCCCTGATTACAGGTATTTGGCTCGCAGAGGGGCATTGCACCCGAAACGCAAATTGGTCACGGCGGGAGCCTCAGATTCGGGCAGCATTTGTAAGGGAATTTCACGCGAGCTTTGAGCCTGTAACGATCAACACTGCGGATCGTGGGCAGATGAAGGCCTGGTATGTTCGTCCGATCGACTGGAACCATGCATCCGTGCTCCTGCTGCATGGAGTTGCAGACAATCGCGATGGTATGACCGGATATGCGGCGATGTTCCTGAAGGTCGGATACGCAGTGCTGCTTCCGGATTCGCGGGCACATGGCGAGAGCGGCGGCGCAATTGCGACTTATGGCGTGTTAGAGCGGGATGATGTCGGCCAATGGTCAAGATGGCTGCAAGGCGAATCTGACGGATGCGTCTTACCTCTTTGGCGAATCCATGGGGGCTGCAATTGCACTCCAGGCTGCAGCGATGACACCCCGGAGTGTGCGCACTGGCAGTTGAGTCCTCTTTCTCATCCTTCCGTGAGATCGCTTATGATCGCATCTCGCAGGCGACTGGACTCAGCCTCACTCGGAGCAAAACTCTCGCACGGCCAATGCTGGAGGGAGCACTTCTTTACATCAGACTGCGTTATGGCATGAATCTCGCAAACGCACAGCCCGGGAAAGCGCTCGGCGCTACCAAGGTGGCGGTGTTGCTGATCGAAGATGATGCGGACCATAACATCCCACACAGACACGCTGCATTGTTGATGCGTTCTGCACGGGGTAACGATGTGATATGGCACGTATCTCGGGCAGACCATGGAGAAGCGTCCAGTGTGGCCCCAACCGAATTTCAGACCAGGGTCCTGGGCTGGTTCGAGTCACATCAGGCATCTGTCAAAACGAACCAGCTTCCTCTTGCAACCGGTCCTTAGCGCAATTTTTCCGCGACTGATTTCGCCTGCGTAAAGAGCAGAAGATGATCCGGGCGGCCGGCTCTCGAATTTGTGCCTGGCAATGTTGAAGCCGCCGAAGAAGTGGCCCGCACGCGCCGGTGCTCTCGATTGCAGGCACGAACCCGCATCCCTATTTGGGGGCTGGGCCGAGAGGGATGATGTCGCAACGCGCCATGATTTGCTGGAATTCGGCGATGAACTCCGGAGTTCCGGGTTTCAGGCGCTTCATCAGCGCATCGACCGCCGGAAAGAGATTTTCGAAACCCGCCGGTGCTCCAGAGCCAATCAGATGGACTGGCTTGTCGCTGCGATTGCCCTGGGCATGCGGCCTGCCGCGGGGCAGAATGCCCTGTGTCCCGGGGCCAAGTTCATGCCATTTCTCATCGATGTAAACGGAGAGAACTCCGTCCACAACGTAGACCTGCTCGTCGGTGTGCGGATGGTAATGCACGTGGGTCATGAATCCCGGATCTTCGCGGAAATAGCCCATCCACCATGCACCTTTTGTTGTCTTTTCGGTGGCGAGCAGGCGAGCCTCCCCGCCTCCCAGCAGGTTGTATACCTGCGCATCTTCCGGCGTAACGATCATGGCCGGAGCCGGGTTTACCGGTAGTACTGAATGCATCGCAATTGCCTCCTTCGCCGGCACGGCCAGGGCCGCCAACGTTGATATTTCCAGAAATCGCCTGCGGTCCATCGCTTCTCTCCTTTTGTGAAGTTCCTCTTCATTGCCAAACTGCTAATTGCACATTTGTGCATTTATTGCACGCATGTATACTTAGTCGCATTGCGGAAAAAGATCAACAAAAATCGCACTCCGGAACAGCCGCCGCCCGCGACCGGCGCCGGGCGCGCTGCGCAGCGGACCCGTACGCGCCGGGCAATTGTTGACGCAGCAATGGGACTGGTTGCCGGCGGCCGAACGCCATCGATGGCGGAAATCGCCAAAGCAGCCCAGGTTTCCCGACGCACGGTCTACATGTATTTCCCCACGCTGGAGCAGTTGCTGATCTACGCGATGACCGTGAACACCATTAATACGGCGATTACAGAATCAGAGTCGACGGATCCGGTGGCACGCGTGGAGCAACTCAGTCGAGCCGTCAACAGTCACTCCGCGGATAACTTGCACCAGGGCCGCGCTCTGATTCGGCTGACGGTCGAAGGCGACGCATCTGGCGCGGGAGGGCCGCACCGCGGCTATCGCCGGGTGCAGTGGTTTGAGCGGGCACTCGAGCCTGCGCGCGAGACGCTCACACGGCAGGAATTCGACCGGCTGGTCTCAGCGCTGTGCGTCCTGACGGGTTGGGAGCCGTTGATCATTCTCAAAGATGTTCGTGGTCTCGATGGCGAGCCGGCGGAGGATGTGCTCACATTTGCGGTGCGCGCAGTTGTCGAGAAGGCGCTGGCCGATGCTCAGCATCGGGGCACGCTTCGCCCCCGGACTCGCTTAGCGCACCTTTTCTCGCGATCGATTTGGCCTGTGTGAAGAGCAGCAGGTAGTCCGGGCCGCCGGCCTTTGAATCCGTACCTGACATGTTGAAGCCGCCGAAGGGGTGCGCGCCTACCATTGCGCCGGTACTCTTCCGGTTGAAGTAGAGATTGCCGACCTGGAAGGCGCGGCTTGCGTGGTCGAGCTTGCTGTGGTCGCTTGAATAGACCGAGCCGGTGAGACCGTACTCGGTGTTGTTTGCGACGGCAAGCGCTTCGTCGAAGTTCTTCACGCGAATGAGCGCGAGTACGGGACCGAAGATCTCTTCCTGCGCGATGCGCGCGTCGGGCGCGACATCGGCGATCACGGTGGGCTGGATGTAGTAGCCGCCGTCGCCATTTTCAGCCGGCTTGCCGCCATAGATGAGGCGGCCTTCTGATTTGCCGATATCGATGTAGTTGAGAATCCGCTTCATGGCGATCTCATTCACCACCGGGCCCATGTACGTGTTCTCGACCGGATCGCCGACCTTGATCTTTGCCACGCGTGCCTGGAGGCGTTCGAGGAACGCATCGTAGACGGGCTCTTCCACAATCGCGCGCGAGCAGGCGGAGCACTTCTGCCCGTTAAATCCAAAAGCAGAGGCCACGACGCCTTCGACAGCAGCGTCCATGTCTGCGTCCGAGCTGACGATGATGGAATCCTTGCCGCCCATCTCCAGGACGGTGCGCTTGATCCAGCGCTGGCCCGGCTGCGTCTTTGCGGCGCGCTCGTGGATTTCGAGGCCAACTTTCTTTGAGCCGGTGAAAGCGATGAAGCGCGTCTTCGGATGCTCGACGATGGCGCGCCCGACTTCGGGACCTCCCTGCACGAGGTTCACGACGCCGGGCGGCATGCCGGCTTCTTCGAGCACATCGAGGAAACGAGCGGCGATGGTGGGCGCGTCGGTCGATGGCTTGAGCACCACCGTGTTGCCGCAGACGATGGCCGCGGCCGTCATGCCGGCCATGATGGCGAAGGGGAAATTCCACGGCGGAATGACTGCGCCGACGCCGAGCGGGACGTAGACGAGCCGGTTGCGCTCGCCGGGATACTGGATGGGCGGCGCGGCGTGCGAGAGGCGCAAAGCCTCGCGCGCGTAGAACTCCAGGAAGTCGATCGTCTCCGCAACATCCGCGTCGGCCTCGGCCCAGTTCTTGCCGACCTCGTAGACGAGCCAGGCGCAGAACTCGAATTTACGGTCGCGGATGATGGCGGCAGCGCGCAGCAACAGTGAGGTGCGCTGGTCCACTGGAACGAACTGCCAGGTGTCGAATGCCTTGAGCGCCGCGGCGATCGCCTGCTCCGCGTTCTCGGGGCCGGCCTCCTGGTGGATGCCCACGACCTGCGCGGGCTTTGCCGGGTTAACGGAGCGAAGCTTTTTGCCGGTGCGCACACGCTCTCCGCCAATGACGAGCTCGTACTCGTGACCGAGCATGTCGCCAACGCGTTCCAGCGCCGCCTTCATGGCGTGCTCGTTGGCGCTCGACTTGAAGTCGACGAAAGGCTCGTTGCGGAAGTCGCCGCTGGGGGCAAGCGGAAGGATCACGGTAGAGATTTCTGTGGCAGCCATAACCGCATAGTGTACGGCACCCCGGACGCGACTGGCGAGGGTGCTGGCCGCACAGGCGGATGCGCCTCCTGGCGCGGGACTGGCCGTCCGGGCGATTGCGCCTGCGGCGCGAGCTGCTATGTTCACTCCCTTTGGTCGCTCACGTTGGCGTCCGCCGCGACCTGACTCTGCGCGGTGGCCTTCCTCTTGACAATCTAGAGGACAGGGGTCGATGATTCCTCTTGATTAGCTAGAGGAGAGAACGACATGGCGAACAAGCCGAGCGATCTGGTACAGGGAACGCTCGAGATGCTGATTCTGAAGACGCTGGCGCTGGAGGCGATGCACGGGTACGGCATCGCGATCCGCATCGAGCAGATCAGCAGCGGCGTGTTTCGCGTAAATCCGGGATCGCTCTTCCCTGCCCTCAGCCGGATGGAGCGCACCGGACGCATCAAGGCGGAATGGCGCGCGACGGAAAACAACCGCCGTGCCAAATACTACCTGTTGACGGAAAGCGGCCGGAAGGCACTGAAAGATGAAACCCGCGAGTGGGGCCGCCAGACCGCTGCAATCACGCGGATTCTCGAAGCCTGAGGAGGACACAGCGATGATCCTCGGAGCTTTTTATCCTTCTATCAAGGTGATAGCCGGAGCGCGCTTATCCACACCTATTGAGAACCGCCGTTAACCATCCAATGGTTCTGCTGCATCCAGCTTTCGAGCAGCAGTGTCCATAGATGCAGGGCAGGCAACTGCTCGGCGAGATCGACACCGTGGTGGCCGTGCTCGAACATGTGAAACTCCACCGGCACGCCCGCGCGCTGACACGCCGCGACATAGAGCATGCTGTTTTGCGATGGCACGACGTCATCGTCGTTGGTGGTGAAGACGAAGGCCGGCGGGCTCATCGGCGTCACATGGTCTTCTGCCGAGAGCAGCGCGACCAACGACGGATCGGGGAACGGCCCAAGCAGGTTCTCCCGCGAGCCGGCATGTGCGATGCCCGGCTTCATGCTGATGACCGGATAAGCGAGGACAACGAAGTCGGGCCGGTCGCTTGTGTGCTCGACGGGATCGGGACTTGCCGGCGAGCCATTGTCGTAGAGCGTGGCGAGAATGCTGGTGATGTGTCCGCCGGCCGAGAAGCCCCAGGCGCCGAGATGGTCCGGCGCGAAGCCAAACTCCGAGGCGCGGCTACGCACAAGACGCATGGCGCGCTCGGCATCCGCGATGGGAGCTGGATAGCGATACGGCGCAACGCGATAGTGAAGAACGAAGGCAGCGACGCCGCGCTGCACGAGCCATTGCGCCGGTGCGGCGCCTTCGCGGTCGGCCACGACATCGTGATAGCCACCGCCGGGAATGACGAGCACTGCGGTGTGGGTTGGGTTGTTGGTGGGTAGATAGACGTCGATCGTAGGGCGATCTGCCGCGGTATGGCCCAGCGCACCGGGAGCGGCGCCGGGATAGACATTTATCGATGTATTGGGCACGGTTTGCGCGTGAAGCAGGCAGGCAGTGAAAGCTAGCATGAACAGCAGAGAAAAAGAACGCATGGCGGCAAGTGTAACTGCCTGCCTGGTTTGATGCCGTAGCAGAGCCACACGTTTTCGTCTTCACGTAGTGATCTCCGCGCCTCGCGATTCACGCGCAAACGACATCACGATTGCGATAAACAGCGCCACCGCAATGATGGTAATCGCGAGGACAGGGCCGTAGCTGCCGGTGCGCTCGGCTATGCGCGCCTGGATGTTGGTCAGCTTGGAGGCGATGAGATTTCCGAGCTGATACACGACACCGGGAAAGGTGGCGCGGACGGGGCCGGGCGAGATCTCGCTGAGATACACGGGCACAACACCCCACGCACCCTGAATCATGAATTGCACCAGGAAGGCGCCGGCAGCGAGCGCGACGCGGCCGTGCGTCAGGGTGGCGATGGGCGCGGCGGGAATGGCAAGCAGCGCGGCGGTGATGATGGCGCGCTTTCTTCCCCAGCGCTCCGAGAGCGCGCCGAAGACGATGCCACCGCTGATGGCTCCCAGCGCGAGCACGATCCCGAGAATGCCGACGGTATGCGGATCGAAGTGATGATCGCTCTGCAGGAAGAGTGGGTGCAGGTCCTGGCTGCCATGGCTGAAGGCGTTGAAGCCGGACATGAGCAGAACAAGAAACAGGAACAGTGGCCAATAGCTGCGGATGCCCTGCCACAGTCCGGCGAGTGACATTGCCGCACCGCGCGCCGCACTGCCCTGCTGCCAGGCAGGCGATTCGTCTACCTTGAAGCCGATGTAACCGGCGAGCAAGGCCGGCAGTGCTCCCACGATGAACATGCCGCGCCATCCGATGGACTGAAAGAGCAGCCCAAAAGCAGCGGCGGCGACGAGATAGCCGACGGCGTAGCCTTCCTGGAGAATGCCGGAGAAGAAGCCGCGGTTCTCCCTGGGCAAAGTTTCAAATGCCATAGCGGCGCCCACGCCCCATTCGCCGCCCATGGCGATGCCGAAGAGAGCGCGCAGGATCAGGAGAACGTGAAGCGAAGGCGTGAAGGCGCAGGCCAGTTCCAATACGGAATAGCAAAGAATATTGACGATGAGGGTTGGCCGCCGCCCGATGCGATCCGCCATCCAACCAAAGAGCAGAGCACCCACCGGCCGGAAGGCCAGGGTGAGGACCAGGGCCTCCGTAACTGCGCTTTTCGCAACACGAAAATCGGTCGCGATTGCGGACACGCAGAAGACAAGAATGAAGTAGTCAAAAGCATCTAACGACCAGCCAAGGAAGCAGGCGGCGAAGGTGTGACGCTGCTTCGCGGTCAGCGTCCGGAATGGGGCCAGAAAGTTCACCGGGAGAGGCCAGCATAGCAGCAGGTATTCGAAGGGAAATGCGGACTGGGCGCGAAGGAGTTTGCTAGTGGAAAGAGTGCGGAAATCCGGCTCGCAGGACCTCCAGCCTTCGGACACTCCCGCAGATGCACTCGCCGGTCTGGAACGGATTACCGAATATCTGCGGCGCGAGATTCACCTGACGTTGCGCGTGCACGGCATGACGACGGCTCAATACAACGTGCTGCAGGCCCTGCACTGCGGGCCGCCGGAAGGACTTACCTGCTCCGAGCTGGGCAGCAGATTGTCCGGGGCCGACCCGGATATCACTCGCCTGCTGGACAGGCTGGCGAAGCAGGGGCTGGTGAGGAGACATCGCAACGCGCAAGACCGCCGCGCCGTGCTGACCGAGATCACCGAAGAGGGCACGCGCCTGCTGGATTTCGTCGCCCCGCTGCTGGACGCGCGTATCCAAACGCTGTTTGGTCACATGGCCGAAGCGCGGCTGCAATTATTGATTGATCTGCTGCACGAGGCGATGCCCGCCCCAAAGCGGAATGAGGAGCGCATGCGCCGCAGCCGGTTCCGACGGCGAAAGCCGGATGAGTGGCACGCGCACAGCAATGCGAAAGGGAGGCCGGTATGGCCTCCCTTTTGCGGTCTGATATCGCTGGGCCTTACTTGTCTGCCTGAGCCGGCTGCGGCACCGGAACCGACGTAAGCACCGCGTCGCCACCTTCGGCATTCACGGCGCCATCTGCAAATTTCTTGTGCAGCTGATGGTGCAGGCAATAGAGTGCCAGCTCCAAACGATCGGAGACGCCGAGTTTGTCGTAGATCTTGCGCAGATAATTTTTGATCACCTGCTCTGTCGTGCCGAGCTGGTAGGCAATTTCTTTGTTGCGCTTGCCCTGCGTGATGCAGGTGATGATCGCCATTTCTTTCGGAGAAAGCCGCGGCTGGCTCTTCGGGCTGGTCAGCGCGGTTGCCTGCGAGCGATAGGCCTCGATGACCCAGTTCACCGACTGGTTATCGATCCAGGTCTCTCCCTGCGCGATCTTGCGAACGCATTTCACCAGCAGATCCGGCGAGATGGACCGGGGGATGATGCCGCGCACGCCGCGCCGGTAGAGCTCGACGGTGTTCTGCTCGTCGGTGTTTACGGCCTGGATAATGATCTTGACCTGCGGGTTGCGTCGCACGATGGCAGGAATGGCATCGGTAGTGCCGGAAATCAGTCCGCCTTCCAGGATGACGAGGTCCGTTGGGAACCTCTGGATGGCTGACTCCAGGTTCTGGAGGTTATCTACCTGTGCAACAACGCGGATGTCGTCTTCGAGCGCGAAAATCTTGCGCATGCCGACCCGATAGATCGCCTGCGAATCCGCAAGAATAATGCGGATTATGTTCGGTTCGGTCGATGCACTCGGCTCGACCGGTTCGTCCGGAATGGTCTCGTCCAGCATGTCAGGCTTGGCTGCGCTCATAACAATTCTACTGACTGAAGTAATATTCGTCGATAACTGCTGCGGCACGCCAGCAGGTGTCGCCGGTGTTGCAGCGTACCACACGGCCCGTGCAGTGAACTACTACATCTGTCGGGGTTCCCATGGCCTCTGCCGGCATCTTCATTGTAAAGCGGACCTGGGTCTGAACTTCGAGTGGCCGAGGCAGGGTAAACGCGACGCCGGTGGCGGAGATATTCTCCGTCATCGCCGCGATCTCACCGGTTGCGGTGAAGAGTCGCAGAGGGATCTGGAGCGGAAAACGGACAGCATTTCTCAGCTCAACCGGGGCATCCGCTTTTGCCTGTGCTGAGAGTGCGGGAGTCATGGCGTCACTATACGGAAGCTGTTGATGAGTGGGACATCCCACGAAGAGAGTAGCGACCCCGTACCGTATGAATCACATGCGAGGTGACTCTTCTACCCCGTTGCGTTGTCTCTACGTGACGATCTCGCAAGGAACCGAGCGTGCATTCTAGTACGTCGGTAATATTACCAGTTGGCAGTTAGCAAAATTCCACCAAAGTTGTAGCAACCCTTTGGGACGTCAGCTAAGGTTCGGAGTACGTAGGCGATACGCCACGAGCACCAAAGACCCTGGAGGCCCTTGTCATGAAGTTATTTTCCGTTCTTACTCTCTCCGCCGCGCTGGCAGTACCGTGCTTTGCTAACTCGTTGGTATCGAATAGCCCGATCATCGCCTTCCCGAAGGGCAACGCATCACCAGTGACAGCTTACAGCCCCATCGCCTTTCCCAAGGCCTGGCATCACCGCGGCGGCCTACAGCCCCATCGCCTTTCCGAAGAGCAATGGCATCACCGCGACCTCCTATAGCCCGATCATCGCCTTTCCGAAGAGCAATGGCATGACCGCGACCTCCTATAGCCCGATCATCGCCTTTCCGAAGAGCAATGGCATGACCGCGACCTCCTATAGCCCGATCATCGCCTTTCCGAAGAGCAATGGCATGACCGCGGCGGCCTACAGTCCCATCATCGCCTTTCCGAAGAGCAATGGCATCACCGCGGCGGCCTACAGTCCCATCATCGCCTTCCCGAAGAGCAATGGCATGACCGCGGCGGCCTACAGCCCCATCATCGCCTTCCCGAAGAGCAATGGCATGACCGCGGCGGCCTACAGTCCCATCATCGCCTTTCCGAAGAGCAATGGCATCACCGCGGCGGCCTACAGTCCCATCATCGCCTTCCCGAAGAGCAATGGCTAAGCCTGGATTTCTTCGATCCTGACCTGTACGGACCATCGAACAACTGAAATCTGTGTAGCGTATGCTCTTCGAGTAGTGATATCGAGGAGCAATGCGCTTTTTGACCTTTGACGCGATAGCGGTTGCAGCAGGCCTGCTCCTGCAAGCCTCGCTCTGTGTCGTGCTCCTTCGCAAAGGTCTGGCTCGCCTCTACCCAATTTTTTTCATCTACCTTCTTCTCAACATTGCGGAAGATCCGCTGAGCTTAACCTTGAACAGCTACAGCGAGGGTTATAGACAACTTCTATTTTGTCGTCACGATTCTGGACTACATTCTCCAACTCCTCATCGTGTTCGAAATCGGAAAGAACGTCCTTCGTCCGTCCAAGCGTTCTCTTCCCTTCCCTGTAGCTCCGGTGGCAGTGGTTGGCGTTGTGCTTTGCGCCCTGGTCGCAGCGAGTTTTTCGCGGCAAGTGCAGGCCGTGGGTACTGGCCATCTCATTCAGTTATCGCTCCGGGTGTCTTTAGGGCTGGCCGTTCTTAAACTTCTGCTCTTCGCCGCACTGGCAGGTTTTGCACAGATGCTGGGCATCGGGTGGAAGAGCCACGTACTCCAGCTGGCGACTGGCCTGGCATTTTATGCCGGCGTTTCCCTTCTCATTCAAATTTCATCCAGCCATGTTTCGGTAGCCGATGCGAGCTATATACATCATATAGATAGACTTATGGAGATTCAGACGGTTGCCTATATCGGCACCCTGGTTTTCTGGACCTGGGCGTTTTCCCGAAATGAAGCACCGCGCAAAGATTTCACTCCACAAATGCAGGAAGTTCTGGTAACAATAGCTCAATCAGCCAAACGTACTCGATTGGCTGTTACTCGGAGCACTGATCGCAGATGACGACGTTCTCGCTATTCCAGATACTGCTCGCGGTAGCCCTGCTCGCATTTGTGGGGCTGTGGCGTCGCGCGCAGGCAAAACGGAAGCAGCGGACCTGGGATGAGATTGTTGCGGCGCTCCGGGCCAATGACTGGGGCATCGACGAAGTCTCCGAACGTTATTTGTATCGGGGCGGCATCAAGGCGACACCTGCGGACATCTGGAAACGAATTGACGGCGCGCGCGGCCTGTGGGCGATGTACTGCAATGCGCCCCTGCTGGTCCAGCTTGCCGACTACGCCGCCGAGCACGGCACCGATCCGGACGAGGCGCTGCTTGAGGGTCTGCGCAGCGATGCCTTCCAGATCCGGCTTTGCGTGCTGATGGCCTTGGCCAAGTATGCGATGTCGCACTCGACTGTCGGCGCATCCGTAAACGCGCATCGCGCAACGACGCTCTACAGCGAGATGCTCGCGCATCTGACGATGCTCTTCCAGGACAGCGCCGGACAGCTCTTCCCCAAATATCTCGAAGCGATGTAATTCGCGAGCATCCGCGTACCATGAGCCCGCCTTCTGGCGGGTTTCTTCATTTTGCGGGCAGCAGTCAGACCATGCCGGTCTGCCTCATCTTTTGTGTCCGGTAGGTGCTGTGTCATCTTCGTTACACGATGTCATCTTCGGTACTAGCCGAGAGGCGCACCTCCCAGGTATCCGGTGAAGGCAGCGTACCGTCGGCAAGCTGCCTCCACAAGACCTCCTGCGTCACGTCCAGAGGACACGCGTGGCAGAGGAAGAGCACGTCGCGCAGACGCACCGGCGCCCGGCGATCGTACTTCGCAAGCTGGTAGGCATCGAACTTCACGAATGCCGCCGCCAGTCCCTTCTTCACTTGCGCGGAGAGCGGCTGACGGCCGTCCTTCCAGTAGATGGCAACGAACTCGGCGAGCTCGTCGGCACGCTGGATGACGTGCGCGAGTGTCTCGGCAACCAGCGCCCGATGCGAGGCGTACCGCGCCATCTCGCGTACCAGCAGCAACGGCATGTGACGCAGATGCATATGCTCGCGCGCTTCGATGGCGAGAGCCGCCACGGTTGCCGCATCCACCTGCGGAACCAGCGCGGCAACACGATCCGCAACGGTGATGCCGTCCTCGCAGAACTGGCTCTCCCACAAGAGGCTGGAGAGGACAGTGCGGCGCAGAGCGGCTTCCGCGTTGATGACCGCGACCGGCGCGCCCTCGTGAGTGCGCGGGGCGGTATCCCGGAGGATGCGCGTGTTTAGATTGAGCAGATTCAGGCGTGCCAGGACACAACTCGTTCCGTGGTGCCGGTGGGAAGCTCTCGCCACCGTCCGGCATTACGGAGGCGAGAGGTCAGGAGGCGGAGTTACTCATCTTCGTCCGCTTCTGACTTGCTGTTGACTGTTCTGAGCTGGCTGAAACCTGCCGTGCCATGACGCTTCGCAATCTCCTTCGCGTCAAGGATGACGGCAATCTTCTCCATCTCGTAAACGGTCTGGACCAGCTTGCTGACATAGTCGGTGCAGGTACGCACGGTGAACTGAACGAGGCGCACCTGCTCGTAGAAGTAGCCGCAACGCACCTGCTCTTCGCTGTCGGCGTACCCCTGCTGGATGTGCGCATAGCGGCAGGTGTGGCAGAGCGATACGTTGCCTGCCGGCGTGCCGTTGCGCACGTGGATCGTGGTCGACATACGTTTCCTTTCGCTCGGCACTCTGTTACCGGTGTGCGGGCGGAACTGCTTGCGTTGGTCGCGACGGAACGGCCGATGCTCTGCCGTAACCTTCGGCTCTCGAAGTAGCCGTCTTCTGCGCCACCAGCGATGGAGTTTGCATTGCTTCGTGATCAGGCGCCCGGGAACATCTGCCGACGGTACGCGGAATCGAACCGCGCCCTTTGAAGGGCTTCACCGACAAAGTATCCGTAGACTTCACCACGGGCTGCTGAAATTCCACCGGGGGAACAAAATGATCAGCGGTTATTGGATCGATTAAGTCGAAAGAACCGCGGAATCGCACCACCCGGTGCGTTCAAGAAGGCTATTTGTGCGTTATTGAATTACAGATGCGCTTAGCGAAGCGCGTCCGGAAGCCGCGAACTCGCATAGGCGCATGGCTGCGTCCATGTATTGCCGAATTCGACTCGATGCCGTTGCATGTGGCTTCCTCGTGAACTGCTCGGTGAGCATGACACAGCTTTCGGGAGAAGGCAAGGGGGCGGCGGTTGAAGAGCGGGTCAATTTGAAATCACGAGAAGCATCACGACTACGAATCGTAGAGTTCCTTCTCACTGACAACCGGTTCTACGTCGTGAGCGGTGGCAGCACGATGAGTAGCGCCAAACATGGCGCCGCGAGCGGCCTTGACCGGAGCGAAAGCCATAAACCCGATGGGTTTTGCGACATCGTCATAGATCGCTTCCATGCCGCCTCGCATCAGGTAGGTCTCATGCCAGAAACCGGTACCACCGGAGTTCCGGAGAAAGTTCTTCCACCACAAACGGTGGGGCTCGGAGCGGGTCCAGGCCAGAAGCGATTCCATATCGCGCCAATATTGCCGCATGCCCGCATGAACCGGGAAAAATGAGAAGAGGAAATTCTCATGCAACAGCAACCCGTCAGGCTGTGCGGCGACAGAGCTGGAGATCCGCGGTCCAAATCCAAATAGCGTCTTCAGGCCAGTCAGGCGATTGACCCGCATACCGAGATAGATGACCACGAGGTCCGGATATGCCGATAAATCCACGGTCCGACGATTGACTGCTGTGGCCATAGCGAATAAATCTCGATTCAACTTTAGCAGCCGATCTGCCGTATCCCGCGCCGTCGTCCGGATTCGGTACTTCTGCTTTGAGCGCAGGGCACTCTGACTTGCGGAAAGCCCTTGATTCCGCCATACTTGATGGGTTGGGAGTAGTGCGGATGCGAGCCCCATCCGTACGCCGCCGCGGGCAGATCCGCCAGCCGGCCGATGACCATCCCGAGACGATTTTAGAGAGTTTGCCGAAAGGAAGAAATCCTGTGTTGATGATTCGTTTAGCGCGCTTTGGAGCGCGCAAGCAGCCGTATTATCGAGTGGTTGTAATCGAGAAGGACCGCGCGCGCAATGGCCGCTCGATTGAGGTGGTTGGAACGTACAACCCGCGCACCAATCCCGCGAGCGTCCTGCTGAAGAAGGATCGTATCGAGCACTGGACCAGCAATGGCGCCCAGCTCTCGGATCGCGTCGCCAAGCTGCTCAAGGACTACAAGGAAGCACCCGCCGCCACGCCGGCTGCTTAGCCTGTCCTACATTCCGCTATATCGCGGGACGCTTTTTCCTTTGTCTAACGCTGGAGCCGCATGACGCACGACGAGAAGCTGGACGCCGCTGAAGAGCTGATGACGCAGATCGCCCGCGCGCTGGTAGACCACCCGGACGAAGTTCTGGTGGAAGCCGTGGAGGGCGAGGAAGGCGACGACGTGACGGTGCTGGAGATGCGTGTCGCGCCTGACGATGTAGGCAAAGTGATTGGAAAGCAGGGCCGCACTGTGCGCTCCATGCGCACCATTCTCGCCGCCGTGGGCCAGGGACATCACCTGCGCTACGAGCTCGACGTCGTGGAAGATGAGGACGAGGAAGACGGCGGGGACGAGGATGTGGATGGCACCGCGGTCGGCGGCAGTGAATCCACAACCGCGGGCTGACCGCGCTCTCAGCCATGCCTGCTGAGAATCGCGATTTCGTTCTGCTGGCGCGCCTGGTCCGCACGCAGGGCCGTCACGGCGAGACTCATCGCGGATATTCTGACTGACTTCCCGGAACGATTTGCCGAGCGCACCCGCGTGTGGCTTATGCCACCGGATGCAAAGACTCCGCCGCGCGAAGCGGAGGTGGAGCGGCATTGGCTGCATAAAGGCCGTATCGTGCTCAAGTTTGCCGGCATCGATTCGATCTCCGATGCGACATCCCTGCGTGGATGGCATGTGGCGATTCCCCGCGAGGCGCGCACGCCGCTGAGTGATGACGCTGTCTACGTTGCAGATCTGATTGGCTGTCACGTGATCGATGAGGCGAACGGAGCTGCCGACTTGGGGCCGGTGCTGGATGTGGAACGCAGCGAGAGCGGCGCAGCGGATCTGCTGGTGCTGAAGAGAGATGACGAAGAGCTGCTGATTCCCTTCGCGAAGGCGTATCTGATTGCTATCGATCTCGACGCGCGTGTGGTGAGAATGCGATTGCCAGCCGGCCTGACGCAACTGAACGCTTCGCTGACGGAGGAAGAGCGCGCGGCGCAACAGGCCGACGAGGAAGACGGAGACGGCGATGCGCTTTGACATCCTCACTATCTTTCCGGCGTTCTTCGATGGATTTCTCGCGCACGGCGTCGTGCGGCGCGCGCTGGAGAACGGCATCATCGCGTGTGGACGTTATGACCTGCGCGACTTCACAAGCGACCGGCACCGCACCGTAGATGACCGGCCATTCGGTGGCGGCGAGGGCATGGTCTTGAAGCCCGAACCTCTGGCAGATGCCATTGAGTCACTCGGCGTCCGGGAAAAATCAGAAAGAGATGCGGGGCAGGAGAGGGTAATTTTGCTCTCCGCGCAGGGCGAGCGCTTTACCCAGACTGTGGCGCGCGAGCTGGCACAATTGGAACGCGTTGTGCTGATCTGCGGTCGATACGAGGGCGTGGACGAGCGCGTGAACACACTCTTCTGCGATCGCGAGCTCTCGATTGGCGATTATGTTCTGACGGGCGGCGAGCTGGCCGCTGCGGTGGTGATGGACGCGACGACACGCCTGCTGCCCGGCGTGCTAGGCAACGAGGCGTCTTCAGCATACGAGAGCTTCGGAATTGCAGACTCCGGTCCGGGTGAGGAGGGCGCTGTTCCTCGCTCCACGCATGGCAGCGGCGGGCTGCTGGACTATCCGCATTACACGCGGCCGGCGGAGTTTCGCGGGCTTGCTGTCCCGGAGGTGCTGTACGGCGGCGACCATGCCGCGATTCGCAAATGGCGGCGCGAGCAGGCGTTGTTGAAGACGCTGCGCAATCGTCCGGACTTGCTGAAGGATGCGGCTTTGAGCGCCAGCGACCGCGCCTTTCTGAATGCTGCAACGCGCAATGCGGAAAGCGAATCCATAGGCTAAGGTCGTTTCACAGATGCGGTGAACAGTTCTACGCATGACACCGTTTGAAACTGCCGCCGGAGACTGCTATGTCAAATGGATTTCGCACTATCGAGCCGAAAATCCTTTATTTCGGCACCCCTGTCGCGCTAGTCAGCTCAAAGAACGAAGACGGCACCACGAACCTTGCGCCTATCTCTTCCTTCTGGGCGCTTGGCTGGACATTCATGCTGGGGCTTTTGGACGAGACGAAAACGGCGGACAATCTGGCGCGCGTGCCGGAATGCGTTATCAATATTCCGTCACCGGAGATGTGGCAAAAGGTGGAAAAGCTTGCGCCGCTCACGGGAAAGAATCCGGTGCCTGACCTCAAAACCCACCAGTTCCACTTCGAGCCGGACAAGTTCGGCGTCTCCGGACTAAAACCGATGCCGAGCGAAGTTGTGCAGCCGGAACGGGTTCGGGAATGCCCCATACATCTGGAGAGCCGCGTCGTTCATCTGCACACGTTGAGCGGTGAAAGGCTCAACCAGCTTGGCGGAGGCATTGCGGCAGAAGTGGAGGTTCTACGGGTGCACGTGGCAGAGGAATTCGTGCTGGGTGAGAACCACATTGATCCGCAGAAGTGGTCTCCCTTGATTTACAACTTCCGGCATTATTTCCGCCTGGCCGACAAGGAGCTGGGAAAGACCTTCCGCGCGGAGAAATAGCAGAGCCTACGGCCGCTTGTTTGCAGCTGCAGCATCCTCCGCCCAGTAGTTTCTGCGAGCAGTGATCTGCAGGTTGGGGTAGTCCTTCAGTTGCAACTTCAGCGTGTGCATGCCGGGATGCGGGGCTTCTGGACGAAAGCTGAGCACGTAGCGGTTGGGCACGTGATTGGAGACGGTGAGCATTCCCTTCTGCAGGCTTTTTCGGTCTTTGAACGAATAGTATTCGCCGCCGGTGAGGTGCGCGACGGTCTCGGAGGCGTTCTGGCGCAGGGCGCTCACCGCCAGAAGTGCCGCCACCTTCGCCACGCGAAGCGGTGGCGCAAGTAGCCCAATGCAGTCGTAGGTCTTCTCGAATTTGCCTTTAGCTTCAGATGGATCTTCATTTGGATCCTGCGCCAGGCAGCCACCGGGAGGGCCTGGGTCGCCGTGACCAGGCGTCCGCTTCGGCTTTGGCTCCACGATTGTTTTTGTGGACGAGAAGGCAAAGCTGTAAATCACGGTGTTGGTATCGCTGACCGCGCGAACCGCCTCCTCGAGCGGAATCTGGCTGCCATGATCGACCGTCTCGCTGAGCAGAACTATGGCACGGCGATACTCCGGAGGCTGCTTCTGTAACTGATCGACGGAGAATTTGAGGCCATCGAGAATGGCGGCTTGGTTGTCTCCGGATTCGAGGTCGTGCAACCCGGCGGCGATGGCGTCGATATTCGGCGTGAAGTTTTCCAGCAGACGCGGCTCGCTATCGAAACCGACCAGCGCGATGCGATGCGGGACATTGCCGACCAGCGCCTCGATCGTCGAACCCAGATTGCGGTAGTCGTCGAGATGGCGAGCGCCCGCGCCTCCGATCTCCACCGCAACCACCAGCGCCAGCGGCTCGCTATCGGTATCCTGTTCGAGCGAAAGCTTCTGCGGCACATCGTCATCTGTCAGCAGGAAGTTATCGGCGGTCAGGCTGTAGACCGGCTCGCCGGATTTGGTCCGCACCAGCGCAGGAACGAGGACCAGGGTGGTGCCGGCGCGGAAGACAGTGCCGGTCTGCTGGGGCGGAGCCAGGGTCTGTGCAGTAGCGAGCGTGCACGCTGAGACAACGGAAATAAAGGCCAATGCCAGGAGGGATCGCATGCGAGCAGACTCGTCTGGCAAGTGTAGTCTGCTCTAAGCACGCGTTTGCTGTGCCAATCCGGGTAAAAATCGTGTACACTGAGAGTTCGAAATAATCCCTAGGAAATCAGTCATGTCCATTCATCCAGTCATGCAGCGCCTTGCCGAGAAGCTCCAGCGTACGGACCTTCCCGATTTTGTTCCCGGCGACACGGTACGCGTGCAGGTAAAGATCAAGGAAGGTGAAAAGGAGCGTCTGCAGGCCTTTGAAGGCATTGTGATTGCCAAGAAGCATGGCCCGCAGGGATCCTTCACCGTCCGCAAGATGAGCTTCGGGCAGGGCGTGGAGCGTATCTTCCCGCTGAACTCGAAGGTAGTGGACAAGGTCGAGAAGATTCGTTCCGCCCGTGTCCGTCGCGCCAAGCTCTTTTACCTCCGCGGCCTGCGTGGCAAGGCTGCCCGTCTGAAGGAAGTGGAGCGCACTTAGCGTCTTCGTCAGCATTTCACGAAGGCCCTGGGGCGCTGCCTCAGGGCCTTTTCCTTTCTGCGAAATAAGCAGACTGGATCCGATCCCTCACGAGGCTCCTCACTTCCAAGGCGCGCAATTCCAATTGCGGTACTTTCCGGGCTCTGGCCCGCACTTGAGCGAGTGACGTTATGAAAGCCTCTCGAAGCAACGATGCAATGCGTGATGTTCTCAGCTTCCTCTTCCGCCACTGGCGGCGCGAGGGTTGGCTGGTTGCCGGGGTGTCCGCGGCAATGATCACCGCCACGGTTGCAGATCTGTTCATGCCGGTCTTCGCAGGCCGGCTCATCGATGCCGTGGCCACGCATGCCGCGCACGCCTCCGTGTCCAAGGTGCAGGCGCTGCACCAGGCACTATGGGCGCTGGGCAGCATCGCGGCGCTTGGCGTGGTGCTGGTGGCCGGGCGATATCTGGCGCTGGTCGCCATCATTCATCTGACGCTGCGGCTGATGTCTCGCTTTGCGCGGGATGCCTTCTGGCGTGTGCAGCGGTTCTCTACGGACTGGCACGCGAATAATTTCGCGGGCTCGATCGTGCGGCGCGTCACCCGCGGTATGTGGGCGGTGGACATGATGGACGACACGCTGCTGCTGGCCCTGCTGCCAGCGCTGATGGCGCTCGTCGGCTCATCGGTCCTGCTGGGCTGGCACTGGCCGGCGATGGGCGCCGTGGCGGGCGCGGGCGCGGTGGTGTATGTCGTGCTCTCGGTCGCGCTGTCGCTGCACTATGTTGCGCCGGCGGCGCGGCTCTCAAACGCGCAGGACACCCTGGTCGGCGGAGCGATGTCCGATGCCGTGACCTGCAACCCGGTGGTGAAGTCGTTCGGCGCAGAGGACCGCGAGGATGACCGGCTGTCGATCGTGCTGGGCAAGTGGAGGCGGCGCACGCTGCGCCACTGGGTGCGTGGCACGCGCAGCGGCAGCATGCAGCAGCTTGTGCTGCTAGTGCTGCGCGCCAGCGTGACCGGCTGCGCAGTGTGGCTCTGGTGGACGGGCCGTGCCAGCGCCGGCGATGTCACGTTTGTGCTCACCAGCTACTTCATCATCCATGGCTATCTGCGCGATGTGGGCCAGCACGTGGCCAACCTGCAGCGCAGCGTGAACGAGATGGAGGAGATGGTGGCCATGCATACGCATCCGCTGGGCGTGGCGGACCGCAAAGGCGCGAAGCCGCTGCGCATCCGCGAGGGCGAAGTGCAGTTCGATCGCGTCACCTTCCGCTATGGCGCGCAGGTGGATCCGCTCTTCCGCGACTTCTCGCTGCGCATTCGAGCGGGTGAGCGCGTTGGCCTGGTCGGCCACTCGGGTTCCGGCAAGACAACCTTCGTAAAGCTGTTGCAGAGGCTCTACGACGTGACGGACGGCCGGATTCTGATCGACGGGCAGGAGATCGCCGAGGCGACGCAGGTGACTCTGCGCGAGCAGATTGCCCTGGTGGCGCAGGACCCCGTGCTGTTTCACCGGTCGCTGGCGGAGAACATCGCATACGGCCGCCCGGGCGCGACCATGGCGGAGATCGAACGCGCGGCGCGGCTGGCCAATGCGCACGACTTCATCGTGCGCCAGCCGAAGGGCTACGCCACGCTGGTGGGCGAGCGCGGCGTGAAGCTCTCCGGCGGCGAGCGGCAGCGGGTGGCGCTGGCGCGCGCGTTCCTGGCGGATGCACCGATCCTGATCCTGGACGAGGCGACGTCGAGCCTCGACTCGGAATCGGAGGCGCTGATCCAGGAGGCGATGGAGCGGCTGATCGTCGGCCGTACGGCGATCGTCATCGCGCATCGGCTGTCCACGGTGCGGATGCTCGACCGCATCCTGGTCTTCGAACACGGCAGGGTTGTCGAGGAGGGCAATCATGAAGATCTCGTCCGACGGACGGACGGGGTTTACAAGAGGCTCTTCGAGCGGCAGGCGCTGGGCCTGCTGCCGGACGGCAATCAGGACCGCGACGAGGACGAAGCTGCGGAAGAGGCTGAACTGAGCGCCTGATAGCGACGGGGCCGCGGGTCAGAAACTGACAGCGCGGCCCTGCTTTTCTACAAGTGGCGACGACGTACACTGGGGCTGATGCCCGCGAAGGTGATCAGCGAACAGGAGATCGAGCGTCTCGACGAAGAAGCGCTTTCTCCTTCTACGCGCAAGATGCGCATGCTGCGGAAGCTGCACTGCGGGCTCCGTTACGAAAAAGCGGCGCGTGCAA
>CAWBPB010000003.1:0-158185 GCA_963790555.1 uncultured Acidobacteriaceae bacterium | reverse complement strand
CTGCACGTTGTGCCCATGCATTGCCCTGGCCGTATAGGCCTGCTTGCAGCTGTGATACGTGTATGCTGCTGTTGCGCTCTGTTGGAGTTGAACCGGGAGAGCAGTACTTCTTCCACATTGGCGGCAATCACTGGTACAAGAACCGCGGGGCGGCGATCCAGATATTTGCCGAGCTGAGCAAGCTGCCGCAGTATGTGGGCGCGAAGCTGATCATGGCCGGCGGCCCGCTGACTGCCAGCGCTGCGGGAGATTGCTCGAGAGGCGTCAGGTTGACCCGGCAGTGGTGGAGGCGGTGGGGCTCAGCAACGAGTGCCTGCAGGCGCTCTATAGCTGCGCGCTCGCGACTTTGTTCCCCTCACTCGAAGAAGGATTTGGGCTGGCCGATCCTGGAGGCGCAGGCTTGCGGATGCCCGGTCCTGACGATGGACCAGCCGCTGATGAAGCTAGTAGAAGCCGGAGCGGCGGCTATTCTGACCGATCCGTCAAACTGGAACTCGGAGCGCGCTGGTCGGTAAAGCAGAAGCGGATCGCAGGGCACCCCAGCGATGTACGCTGCAAGGTCTGCAGAAGGCGGCTGACCCGATTTCGCTGACTGGATGCTGGAGAGATGCGAGACGTTGTACCACGAGGTTGTGGCAGGGGCCCGAACGCGCAGGCACTGAGCGGCTTTTCGAGCAGGCGAAGCTGTAAATTCATCGCGGTATACTCGGAGCCAATGTACATAAAGACGGAAGGACTTGGAAGTGACAGCGAAGCCAGTGTCGATAGCCGTGGTGGGCTTCGGCCATGTGGGTCTCGCCGCGGCGGTGTGCTTGCGGAGATTGGCCACTCGGTTGTATGCGCTGACAATGACGAGCAGAGGGCGGCCATGCTGCGTAAGGCGGCGTGCCGATCCACGGCGATTTTGTGCCAGAGCTTTTGGGCCGCCATCGCAACGAGGGCTTGAAGTTCACCACAGACCTGCCCGAGGCTACGCGGAACGCGCAAGCGATCTTTATCGCGGTGGGCACGCCGCAATCCGACTCGGGGAATGCGGATCTATCGTACGTGGACGCGGTGGCGACGCAGATTGCGCGCTGCATCGGCACCTACAAGGTGATCGTCGAGAAGAGCACCGTGCCGGTATACACAAACGAGTGGATTCGCCGCGTGGTGGAGCGTAACGGCACTTCCAGCACCAACTTCGACGTGGCTTCGAATCCCGAATTTCTGCGCGAAGGCACGGCGGTGGCAGACTTTCTGCATCCGGACCGGATCGTGATTGGCGCGGACAACAAGCAGGCTGCCGAGATTTTGAAAGACATCTATGCGCCGCTGACGTCAGGCGATTACTACAAGAGCGACGGCGCCATCATTGGTCGTTGCACGATCTCCGATCCGCCGCCCTTGCTGCAAACGTCCACCAAGGCGGCGGAGCTGATCAAACATGCGTCGAACGCATTTCTGGCGATGAAGATTTCCTTCATCAACGCGGTAGCGAATGTCTGCGAGGCGGTGGATGCCAACGTGGAAGAGGTGGCGCGGGGCATGGGGCTGGACAAGCGCATCGGCAGTCAGTTTTTGCGCGCCGGCATTGGGTATGGCGGCTCCTGCTTCCCCAAGGACGTTGCCGCATTCCGCTATGTTGCCGAGCAGTTGAGCGTTGATTTCGGCATTTTGAGCGAAGTGGAAAAGATCAACGAGCAGCAGAAGCGGCGGTTCTTCAACAAAGTGCGCTCGGCGCTGTGGACCTTCCGCGGTAAACGGCTGGCTGTGCTGGGGCTGGCCTTCAAGGGCGGCACGGATGACGTCCGGGAATCGCCGGCATTTGAGATTATCCGCATGCTGCTCGCGGAGGGCTGCACGATTGTTGCTTTCGATCCGGCAGCGACCGAACGGGCCAAGGCTGAGCTGCCTGCCGGCCCTGCGATGCAATATGCAGAGGACGTCTACTCTGCGGCGAAGGATGCCGATGCGCTGCTCATCCTGAGCGACTGGCCGCAGTTTGGCGAGCTCGACCTAGAAAAGCTGCAGGCCGCGCTGCGCTATCCGATCGTTATTGATGGAAGAAATCTGTACGATCCGCAGGAGATGTTGGACCGCGGCTTCACCTATCTGAGCGTCGGCCGGCCGGCGATGTATCCGGCGCGGGAGAGAGCGGGAGCGCGGCACGCCCCATGAGCGATTGCGGAGGCTGTTGCGAGATCCAATTGAGGAGCGACGCCCGTTGAAGAAGATGCGAATCCTGGTGACGGGTGTGGCGGGGTTTCTCGGTTCGCATCTGAGCGATGCGTTGCTCGGCGAGGGGCACACGGTCATCGGTGTCGATAACCTTGCCACCGGACGGCTGGCGAACCTGGAGCATCTGCAGGGCGAATCGCGCTTTTCGCTGCTGGAGCGCGACATCTGCCAACCCTTTGAGCCAGGGCAGGTGGATGCGATCTTCAACATGGCCTCGCCGGCGAGTCCTGCCGACTACCTGAAACTGGGGCCGGAGACGCTGAAGGTGGGCGCGTATGGCGTCTTCAACACGCTCGATATTGCGCGCCGCTATCACGCCGTGTATTTGCACGCGTCGACGTCGGAGTGCTATGGCGATCCCGAGGTGCACCCGCAGCCGGAAAGCTACTGGGGGCACGTGAACCCGATCGGGCCGCGCTCGGTGTACGACGAGTCGAAGCGTTTTGCCGAAGCGACCGTGATGGCGTATCACCGCTATCGTGGCGCGAATACGCGGATTGTGCGGATATTCAACACGTACGGGCCGCGTTTGCAGCCGAACGACGGCCGTGTGATCTCCAATTTTCTGATGCAGGCTTTGCGCGGCGAGGACCTGACGATCTATGGCGATGGATCGCAGACGCGGTCGTTCTGCTACGTGACGGACCTGATCGACGGCATCATCCGGCTGGCGCGCAGCGAGGAGCATCAGCCGGTGAACATCGGCAACCCGGTCGAGTGGACGATTGCCGAATGCGCGCAAGAAATCCTCGCGGTGACAGGCTCCGGGAGCAGGCTGCGCTCGCTTCCCCTGCCGGAGGATGATCCGGCACGGCGGCGTCCGGACATCACGCGCGCGCGTACGGTGCTAGGCTGGGAGCCCAAAGTGCAACTGCGGGAGGGTCTGAGTCTTTGCATCCCATACTTCACACAGGCAGTACAGGAAAGCGCGAGCGCATCGTCCGTCGACTGAGCGCGTTCGTCATCCTGATTCTTTTCTGTGCTTCCTGGGCGCGCGCACAGGAAGCCGCGGGGCCACTGCTGCGGCTGCATGAGGGCTGGTGGCTCGCCTCCGGATGCAAGGTCACGGCGAGCGGCGCGGAGTTGTCGTCGGCTTCGTATCAACCGACGGCGCATGCATGGCAGGTGACGGTTGTGCCGGCGACGGTGCTGGCCGCGCAGGTTGCCGCCGGAGAGTTCCCTGATCCATATTTCGGACGGAACCTGCGCAATATTCCGGGGACGGACTATCCGATTGGGAAGATATTCTCGCGGCTGCCGATGTCTCCGAACAGCCCCTATGCGTGCCCGTGGTGGTATCGCACACGCTTTACGGTGCCGCGCGCGGCGCGGGGCAGGGCACTGTGGCTGCGCTTTGCCGGCATCAACTATCGGGCAAATATCTGGATCAACGGGAAGCAACTGGCGGCTTCGAACGATGTCGCGGGCGCGTACCGCACGTATGAATTCGACGTGACAAAGCTTCTCTCGCCCGGCCGGGAAAATGCAATTGCGGTGGAGACATTTGCGCCGACGGAGCATGACCTGGCGATCAACTGGGTGGACTGGAATCCGGCTCCGCCGGACAAGGACATGGGGCTGACCGGCGACGTTGTCTTATACGCAAGCGGGCCGGTGAGTGTGCGGTCGCCAATGGTGGACACGCATCTGACCGGCTCCTCCGGGGATGCTGCCGACCTGACCATCTACGGCGAGCTGCACAATGCGAGCGGAACGCCGGTGCACGGTATCGCATCGGTTTCGATTGCCGGCGTTCATGTTGAGCAGCCGGTCTCACTCGATGCCGGGGAAAGCCGCACCATTGCTTTCACACCGGCGCAGTTTCCACAACTACACGTTGCACACCCGCGGCTCTGGTGGCCGTATCAGATGGGTGATCCGCATCTGGAGACGTTGCGGGTGAACTTCCGCGCAAATGGCACGGTGTCCGATGAAGCGGTTGCCCGAGTGGGGCTTCGCGAGGTCACCTCCGAGCTGACGGACAAGGGCGCGCGCCTGTTTCGCGTGAATGGGCGGCCGATACTGATACGCGGCGGCGGGTGGTCTCAGGACATGCTGCTGCGCGAGCAGCCGCAGCGATTAGAACAACAGTTTGAGATGGTACGTGACCTGCATTTGAACGCGATTCGCCTCGAAGGCAAGTTGGAGACGGACGCTTTCTACCGGCTGGCGGATGAGCAGGGGGTGCTGGTGATTGCCGGCTGGTGTTGCTGCGATGTGTGGGAGCGGTGGGCGCAGTGGACGCCGGAGAACTACGCGGTGGCTGAGGCATCCCTACGCTCGCAGATGCTGCGGCTGCGCGACCATCCCAGCCTGCTGGTGTGGCTGAACGGCAGCGATAATCCGCCGATACCAAAGGTGGAGCAGATGTATCTCGACATCGAGCGCGAGTTGCATTGGCCGAACCCGACGCTCTCCTCTGCTATCGGCGCGCGCGACCGCGGTGAGCGGCGAGACCGGCGTGAAGATGACTGGGCCGTATGACTATGTTGCTCCCTCCTATTGGCTGACTGATCCGGAAAAGCACGGCGGCGCCTGGGGCTTCAACACTGAGACCAGCCCAGGGCCGGCGATTCCGGTGGAATCGAGCCTGCGGCGATTTCTGCCCGCCGCAAGCCTGTGGCCGCGTGGCGAGGACTGGCAGTACCACAATGGCAGTGGCGGTTTTGCTACGACGGACGTTTTCGATGCTGCGATGCAACACAGCTATGGCGAGGCCCACTCGCTCGCAGAGTACGAGCGATTTGCGCAGACAATGGCCTATGACGGGGAACGCGCGATGTTCGAGGCCTACGCGCGCAACAAATACAAATCGACGGGAGTTGTGCAGTGGATGCTGAACAACGCCTGGCCGTCGATGATCTGGCATCTGTACGACTACTATCTCGCCGCGGGTGGAGGCTACTACGGTGCGCGAAAGGCGTGCGAGCCGCTGCACGTGCAGTATTCGTACGATGACCACAGCGTGGTCGTGGTGAACAGCACCTATGCGGCTGCCTCCGGGCTGAGCGTTATGGGCACGGTGTACGACCTTCAGCTTCATCCGGTGTACCAGCATGAGACGAAGCTCGATGCGGGTGCGGACAGCTCAAACCGTGTGTTCGAGATACCTGCGGACATCCTGACGGGCGGCGGCACGCTTCATTTCATTCGGCTCACGCTAAAAGATGCCAGCGGGCGCGAGATGAGCGAGAACTTCTACTGGATTCCGGCGAAGCTCGCGACGTTTGACTGGGGGCACGGAGATTATCGCACCACGCCGATGTTGAGCGAGCCGGACCTGACCGCGTTGAAGGACCTGCCGCCCGCGCATGTAGCTGGTGGAAGCGGTGAAGAGAGAGGCTGATGGGCGAGTGGCTCTTCGGCTGCGGAACGATTCGCAGGCGCTGGCGTTTCAGATTGCCTTACAGGCGATCGATGCGCAAAGCGGCCCCAGTGCTGCCGGCATTCTGGTCCGAAAACTACATTTCGCTGCTTCCGGGCGAATCACAGATAGTGACGGTTCGCTCTTCTGAGCACAGCGGCGTGCGAATCTCGGCGATCGCCCTTACGGGATGGAATATCAGCGCGCAGCACATTCCTGTCGGGAGCGGGACTGGTTCGCATGGCCGCGGTCAGGAGGCTGCCTTGCTGCCGTTGCGCGCCTCTGCTTCCGCCAGCCAGCCGCGCCGGATCGATTCCGCGGGGACGCTGGAGAGGTAAGGCTTGATATCGAGGATCGGCGTTTTATCGAGCATGTCGACTCCCCGTACATGCAGGTCTGCCTTATCGCGGCGGAGCAGCTCGACGACAGTGAGGCCGATGGGATTGGGACGACGTGGCGAGCGCGTGGCGAAGACGCCATGTGGACGGTTGTCCGACGGCGGCGTGCCCATCAACTCGAAATGGCCGCCGCGATCGAATTCCCAGATGACGTAGAGGTGCGAGAAGCCTTCGATGTCGGTGAGACCGCTCTCAAAATCAGGCAGCAGGGTGATGATGCCTTCGGCATCGTGCCGGGCGCCGAGCCCTTTGGGTACATCGCTGGTCTCCTTGTAAGGAGTGCTGACAAAACCGATTGGCCAAGGCGTAAACATTGAGGTAGAACCTCCGTTCATGGGTGCTTTTGGGCCCCATACTGATTTGACGTAAAAGACGGGGAGCGGTAGCTTAAAAGTAGTGTTGCTGATCTCCATCCCGGCCGCCTGTTGCTGCAGCTGTTGTTGCGCACGCGGCTGCGTGGGTGCCGGTCGATGAGCCAGTGATCTAACTTCATCACTATCAGCGAATCAGAGCCCAACCGCAGTCATTCTGCAGTTGGGCTTTTCCTTTTTTTCACCGTGCGGACACAACAGAAGGGACGGGCATGACCCAGGCCATTCAGCCGAAAGAGACAAAGGCGCAGAGAACCGAACGCCTGAAACGGGAGAAGAATCCCTGGGCGGCGTTCGACGAGGTGCGCCGCTTTGCCGCGGAGGGCCGCGGGAGTGTGCTGCCGGAGTGGGCCAGCCTGTACTTCAAGTGGTGGGGCATCTACACGCAGGGCGATGGAGCGGGAGCGCTGGGCGGCGCAGGCGGCGAGGGCAAGCAGAGCGAATATTTCATGCTGCGCATTCCGGCGACGAACGGGATGCTGACCTCCGCGCAGGCGAGGGCGATTGCAGAAATCGCGCGGCAACATGGGCGAAACCTGGCTGATATCACGGTGCGTCAGGCGATCCAGCTTCACTGGCTGACGATCGAGAGCCTGCCGGAGATCATTGATCGGCTTGATGCAGTTGGGCTTTCGCCGCGTGGCGCATGCGGCGATGTGGTTCGTAACGTGACTGGCTGCCCGCTGGCTGGGCTGGCGGCGGACCAGCTATTTGATGCATCGCCGATCGCACGATCGGTGGCGCGGGCGCTCGCCGGCAATGAGGAGTTCTACAACCTGCCGCGCAAGTTCAAGATTTCGGTGACGGGCTGCGGCTCGTGGTGCTCGTATCCGGAGATCAATGATGTTGGGCTGTCGCCGGCGCGTCGTGGGGCGGAACTAGGCTTCTCTCTACGGGTGGGAGGCGGACTCTCAAAGGAGCCACACCTGGCCGTGCGGCTGGATGCCTTTGTGCGTCGCGAGCAGGCTGTCGAGGTTGTGAAAGCGGTCACGACGATTTTCCGCGAGCAGCAGGGGCTGCGTGAGAGCCGCGATCGGGCGCGTCTAAAACATCTGTTTCTAAAAGAAGGGTGGACTGCCGAAAGCTTTCTGAACGAGCTTCAAGCGCGATTGCCGTTCCAGCTCGATCCGGCAGGCGAGGAGACGATTCCGCTGGACACGTTGCGTGACCATGTGGGCGTTCACCGGCAGCGGCAGGCGGATTTTTACTACGTCGGAGCATCTGTGCTGCGCGGGCGGTTGACCGGCGATCAGCTTGCCGCCGCGGCGGAGCTGGCCGAGCGATTTGGCTCGGGCGAGCTGCGGACAACGACCATGCAAAACCTGCTCTTCGTGAATGTGCCGAAGCGGAATGTGGACGCGCTGGTGAAAGAGCTTGCGGAGATCGATCTGAAGGTCGAGGGTTCGCAGTTCTGGCGGGGCGCCATTGCCTGCACCGGCACCGAGTTCTGCAAGCTCGCGATCACGGAGACAAAGGGGTTTACGCGCTGGCTGGTGGAGGAGATGGAGACCCGGCTGCCGGAGTTCGATCAGCAGTTGCGGCTGCATGTCACGGGATGCCCGAATGGCTGCGGCCAGCACTGGATTGCTGATGTGGGCATTGAGGGCAAAAAGATCAAGCACAACGGCGCGCTGGTAGACGCTTATTATTTCTGTGTGGGCGGCAGCGCAGGTGGAGATGCGGCGATTGCGCGTACGGTGGGCTATCGTTGCCCGGCAACGCAGGTGCCGGAGTCGCTGGAGCGGCTGCTGCGCGGATATCTGGACGAACGCTGGGACGATGAAAGCCTGCGATCGTTTCTGACGCGGCATAGCAATGACGAGTTGCGCGGTTTGCTAGCTGGGGATGCAACTGCTGCTGCTGTAGAGCGGGATAAACCTGCGGGCCGTGTTCCAGTCGAGGTGGGATAGTGAGTGTTCCGCTGCTGCCGATATTCGTGAAGCTGGAAGGCCGTCCGTGCCTGGTCGTAGGGGCAGGTGCCGTCGGTCTGCAGAAGGTGCGCAGTCTGCTGGAATGCGCAGCGAAGATCACGGTCGTGGCTCCGGAGGCGCGCGGTGAGGTTCGGGAGCTGGCGGAAGATGGAAAGCTCGAATGGCAGCGGCGGCACTATGCGGCAGAGGACGTTCGGGGGCAGCAACTGGTGATTGCGGCGACGGACAACGTCGAGGTGAATCACGCCGTCTACGCCGATGCCGTGACTGCGGGTGTGCTGGTGAATGCGGTAGACGATCCGCCGTTCTGCGATTTTTATTTTGGCTCGGTTGTCCGGCGCGGGCCGTTGCAGATCGGCATCTCGACGGCGGGGGAGAGCCCGGCCTTCGCCCAGCGGCTGCGGGAACAGTTGGAGCTTTTGCTGGATGAGGGGACCGGACCATGGCTGGAACGCCTCGGCACGCTGCGGCGCGAGGTGCTTGCGACTCATCCGGCAGGCGCAGGGCGCAATCATCTGCTGCGCGCGCTGGCGACCCGCGATGTGTGCGACTCGCCTGAATGTCCATCGCGCATCATGGCGTTGGAGACGCCTCGGCAGGATCGAGGATCATGGTGGCTGACATGACGGTTGCGGAGAAGGGAACTGTCTACCTGGTCGGCGCGGGCCCGGGCGACCCGGAACTGCTGACGGTGAAGGCTGCGGCGCTGCTGCGGTCGGCGGACCTGGTGCTTCACGATGATCTGGTTCCGGCTGCAGTGCTTGCCATGGCCGGCGGCCAGGCGCTGGTGGTCAGCGTAGGAAAACGCTGTGGCGTGAAACGGGTGCGTCAGTCGGAGATCCATTCGCTGATGATCGAGTCGGCGCGGCAGCAGTTGAGCGTGGTGCGGTTGAAGAGCGGCGATCCTCTGGTATTCGGCAGGGCGGCGGAGGAGATGGATGCGCTGCGCGCAGCGGACATTCCGTTCCAGGTGGTGCCCGGCATTACGGCTGCATTCGCTGCCGCGGCGCAGATTGGCTGCTCGCTGACAGACCGCCGCAGCGCATCGAGTGTTGAACTGCACACGGGGCACAAGGCGGCTCTCGCGGATCAGGCTGCGCCGGCAGGATTCGGTGACGCGAGTGGTGTATATGCCGGGCCGGAGCTTTCGCGCTTTCGCGGAGGAGCGCCTCCAGGCAAGCGATGCGCCCGCCATGCCCTGCTGCGTGATCAGCCGTGCGGCACAGCCAGACCAGAGTATCCAATGGAGCACGCTGGGGGAACTGGCGGACGTTGTGCCTGGGCCCGCGCCGGTGCTGCTACTGACAGGATGGGCTCTTGCCGATGCGGCGGCGCGCCACACGATCGAACCCGCCGAGCCCGCCCCACATCTCTCAGCAGAGCAGGCGAATCCCGCGCACGACTTCTAGATTGCAGTGCGTTGGTGGGTTAGAGTGGTGGACATCCTTGGAGGATGTCCTTGAGAAAGATCGATTTTCCTGCTGGTCAGATCGCCGCCGCCATACTGGTTGCAGCTATGTCCGTTTCTGCGCAACAGGCACCTTCCTTTCCGTTTCAGAATCCGTCTCTACCGGTGTCGCAACGGGTCGATGATCTTGTCGGCCGCATGACGCTGGAAGAAAAGGCATCGCAGATGCGGCACCAGGCGCCGGGAATTCCGCGGCTGGGGATTCCGGCGTATGACTGGTGGAGTGAAGGTCTGCACGGCATTGCGCGCTCCGGCTATGCTACGGTCTTCCCCCAAGCGATAGGGATGGCTGCGACGTGGGATCCGAACCTGGTGCATCGCGTGTCCACCGTGATTGCGGAAGAGGCGCGCGCGAAGTATGAAGAGGCCGTTCGCCAAGATATTCACTCCATCTTCTTCGGGCTGACTATCTGGTCGCCAAATATCAATATCTTTCGCGACCCGCGCTGGGGTCGCGGCCAGGAGACATACGGAGAGGATCCGTACCTGACCTCGCGGTTGGGGGTGGCCTTTGTGAAGGGGCTGCAAGGCGACGATGCGAAGTACTACGAAACGATTGCGACGCCGAAGCACTTTGCCGTGCACAGCGGGCCGGAGTCGGAGCGGCACCGTTTCAATGTCACGCCATCGCCTTTTGATCTTGAGGACACGTATCTGCCGGCCTTCCGCGCAACTATCACCGAAGGCAAGGCGGATTCGATCATGTGCGCTTACAACGCGATCGATGGCGATCCGGCGTGCGCGAGCCCGCTGCTGCTGGAGCAGAAGCTGCGCGGCGCGTGGAAGTTTCAGGGATTCGTCACCTCGGATTGCGGAGCGATCTCCGACTTCTTCAGCGCGACCGGCCACCATTACAGCCCGGATGCAGCGCATGCTAGCGCGAAGGCCGTGCTGGCCGGCACGGATACAAGCTGCGGCGACGAGTACGATTCTTTGCCGCAGGCGGTGAAGCAAGGCTTGCTGCCGGAGAGCGCAATGGATACGGCCGTAAAGCGGCTGTTTACGGCGCGGATGAAGCTGGGCATGTTCGATCCGCCATCGTCAGTCGCGTACGCGCGCATTCCTTTCGAACAGGTGGATTCTGAGGCACATCGCGAGTTCGCGCGTGAGGTGGCGAACAAGGCGATGGTGCTGCTGAAGAATGATCACGAGACGTTGCCTTTGCGGAATGTGAAAACGATTGCCGTGGTCGGGCCGAACGCAGCCTCTCTCATCGCCCTGGAAGGAAACTACAACGGCATTCCATCGCATCCGGTGCTGCCGGTGGATGGCATCGCGAAGGAGTTCGCGGATGCGAAGGTGGTCTACGCGCAGGGATCGCCGTATGTGGACGGGGTTTCGCTGCCGGTGCCTCGCACTGCCTTGCACGTGAAGGGGGAATATTTTGCAAATACGAATTTCTCCGGCACACCGGCCTTAACTCGCGAGGAACACGGGATTGAGTTCGACTGGGATGCGGCTTCACCGGCACCGAATGTGCCGGCGAAGGCCTTCAGCGTTCGTTGGACCGGCACGCTTGCTGTGCCTGCTCCCGGCGATTACACGTTCGATGTGGACACAGGCGATTGTTACCCGTGCCACGATCGCGAGACCTATGCCGTCACCTTTGACGGCAAGGTTGTAGCGAAGCACGACACGGGCGAGCCGCAGGAGTTCCGCCGCCGTGACCATCCGGACTTTGTGCTGCACTTTGCCGACACACAGCCGCATACCTTCCAGCTTGAGTACACGCACCAGTCGCCGATCTTTGGCGCGGGTATTTCTTTTCGCTGGAAGCCGCCGCTGGAGCCGCTGCGCGCCGAGGCTGTCACCGCTGCAAAGCAGGCAGACGCTGTGATCGCCTTCGTCGGGCTTACCTCGGAGTTGGAAGGCGAAGAGATGCCGGTGCACGTGAAGGGATTCTCCGGTGGCGACCGCACGGATATCGATTTGCCGGACGCACAGAAGCAGCTTCTCGAGTCGCTGGCCGCGACCGGCAAGCCGCTGGTGGTGGTACTGCAGAACGGGAGCGCGCTGGCGGTGAACTGGGCGCAGCAACACGCTGCGGCGATTCTCGAGGCCTGGTATCCGGGCGAAGAGGGTGGCGCGGCGATTGCGGAGACGCTCTCCGGCAAGAACAACCCGGCCGGCCGGCTGCCGGTGACCTTCTATGCATCGACAGAGCAATTGCCGCCATTTGAAGATTATTCGCTGCAGAACCGCACGTATCGCTACTTCAAAGGCAAGCCGCTGTATGGCTTTGGCTATGGGTTGAGCTACACGCATTTCTCGTATTCGAGCCTGGAGCTATCGACGGCCAAGGTGAAGGCTGGTGAGCCGGTGGATGCGCATGTCACGGTACGAAACGATGGAAAGGTCGCCGGCGACGAGGTGGCTGAGCTTTATCTTGCGCCCGCAGGCGGAGAAGGCAATCCAGCGCTAAGGGGCATGACGCGTGTGCATCTTGCGCCGGGGGCAAGCCAGTCCGTTTCGTTCACGCTGACGCCGCGCGACTTGAGCACGGTGGACCAGCAGGGCAAGCGCAGCGTCCGGCCGGGGAAGTATTCGGTGATGATTGGCGGGGCGCAGCCCTCGGCCGCGGAGCACGTGACCGGCAGCTTTGACGTGAGCGGGTCGGAGGCGATGCCCGAATAGGCTCTCGCTCTAGCGGACGAGCACGCCGGCGGATTCTACGATGCGTTCGCCGGCGCTCGTCGAAACCACGGGCAGATCGGGCGTGGGGGTGAGCAACTCGATTTTGCCGTTGCGCAGCAGAACGGTATCTTCTGCCTTTCCGCCGGCGACGGAGGGATTCCAGGCGAAGGCCTGATTGTTGACGACGCGCTCTGTGCCCGCGGGCTTGGCTAGCCACTCGCGTTCCGCGTAGCCGGTGGGGCCGCCCTGGTGGTGACGTTGCTCCTCGCCGGGATGGCCTAGCGCAGCGTAAGCGTCTGCTGCAACCCGAAAGAGCTCCGCTGCAGACGCGCCTTCCTTCGTCGCGGCAACAAGACGCGCATTCACCTGTGCCGCGACTTCGAAGGCGTCCTGAAGAGTCTGCGGCATGGCGCCGAAATGAACGAAGCGGGTGATGGAGATCGAGAGGCCCCAACGACGCGCGCAGAGGTTCAGCATGCCGAAACGTTGGAGGGTCGCGTTCTGTGTCACCGCATGCTTGTAGCGAAGGATGCGGTCATCGGCGGCGATGAGCAGGACAGAGGGCTCGATGCCGCGCTCCAGCAGGCCGGAGGCGACGCGCGCAGCCATGGCGCGCTCGGTCATTCCCGGCTGGAGCGATTGCAACACACTGGCTGTGACCTGCGCGGTGTTTCGCCCGAGCCAGCGGTAGCGCTCTATCTCCGTGTCTAAGAGAGAGGCGCGCTGGTTTAGCAGGAGTGAGGCTCCTTCCGGCGTAGTGTCCGCGGCGATGCGGCCCTCGCCGGCGAGCGCGTGAATCTTCGTGGAAAAGTCCGCGGCGTGCCACGGCGCGGTGATGGCGGTGAAGGGAAGTCCTGAGTAATCCTCTTCAGCCAGGCGGCGTGCTTCATTGTCGGGCGCCAGATAGAAAGCCTCTCCGCTGGGAAGCAGGAGGATCGTGGCGATGCCGAGTGCCGATGGCAGGAGAACGCGGCGATCGACGCGGCCGGCGGTGAGCCAGGCGATGTTCTCTGTCCGCTGCAGTTGGACGGCGACGAGGCCGGAGGCGGCCATCTGCTCGCAGAGCCGCTTCCGCTTGGCATCGAACTCGGCCAGCAGGATTTCGGGCGATTGCTGCAGATGCTGGATTTCTTCTGACATTTTTCAAATATCCGCGATCGAGCGAGATTGCACAAGCCAGACGATCCCTATGGCGGCAGCCTGGATGGAGAGGCCAGATCAGCCGTTTTGATGATTGCAGCCGCAGGACGAACGCAGTATCAGCTCTGTGGGCAGCACGATGCGCCGCTCCGGTTTACCCTCCGTGCCCACATCGTGAGAGTGGCGAATCATATCGAAGAGCATGCGGGCCGCGCTGCGTCCCATCTCATGTGCGGGCTGGCGAACGGCGGTGAGCGGCGTGTCCAGCAGGGGAGCCAATTCGAGATCGTCGAATCCGATCATCGCGAGATCGGAGGGCAGGTGCAGATGCATGGCGCGAATGGCCTGCAGCGCGTGGATGGTCGTAACGTTGTTCAGAGTGAAGAGGGCAGTTGGCCGCTCAGCTTCGCTCATGAGACGCCGCAGCAGTATCTCGGTGGCAGGCGCCGTGGTCAGGTTGCTCCAGACTTCCGGTTTCAGGCCCGCCTCCTTCATGGCGCGCCGGTAGCCCTGGATCCGCTGATTGATGGTGTAAACCTTCGCGTCGTAGCCGATGCACGCTATACGGCGGTGGCCATGCGCGATGAGATGCCGGACAGCTTCTTCCGCGCCCCCGGCATTCTCGACAATGACCTGGCCAGCATCGACGCCATCGATGGTGCGATCAAGCGCGACGAGCGGGATTTCCGACTGTTGCAGCTCGCGCAAGCGTCGATCTGCGTCTTCGCGCGACGGCACGATGAGCAGGCCGGCGATGCGGCGCGCGGCCATCATCGCGATCTCGTTCGACTCTCTCTCGACGCTGCGTTCCGAGGTGACGATCAGAGTCATGTATCCGTGGGTTCCGGCGACTTCCTGCACGGCATTGGCGCAGGTGGCGAAGAAGGAGTCAGCCAGGTCGGGAACCACGAGGCCGATCATGCGCGCGCGCTGGCCCTTGAGCATGCGCGCGGCCTCATTGGGCGTGTAACCGAGACGCCGGATCGCGGCTCGGACGCGTTTTTCGGTCGCGGGACTGACATAGCTGCCGCCGTTGACGACGCGAGACACAGTCATAATGGCGACGCCGGCTTCCCGCGCGACGTCGGTGATGGTGGGGCCAGATTGGCGGCGCTTTGGAGCCTTCCGTGGAGGTGGCACGCAACCTTCCTTCCTATGTTCCGCCCTTGAACGCCGGGCAGTCGGCGCTGTCAGAACAAGAGCGTATCACCGGGCCATCGCGGTTGAACAACCTGGTTGGGAGATGGACGCAGAGGAGTCCCGCACAGACGGAGGTAATCTGCACTTAGACACCTCCGGTTAACGTTACCATTGTCCGGTCTCGAAGCCAATGGATTTGAACTCGGGCGCGCACGTTCTATGCTTGTCACGCGAAGCCGCCGCCTTCCTCCCGGTAGTATGGCGGCCTGTTCGCTGTTTATTCCGTAACGACGAGGTGAAATGGCTGTGTGCATCCGAAGTTACCTTTCCGGAGCGCTGCTTCTTATGTGCGCGTGCATTGGCATGGACCTACCCGGCCAGACACCTGCCCATGTTTCGGCGCCAATTCTGGCTGCGACGCCTCCCATGGGATGGAACAGCTGGGATTCCTATGGGACAACCGTGCGCGAAGAGCAAGTCAAAGCGAATGCGGACTGGATGGCTGCGCATCTGAAGCAGCACGGGTGGCAATACGTTGTGGTGGATATGGAATGGTTTGTCACCAACCCGGTTGCTGAGGGCAATGCCAGCAATTTCAAGTATGCGATGGATGACAAGGGGCGTTATGCGCCGGCGCTCAACCGCTTTCCGTCCGCGGCGCAGGGAGCGGGATTCGCGCCGCTCGCAGCGTATATCCATGCAAAAGGCCTGAAATTTGGCATTCATATCCTGCAGGGCATTCCCAGGGAGGCAGTGCGGAAGAACTTGCCGATTGCCGGTTCGAGCTTCCGTGCCGCCGATGCGGCAAACACCGCCGCCACCTGCAACTGGAACCATGACAATTTCGACCTGAAGGACACGGCGGCCGGGCAGGCGTATTACGACTCGATTGCACGGCTTTATGCCGGATGGGGCGTCGATCTAATCAAGGTGGACTGCATTGCATCGCGTCCTTATAAAGGCGCGGAGATCCGGATGCTGAGCAACGCGCTCAAAAAGACCGGCCGGCCGATTGTGCTGAGCCTGTCGCCCGGCGCGGCGCCCATCGATAAGGTGGATGAGATGCGGAGGTACGCGCAGATGTGGCGGATTTCTGATGATGTATGGGACGAATGGCACAGCGATGTCGAGTATCCGCAAGGCTTGGGTGATCAGTTTCCGCGAGTCGCGAAGTGGGCGCCGCTGAGCGAGCCGGGTCACTGGCCGGATGCGGACATGCTGCCCCTGGGCTATCTGGGGCCGTCGCCGGGTTGGGGCAAGGCGCGCCAGACGCGGCTTTCTCCTGCGGAGCAGCGCACGCTGATGACGCTCTGGTCCATCTTCCGCTCGCCGCTGATGATGGGCGGGGACCTGCCGCACAGCGACGCGGCGACGACGGCGCTGCTGACCAACGATGAGGTCCTTGCCGTCGATCAGCACTCGACGGGCAACCGCGCCGTGATTCAAACGGCGGATACAAGCGTCTGGACCGCGACAGCGCTGCATGGAGGCGGCCAGTACGTCGCGGTATTTAATACAACGGATCATCCGGAGGAACTGAGCTATTCGTGGAAACAGCTTGGCTGGACCTCCGGCAGATACGTATTGCGCGATCTCTGGGAACACACGGATAGCAAGCCCGCAGAGAGGCTGATGGTGCGGCTGGGGCCGCATGCCTGCGTTCTTTATCGCGCGACAGCCGCACATGAGAAATAAAAAGGAGAGACCTTCGATTTGGATAGACGAGATTTTCTGAAACTCCTTTCCGCCGCCGGAGCCGCGGGCACGCTGAGCTCTGCCCGAGAGCTGTTTGCCGTGCCACATCCGTCGGGCGCGTATCATCCGGGACGCATTGTGAACGAATACAGCGCGTTTCTGCCTGGAGAAAAGGCGGCGCTGGCGGAGTCGCCGAGCGTGAGCGCCATCGATGGGAAAAGCGCGACGGCAGGCCACAGTGGAGCGAGCCAGCGGATCGAGCATGGCGAAAACATCGCCGGGCTGGGTGCTGCTCACGACAGTGGAGATGAACGGCGTAATGACCGCAGTCTTTGAAAAACATGCGACGCACCGCGGAGCGATTGCTTATGTGACGGAGCGCGGCGGCACGATTGTTTTGATTCCGAAGCAGGTTGGAGACTTGAGCAAGGTGCGGCCACGGCCGACCGATACGCCGCATGGTGTGAAGCTGGAGCGGCCGCTGCGGGTACCGCAAGGTCCGGATGTGGCGGGCGACTACATCCTGAAGTCGAATGAGGATCCCTGTTATGAGAATGTGGCCGCATTAGGAGCGGAGTTCATCGGCTGGACGCTGGTTGCGAATGAGGAAGCGGGCCCGTTGGGTTCGGTGTATCTGGAGGCGGATGGCACGAGCCGGCAGCCGAAGAAGAATCCGCAGGCGGAGTGGGCGCCCGATCTGGAAGGACGGCTCTTCGATCCATCCAATTACTTTCCATTTGCCGCGCCCGAGCGTTACGCATATCAGCATGGCTACAGCAAGCGCACGCTGCTCGGCGGCTATCTGCCGGTGGCGGATATTGCAGTCTGGAATCCTGAATATAGCTGCGGTTATGAAGTGATGATGTTGCTTCCGCCCGGCGCGGAGGCGCAGCCCATCGCGCGCATGCGGATGATGATTCCGGCGGAGGATGTCGCGAGCTACGACGGGCCCGGGATGCTGGTGCATGCTCCGGATGGACGCGCTTACGCGGAGCACTACTGGAACACCTCGCCTGGGGGCTTCTTCAGCGCGCTGGCGGGCGTATGGAACCGCTGGCACAGCTTCTACGAAGACGCGATGCCGGTGGAGATTCCCGACCCGTGGCTACTGGATGCTGCGCGCGCCGGCATTACGCTGTGCCGATGCAGCTATCGCGGGCTGGAACCGACGTATCAGATCGGTGAGGGCGGGTACACGAAGATTCCAGAGCGGAGCCATGCGCTGTTTCCGGTGGCTCATTATGAGTTCATCTGGGCGCAGCAATTGTGGGGTCTGACTGGCGCGAGCCGTCCTTACATCCAGCACTATCTCGACAAGTATGTGCTGCCGGATGGGAACTTCCTCTACAACACGCAGGACCAGGTGGAGGCGCCGCTGAATGTCGGCATCTTCCTTTCCAACGCGGCGCGGGACTATTGGTACACGCGCGAGGCAAATGGTTTGCTCCAGCAACAGCCTGCGCTTGAGCGCATGTTGGGTTACGTGCTTGCCCGCTACGAGTACGGCAAGCAGCGTTTTGCGAAAAACGACAGGCGGTATGGACTGATCTGGGGCTCGCCGGAAGCCGACCTGGGCGATCCAGCGAATGACTATCCCGACTCGCATCCGTATTACTACCAGAACGCCGCATGCGTCTGGCGCGGCATTGCAGACTATGCAAAAGCGTTGCATGCCATTGGTGCTGCGAACAATGATCGCAATCTCAGCGCTCTTGCAGATCGCTATGCAGCGGTTGCGGCGGAGATGCGTCAGAATATCCAGGCTTCGATAGAGGCGACGATTGCTGCGTCCACTCAGGAGATGCGTGCAGCCGGAATTACGCCCTTCGAGCCGAATGATATTTCGCGTAAGCCGACCGACTTGTCGAGCTACGAAAATCATCGCTTTATGATGGACTGGTTCCTGGCGGACTGGGGTGTGCCGGCTCTGGACCTTGGTCATCTGAAACATCGCGAACTGGCCGGAGAGCAGATCTGCGGACTGAGCACAGATGGCGACGTCCCGCGCTGTTCGAACTTCATGGAGCACGGGACGCTTGCGGTGAAAATTCGCCAGGAGGACTACCGGCCGTTTCTGCTGACCCTGTATGCGCTGGTGTGCTATGCGGCCGATTCGGGCAGTCGCTACTCGCCGGAAGATGCATACATCCCGGGCGGCTATCCAGGCGACGGAGCACCGTGGGGATGGTCTGCTGTGGTGAATAGCGCGTTGCAGCCTACGCTGGGCCTACGCTGGCTGCTTTGTTATGAGGAGAATCACCGCGAAGTCTGCCACCTGCAAAAAGCGGCACCGAAGCACTGGTTTGCGAAAGGGGAACGGATCGTGGTGCGGAAGTGCCCGACGCGTTTCGGAACAATTGCCTGGACGACGGAAGCGACCAGCGACAGCAGTTGGCACGCTGTCATGGAAGCGCCTGCCGGGTTCGGCGGCGAGGTTCACCTGCACATCCATCCGCCGGCGGGAGGAGTTCTGCGTTCGGCATCTATCGGAACGATCGAGGGCAACGCGGTCTTCCTGCCGCCGGCTGTCTTCGCAAACGGCGGACGCGTTGAACTGGATGTGCATGTGTAGGGCCGTGACTGTTCACACGTAGCAAATTGCATCGTATTTGGGGTTCCCAGGGCATAGATGAGGGCTAGCGGGTCACTGTTCGGTGCTGGACCTCATCTCTAGTATGAAGAACCGTGTAGAGTCGAGGTTCTTAGTGCACCGGGACGGTGCAGCGGCCCGGGCGTGTAAAGAAAAGGAAAGCAGGAACATGGTCCTGATGGAATTCCATATCTCGCGTGCAGCTCGCGATCGTTACCAGACCGATCAGGCGCTGTTCTCTTTTAACGGCAACGTCATCTTTGCCGACGTGAAGGCCAGCCGTGAGCTGGCGCACCGGATGAACGAGGCGCGCGGGGCGGGGGAGAACATCGGGCAGGATCCCGAGCGCGTCGTCAATCCAGGCGCGCTATTCGCCATGGGACTCATCGACGAGGCGAGTCATCTGCTCATCGAGCACTACCGCAGATCGATTGCGCCGCGCGCGATTTCCGAGGCGCTTCAGTGGTTCTCCTCCCGCGTCGGTGCGGAGCGCTTTGATCAACTGCTGCTGCAGTTCGTGACGGAGTTTCCTGGGTCGAGGGTTTACCGTGGCGAGGAAACGGCGAAAGAATGGCTGGCGGGGAGCACGGATGGCATTCCGCACCGTGAGGCAGCTTTTGAAGAGATGATGATGCTGTGGCTGGCGAATGCGAATCCAGCATTTCGGCGATTCCTCGAACTCTTCGACGATGCGCCACTGGAAAAGCAGACTCCGTATCCCAATGTCACGGGCGGTCTGAAGGATTTCTTCGCCACCAAGCCGCCCATCGGGGATGAGGCCGCGAACTTGATCGATCTGCTGCGGGCTCCCGCGCTGGCGTCCCCCGATTCGCTGAGCGGACAACTCGCCTTCATCCGCAACAAGTGGAGCCGGATCATTGGCGATGTTGCGTTGCGTCGGCTGCTGCTTGCGATGGACGTGCTGAAAGAGGAAGACATCGCAATCTGGATGCGCTTCCATCCTCCCGACGAGATGGCGGAGCGGCGCGGCCGAGGCAGACGCGGTCATGCAGGCGACTTCGGCGGCCGTGTCGATCTGCCGGATTTCGCGGTGATCCAGCACGAATACGAGCGCTTCAGCCCCGATCAGGACTGGATGCCGAGCGCCGTGCTGATTGCGAAGAGCACCTATGTGTGGCTTGCGCAACTGAGCAAGCAGTACGGGCGCTCCATCACCCGGCTCGATCAGATACCGGACCAGGAACTGGCAACGCTTGCCAACCGCGGTATGAACTCACTGTGGCTGATCGGATTGTGGGAGCGGAGCCGCGCCTCGCGCACGATCAAACATTTGTGCGGCAAAGAGGATGCTGTTGCGTCTGCTTATTCGCTCTACGACTACCGCATCGCGGACGATCTCGGCGGCTACGAGGCGTACATTCGGCTGCGCGACCAGGCGTGGAGGTTCGGCGTCCGGCTGGCCAGCGACATGGTGCCGAATCACATGGGCATCGACTCTACCTGGGTGATAGAGCACCCGGAGTGGTTTCTCTCGCGCTATGACTCGCCGTACCCGGCCTATAGCTTCAACGGGCCTGATCTGTCGAGTGACGGTCGCGTGGAGATCAAGATCGAAGACCACTATTACGAGCAGACGGATGCCGCGGTGGTCTTCCAGCGTCGCGATAAGTGGACGGGCGATACGCGCTACGTCTACCACGGCAACGACGGCACGAGCTTTCCCTGGAACGATACGGCGCAACTGGACTATCTAAATCCCGCAGTGCGCGAACAGGTGATTCAGACCATCCTGCATGTGGCGCGGCTGTTTCCCATCATCCGCTTCGACGCGGCGATGACGCTGGCGAAGCGGCACATCCAGCGGCTGTGGTATCCGGCGCCGGGTGCTGGCGGCGCGATTCCGTCGCGGGCGGAGTACAGCATGCCGACGCCGGAGTTCGATGCGCACATCCCGGTGGAGTTCTGGCGCGAAGTTGTGGATCGCGTCGCGGCTGAAGTGCCAGGAACGCTGCTGCTGGCCGAAGCCTTCTGGATGATGGAGGGCTACTTCGTCCGCACGCTGGGCATGCATCGCGTGTATAACAGTGCGTTCATGAACCTGCTGCGCGACGAAGACAACCAGCATTACCGCGGGCTTCTGAAGCAGACGATGGAGTTCGATCCCGGCATCATGAAGCGCTATGTCAACTTCATGAGTAATCCGGATGAGCGCACGGCCATCGATCAATTCGGCACTGGCGACAAGTGCTTCGGCATTGCGACCTTGATGGCGACGCTGCCGGGTCTGCCAATGTTCGGTCATGGGCAGGTGGAGGGCTTTACCGAGAAATACGGAATGGAGTACCAGCGGCCGCGCTACGACGAGACGCCGAATCAAGGACTGGTTGAGCGGCACAATCGCGAGATCGCGCCGCTGCTGCACACTCGCTGGCTCTTTGCGGAGAGCGAGAATTTCCTGCTCTACGACTTCTGGAAAGAAGATGGGACGGTGGACGAGAACGTCTACGCCTACTCGAATGCGCGGGGCGGGAAGCGGGCGCTGGTGATCTACCAGAATCGATATGCAGAGACGCGCGGCACGATTCATCAGTCCACCGGGTTAGTGGACAAGGCGAATGGCGGGCTAAGGCAGAGGTCACTTCAGGACGGACTCAATCTACCCACGGGCCACGATGTGTTTCTTGCGTTTCGCGATGTCAGCAATGGGCTTGAGTATTTGCGTCGCGCATCCGATCTGCATCAGCGCGGATTTTCCATTCATCTGCAGGCTTACAAGTATCACGTGTTTCTTGACTGGCGTGAGCTGCGTGCGAGCGCTGAATATCCCTGGGACCGGCTGCACGATTCCCTGCACGGCGCGGGCGTCCCGAACCTTGATGAAGCGCTCGATCAGTTGCGACTGCAGCCGCTGCACGAGGCGCTGCGTGCGGCGCTGGATCCTGCCCTCCTTGCCCGGATCATCGATGCAGCGGAGATGGAGGCTGCCGGTGGGCTGGCCGTGCGGCAGCGAGAGAGGCGCATCCTTGAAGCGGTAGAGCCGTTCATTGAGCGCGGGAACCGCTTCCAGAAGATTGCGAAGCAACTGGAGATGGAGCGCGCGGGCACGCAGCAGATTTTTGAGAAGGCAGGACCGGAGGCCAATCCCAATACGTTGCTGGCCGCTACCTTGGCACTGCCTCGCTACGAGGCGCTCTTCCCGGAGCGGTGGCCGAAGACCGCGCGGAAGGTGCTGCCGACCGATTCGCCGGGTACGAGCGGTACGGCGGTGTGGGCGCCGGTGTTGGCGTGGTCCCTGCTGCATGGCTTGCCGCTGGACGGCGAATCGATGTTCGACCGGCTGCGGCTGCGACATGCATTGGCAGATACATTCCATGCCCTTGGTCTGAGCGGGGAAGATGGCTGGAGAGCGGCTGCCCGGGTGCGATTCCTACTGCATCGCGCGGATCCGCTGTCGCGAGAGCTGACGCGCACAGAGTGGGACGACCCGGATGTGCAGTGGTTCACTGGAACGCACACCGCGGAGAAGGTGCGCTATTTCAACCAGGAGAGTCATGAAGAGCTGCTGTGGTGGATTCAGGTACCGCCGCTGGTTGCGGCGCCACCGGCGCAACAGCGAACCGCCGCGCGGGAGAGCCTGGCGGCAGTGAACGCGGCCAGCGAGGCGGCGAAGGATGCAGGATTTCGTGTGGATGTGCTGCTCAATACAGGAACTGCTGTAACTTCGGACCGGCTGAATGCGGCTGCGTCGGGGAAGCCGCCCAAGGCGAGTGCTGTCCGAGCTCCAATCAAGGTGAAATCCCCTGGTGCGCGGGATGGAGGAGGCGAGAGTGCTGCGGAAGAAAAGGCAACCACGAAGAAACCGAAGAAGCGGATTGCAAAAAAATCGACATCGAGCAAGCGCAAACCGTGAAGATTCGGGCTTCTTTTGGCTCTATTTCGAGTTAGCGAATTTCGGCCGTCAGCCTTTTGCTTCGAGCAGGGTACGAACGTGATCTGCGATGCGGCCGTCCTCGTCGGCGGGAATGACCTGGACCCGAATAGGGCTGGTTTCGTGCGAGAGCACGGCGGAGTTGCGCTGGTTGGCTTCGCTGTCAAGTGCAATGCCGAGGAAGGCGAGCTGATGGCAGACCTGCTCGCGTACGAGCGCGGAGTGCTCACCAATGCCGCCAGTGAAGACGAGCGTGTCGAGGCCGCCGAGAACGGCAGCGTAGCTGGCGACGGTCTTTGCGATTGAACGGCAGAAGATGGCGATGGCCCGACGTGCGTTGGCGGAGCCTTGGTCTGCGGCGGCGGTAAGCTCGCGCAGGTCCGATATGCCGGGCGCTGGCGCGCCATTTGATTGCCAACCACTGGATAAGGCGATGAGGCCGGATTGGTGATTGAGAAGAGATTCCAGATCGTTCGAATTCAGGTGGCCGTTGCGGGCGAGGAAGAGGACAACCCCGGGGTCGAGGTCGCCGGTGCGCGTGCCCATGGGGATGCCGCCGGTGGGGGTGAGACCCATCGAAGTATCAACCGAGCGGCCATTGGCGATGGCACACAGGCTCGCCCCATTGCCGAGGTGCGCGACGACGAGACGCGCGGGGACTGCGGGCTCGACTCGCGGCACGAAAGGAAGCAACGATCGATTCATACGAGAGGCCATGGAAGCCGTAGCGCTGGACTCCCTGTTCGCGGAAGCGCAGCGGGATGGGATAGGTGCTTGCTTCAGGCGGCATGGTGGTGTGGAAGGCGGTGTCGAAGCAGGCGAAGGCTGGCGTGTTGGGGTAGAGCCTGGCCGCGGTTTCGATGAGTGCGAGTGCAGCGGGGATGTGCAGCGGCGCGTAGTGGATCGCCGCGCGGAGCGTGTCGAGGACCTGCGGGGTGATGCGGCAGTGCTCGCGCAGATGCGGGCCGCCGTGGACGACGCGGTTGCCGATAGCGTCCGGCTGGACGCCTGAGAGGTCGTGCAGTTTTTTCGCGGCATGCGTGAGGGCGGTGGATTGTGAATCATGCGAGGCGTCTTCGCGGCGAATCGTTTTGCCGGCGCTGTCGGTGATGGTGAGTGAGCCGCCGGATTTGCCGATGGCGTCGGTTGCGCCGCGGTAGAGGAGTTGTGGGTCGGCGCTGGCGGTATCAACGCGGTAGAGGGCGAGCTTGAGGGAGGAGGAGCCGCTGTTGATGGTCAGGATGGTTGGCATGAGTGGTTCGGTATTGCCGGCTCCGCGGCGCGCCTGCGCCGCATCTGTGTGGTCTGCTTCCTCCGGTCGTTCACGTAGTGAGAAGCGCACCGGCTGACTTCTTCCCATGGACTGCTTTCGTTTCTTTATGGTACGTCCGCGGGTCGTCGGAGATCAGGGGACGCGGGCGCTTTGGAAGAAGCTGATGCGCCATATGCCCTTCTGCTTTTCGAGTGCGGCGGATTCGAGCCAGGTGGTTGGCTGCGGCGCGCCGGCCTTGGCCTGGATCGAGCCGCGATTGGTGTAGGTGATCCAGGCGAGATGACAGTCGGCCTCGACGTGGGGATCGGTGACTGTCCACACAAATGTGTAGCCCTGGGTATGGAAGCTTTTGACCATGTTCATAAGGGCGTCGCCGTCATAGCGTTTCCCGCCGTCGAAGGCGTAGAAATCGGGGGTGGCAACGGTGTGGAATTTTGGGAGATTGTCGGCAGTAGCCGCGGCGTACATGGCGCGCATGGTTTCGGCGACCTGTGTTTTGTCTGCAGGCGTGCTGACGCAGGAGTCGGCATTGGCGGCGAAGGTTGCGTTGAGCGCGCGGAGAACAATAGCACATGGCGTGAAACGTGCGAGCTTGTGTGGGGCGAGCAAGAAACTGACTCCTGGATAAGCATCCGGCGAGGGAGCGTCGCCCATTGTTGCATAGGCGTAATTGAGCGACGCAACAATCAAATGACAATGGAATGACAGGTCGTACACCTTTGCCGCCCGCGCGGCGGACTAGGCTGGCCCCTGCCTGCTGAAGGGAAGGGTCGCTGCGTCCCGGAGCGGAGATTTTTCCGAGGAGGTACGAGATGCTGCTGGATAACGGTATTCCGTCGCGTGACTGGCGCAGGGCGGCAATTGTGGGTGCGCTGATAGTGGGCACGGCAGGGTTGGGCGTGGCGCAATCCTTCGATGCTGATGACGCATTCCTGCCGAGCCCGGTGAGAAGCGTATCGACCGTGCCGATGAATGGCGACGTGAATCCATACGGTGTTGCGTTTGTACCGGACCACTTTAATGCGGGAGCCGGGCCGCTGAAGACCGGAGACATCCTGATCTCCAATTTTAATAATGCGAAGAACCTGCAAGGGACAGGCACGACGATTGTGCGAATCGGGCAGAGCGGCCCGGAGAAGCTGTTCTTTGCGGGCAAGGCGCCCTTGGGATTGACAACGGCGCTGGGTGTGCTGCGCGCGGGATTCATCGTGGTAGGCAATGGGCCGACCAAGGATGGTACGTCAGGGACGGCGACGGCGGGCTCGCTGCTGGTGATCAACAATCAGGGCAAACTTGTCGATACGTTTGCGAATGCCTGGATTCAGTACCCATGGGACATGGCGCTGGTGGACGACGGCAACTCGGCAATCGCCTTCGTGACGAATGCGTTGACCGGTACCGTGAGCCGGTTGAAATTCTCGGTGAGCGCGAGTGGGTTGAAGCTGCTGAGTTCAAAGACCATCGCCTCGGGATATGTTCATCGCGGCGACCCGGCGGCGCTGTTTGTTGCGCCGACAGGGCTGGTCTATAACAGCCGGCTGGATGTGCTGTATGTGGCATCGACTGGCGACAACGCGGTGTTTGCGGTTCGTCATGCCGCGGAGCGCACGGACGATGGCGGCAAAGGCATGATGATTTATTCGGACGATGTGCACTTGCACGGAGCGCTGGCTATGGCGATGGCACCGAATGGACACCTCCTGGTGTCGAACAACGATACGGTCAATTCGGATCCGAAGCAGCCAAGCGAGATCGTCGAGTTCACGGTAGGCGGGCAGTTTGTAAAGCAGCTTTCGGTCGATCCGGCGCAGGGCGGATCGTTTGGCCTGGCAGTGCAGGACGACGGAGGACATTGCGACGTTTGCCGCGGTGGATGACAATGCGGCGACGTTGCTGATCTGGACGTTAAACAAGACGGAGTAGCGCACGGAAGAGTTTCTATCCGATAGACGCGACGGCGAGCGCAAAGCGCCGTCGCGTATTTTTTGACTAGAAGATGATTTGCTGCCCGTTTGAGGCTAATACTATGCCGTTTTCGCGCTCATAGCGCTCCGGATCTGCGATCGCTGTCTGCCGCTTTTCTTAACGAAAAAAGCTGCATCGAGAGCGCTTCCACTCGGATACGTCTATCGTGAAAAGCGATATGCTTCGAACATGAGTGAGGTGAAGGACGAGGCGGAGTTGTGGACGGCGGTGGATGCGTATCTGGCAGACCACCTGATGGAGAAAGACGAGGTGCTGGAGGAGGCTCTCCGGGACAGTGACGCGGCGGGGCTGCCGGCCATTCAGGTGACGGCGCTGCAGGGGAGAATGCTGCAGATGTTTGCGCGAATGGTGGGCGCGCGGCGCATTCTTGAACTGGGGACGCTGGGCGGCTACAGCACCATCTGGCTGGCCCGGGCGCTGCCGGAGGGCGGGCGGCTGATCACGCTGGAAGCGGCGGCCAAGCATGCGGCGGTGGCGCGCAAGAACCTGAAGCGCGCGGGGGTGCTGGATCGCGTGGAACTCCGCGAGGGGCCGGCGCTGGATTCGCTGCCGAAGCTTGAGGCCGAGGGCGCGGGGCCGTTCGACTTCATCTTTCTGGATGCGGACAAGGAGCATAACGCGGACTATTTGCAGTGGGCGCTGAAACTGGCGCGGCCGGGCACGGTGATCGTGACGGACAACGTGATACGCGAGGGCGCGGTGCTGGATGCGAAGAGCGACGATGTGGGAGTAAAGGGCACGCGGCGGTTCTTTGAGGCATTGGCGGCCGAGGGGCGTGTGACGGCTACGGCGATCCAGACGGTAAGCGGGAAGAAGTATGACGGATTTGCGCTGCTGATCGTAAACTAGGAATGGCAATTCCGGCCTGGCGATTGGTCGTCCAGGCCGATGCGCCTTTGGCGCACCTCGTCAGGTTCGCTTCCTCGGGTTGCTCACTCTGAGTTTTGTAGGCGAACTCACTGAGTCCCGCATCTCCTCGAGATGTAGCGCACCCGAGAAAGACAGATCCCTCCATTTCGCTTCGACTCCAGCCGGAATGATCATGATTTGTCTGTAGTGCGTGAGATTTTCACGAACCCCAGGGCCCTGGGCGGCATCTAGCGTTCTGTGGGCCGGCTGCATGAGCGGCTGGGCCGAGGAGTGATTTCGATGAGCGCAACAGCAACAGCCACGAGCGTCGAGCAGTTGGACAAGCAGCTGAATGACGATGTGCTTTCGGGAAAGATCATGGAAGCGTTCGAGAAGAACTACGCCGATGATGTGGTGATGCAGGAGAACTCGGAAGAGCCGCGCAAAGGGAAGGCGGCAAATCGGAAAGCCGAAGAGGAGTTCATGGCCTCGGTGGAGGCGTTCAACGGTGCATCGGTGAAGGCGAGTGCGGTGAATGGCGATGTGACCTTCTCCGAGTGGGAGATGGACATCACATTCAAGGGCGGCCACCGCGTGAAGATGAACCAGGTCGCGGTGCGGAAGTGGAAGAACGGCAAGATTGCGCACGAGCGATTTTTCTATAACAAGGGCTGAAGGGGCGCAGCGCAAGAGAGCGGGACGGGGCAGGCCATGGGCTTGTCCCGTTTTGCTTTTTAATGCGAGGAGCTCCGTGTGGATTGAGGTGTGGTTTTGTCCGGGACTGAGAGGGTGAGGGCCGGGATGTCGTCGTGGACGTCGAGCGGCTGGTCCAAAGTGCCGTAGGTGCGGAGGGTGTGGAACTCTTCGCGGGTCGGTGCCATGGTGCCCGGAGGGTTAGGCACATCCTCATACATAACATCGGCCGCATTATCGATATGGAGGATGTAGCTGCCCTCCGGAATGAAGAAGAAGTGAAACCTGTTGTCCGCACGGTCGAGCCGGGTGGTTTCTATCTCGGTCTTATCTTCGGCGTCGAGCAGTTGCAGGTTGCCACTGGTCAGGACGTGACCATCGTGCGCAGCGAGCAGTTCGCCGGAGATGATGTGCAATTTCGAGATAGGGATAGTGATGTCTTCGCCTGTTCGTTCCTCGCCCGCTTCCAGCCTGAAGGGCTTTGCGTTGCGCTTGCGGGGGGTATCACCGGAGAAGAACGCAATCTCAGCTCTCGAACGATGCATCGCCGATTTGCCGATGGCGCCGATCGTCACGCCAAAATCATGTCCTGCAATTGGAGATCGACCTGAACGGCGTAGTCTCGCGGTGCGAGGCCGGCAATACGATAGCGACCCAGATCGTCTGTGCGGACATCGCCAGCCATCACAAGAGGTGTGGACGGCAAGGGTGACCACGTCTCTTTCTGGCCTGTCGCGTGACGGATAAGCGCATGCACGACGAGATCGGCGGCGGGAGTGCCGTCGTCAAACAGGATGGCGCCGCTGATGGCTGCGCCTCGTTCCAGGCGTAGATCGATGGATGCGGGCAGCCCGGCCTCGACGGTGATTTTCGGAACTGTGGCGTCGATGCGCTTGCGATCTTCTTCTGAGGGATGACCGAGCACGTCGGACGGAAATGTCGCGAGCGGCGAGAGATATCCCGGCTTATAGGCGATCACGTAGTAGGCGCCGGGGCTGACTTTGGGGATCACAAAGCTGCCGTCCAGACCCGTCTGCACCGCGGTCATCATGATCTGACTGTGAGAGCCGCTAGTGACAATGCCAGCTTCATCGACGACACGAACGGGTTCAAGCATGACGGAAGCCATGCGGGCGGGCGCGTTGGTGTCGGCGCAGTAGACGTGGCCGGTGACGGTGCTGGTGGATGGTTTGGCAGAGTTGCTCTGCGCCGTAACGGCGAGAGTAAAGAGCAGCAGCAGCAAGGGCCAGGGGCGCATGGTGATTGCGGAGACAAGTGTAACGCCGGAGTTTACGGTTGCGGCGGCGGGTGGCCGGGTAGCCAATATGGCTCGCCGGAGTTGACATACTGGACGGGAAGCGTGGGGAAGATAGTCCGGAGCCAGGTGGCCGCGGTTTCCATGCCGTCGGTTTCCGAGGTGCTGTGGCCGAGAAGGATGAGGGCCTTGGGGCGATGCTGCTGCTGGGCGTCTTGCGCGTACATGACGGTCTCCCACTCGGAGGCTTCGCCGGCGACGAGCACCTGTACATCGTCGCGCTCAAGCGCCGGAATCTGCATTGCTTCGCCGGATGCGCCGGGGCGATAGGCGACGCCGGTGACGCGGAGGTTGGGATCGCCGACGACGCGGAGGATGCGCGCGTGGAGTTTCTGCTGGAGGTCCTGTGCGAGCTGGTTAACGGTCGTGGGCGGGAGCGTGAAGAAGAACGGGTCGTCCGGGTGCTGATATTTCTGCCAGCCGACGGCAGCGGTGAATGCTTCCGTCATGGGCTCGGGCACGCGGCGATGCCACTGATCGTGGAAGCGCCAGACAACGAGGTGATGGTCGTGGATGTAGGCGAGCTTCTCCTTGTAGACGGGATCGTTCACGAAGAGGGTGTTCTCGTCGCGATGGTTGTAGAAGGTAGGCTCGTGGGTGACGATCAGGTTGGCATGGAGGGCGACGGCGCGGCGGAGGACGTCCATTGTGTCGGTGAAGCATGTCACGATGCCGGTGACAATTGTGGTTGGGTCGCCGCCCTTGATGGTGTCTACCGTATCGGCCGGCGGCTTTTGCGGAATGGCCTGCTGGATGCGCGCGATTGCCTGTGCCGCGGTGAGCTGTTGCTGTGCGGCGAGCGGGAGAGGCGCGAGTGCGAGGGCAGCCAGGACGAGAAGTATCCGCATGGCACTGAAGATAGCAGGTGCTTGCCGCACGGGCGAATGCGCCTGTGGCGCATATTGCTGGGTTTCGCTCCCGATGGTCGCTCACGCGGACTCCGGTGGCCATCACCCAGCTGACGCACGACTGAGGTTCGTGGGAGTTCGTTAGAGCGTGATGACGATCTTGCCGACCTGTTCGTTGGATTCGAGGTATTGGTAGGCCATTACGGTTTCGGCGAAAGGAAATGTCTTGGCGATTTTGATCGGAAATCGGCCGTCGGCAACGCGGTCGAAGACGTATTCGCGCGCGGTGCGGGAGAGGTCGGGGTCGGCGTTGATCTCGCGCAATGTGTAACCGCGCATGGTGAGTTTCTTTTGCAACGCGACGGCCAGCGGAAAGGGCGTGGGCTGGAGGGAGAGCGATCCGTATTCGATGAGAATAGCGTGCGGTGCGGCGGCAGCGGCGAGCTGATCGACGAAGGGACCGGCGACAGGATCGAAGATGACGCGCGCGCCTTTACCGGCGGTGACCTTGTCAACGCGAGCGACGAGGTCCTCCTCGGCGATGGCGATGACGTGATCGGCACCGAGCTCATGGAGTTCTTCTCGTTTCTGTGAGGTTCGGGTGGTGGCGATGGCGATGGCGCCTTCCTGTTTCGCGATCTGGATAGCGGCGATACCGACGGAGCTGGATGCGGCGGAGATGATAACGAAGTCGCCGCTGGCGATGTCGGGCGAGATGGACGAGTCCGCCCCACGCGGTGAGGTATTGCATCCACATAGCAGCGGCTTCCACGGGCGTGAGCTTTTCCGGATAGGGTGCGACGTTCGCGATGGGCACTACCGCCTCTTCGCCTAGCACGGGATAGTCGTTGATGGAGAATCCGGGGACGGTGGCGACGGCACGGCCGATCCAGGTGGCGTCCACGCCGAGACCCACCGCTTCGACGATGCCCGCGGCTTCGTAGCCAAGACCGGAGGGGAGGCGGGGCTGTTCGAGATACTGACCGCGGGTGTAGAGAGCGTCGGCGCGATTGAGGCCGACGGCCTGGACGCGGATGCGGACCTCGCCGGCTTTGGGCTGGCGGGATGGGTGATCTTCAAACTGCAGAGCCTCGGGGCCGCCGAGCCGGTAGAAGCGCACAACCTTGGGCATGGAGGTTCTCCTCGACGTTGGATGGAAATGGAGGAACGAAAGCTGCAGAGGGGAGTACGACGACAGATGCGCGGTTGCAATTTAGGCGAAAATCAGGAGAAGAGAACCACTACACTCAAAGTAGGAGCAGATTTTAGGCGCTGTCGAAATAGAATCTGCTCTGGCCCGGGGAGGGCGTACGGCTGGGATGAAGCATTGGAGTTGGCATCTGGGTTGGAAGTGGATCTGGATTGCGGGCACAGCCGCACTGCTGCTGGTGGGCGGTTGTCGCAAACAGCAGAAAGAGGCGCAGCCGAAGCCGCTGTCGCCGGAGAGCGTTGCACTGCACGCCATGGCCGACCACGCACGGCTGGACACGATGCGCTGGCCGAACTTTGCTGATTTGAAAAGGCCTGTCGAGGATTTCTATGCCGCGCACAATTTTGAGCCAGTGTGGCTGAACGGCAAAAAGCCGACCGAGCAGGCGCGGCAGATGATGGCGGCGTTTGCGGCGTGCGGGACAGATGGGCTCGACCCGGAAGACTATGACACGTCACGGTGGGCGGGACGCGCGGCGGCGATAAAGACGGAACAGGATCGGGCAGCGTTCGATATGGAGATGACTGTCTCCGCCATGCGTTATCTGAACGACGAGCACAACGGACGCGTGGACCCGAAGCGATTTAACTTCGGCATCGATACCAATCAGAAGCGCTATGACCTGGCGAAGTTTCTGACAGAGAAGATCATCACGTCGAATAATGTCGGCGGGGTACTGATGACGGTCCCGCCGCAGAGCAATGAGTACAAACGGACGCTTGCAGCTTACCGGCACTGGGTGGAGCAGGCGAAGCAGGATCCGGGTGGCGGGCTGCCGGAGGTAACGCGGCAACTGAGGCCGGGTGATGCATACACGGGCGCTAAGCGGATGCGCGAGCTGCTGGAGCTGGATGGCGATCTGAAGCCGGATGCGCCAGAGACGAGCGCGACACGGTACGATCCGGCGATAGCGGCCGCGGTGCGGCACTTCCAGTTCCATCACGGTCTGCAGGCGGATGGAAAGATCGGACCGCCGACGATCGCAGCGTTGAATGTGCCGACGGCGGAGCGTGTACATCAATTGGCGATTGCGCTGGAGCGTTGGCGCTGGTTGCCGGAGCTATATCAAAACGCGCCGATTTTTGTGAATCTGCCGGAATACAAGTTACGTGTGTATTCGAGCGAGCCGCCGCCGCCGCTCGACTTGACGCCTCCGCTGGTCGAGGAGGCAGGTGTGGTGCACGCGAGCGAACGGCCGGCACCCGCCGATATGACGAGCGACCACACGACCATCGCGCTGGAGATGAACGTGGTGACGGGTAAGGCGGGCATTCTGCCGCCGAAGAAGAAGGGCGAACAGCCTGAAGACCACCAGACGCCGATGCTGGTGAACCTGATGCGCTATCTCATCTTCCGACCGTATTGGTCGGTTCCGATCGATATCACGCAGCGTGAAGTGCTGCCGGGCATCGCGAAGGATCCGGATTATCTAGCGGAACACAATTTTGAAATTGTCGATCGCCACAAGAAGACGGTGGAGTACACGTCGAAGCTGGATGCGAAGCTGCTGCACGGCGATTTGATGGTGCGGCAGGATGCGGGCGATGATAACTCTCTGGGGCTGGTGAAGTTCATGTTCCCTAATCCGTATTCGATTTATCTGCACTCGACGCCGGCGGTGGGGCTGTTCAGCCGCACGCGGCGCGACTTCAGTCACGGATGTGTGCGAGTGGAGAAGCCGCTGGCGCTGGCGGCATGGATTCTGCGCGACCGGCAGGAGTGGACGCCGGACAAGATTGACGAGGCGATGAATACCGGCGATGACAATAAAGCGGTAGGGCTGAAGCAAACCATCCCGGTGACGATCTTTTATACGACGGCCTATGTCGAGCCGGATGGGACAGTGGATTTCACGCATGACATCTACGGCTATGACAAGCTGCTGGATGAGACGCTGGCGCTGGGGCGGCCGTATCCGGTGAAACCGATTGCTCCTGTCGTGGATGTGCACGACGAGCGGTAATGCGGATGATGTTGCGTGGGCATGTCGTTTCAGGTATCGGCAGCTTCTCATACTGGATAGAGAGGCTGCAGGAGCATTATTTCCGCAAAACCGGCATGAAGTTTTATCCGGGCACGTTGAATGTGCTGCTCGAACGCCCGTATTCGCTGCCGAAGCAAGTGATCCGCCTGGAGGCGAGCGAGTATGGAGGCACTGTATCAGTGAACATGATGCCCTGCGCAATCGGAGGAAGAAAAGCGTTTCTGCTGCGCACCGATGCCAATGAAGAGGGGCGGGGACATCATCCCAGGACTATCGTCGAGATCGCGACCGATGTGCGGCTGCGCGATTTCTTCGGATTGCGGGATGGTGATGTGGTGGAGATCGAAATTGAACCGTAGCTTCTGGCTGCCTTTGAGAACGATTTTCGTCCACACGAATGCGCCTCGATTGAGCTCTCCCGGCCTTTAGATCATCAATTTAGTCCGATTGGAATGGGAGGTTAGCGATTTCCTGTGCTCTGCATCATGGTACGGAGTACCTGGACGGCAGTTGTCAATTGATCGAGTGGCACGCATTCGCGATCGCTGTGGGCGGTTCGCATGTCTCCCGGACCAAACACGACCACTTCTTCCACAACTGCCGACCACGCGCTGGCCTCTGAGCCAAATGGAATAGAAGTTGCGGGTAAGCCGGTTTCCTTCTCAATGGAGCGGACCAGAGAGCTTCCGGCTGTGGTTTCGAAGCCTGCCTCTTGCCTGAGCAAAGTCAGCGACGCCCGCAGGCCGGGATATTGTGCCTGTACCTGTAGCAGAATTTCCTGGATCGCCAGGGGAATGCGATCGGGCGACGGTCCGGGAATGGGACGCCACTCTACGAGTAGCTCGGCGCGTCCGGGGATGATGTTCTTTGCCGAACCGCCCTCGATGGTGCCGACGTTCATCGTAGTGAACGGCGGATCGAAGAGGCTGTGAATCTCGGCAGCAAGCTGATGGCTTAGCTGCTCAAGTGCCGATACGAGATGCGCGGCGGCATAGATGGCGGAAACACCCTGGCCGGGAAGCGCGCTATGCGCCTCCCGACCGAGAATGGTGACGCGTGCGAGGCAGTAGCCTTTGCCTGCACGCGCAACTCGCAGCGATGTTGGCTCACCGACAACGAGTCGCTTCGGACTCAGGACGTTCGACGCGATCAATTGCTTCGATCCGATGCATCCGATCTCTTCATCCGCGGTCAACACAATGCGCAGGCCGTTCAGCCACTGCACATTCGGTGACGCAGCAGCCGTTAACAGGCACGCCAGAAATCCCTTTACGTCACACGCGCCGCAGCCGTGCAGCAGGTCGCCGCGAAGCACTGGGTGAAGAGCCTGTGTCCACTCCTTTGCGTAAGGGACGGTATCGGTGTGGCACAGAAACGCTAGATCGGCCTCGCGCTCTGTAGCCGACTGACCGGGCGGGGCAGCGATGAGGTTTGATTTTTCCGTCTCGGATTCGTCTGCGTAGGAGATTTCATGTGTCGACCAGCCGTGTTTGGTCAGAACGGATGCTGCATAGTCAATGACAGGACGATTAGAGATTGCAGATAAGGATGGAATCCGAACCAGGTTGGAGAGATGATCGACGACCGCGATCAACGGATGCTCCCGCCGGCGATCTCCTGGCCCCACACTTTGCGATAGATCTCCCGGTATTTCTCGACGATCTCTTCCTGCAGAGGATGATGTCCGTCCTGAAGGATGATCCGGCCGTTGACCACAACATCGCGGATAGCAGAGCGGCTTGCGCCGAAGACGAGCATCGGCAGAAGCGTCTCTGGCGTACTTCCGGCGATGGACAGATCATTCAGATCGACGGAGATCATGTCGCCAATTTCGCCGAGCCGCAGCGATCCGCTATTCACGCCCAGCGCCTGCGCGCCGTAGGTGGTTGCGCATTCGAAGAGGCGCGCTGCGATTGGGCGCCCGTTAATCTGATCAAGCACTGCCCGCTGCTGCTGCGCCAGGCGCAGATGGTAGTCCAGCTCGCGAGCGTCTTCCAACGGATCGATCTGCGCCTGACTATCCGAGCCAAGTGCGTGACGCACACCGGACTTCATGAGAGCGTCTACCGGAACAATGCCATCACCAAGATTGCGCTCGGTCGTAGGGCAGGAACAGACGATGGCTCGGGATTCCGCGAAATCGGCAAGCTCTTCTGCAGTGAGATGGATCGCGTGGACGGCGACGAAATCTTTGCCCAGCAGCCCTTCGCGCGCGAGCAGACTCTACCGGCGTATAGCGGTACTCGCGTTTGCATGCAGCGTTCTCGGCAACCTGCTCCGAAACATGCATGTGGATGGGCATAGAATTGCTGCGTCCCCACGAGACGATGTCATGCAGCGCTACGAGCGGGACCGCACGAATGCTGTGCGGAGCAACCCCGATGCGCACCTCCGCTGAATCCTGAGGATACAAGGCGCGCAGCGCGGCAGCATTGGCGAGGAATGCATCAGGGTGCTCGAAGAACCGTTGCTGGCCAGGATCGAGCGGCAGCTCATAGCCAGACCGAAAATACGCTGAGCGGAGCAGGACAATACGTAACCCGACGGACTGCGCAGCTGCAACGATTTGTCGCGCGAGCAGATTGGGATCATCGTATGGTTTGCCATCAGGCGCGTTGTGGAGATAGTGGAATTCGCCGACGGTCGTGATGCCGGCGCGTACCATTTCAAGAAAACACATCCGCGCCACATCGTAGACGTCTTCCGGAGAAAGCTGAGCGGCAGCCTGGTACATCGTGTTACGCCAGGACCAGAAGTCATTGCCGCTCACGATGCGCGATTCTGCCCGTCCACGTATCAGCCGTTGAAACGAGTGGGAGTGCGCGTTGACGAACCCCGGAAGGAGCGCTTTACCTGAAAGGTCGATCTGCGCATTGCCGTCTTTGCCTTCGACGATCCGGCCTGCATCGTCGACCGAAATACTCTTTCCGGAGACGAAGCGGCCCTCCTGATACAGGAGCGACGGATGAAATGAGCTACGCATCGTGATCTTTCCTTTGATTGTTCGCATCGGCAATCCGCCTGCCCCGGCACCAGACTTCGCGGATGGGATTCGCACCCATGGTGTAGATCAGATCGCGCCAATCGGGCGATTCGAGTACTGCAAAATCCGCTTGTGCGCCTGCTTCAATGCGCCCTGCATCATTGAGACCAAGCGCACATGCGGCATTTACGGTTCCGGCGACGAGAGCCTCATGGCTCGTCAATCCATTGAACCGCACCGCCAGGCCCAGAGCCGCGCTGATGGAAAACAGCGGGCTCGATCCGGGATTCAGATCTGTGCCAACAGCAACAGCGGCTCCGGCGTCGATCAGCGGGCGGCCTGGCGCTCTGGGGATACCGAGATGCAGGGATACGCCCGGCAGTACGGTAGCGATTGTCGGGCTGTCGCGAAAGAGCGCGTACTGCTGCGGTTTGCAGGCCTCGAGGTGATCGATGCTGAGCGCGTTGAGCTGCAGGCCCAACTCCAGGCCGCCGACCGAATGAAACTGCTCCGCGTGCAGTTTGACTCGCAGGCCATGCTCAAGAGCGCAGGTCAGCATTGATGCAGCTTGCTTTGCGCTCCACGCTTCTTTCTCTACGAAGACATCTACTGCAGTCGCTAGACGGCGCCGCGCGGTCTCCGGGATCAGCTCGTTTCGGATCTGCTCTATGTAGGCATCCTGCTCCGTCGTGTTGCTCGGCGGAATATGGATCAACAGCGTGGGAATGACCCGAATCGGCAGCCGCGACGCGACGACTCCGATCACTTCCAGCAGGCGCAGCTCAGCGGCAACGGTGAAGCCGTATCCCGACTTTACTTCTACGACAGTTGCGCCCGAATGAATCAGAGCCCAGATGCGCTGTTCGGTAAGGGAGACCAGTAGATCGTTCGATGCGGCCGCGGTGGCGCGGATTGTGCTCCAGATGCCACCGCCCGCGGCGAGGATCTCTTCATAAGTGACGCCGGAAGTCCGCGCATCAAAATCCTGAAGCCGGTCGCCGGCCCATACTGCATGCGTGTGTGGATCGATCAGACCAGGAACCACGGCTCGTCCGCCGAGATCGATTGTGCTGGATGCTGTTCCGCGCCACTCCGTCGCGCGCCCAATCCATATGAAATCGCCCGTCGCTGCATCGCGATCGCAGCGTTCTCGATAACGGATACATCGCGCATCTGCGTGCCGTATTTCGGTCCAGTGCCGGTTGCGGTCGCCAGTTGCGAGATGCCGGCGATCAGAAAGTCTGCGTTCATGGGAGGCTTGGCATGTCGAGACCGCGATCTCGCGCCACTCCTTGCGCCTTTGCATAACCTGCGTCGGCATGGCGTATCACGCCGAGCGCAGGATCGTTGGTCAGGCAGAGGCGCAGCCGCTCTCTCCGCTTCGTCGCTGCCGTCGGCTACCGCCACCAGACCCGCGTGCTGGCTGTAACCCATGCCGACGCCGCCGCCGTGATGGAAGCTCATCCACGCGGCGCCGCTGGCGATGCCGGTGGCGAAGTTCAGCAGCGCCCAGTCGGAGACAGCATCCGATCCGTCCAGCATGGCTTCCGTTTCGCGATAGGGGCTCGCCACCGATCCAGCATCGAGATGATCTCTGCCGATGACAATGGGAGCGGAAAGCTCTCCGTCGCGAACCATCTTGTTGAAGAGCAGACCTGCCTTGTCGCGTTCGCGATATCCAAGCCAGCAGATGCGCGCCGGCAGCCCCTGAAACGCAATTTCCTTCGCGGCGAAACGTAACCACTGCTGGAGCCGTTCGTCCTCAGGAAAGAGCTTCAACAGAGCGGCGTCTGTCTTTGCGATGTCCGCGGGATCTCCAGAGAGAGCCACCCAGCGGAAGGGTCCGCGGCCTTCGCAGAACGAATCGCGGATGAATGCAGGCACAAATCCGGGATAGCTGAAGGCATCTTCTGACGCCGGCCTGTTTCGCCTGAGTCCGCAGATTGTTGCCGTAGTCAAAGGCGATCGAGCCGCGTCGCTGCAGCTCCAAAATTGCCTGCACATGCTGCGCCATCGCAGTGCGCACACGTGTCATGTAGGCCGCGGGATCGTGCGTGCGTAATGTGTTCAGGTCCTCATCGACCAGCGCCGGCGGCAGATATCCCCACATTGGATCGTGCGCACTGGTCTGATCTGTAACAATGTCAGGGATAAACCCGGAGTGCACCATCTTCGGCAGAATCTCTGCCGCATTGCCCTGGAGTCCGATGGAGAGCGCAGCTTTGTCGCGCTTCGCCTCGCTGCGCCATGCGGATTGCCTCATCCAGAGACGTCGGTTGCTGTGATCCAGATAGCGGGTTTTCAAGCGGCGCTCGATCCGCGTCGCGTCGACCTCCACGCAGATGCTGACTCCGCCAGCAAGCTTGATCGCAAGCGGTTGCGCGCCGCCCATGCCGCCCAGTCCTGCGGTCACACTGATGGTGCCGACCAGCGTGCCATGGAAGTGCTGTTTCGCAGCGGCTTTGAAGGTTTCGTATGTGCCCTGCAGGATGCCCTGGGTGCCGATGTAAATCCAGGAGCCTGCGGTCATCTGGCCGTACATCATGAGACCTGCAGCATCCAGGCGATCGAATTCCTCCCACGTAGCCCAGTGTGGTACCAGGTTGGAGTTTGCGATGAGGACACGCGGCGCCAGGCGATGTGTCTGCACGACGCCGACCGGCTTGCCGGACTGGACGAGAAGTGTCTCCTCATTGCCGAGGCGATCCAACGTCTCGACGATCTTGTGGTAGCAAGCCCAATTGCGCGCCGCCTTGCCGCGACCGCCATACACGATCAGTTCCTCAGGCTTCTCGGCAACCTCGGGATCGAGGTTGTTCATCAACATCCGCTTGGCTGCTTCCTGGATCCAGCCCCGCGCGGTTTTGTTGCTTCCACGGGGTGCTCGAATCTGTGGGTGTGCGGTCATCTTTGGTCCACCATGGGCAAGACAGAGTAGGGTATCTCATCCGGGGTATTTCGATCTGAGAAACAACCGCTACAGCAGAGCCTTCTTCAGCGAAGAGGAGGCGCGCATTTTGCATTTCCGCCCATCTTGGCTGAGACTGGCGTACGCCGCATCCAGCGGACATCACCCTCTCGGGGCCACATGATCATGTATCTCTCCCGCACCATGCTGTTTGCTGCCACCGCGTGCCTTCCGCTCTCTTTCTGCCATGCGCAAATCTCAGTCATCAAGCCGATCCCTTCCAAGGCCACGATCACCGTGGATGCCAGCAAGAGCGCAGGCGCGCCGGTCCCGCGAACCATCTTCGGCAGCTTCCTCGAACCGATCGGCAACTCTACCTATAACGGCTTGTGGGCGGAGCTTCTGGTGAATCCATCGCTCGAAGAGAACCTTTGGAGCGCCAGAAATCTGGAAGCAATGGTGCACGAACGTCCCGAACTGGAGGAGGCTTCGTCGCTTGGCTTGCCGCTGCCATGGGAGCCTTTGGATACTAAGCAAGGCAATCGCTACGAGCCGCGCTGGGGACATGCGGCAAATTCATGGCGCTCGCTAGTGGTGATGGGCGTGCCTGGCCAGCGCTACGGGCATCAAGCAGGAGGTATATCTGCCCGTCCAGCGCACGCTCTCGTACAAAGGGAACTTTTTCGTGCGCCACATCAGCGGGCCTTCGACACTTATTGTTTCGCTTCGAGTGCGGAACAGCAGCGAAGTACTCGCCTCCGCGACGATCGATGCTACTGCCGGCGAGTGGAAACAGTACGACTTTCAGTTGCAAGTACCGGCCGGCAAGCTGCATCGTTTGCAGCCGGCGGACTTCGTCGTCGAGCTTACGGGAGATGAGCGCGTCGATCTGGATCAGTTCTCGCTGATGCCGGCAGATGCGCTTGATGGGCTCGATCCGGACGAGGTGGCGATGGCCAAAGCGATGGAGACGCCGCTGGTTCGTTTTGGAGGAAACTTCACCTCGTCCTATCACTGGCGCGACGGCATCGGCCCGCGGCAGAAGCGCGTCAGCATGCTGAACATCGCGTGGGGCATTCCGGAGTACGACACCTTTGGCACGGACGAATTTCTGCACTTCTGCGAGCTGATCGGGGCGGAGCCGCAGATCGCTTTGAATCTGGGCAGCGGGACGCCCGAAGAGGCGGCGGACTGGGTCCGCTATGTCGATGCGCATTGGCATCAGCACAGCGGTCTGTTTTGGGAACTGGGCAACGAGTTGTGGGGTGACTGGAATGTTGGCTGGCCAACGGTGGATGAAGTCGCCGGCCGTACGCTGGCCTTCAGCAAGGCAATCCGCGCTGTCGATCCTGCGGCAAAACTGATTGCCACGGGCGCCGATCCTGATGGGTTCCGCGAATGGAATGCGCATCAACTGACTAACCCCGCCGGCACCTTCGACTATCTTTCCACGCACTTCGTCGTCACCAATACGCGGACGAAATTGCCACACGCTTCGACCGACTTCATGACGCAGGCTGCCTTCGCTCTGCCCGTGGAACTTGGACGCAAGCTGCGTGAAGACCAGCAGCAGATCGATGACCACCCTGCATTCGCGCGGCAAGCGCATGTGGCTTTCACCGAATGGCTCTTCATCGGCAATCGCGATGGTGTGCCCGGCTTCCGCAACATGGGCGGAGCTGTCGACACGGCCGGCTTCTTCAACATGCTGATGCGCAATGCCGATGCTGTGCCTGTCTCCGACATGACCGGCATCATGGAGTTCGCGGGCATCTGGAAGAGCCGCGGCCAGGTGTACGGCGCGCCGGGCTACTACGCCTTCCGCATGTACTCGACTGCACATCCAGCATTGCCGGTGGAGGCAGTCGCCGATGCGGGCAGCTACTCGGTGAAGAATGGTGTTACACGGCTTCCCGATATTGACAACGTGCCGTATCTCGACGTGACGGCGGCGCTGGATGCTTCGAAGAAGACACTGTCGCTCTTCTGTGTCAATCGCAGCCTGGACGTAGATATCCCTGCGGACATTGCAGTTCGGGATTTTGCGGCGACAGAAAACGCTGACGTGCAGACGCTGCGCAGCGCAAGCATCAGTGACGAAAACGATGATGACCGGCCGCAGCGGGTGTCTCCGGTATTGAATCAGGAACACATCGCGAGAGGCCACATGGAGCACATCTTTCCCCACGAGAGCGTTACGGTGATTACGCTGCATGCGGCGAAATAATCCGGTCACTAATCCGGCATGCGCACCAGGCCCTGCTGGATGGCGGCTGTTGCAGCTTCCGTCCGGCCGGAGACGTCGAGCTTCCGGATGATGCTGTTGATGTGATTGCGCGCGGTGTTTTCGCTGATACGCAGGGCGTTGCCGATCTGCTTGTTGGTGAGCCCGCGCACAACCATCTCCAGGATCTCCAACTCGCGTTGCGTGAGCGCGGAGCGCACCATGCGCTCTGCCAACCGCGCTGCAATGCGCGGCGGAATGTAGTGCCTGCCGTTGTGGACGGCTTGAATGGCCACTACGATTTCCGCCTGGGGGGTACTCTTCAGCAGATATCCCTGTGCGCCTGCCTCGATCGCACGATAGATCTCCTCGTCAGATTCGTAACTCGTCAGCACAAGTGTCCTGGGAGGGAAGGGCACTGCGCGAATCAGTTTGAGAAGCTCGATGCCTGTCATTCCGGGCATTCGCAGATCAAGCAACAGTACGTCAGGCTGTTCGGCATCGATGAACTCGAGCGCTTCTTCGCCGCTCGATACCGCTCCGCAGACCGCAAGACCCGCGATGGTGGACAGCATACTGGCGAGGCCGGCGCGCACGACGGGATGATCGTCCACCAGCAGGATGCGAATAACATCGGCTGTTTTTGTAGCGGCCACGGACTCCTTTGTCGATGAAGCATCCCGGCTTCCGCGTTCGGAGCCGTAGTCGATAACTCGTGACAGTGTCACCTTTTGACGTTGCGAAACCATAGTTCATATGTACTAGATGTGGATGGTCTGGTGCACCCATGGCGCATCCAATATTGCGGCGCCTAGAATTCTTGGCGTTGCGCTGAGTGATATTGGCCGTGCTTTGAAACCGGTTTCATCGCTGAGACGCAACTCATGACTGATGAGTCGGAGAGACAACGAATCTCTCCATTTGCAAGTGTGTCGCGTTTGAGGAGGCAATATGAGGCGTTTCAGGTTCTACGTCGGGTCTTTTCCGCACTTCTTTGGTCTGCATTCCCCGGGTCTGCACTGCTCTGGCAGTTCTGATCGCCGCATTCGGCTTGACCGTGGGAGCGTTCGGACAATCTGTCCGCGGCGTACTTTCCGGAAGCGTCACAGATCCCACCGGGGCGGTTGTCGCCGGGGCAAACATTGAAGCGAAAAGTGTTGGAACGGGAGTTTCTTCGACCACGCTTTCCACCTCCTCCGGCAGTTATCAGTTCGCCGAACTGCCGCTGGGCACCTACGACGTGACGGTGAAGGCCGCGGGCTTTAAGACGGCCTCTTACTCGAATGTTGTTGTCCAAGTGAATACAACGACGGCGCTGAACGTAAAACTGGCGCTGGGCCAGAGCAGCGAGTCGGTCACGGTGACAGCAGCGGCGACCGGAATCCAGACAGAATCGTCGGATATCGGGGGCGTGGTCACCGATCGTCAGATCACGCAACTGCCGCTGGCACTGGGCGGTGTCGGCAATCTGCGTTCGCCGGAGGCATTTACGTTTCTGCTTCCGGGCAGCACGGGCCCTGGCGCAGCCAATAGCAACAACGGCATCTTCATTTCAAAGTTGGCAGGCGGACAGAATTTCGGCAACGAGGTACTGCTGGACGGCGCGAGCCAGACGCGCAGCGAGAATGGCTCGTCGTTCGATGAAGAAGCTCCCTCGGTTGAGGCGCTGCAGGAGTTCAAGGTGACGACGGCGATTCCTTCGGCCGAGTTCGGCAGAACGACCGGTGGGGTCGAAAATTTCGTAACCAAGAGCGGCACCAACTCATTCCATGGCACGGCCTACGACATCATCCGCAACGGCGCCTTCGACGCGAACAGCTGGTTCAACAACGGCCGCAGGGCCATGCAATGCGTCGGCGCTGATGACACACCCGCCTGCCGCGCGAACTTTGCTCGCGGCCCTGATCGCCAGAACGACTTTGGTGGCACACTAGGCGGTCCGGTATGGATTCCCAAAATTTACAACGGCCACGACAGGACCTTCTTCTTTTTCTCGTGGGAGCAATTCCGCCAGACTGTGGGTGGTCCACAGACTTCCACTGTGCCGACGGCGGCGGAGCGTACAGGCGACTTCTCTCAGTTCCTTCAGACGAACAATGTGCTCGGCGTAAACCCGTGCGACGGAACTCCTGTTTATTTCGGTCAGATATTCGATCCTGCAACGACTCGAATCGTGAATGGAAGGCCTTGCCGTACCGCGTTTCCCAATAATCAGATTCCTACTACGAGCATCAGCCCTGTAGCCAGCAACATCCTCAAGTACTATCCGGCTCCGCAGAACGGCAATCTTGTCAACAACTACACGATCAACTCTCCCTACCCGATCAACAACACGACCTACACCATCCGTATTGATGAGAAGTTCCGCAAAAGTTCCATCTATGTCTCATACTCCACACGCGAGAATACGAGCCTGAAGGCGAGCCGTACCCTTGCCTGATCCGGTGGACCCAAACCAGTGGGCACAGGACTTCATCACGCACTTTGGCCGTTTTGGGTGGGACTATGACATCAATCCAAGCCTCCTCAATCACCTGAACTTCGGGACCAATCGAAGCAATTCGAAAAACTTCACCGTCGCGGCGCTCGGCAACACCAATTACTCCTCGCAGCTGGGTATCAGCAACATCGAATCCACCAACTTTCCCATCATCCACATCGATAGTGCGGACAACATCGACCAGCTGAGTAATGGCCACAATGGCGACAACATTGACAATGGCTTTCGCCTGAATGACAGCATTTTCTGGCAGAAGGGCCGTCACGCGCTGAAGTTTGGTACCGATATCCGTTTCCAGCAGTACTCTCCAATCAATCTGCCAAACCCGACCTTCAACTTCGAGCGCACGGAGACCGCCGCAACCAACGATCCCAGCGTCGCCACTGGCGCGGGTAATGGTTTTGCCAGTCTTCTGCTAGGCACGGTCGACAATGCTGTCACGCAGCAATATGCGCATCAGCCGCGGTGGACCTCATGGTTCTGGGGCTTCTTCGGCCAGGACGATTTCAAGGTCTCCAACAACCTGACACTGAACCTTGGCCTGCGGTGGGACGTCGATCAGCCGCGCAGCGAGGCCCTTAACGACACCGCCAATTTCGATCCCAACGCCATCGATCCGCGTTTCAACATCAAGGGCGCAGTAGTCTATGGGTCCACTTGCAGCGGGTGCAATACCAAGTGGGCAGACACGTACTACAAGGATTTTTCGCCGCGTATCGGCTTCGCTTATTCGCCGGCGATGTGGAATAACAAGACCGTCCTGCGTGGCGGCACGGCAATCTTCTACGGTCCTCTCCAATACAGCGACTTCGGCGGGTCCATGGTGCAGGGTTATTCGGTGAACCCAAATCCAGTGAGCACCGACGGCTTTACGCCGGCCTTCAATATCGATAGTGGATTCCCGGCCTTCCAGCCGCCTCCAAATCTGAACCCCAGCATCTACGACGGCGCAGCGGTGAATGGCGGTTATATCAAGCCGTCTTTCGGACGTCCCGCCACCGTCTATAGCTGGAGCCTGCAGTTGCAGCAGCAGGTCACGTCCAATACGGTATTGGCCGTCGGCTATCTGGGGAATCGCGCCACGCATCTGCATTCCGGTTTCCTCTCGAATGACAACAACATGCCGAAGGCAGACTTCGCTCTGGGCAATAACCTGACGGACCCAGTAGACGGCAACGCCGTTGGCGTATCGCAGCCGTTCAGCGGCTTCGACGCGCTGTGGGGCAGCGGCGCACAGGTTCAGCGCGCTCTGCGTCCGTTTCCACAATTCACGTATATCGCAGGAGACTGCTGCCTGGAGAACCTGGGCCACTCCAGTTATGACGCTTTGCTGGTTTCACTGCAGCACAACTTTACGAATGGTCTACAATTCCTCGCGTCTTATACCTGGTCCAAGACACTGACAGATGCTGACAGCGCATTGCCGTTCACGAACAACGGGTCCAACGCCGCGATCGCACAAGGTGAGGACCCCACGAACCTGAAGCTGAACAAATCAGTCAGCCTGCAGGATATTCCGCACACTTTTGTGCTCAGCTATCTCTACGAGCTTCCCTTCGGCAAAGGGAAGCGCTTCCTCGATCACGGAGGCCTGTTGAACGAGTTGATCGGTGGATGGCAGGTTGGCGGCATCCAGAGGTACCAGAGCGGATCGCCAGTCTCCTTCGGCTGCGCCAGCGGCATTCCCGGCTGGGATAATTGCATTCGCTATGCTTACACCGGCAAGAGCGTGATGAGCTCCGCGGCGAGATCGCACCGTGTAAACCCGCTCATCAACCAGAATGCGTCCGATCCAAATTCGAACAGCTACTTCAATGGCTTGACGGTTGAATCAGGCAGCGCGCAGTACCCGGCGGACGATACGACCGCGGCATTCTTCGATCAGAATCAGCCTGCCTATCGCGGCGCCGGCGCCTACCGGTTCGGCAATGTGCCACGCGTGAACAGCGATGCGCGGCTGGATCACTATCTGAATGAGGACTTCAGCCTGCTCAAGACCTTCCCCATTCATGAAGGGATTGGATTCACGCTGAAGGCGGAGGCATTGAATGCCTTCAACCGGCATACCTTCGATTCGGTCGATACAACGCAGAGCGATCTGCTGTTCGGTATCCCCACCAATACCGTCAACACGCCACGCAATCTGCAACTCACCGGGCGCATCACGTTCTAAAGCTGCCGATCGGCGATACCATGGCCTGGGAGCGCAGTACGCGCCCCGGGCCTTTTCCTGCCATGCTGCGCATCGTGAATTCCGCCCTCAACTGTTCTGCGATCACGGTGCTGGCGTTTGCTGTTACGTTGGCAGCCCAGGCGCCGGAAACGCTCCAGCGGGCACGCGGCTTGCTGGAGCATGGTCAAGCAGCGGAAGCCGGCCGCACTCTTGAGAACTTTTTGCAGCGGCACCCCCGGAGCGCGGACGGCTGGACGCTGCTGGGCGTGGTTCACGCGCAGCAGAATGAGCCTGGCAAGGCGGAGGAGTGCTTCCATAAGGCGCTCGCTATCCAGCCGCACCTCACATCGGCGCAGACCGATCTTGGCCATCTGCTGCTGAGCGAGCATCGCGGGCCGGAAGCGCTTCCATACCTTTCCGACGCGATGCGGAGTGACCGCGGCAATAGCCAGCTTCGTGACATGCTGGTCGCTGCTGCAGAGGAGACCGCACTCCAGCAGCGGGCCAGCGGCGATCGCAACGGCGCGCTGGCCACGCTCCTGGCGGCAAAGTCTGAGGCTCCTCACGATTTTCATTTGCTGCTCGATCTCAGCATCCTGGAGGATGAGGCTCATCTGCTGCGCGATGCGGAGCGCGATGTCGCGGAGGCGCGAACCATCCACCCGGGGGACCTGAAGGCGCTGTATGCAGAGGGGCGGGTCAAGATGGACCTGCAGGACATGCCGGCTGCCGAGCGCGACATGCGCGCGTACCTCAAGGGCCGGCCGGAGGATGCGACCGCGCATTATGGACTTGGCCGGATATTGCAGATCACGCAGCGCTCCGATGAGGCGAAGGCCGAGTTTGAGCGCTCCATCGCGCTCGCGCCCAACCAGGCGGAGTCCTATTACCAGATCGGGCAGATGGCGCTCGATCACGGCGACTATGCCGCCGCTCAGGAGGAGTGCCGCAAGGCTTTGCAGCACGATCCGAAGCACGGCGGGGCACTGACGGCGCTGGGCATTGCGGCCTTCCGGCTGAAGCAGTATCCGCAGGCGGTCGAGTCGCTCAAGAATGCGATTGCCGCGGCGCCTGATTACCAGCCGGCACACTACTACTACGGGCTTGCGCTTCGGAAGGCCGGGCAGAAGGAGGCTTCGGAGCGGGAGTTGAAGATCGCGGCTGCGATGGCCGACGAGCAGAATCGGCGCGAAGCTCAGCATCTGCAGCTTGCTCCCGGCGCATCGTCTGCTTCACCTCAGCCGTAATTCAGATTCCTGAGTGATCTTGATATGCTTCCAGCCGCGTCAGGCCGTAAGCTTGAACATTCGCGCTACGTGAGTTCATGAAACGAGGGATACCGCACGGATGCAGCCAACCACGCCGCCGGCGCTGAAGCAGGACGCAGTCAATCCGCCCACAGAATTTCACCGGGCCCTGGGGCTGTTCGATTCCGTGATGGTGGTCGCCGGCATCATGGTGGGCTCCGGCATCTTCATTGTCAGCGCGGAGATCTCGCGGCAGGTGGGCAGCGCCGGGTGGCTGCTGGTGGCCTGGGTGATCACGGGCGTGCTTACGTTCGCAGGCGCGCTCTCCTACGGCGAGCTGGCTGCGATGATGCCCGAAGCCGGCGGCATGTATGTCTATCTGCGGGAGGCGTTCTCTCCACTGCTCGGCTTCCTCTATGGCTGGACGATGTTCACCGTCATCCAGACCGGCACCATCGCCGCGGTAGGCATTGCATTTGCCCGCTTCAGCGGCGTGCTGTTTCCTGCGTATTCGCGAGGACAACTATCTCATCGCGCCGGTTCAGGTGGTGCCGGGATATGCTATCTCGCTCTCGACTGCGCAACTGCTGGCCATCGCAATCATCGTCCTCATCACGGTCTTCAACTGCTATGGCGTGAAGTGGGGCAAGCTGATCCAGAACGTTTTCACCGTCGCCAAGCTGGGCGGCATGGTGGCGCTGCTGGGGCTGGGCGCGGTGGTCGCATTTCTGCATCCGGCGGTGCTGCGCGCGAACTTTGCGGCACCGTGGCACCCGGTCAACGTGACGGCGATCCATGGCCTGGAGGCGACTACCGCATTCGGGCTCTTCGTCGCGCTCTGCGTCTCGCAGACCGGCTCGCTGTTCTCCGCTGACTCATGGCACGACATCACATTCGTCGCGGCGGAGGTGCGGAATCCGAAGCGGAACCTGCCGCTGGCGCTGGCGATCGGCACATCGTCGGTCATCATCCTCTATCTGCTCTGCAACCTCTGCTACCTTGCGGCGCTGTCGATTCACTCCATCCAGACCGCTCCGCAGGACCGCGTGGCGACACTCACGGTGGATGCGGCTTTGCCTGGAGTGGGGCGCATCGCGATGGCCGTGCTCATCATGGTGTCCACCTTCGGGACGGTGAATGCGCTGGCCCTGGCCGGCGGCCGCGCGTGTTTTGCGATGGCGCAGGATAAGTTGTTCTTCCGCCGGGCCGGGGTGTTGAACCGCGCCCGCGTTCCGGGCTGGGCGTTGGGGATGCAGTGTCTGTGGTCGGCGTTTCTGGTGTTGCCGCGCACGCACGACCGCGTTACCGGAGCGTACGGCAATCTCTATAGCAACCTGCTCGATTACGTAATCTCCGCGGCGCTGCTCTTCTATATCCTCACGGTCGCTGGATTGTTTCGGCTGCGGCGTACGCGGCCGGATGCGAACCGTCCTTACCGTGCCTGGGGCTATCCGTGGCTGCCCGCGCTCTACATTGCCGGTGCGGCGGTGATCCTGGCGGTGCTGTTCGTCTATCGGACGACAACGACGTGGCCGGGGCTGCTGATTATCGCCAGCGGATTGCCGATCTACTTTGCCGTCCGGCGGCGTAACGTTACCGGCCCCCCCTCCCCCCCTCCGGTACGGGATGGCAGACTATAAACCTTGTGGAATGATAGGGTTAGCCTAGAGCGCCGCAGGCTAAAATCGTCATTCTAAAAGACTTATACCCTAAAATCGTCTTTCCAAAGGACTTATACGCCAAATAGAAGAGCCCACTCCGAGGAGTGGGCTCTTCTATTTCCAGTGTATCGAATTGCATGGGGTGAAATGGCACAATTCTGCTGGTTGTTCCCGGAATGGAATTGCGGGAGTGTGCTGCTACGTAAAACGCGACGAGTTGCTTCGGGTGAGAAGCAACTCGTCGCGATATGCTCCATGAGCTGCGCTTAAAACGCGTAGCGGAGGCTGAATTGGAACTGCCGTTCTGAGGGGTAGGTATTGCCTTTTCCAGTGATCTCTCCAAAGGTTCCGCTGGTCGGACCCACGTCTGGATTGTCGTAATTGGGGTGGTTGGTGTAGTTGAAAGCCTCAGCCCTGAAGAGCAGCTGATGGTTTTCATGGCCTGGGATGACTGTGAAGGCCTTCTGGAGTGCGGCACTGAAGCTCTGGAAGCCGGGGCCGTAGATCAGCCCTCGGGTTCCGGCTGGAGCGAAAGTGCCAACCGGGGCCGGAGAGAACGCTCCCGGCTCAAACCACAGGTTCTTGGTTTTTCCGCCCGCGAACTTATGGTAGAGAGCGGGACTCCTCGTGGCGACCCAGAACTGGTTGCCCGATCCGGGGCCAACGCCCGCACGGTCGTTATTCTGTGAGACCGTCTGCGGACGACCCGATTGTCCCTGGAGGGTTCCGGAGAACTGCCAGTTCCCGAGCGCGTTGCGGACAAAGCCATTGGTTGCATGCGTTCCGTAGGGAATGTCCCAGACGTAGTTCGCCACCAGTACATGGCGTGTGTCGAAGTCGCTGGGACCGTACATGACACTGTTGTCAAATGCATTGACGATGTTGGTGCCGTTCGAGGATCCGTAGTCAAGGCTCTTTGACCAGGTGTAAGCAATGCCGAAGAGCAAACCGTTCGTGAGGCGGCGCTTCAGGTTGGCCTGCAGGGAGTGGTAAAACGATCCGCCGACATTCTCGGCTTCGATAATCGTCGAGTAGCCTTTGTAGGGGCGAAGCGCATCCGGGTTGACGCCGGGGTTTGCCTGCACGGTCCCCGGCCGTAGCGCGTTGACATTTGCGAGTTGCTCCAGATGGATTCCACGCCGGCCGACATAGCTCACCGTGAAGACGCCGATCTTCTGGAAGTCCTGTTCAGCCGTCAGGTTCCATCCCCACGCCTCTGGACTCGGATACGTGTGGGAATGGGAAGTGAAGGCGAGTGGTGTGGCATTGGTACCAATGCCGCCAGGATCGTCGACGCTGCCGCGAGTTACGTTGGAGGCGGGCTGGAAGGGAGCATTGCCGCCAACGTGAACCGTGTCGCTGATGCCGAGGCGTTGCATGTACCGGCCGCCTCCGGCGCGGATGACAGCCCCCGGCCTGACCTGATAGGCGAATCCCAGCCGTGGCTGGATGTTGGTGTAGACAGTGGGAGAATAGCCGCTGTTATAGCCGCGGAACAGGCGCTGATAGCCGCCGTTCAAGATGCTGTCAGGGACGTGTCCCTTGGCTGCACTCGGGAATCCGCTGCCAGGGATGACGACACCGTTCAGAGGATCGCCCCCAGTGATGAAGCCCGTGGTGGGATTAACGGAAGGAGCGAGGGCCGGGTTGTAGTCCTTCTCGCTGAAGAAGGCCTGGTTACCCCACAGCGCGTGATACGGCATCATGACGCTGTAGCGGGCCCCATACTCCAGCACAAGCTTTGATGAAACGCGCCACTGATCCTGTGCAAAGCCCTCGAACATATTGCCGCGGAAGAGCGTATAGGAACGCGTGCCGATCTCACCATAGGTATCGAAGAGGCCGAGCGCGGCATTGGCGATCGCCGCCTTTGACGTCGGAACAGGCGAGGCCGAGCTACCGCCGCGCGCATCGGTAAAGACAAACAGACCGTTCTGGTTGTTGGTTGTACCGGGTCGTGTGTTATCGACACTGATCTGGTCGTAGTTATTTTCTCCGGCGTACTCCCACAATCCACCGAACTTGAGAGTGTGGTTTCCCCAAACCTTCGTGATGGTGTCGCCGACGTCGTAAACAATGCCGCCCGAACGTGATGGATATGGGCCGCCGTCAAGCGTGCCGAAATTGGATAGCTGGATGGTCGGAATCTTGTTGGGAACGACCTTGGTAGCGGAGCCGAAGAGATATGGGTAATTAATCCCGTATCTGGTGCGGTCATAGAGACCCGACGATGTGTCGATGTTGATATCGACGTGGTCAGCCGCACCAGAGACATAGGCGTCGTTGACCATGGTGGGATTGACGGTCCAAGTGTAGTGGAAAACGGCAATCTGGTTCGGCCGGTTGAAGATGCGCGGGTTGGTATTGAAGTTGCCGAAGTGCGGCTCGTAGTCGTTGTAGTTGTAGTTCAGAAGGCTGAAGCGGAAGTGATGTGCATCGCGCGGAACGAAATCGACGACCAGGCTGTCCTTACGCTGCTTCTCTGTGTAGGGTGCAGAATCGATCCAGTTGTTTGGATTGTTGGATGCATTCGGCGCCGGATAAGCTCTGAGTAAACCTGTGCCGTTGGGGCTGAGCTGGTCTGACGGAATGATGTTGCCGGCGTAGGGAACGCCTGTCGTCGGGTTCACAATCTGCACCGGCGAGTTGTAAAAGATGTTGGGCCCGAGCAGCTCGCTGAAGTTGCCGGTACGCATCAGTTCCGTCGGAACCTTCTGCTGAGACAGATCGTCGTGGTTGTAGCGTGTCCACTCCTGTCCGGCAAGGAAGAATAACTTTTTGCGGTCGCTATTGAAGTGGCCGGGAATGTAGACGGGACCATTCAAATTCCATCCGAACTGGTTGTAGTGGAAACCCTGCCGTTTGAGATGTGCAAAATTGCGGGACCAGGTATTGGCATTGAGCGCGGTGTTGCGGAAATATTCAAAGGCGCTGCCGTGAAAGTCGCTGGTTCCGCTCTTCGGAACCATGCGGATCTGGCCGCCTGATGTACGGCCGTACTCCGCCGGATAACTGGTGGTCAGCACCTGCACCTCCGAGGTGGAATCCACATCGGCTACGCCCACGCTTGTGCCATTTGATCGCGTGCGCACCATCGGCGCGCCATCGTACGTAATCACGCTCTCCTGTGAGCGCGCGCCGTTCACATTGATGCCGTTATCAAGTCCGAAAGCAAATGACGCCATCGGGTTGGTGCGCACCACGCCCGGCTCCATCTGCGAAAGATACAAAGGATTGCGGCCGTTAAGCTGGATGCTCTTCACCTGCTCCGGCGTGATCAGCTGGCCCACCGACCCGCTCTCCGTCTGCACCGTGTTGGCAAGCGCCTCAACGGTAACGGAGGTGGTATTGTTACCAATCTTCATTGCGACATCAACGTGGCGTCCGATGTTGGGGTCGAGGTGCAGGTCGTTGAGAGTCGTCGTCTGAAAACCGGCGCCTTCTACGTGCATGCTGTAAACGCCCGGCGCGAGATTGGTGATGGTGAAGTTGCCTGCTTCGTTGCTGGTAGCGTCCCTGTCGGTGAGGGTAGCGTTGTTGTGTACGGTAATCTTTGCATTTGCAACGACGGCTCCGGATGAATCTGAGACGGTCCCGGAAAGAGACGAGCTATCAGATTGCGAAAATGCCGGAGCAGCGCCTATCACGCCGATCGCTAGAAACAACACAAGCGCACGAATGCTTACGAATGTATTCTTCAACTTCGCCTCCGCAGTTGAAAGATGACTGTTGATTGACAACCTGTTTCTCTGGATGAAGCTGACAGGTATTTTTCGACGAGGACTACCTTCCTCCGTTTTCAGGAAGCAGGTCTGCGCGAACCGTCAATGTTCTAACTGAAATAGAAGAGAATTCAGGTTGACAGACGTCACGATGCAAGTGGGACTGGACAAACGATTTACGGACCCTATATCGACTCGGAAAATGGAACTGTATTCAAGGACCCAGGACAAAATCCCAGGCATCACTGTCTAAGCAGTATCAAGTTATGGTTACGCTACCACAAAACTTCGTAGACCTATGTACACAGTCACGCCTTGTGATGTCAATCGAAAAGAAACATAATTCGTCGCAAGTGCGGGGGCATATGACGTGACGAAATCCGGCTTGCCGTCAGACGGCATATCGGTACTGGGCTGCTTGCCGGATGGGGCCGACGCCGAGTGTAATGTGGCCTTAAGGTAGTGCCTGAGGGTTCTTGGTTGCCTCGTCGAAGCCGATGTCGCCGCCATTCACAGGCCAGCCCGGACTGATCCACACCACGACTTTCCGGCCTGCGATCTCCCTCTGATCGATGGCAATCGCGCCCAGGGCGCGCAGAGAGAGCGGATTGGGCTGCGAACTGCCGCCCACCCATGCGCGAAGTAAATTGGGTCCATCATTTCGAACCGATCTCCAGACCGTTCGCGGAGACTTGTGTTTCTCCACCTCTTTGGCCAGCAGATTTCCATCCCGCATAGGCATCGAGGACGAAAACAGACCGTCGCGCGTGAGCCGGTAGAGGAAACACGGGGAATTCAGGCGGCCGTTATTGCGGCGCAGGAAATGAACAATCGCGCTTTCGGTTTGCGTGAGCTGCTGAGGCGAGAGATTGATGGCGTCGAGGACGAAGATCACTTCGGGCGCTGGTTCGATCACCGCCCGAGAGCCGTGGAAAGTGCGAATGATTGCAGGCCGGCCGTTGTCGAGAAGAGTGAAATTCGAAGGTGTCAGGTCCGAAACCGGTTTTCCTGCGGCATCTGTCACCACGGCGTCAATGGTGAAGAGGCCGTTCCGCACCACGGGATCGGTGGCGCTGAGGGGCGCTATTGGCTTTTGCGCAACGGACGGATCTCGCAAAGGCGGAGTTTGCCCCCCTGCCCCGCAAATCCCGAGAATGATCAAGCCTGCGATAAAAGCTGTGCGCCGCGGGTTGAGTCGATTCACCACGATTCCACGTGCCCTGGGAGACTCGCGGCGAGCATAACCGGCGCACCTTCCGCCATAGTAGCAGCGAGTCCGAGAAGGGATGCACAGACAAAGTCACGCATGCGACCCTCCCGTAGATACTGACGGTTTCGGCCCACTGCCGGTTTCCTCGCAGGCAGATTCAGTAAGCTGGTCGAATCACCGCCCACACGGAAGTTACCATTCGGTAAAACATCGAACAAGGCCTAACAACTGGCTGGACGACTGGGGAACTGCCCGCCCTGGAGTAGGAAAACCTGGTCTGTGCTCTGCGGTTCGTTCTGAATCCTTACAAGGTTGGCAGGAAGAGTTCGAAGGCGGTGCCGTGGCGGGCTGGCAGCGTGCTGGTGCGCATGCGTATCCAGCCTTCGTGCTTTTGCACGATGCCTCTGCTCACCCACAGGCCCAATCCGGTGCCCTTCTCGTCTTTGGTGGTGAAGAAGGGCTCGAAGAGTCTTGCGGCGGAATCGGCGGGAATTCCCGAACCATTGTCGGCGAAGGTCACACGCACGCCAGGGCGAGCCTGGTGTTTCCAGTCATGGCCGGGTGAGACACGTATCTTGATGGCGGTGGCACCCGCTTCGATCGCGTTTCCGATGAGGTTTGCAAAGACCTGCCGCAGTTCTCCGGCGAAGCCGAATATCGCAGCGGAAGTCCGGTAATGGGTTTCAATTGTCGTTCCGGCGAGGGTGGCTTTTCGGGAGAAGAGACCCACCGCGGCATTGAGCGGCTCGGCAAGATCGACGGGGCCGGGCGTTTTGCCGTCACGATAAAACTGAAGCGTCTGTTTGGTGATGTGCGAGACGCGGCCGAGCTCCGCGCCCAGTGTCTTCAATAACTCCTGCCCGTTCGCCGACAGGGTTTCATCCTGGGTGAGCAGATACCAGAGGTTGACGATGGCTTCGAGCGGATTGTTGATCTCGTGCGCGATGGTCGCAGCCATGCGTCCCGCGCCGGCAAACTTTTCGGATTTGCGCAAGGCGGCCTCGGATTGCTGTTGCCGTTCCTCGGCCTGCTTTGCGCTCCGTAATGTCCACCAGGACGTTGATACCGCCGGTGATGTTGCCGGAGGCGTCCCGCACAAGCGTGGGATAGGGGATGAACCAAGCGCGCGTGCCGTCCGGCCGTTCGGCAATGGCTTCGACTCCGTGCTGCGGCTCGCCGGTACGGAGGGTGACCGCCATGGGGCATTCGTCGTGGGGAAGAAAGGTACCGTCCGGGCGATAGAGGCGATGCGTCATGCACCAGCGGTCTTTTTCGGGCTCGGCGCATCTCCCGGCGAAAGCGGCAGCCGCCTCGTTGTAGAGCGTGATTCTGCCTTCGGCATCGGTCGTGTACACGGCGACGGGCAGCGCGTCGAGCAGCTCACGATAACGCTGCTCACTCTCGCGCAGCGCTTCCTCCATGTTGCTGCGATCTGTGACATCGCGCGTACTGCCGCCGACGGCGACTACTTCGCCATGGGCGCCGAAGACAGGAAAGAAGATGTAGTCGTAGACGCGGCGGCCGTTGGTACCGGTGAAGGGAACATCGCCCCGCACTGGTTTGCGGGTTGCGATCACCTGGTCAATCTCGCGATCGTGCAGGGCGGCGTGCCAGGGCTCGTAACCGAGCTCCAGGCAATTTTTTCCGATGGCCTCTTCCCAGGTGCGTCCCCACATCGCGAGCAGGGCGTCGTTGGCGTAGGTGAAGCGGTGGTTGAGATCGAAGACGTAACCGAGGTCGGGCGTGTTGGCCAGCACTGCTTCGTAAAGCTGCCGCCATTGCGGCGATTCCGCTGGTAGCTGGCGTGCCTGTTCTGCTTCGACGGCGGCGCCATCCGAGATGAAAAGGCGTGGATCGGGCGCTAGTGAAGCCATGAAGGACCTTTGTCGGCAGTGTAAATTCCCATGCCGAGGGGAACCAGCCAACGTGGATACTTCGGGGGGCCCGGCCTGGCTAGTCATGAGAACGTCTGGCTATGGATTCAGTTGCCAGACCCCGTTCCATAAACGCAGGATTTTGCGCGGGTTGGTGTCATTGAGCTCTGCAGGTAGCGCGGTCTGAGGGAAGTCCTGGTAGCAGACGGGGCGGGCGAAGCGCAGGATGGCCTGGCTGCCGACGGAGGTGGAGCGGCCGTCGGAGGTGGCCGGATACGGGCCGCCGTGCACCATGGCGTGGGTGACTTCCACGCCGGTGGGGAAGCCGTTGAAGACGATGCGGCCGACTTTGGTCTCCAAGATAGAGATGAGTTCGGCGTAGTCGTTGAGGTCATCTTCGGTTCCGAAGATGGAGGCTGTGAGGTGCCCGGTCAGTGCGCGGGCCGCGGCGATCATCTGCTCGCGGCCGGCGCCGGTGATGAGCAGGGTGGATGGTCCGAAGAGCTCCTGGTGCAGGCTGGGGTCGGCGGCGAAGGCTGCATAGTCTGTTTCGAGCAGCGCGGCGTGGGCGGCGAAGCCTGCGTCTTTTTGGGGGCCAGTGGTTGAGGGTAGCGCGGATCGCTGTTGGAGGCCGGTGGCGTAGGCCTGGGCGATTCCCGCGGACAGCAGCGAGAAGCCGGGACCGTTGCTGTGAGCTGGCGGAGCTTTGCAAGGAAGGGCGCGTCGGGATTGTTAGCGAAGACGAGGCCGGGCTTGGTGCAGAATTGTCCGGCGCCGAGCGTGAAGGAGGTGTGCAGGCCCGTGGCGATGGATTCGCCGCGTTCGCGGAGTGCGCGCGGCAGGATGAAGACGGGGTTGGCGCTGCCCATCTCGGCATAGACGGGGATGGGCTGCTCGCGTGAGGCGGCGAGATCCATGAGCGCGCGGCCTCCTTTGAAGGAACCGGTGAAGCCCACGGCGCGAATCAGTGGATGACGGACGAGGGCCGATGCGATGCGTGTTCCGGCATCGAAGAGAAGCGAAAATGTGCCGGCGGGGAATCCGCATTGCTCGCACTGCGCTGGTGAGCGCGCGGCCGGCGAGCTCGCTGGTGGCGGGATGGGCCGGGTGCGCTTTGACGATGACGGGATTGCCGGCGGCGAGCGCCGATGCGGTATCGCCGCCAGCGACGGAGAATGCGAGGGGGAAGTTGCTGGCGCCGAAGACGGCTACGGGACCAAGCGGGCGCAGCATGGAGCGGATGTCCGGCTTCGGGGGAGTGCGTTGCGGATCGGCAGTATCGATGCGGGCCATGACCCATGAGCCTTCTTCCGCAACGCTGGCGAAGAGACGGAGCTGATTGCTGGTGCGGGCGACTTCGCCTTTGAGGCGCTGCTCGGGGAGTGCGGTTTCGAGATGTGCGCGCTCGATGAGATCGCCGGCTGCGGCGTCGATGGCGTCTGCCATGGCGCGGAGCAACTTGGCGCGATCCGCACCGGACGATGCTGCCAGGAAAGGCGCTGCGGCGGCGGCGCTCTCAACTGCGGCGTTAAGCTCCGGTTCGCTGGCATTGTAGTAGGCGGGATCGATGGGCTGTCCGTCGGCGGGGTTGTATGCGCGGAAGGTTTCGCCGTCGCGGCTGCCTGGCTGGCCGGCGATGAGCGAGACTCCGGTGAGCTTCTGCTGATAACTCACGCGCGTGCTCCGGCGGATTCGGCGAAGGCAACGGTCGCGACATTTGGCCGGGTTGCGAGTGCGTGGTCGAGGGTTCGTTGCGCTGTGAACAGCTCGTCGCCTTCGAGCTCGAGCCTTGGCGGACGGACGCGCGCGGAGCCGACACCGACCTCCTGCTGTACCAGCTTGATGAGCTGCACGAATTTGGGAACCGTATCCATTCGTAACAGTGGCAGGAACCAGCGGTAGAGCTCGAAGGCTTCGGCGGATTTGCCCGCGGACGCCAGGTTGAACAGCGCGACCGATTCGGCGGGGAAGGCGTTGACGAGACCGGCGATCCAGCCGGTTGCTCCCGCGCTTATGCTTTCGACGATTGCGTCATCCACGCCCACCAGGATGTTGAGACGCTGGCCAAGCAGGCTGCGGATGGCGGCGATGCGGCGAATGTCGGCGCTGGACTCTTTGACTGCGTGCAGATTTTCGTGGTGTGCGGCGAGCTCGGCGATCTGCTCGGGAAGAAAATCTGTCCGGTAGGCGACGGGATTGTTGTAGAGCATCGAGGAGAGCGGGGTCGCTGTGAGGATGGCGGAGATATGCGCGCGCATCTCGCGCCAATCGCTTGAATAGACGTAGGGCGGCAGGACCATCAGGCCATCGCAGCCTACCTGCTCTGCCTGTTTCGCAAGCGTTACTGCGTTCGCGGTGGAGAGGGACGAGATCGCCGCGACAACCGGCGCGCGGCCGGCAACTGTCGCGATGATGTTGCGCAGGATGGCGATCTTCTCCTCATCGCGCAGGGTTGCGCCTTCGCCGAGCGAACCGAGCATGACCAGCCCGGTGCATCCGTTGCGCAGCATCCAGCCGGCATGCTGGGCCATGAACTCATGGTCGATGGATAGATCCGGGTGAAACGCTGTGGTCATCGCGGGCATGACGCCATTCCAGTTCATGGGAGACTCCTGTTAGTCGGGTGGGGGTTGCGCTCATTGCGGAAAGCGGAACGGGTGTGAGCGGCGGCCGCACGGACGAGGTGCGCCAGCCGAAGAGCGCCTCTGTTGCCGGGCCGCAGACGCGACCCTGGCACGGTCCCATGCCGCATCGTGTCTGCAGCTTGGCGTCGCTCCAGCTCTGATAGGCCGTGAGCGCGCCGTAGGGAACATCTTCACAGCGGCAGACGATGGTATCGGGCTCGGCGAGCGCGAGCAGCTCGGGGCGCAGGGCGAAGGCGGCGTTGAGGCGCGCGGCGAATCGCTCGAATTTTTTCCGGCGCGGCAGCAGCGCCCTGGCTTCGTCGAGCTTGCCTGCGGCGGCGAGGCCTGCCATGGTGCCGGTGAGCAAAGCGGAGTCCAGCCCGGCGATCCCTGTCGGCTCGCCGGCAGCGAAGATGTTCGCGACGGAGGTTCTGCTGGACCTCGTCTACTTCGATGAGACCGTCGCGGAGCGTGCAGTCGAGCAGGGAGGCGAGCTCGGTGTTGGGCACGAGATGGAATCCGCAGGCGAGCAGGTTAGAGGGCTCATCCCATGTGCGCTCGCCATCGGTCAGGCGGACGCTCTCTACTTTCTCCGTGCCCAGTGCAGCCACAGGCCAGCAGCCGAGCCGGTAGCGGCTGCCGCCTGACGCGGCGCGATATTGCAGACCTTCGAGCAGCTTGCCCGGCTGGCGGGATAGCGATGCGCTGAAGCGCGCGAGCTGGCGGCGGCTGGCCTGCTCTGCCACGGTGGTGACGCGGCCGCCCATCTGCCGAAGATGCGCTGCGACTGGCAGCAGCAACGGGCCGGTGCCGGCTACGACGATGCGCTTGCCCGCGACCGGAAATCCGCCGCGCGCCAGCGCCTGCAGACCGCCTGCGCCGAAGACGCCGGGGAGCGTCCATCCGGGGAAGGGGAGGAATCGCTCTCGCGCGCCGGTGGCGAGGACGAGATTTTCGTAGGAGATGTCGATGGTGTGAACGTCGGAGCCTGTGTCCTGAATCGCGCGCAGGGTCCGCTCACTCGGCGCGTCGAAGACGCTCCAGCCGGAGAAGATGCGAGCTCCGGAAACGCGCAGCGCGAGCAGTGCTTTTCTCTGCTTGTCATCCGGCTCTTCTGGCTGGCCGACGGTGCTCTCGCGCCATATTTGACCGCCGGGCGCGGCGTTGTCGTCGAGCAGCAGGACGTCGCGGCCATGCATGGCGGCGGTGGTGGCGGCGCTGATGCCCGCGGGGCCGGAGCCGATGACGAGTACCTGTGCGTCCGTGCTCATGTGTTCGCGCTCATCGGGTTTCGATCACCATGCCGGGCTGGCACAGCAACTGGCAGGTGCGGCGGTGCGGAACGCCGTTGACGGTGGCGCGGCATTCGAAGCAGATGCCCATGCCGCAGAGCGCAGTGCGCGGTTGGCCGGTGACGGATCTGCGGCAGGGAATGGCAGCCATCAGCAGGGCCGCGCTCACGACGGTGCCGGGCTTTACCTGCAGATTCCGGCCATTGACAGTGATGGTCATCTTTCAGGCAAGGATACCTTCTGTACGCGCTGCGCGCTGCGGCAGATAGGGAGCGGGATCGATGGCGGGTTTGCGCGCGAGTAGATGATCGACCAGCAGCCGCGCGGCTGCCGGCGCTACGGTAATGCCGAGGCCCTCAAAGCCCGCGAGCAGGTAGAGGGTGGGATCCTGCGTTGGGCCGATCAGGGGAAGCTTGTCGGCGGTGGCTGCGCGAAAGCCGGTCCAGACGCGGATGGCCGAGAGCGAAGCGAGCTGCGGCATGTACTCGTAGGCACGGCGGAGCATTCTGTCGATTATGGCTGCGTCGGCGGTTGTGTCGTCCTGCTGATATTGCCGCGAAGAGCCGATGAGCAACTGCCCGGTGAGGCGCGGCTGAACGTTGAACGCGACAGAGTCGGCGGTGGTGGAGTGAGCGCTCTTGAGATACCCGAGCTCGACCAATTGGTGGCGCACGAAGCCGGGATAGCGGTCGGTGATGACGAGGTGCCCTTTTCTTTTCTTGAGGCGCAGCCAGGGGATGAGATTTGTATCCGCGCCGGTGGCAATCACGATGTGATCGCTGGCCAGCGTTGTGCCATCGGCCAGTGTGACGACGCCTGCGCCTGCGCGCGTCACGGCTGCATGGAGCAGACGCGCGCCGCGGCGCTCGGCAGTTTGCAGCAGAAAGCGGGCTGCAGCAGGAGGGTAGAGCACGGCGTCATCCGGCACCAGCAATGCGCCCGACAAACCACGGCGGAGATGCGGCTCCGCTTCGGCCAGCGCGGCGGCGTCCAGCACTTCGCTGGGAATGCCGGCGCGTGTGCAGGTGGCGTGCTTTGCATGGACCTGCGCCATCTCTTCGTCGTCTGCGGCGATCCAGAGGGTGCCGCGCTCTTCGTATTCCACTGCGGCGGGCAGCTCGGCGGAGAGCTTCCGCCACAAGGACCGCGCGTAGTGCGTCAACGCGAGCTGCGCGGGCGAATCGTCCATGGTGACGATGTGGCCCATGCCCGCGGCGGTGACTCCGCTGCCGGGTGGGCTGTGATCGATGATGGCAACCTGCACGCCGGCCTCTGTCAGCTCGCGCGCGCAGGCGCATCCCGCGATGCCGGCGCCGACGATCACGACGTCGAAGGCGCCGGTCAAAAGCGAATCCCTTGTTGGAATGGGTCGCGATCGTCGAAGAGCAGCGTGCTCTCCGCCGTGATCCAGACAGAGCCCTTGATGGTTGGAGTCAGCACATCGTCTTTGACGGAGATGGAGCCCTCAAAGACCGTGCCGAGGATGCCTTCCTGACGCCACACTTCGCCCGGCTGAAGTTTTCCATCGGCGTAAAGGCAGGCCATTTTTGCGCTGGTACCGGTGCCGCATGGAGAGCGATCGAAGGCGGCGCCGGGGCAGAGGACGAAATTGCGTCCGGAGTTCGCGGGGTCTTCGGCGGGACCGGTGAACTCGATGTGATCGATGACGGCGCCATCTTTGCCACGGATGCCGGAGGTTTCGAGTGCGCGACGTACGGCGTTGGTGGCCGTCATTAAGACATCGCGATTGTCGGCGCGGAGCGAGAGATGGTGGTCGGCGACGAGAAAGAACCAGTTGCCGCCCCAGGCGATGTCGCCGTGCATCGTACCGTAGTCAGGGACTTCGACGTCGACGGCGCTTCGATAGCGATAACTCGGCACGTTGGCGATGGAGACGGCGCCGTCAGGGTGAAGCGTTGCGTTCACTGATCCGACAGGTGTTTCGATGCGATGCTGCCCGGGCGCAATGTGCCGGAGATGCGCCAGGGTGGCGATTAGTCCGATGGAGCCGTGGCCGCACATGCCGAGATAGCCCACGTCGTTGAAGAAGATAACACCCGCGGCGGCGGAGGGGTCCTGCGGAGTGCAGAGGAGGGCACCGACCAGCACGTCGGAGCCGCGCGGCTCGGCGAGGACGGCGGTGCGGAAGCTGTCATGTTGCGAGCGCAGGATTTCGAGGCGAGATGCGAGGGTGCCTTCGCCGAGTGCCGGGCCGCCTGCGATGACCACGCGCGTGGGCTCGCCCGCGGTGTGCGAGTCCACAACCTGAATGCTGCGGGGACACATGCGTGGATTGTAGCCTGCGTGTGTTGGGAGTTTACCGCCGGTTTTGGAGCTCGCTTCACTGCGACTGGATTGCTGGTCGCTGCCCCACCTGGCTTCGTCAGAATGGGGCACCCGTCTATCGTCGTTGCGGCTATTGTGCCTGGATGTCGAGCACCTGAATGCTGTAAGCGGGCATGGTGTGCTCAAACGTAGCTCCTGCGTTGTGAATCGTCGTGGTCACGGGCAGGATGTGGTTCGGGTCGCGGATGCTGTTGGTGTCCTCCGGCGTGGTGCCCCGCAGAGTGATGAGCGCGGCCTCCCGCTTCACGTTCGAGACGCCATTCAGGTGAATCTGGACCTGCTGCGGAATCGAAGAGCCGTTGACCAGCTTGAGATGAATCGTTCCCGCATCGCGGGTTGCAGAGACGAAGAAGCGCGGGCCGGAATCGGTGATCTGCGTGCCGAGGATCTCGTTGCCCAGATGCTGGCTGAAGATCACCTGCGCATAGTAGCTGGGGGAACCGTAGCTCTTCACGGCGTCGTAGCCGATCAGGTCTGTGTCCCACTGCAGGGCGCCGGGGTTGATGTTGGTGAGCAGCGGCGCGTAGGAGGCCATCACGATGAGGTCGCTGTTGCGCTCGAGTCCGGTCATCCATGCTGCATCGCCCAAGAGCAGCGCCCATGTTCGGCGTGGGTGCGCCTTCGCGAGTGGCCCACTCGCCGACGAAGATCTTCGGTCCGTTGCGATCGGTCTTGTCGTAGTGGTGCGTGTCATTAAAGAACTCGGTCGCGCTGCGGTAGTAGTGATCGTCGATGACGTCAGGCTTGACGCTGTTGACGGGCGTGGTTGCGATGAGTTGAAGCCTGGGATAGCGCTGCTTGATGGCCTTGTAGAACTGCGCATAGCGGCCGTCGTAGCTGCCGGAGCGGTCGAACCAGTCTTCGTTGCCGATCTCGACGTAAGTGAGCGGGAAGGGCGCGGGGTGGCCGTCCTTGGCTCGCTCTGCGCCCCACCTGGTGTTGGTGTCGCCGGTCACGTATTCGATCTCGTCGAGCGCATCCTGCACGTAAGGCTCAAGGGCGGGGCCGGGATCAACGTGCTCCTGCTTCATGGAGTAGCCGGCATAGACGGCGAGCACGGGCTGGATCTTGAGGTCTTCGCACCACTCCAGAAATTCGAGCAGGCCCATGCCGTCGGAGGAGTGGTAGTTCCAGGGGCTGATGTGGGTTGGACGATCGACCCAGGGGCCGATTGTCTTCTTCCACTCGAAGCGCTCGGAGATGTGATCGCCCTCGAGATAATTGCCGCCGGGCAGGCGCAGGAATTTGGGATGCATGGCGGCCAGCAGATCCATCAGATCGGGGCGGAGACCTTCCTTACGATCGCGGTAGGTTGGCGGGAAGACAGAGATGAGGCTGAGATGGAGAGTGCCGGGCTGGTTGGCGACCAGCTCGAAGTGATTTTCTGCGCTGACGGCCGGGACGGCGCCGGTCTTCAACGTGAGTTTGTACTGCTGCCAGTCGCCGGAGATGGCAGGAACGGAGGCCTGGGCCAGCACGGCGCCTGTGCGGTCGCTGACCAGGCGCGCTGTGACCGGGCCAGTGAATCCGCTATCGGCTTTGGCATAAAACGAGCACTGATAGGTTTCGTTGCCGCGCACCGCCATGCCCCAGTAGCCGGTGTTGGCGACGCCGGCCTGGTTCTTCGCGTCGGCCTTCTGGATGGTGACCTTCAGGCTGCGCGGGATGGCCTGGCTGGGGCCGGTGCTCTTGTCGATCTCCATGGCGGCCTGTGCGTTGCCCTGCTCCACGAGCACCCATCCATGCGGGCCGTAGGAGTTGTCCATGAAGGCGCGGTTGCGGATCAGCTCGGGATAGAGGCCGCCATCGTAGGAGTGATTGATCTCCTCGGTCATGAGGCCGTAGAGGGTGGGGCTGACCTGGGCGATGGGCTTTTGCGCATCGATGTCGAGCTTCGCCGCCTGTTGCGCAGAGGCGCAGGTGGCGGCGACGAGCAGAGCGGAGAGCAGTGCGCTTTGTTTGGTTGGGTGCATGGATTTCCCTTCGCGAAGCCGGCTCCAGAGAACGTTTGCCGGAAGCCATTAAAACCGATCGAGTCGCATGTGGGCAAGGACTGTTTCGGCTGATTTTGGCTTCTGCCGGATTTCGTTTTGCCGCGGGACGATACGCGGGGCGATATAAGAGGAGCGGCACATGAATCTGAACTTCGGGCAGGAGAGACGTGACTACAACGCCAGTTCGCATCGACGCGCACCATCATCTTTGGCGGTATACGCCTGAGGAGTATGGCTGGATTAACGAGCAGATGGGTGTGCTGCGGCGCGACTTTCTTTCTGAGGATCTGAAGCCGCTGCTCAACCGCGCGGGGATCGCGGGCGCGGTTCTTGTCCAGGCGCGGCAAACTCTCGAGGAGACAGAGTGGATGCTGCAACAGGCGGATGAGGCTTCGTGGATCCGCGGCGTGGTTGGATGGGCGCCGATTGCGGCGCCGGAATTTCCGGAAACGCTGGGAGAGCTTGGCAAGAAACGGAAGCTGAAGGGACTGCGCCACCTCATCCAGGATGAACGGGATGACGAGTTCATCCTGGACCCGGCCTTCAACCGGGGCATGCGCGCGTTGCGGGATTCCGGGCTGGTGTACGACATCATGGTTCTGGTACGCCAACTGGGACCGACGTTGGCCTTCATGGATATGCATCCGGACCAGCCGTTTGTGCTGGACCATTGCGCGAAGCCGGTGATCCGGAAAGACGAGCGGGAGCCGTGGGCCGGCTACATGCGAGAGCTTGCGCGGCGGCCGAATCTGGTCTGCAAGATTTCCGGGCTGGCGACGGAGGCGGACTGGCAGCGCTGGACCCCGGCGGCGCTGGAGCCGTACTGGCAGGTGGTGCTGGAGGCCTTTGGGCCGAGCCGGCTGCTCTTCGCTTCAGACTGGCCGGTGTCGCTGCTGGCGACGGATTATCAGCGATGGGTCGACACGGTTGCCGAGTGGACGGCGCCGCTTTCGGCGAGCGAACAACAGGCGATCTGGGGCGGGAATGCGGCTCGGGTGTATTCGTTATGACATTATCTGCGCGGCTTGACTGACTTCTTCTTCGGCTTTGCCGGCGGTCCCTGGCTGCCGGCGGTTGAGGCGCGCACGACCAGGGCGGGCTCCAGGACTACGTTTTTCGGTTCCGGCCACTCGCGTCCTTCGATCATGGCGAGCAGGATTTCGCCGGCGCGCTGGCCGATCAGGTGACTGCGCTGGTCGATGCTGGTCAGTGGAACGCGCAGCCACTCGTTGTAGTTCAGATTGCCGCAGCCGACGAGGGCGACGTCTTCCGGGATGCGCAGGCCGGCGTCGAGGATCACGTTCATCGCGCCGATGGCGATGGGGTCGTTGTAGCAGAAGACAGCATCCGGCCGCGGCGTCCGGTCGAGAAGCTGCCGCATGGCTTCGGCGCCCTGGCGCTGGCTGTCCGTGTCGACGAAATCTCGGCTGAGGATGTAGTCCTCCCGAACGGGCAGCCGGTGTGCGCGGAGAGCTTCCATATACCCCTGCTTGCGACGAATGCCGGTGCTGTTTTCGCGGCCGCTGATATGCGCAATGTGCCGGCGTCCCATGTCGATGAGGTGGGTAGTGGCAATGCGGCCGGCGGCCACGTCGTCGATGCCGACGAAATCTGCCTCCAGGCCATCGAAGGCGCGGTCGATCAGGACAAAGGGTTGGGACTGGGTCCGCATGCGGCGGAAGATCTCTGTGCCGGTGCCGGAGGAGGCGATGACGAGCGCGTCAAGACGCCGGGCGAGAAGGTGGCGAATTTCGCGGGCTTCGAGCTCGGGGTCCTCTTCGGAAGAGGAGACGATCAGCGAGTAGCCCTTGTCGACGATGGCCTTCGAGAGCGCTTTTGCGACCTCGGCAAAGAAGGGATGGATCAACCCGGGGACGATGAGACCGATGAGATAGCTGCGGCCGGTGACCAGGCTGCGGGCCAGGATGTTCGGCTCGTAGTCCAGCTCCTTGACGCGCTGGAGCACGCGTTTGCGGGTTTCCTCGCCGATATCGGGGTGATCGCGCAGGACCTTTGATACGGTGACAACCGAAAGGCCGAGGTCCTTCGCAATGTCTTTCATGCGGATCGTCATACGGTGACTATATCGTTACAGGTTTTCACAGATAACGGACTTCTTACCGGCAATTGGCAGAAGCGGCTTTCGCATGCTTGAAATCCTCGGGAAACGACTATATCGCTTCAGTCAAGGAAAGTTGTCCCGGAAGTGTCTACGCACGCCTTGTTCATTATTGAAAAAGTTTTTTCACCTACAGCGCTTACTGTAGCGAAATAGGCTAAGCTGGGAAACGCGAGAATGAAGTCGCTGGGCAGATTTTCGATCGGGGTTGGAGACCGCTTTGCGCATCAGGCGCCGGCGCAGTTGCGCGCCTGTATGCAGGCAGCGGAGGCGGGCGCGGTAGTGACGCCGGTGTGGAACAAATCCAACCGCGAGCACATGATCATCGGCTCGGAACCGTCCGAGACCAGGGCTGCGGCGGACGCGGCCGTGCGCCAGCTCGGATGGCATCAGCCGTACTTCTGCGACGCCGACCATATCAACCTGCGCACCGTGGATCGATTTCTGGAGCCGTGCGATTTTTTTACCATCGATGTTGCGGACCAGATCGGCGTGGCTGCAGCGCAGACTGAGCTGGATGCCTTTGTGCATCGGCGCACCGGAATGATTGGCAGGATGGAACTGCCCGGGCTTTCTGAGCCTTTGTCGATCACGCGGGGCGACCTGGAGCGGGTGGGACGTCATTATCTGGCTGCGGTGCTGGAGGCGGCGAAGACTTATCGCTACATCGAGGAGGCGAAGGGCCGCGGCACGTTTCTGACCGAGGTCTCGATGGACGAGACCGATGCGCCGCAGACGCCGGTCGACCTGCTGCTAATTCTGGCTGCGCTGGCGGATGCCGGTGTGCCGCTGGTGACGATTGCGCCGAAGTTTACCGGGCCGGTTCAACAAGGGTGTCGACTATGTTGGCGATGCCCGGACTTTCGCGCGGGAGCTGGAGCGGGATATGGCGGTGGTTCGCTACGCGGTCGGCGCATTTGGATTGCCCGCTGAGCTGAAGCTGAGCCTGCATTCGGGCAGCGACAAGTTCTCGATCTATGGCGCGGTGCACGAAGCGATGAAGAAGATGGATGCGGGACTGCATTTGAAAACCGCGGGCACTACGTGGCTGGAAGAGGTGATCGGGCTGGCGGAATCGGACGGCGATGCGCTGGCGCTGGTGAAGGAGATTTACGCGGAGGCGTATGCGCATCGCGACGAGCTGTGCGCGCCATATGCCGCGGTGATCGACATCGATGCGTCACAACTGCCGGCGCCGGCAGAGGCGCAGCGGTGGACCGCCGGGCAGTGGACGAGCGCGTTGCGGCATGATCCGCGCTCGCCCTGCGTACAACAGCAGCCTGCGGCAACTGATGCATGTTGGCTTCAAGGTTGCGGCGAAGATGGGATCGCGATATACCGCGATGCTGGAGCAGTGCGAGGAGCGCGTAGCGGAGAACGTGACGCGCAACCTGTTCGAGCGGCACATCCGGCCGGTGTTTCTTGGAACGCGGAGCGGGCTCGACGGCTGGACGGCCGAAAGGCTCAGGAACTAGATGGGCATGATTGCATCGACGACCGCGCGCGACAACGAGGGCAGCCATGGGCCGCTGGTGGCGCCGGGGCAGCTTCTGCCGTTCAGCCTGGTCACATCGCTTTTTTTCATGTGGGGCGTGCCGAACAATCTGAACGATGTGCTGATCCGCCAGTTCATGAAGAGCTTCACGCTGAACCGCGTGGAAGCGGGCCTGGTGCAGTTTGCCTTCTATCTCGGTTATTTCTGCCTGGCAATACCGGCGGCGCTGATTATGCGGCGCAAGGGATACAAGACGGGACTGATCATCGGGCTGCTGCTCTACGCTACGGGCGCGGCGCTCTTCTGGCCTGCGGCGATCGTCGGCAGGTACGGATTCTTTCTGGCGGCGCTGTTTGTGATTGCGTCGGGGCTGTCGTTTCTGGAGACGGCCTCGAACTCGTTCGTCACGCAGATGGGCTCGCGGGCGACAGCGGCGCGAAGGCTGAACTTTTCGCAAGCCTTCAACACTCTTGGCTCGATTGCCGGAGTGCTGGCGGGGACGGTTTTCATTTTTTCAGGCGTAGAGCTGAGCTCTGCGCAGATTGCCGCGCGGAAGGCGGCAGGTACCTATGCGTCGTATCTGCAGCACGAGACGATGCGGGTGGTTGCGCCGTACCTGGTGTTGGGATGCATTGCGCTGACGCTGGCGATCGTTTTCATGCGTACGCGATTTCCGGAAGTTGCCGCAGGGAGCGAAGAAGCCCTGCCGAGCGCCGGCGCGCAAGGGATGGGCACGCTCTTTCGGCGGCCGCATTTTCTCTTTGCGGTAGTGGCGCAGTTTCTATACGTGGGCGCGCAGGTGGGGACGTGGAGCTGGTTCATCCAGTATGTGCAGGAGTACACGCACCAGCCGGAGAAGCACGCCGGGCTGCTGCTGACGGGCACGCTGGGCGCGTTTGCAGTGGGGCGCTTTTCCGCGCCGCTGCTGATGAAGCGCATTGCCGCGGCGCGCCTGATGCTCGTCTACGCAGCCGCCAACGCGCTGCTGCTGGCCTATGCGGTCGCGCGGCCGGGATGGGCGGGGATGTGGGCCGTGTTTTTGACGAGCTTCTTCATGTCGCTTATGTTTCCAACGATTTTTGCCCTTGGCCTGGAAGGGCTGGGCTCGCTGGTGAAGCTGGGCGGATCGCTGCTGGTGATGGCGATTGCGGGCGGGGCCTTGCTGCCCTACATCATGGCCTGGATTTCGGAGCGCGGCGGCATCGCGCTGTCCTACACGGTGCCACTGGCGAGCTATGTGGTGATTGCAGGGTTTAGCTGGTATCACGTGCGGCGGGGTAGTGCGTGAGAGCGGAGAGGGAAAAACGACGAATGAACGGGACACGGACTTTTCAGAGCAGCATTTGCCTGCTGGCGATGGCAGGGCTGGCGATGGCCGCCGCAGCGCAGGCCAAATACGAACCGACACTGGATTCGCTGAACACACATCCGCTGCCGCAATGGTATGCGGATGCGAAGCTTGGCATCTTTGTGCACTGGGGGCTCTATTCCGTGCCGGGTTGGGCGGAGGTGAATCGTCCGAAGGTCGTTCCAAAGGACGAAGAGGCGAAGTGGAACGCCTATGCCGAGTGGTACTACAACACGATGCGCATTCCGGGCTCGCCGACGCAGGCGTATCACCGCGAGCATTACGGCGCGAACTTCAACTACTACGACTTTGCGCCGATGTTCGATCGTGAGGTGAAGAAGTGGGACCCGGCGGTGATGGCTGCGGCCTTTCGCGATGCGGGTGCGCGGTATGTGGTGCTGACCAGCAAACATCATGAGGGATTCACGCTTTGGCCGAGCAAGGTGGTGAATCCGAACCAGCAGCATCTGCAGGCAGACCGCGACATTGTGGGCGAGCTGAGCGAGACGGTGCGCAAGGACGGCATGAAGATGGGGCTTTACTACTCCGGCGGTTACGATTGGACTTTCAACCGCGGCCCGATCATTGGCGACGACGACTGGCAGACGGTGAAGCCGGAGACCATCGCCTACGGCAACTATGCCTTCGATCAGATCGAAGAGCTGATTGCGAAGTATCGTCCTGCAGTGCTGTGGGATGACATCGACTGGCCGAAGACGGGCAAGCCCCTACGGGTGATGGCTGACTACTACAACGCCATTCCCGACGGCGTGATTGACGACCGCTTCGGCGTGAAGCACTCGGATTTTCAGTCACCGGAATACGAGAAGCGCAGCACGATCAGCAAAGTGAAATGGGAAGAGTGCCGGGGGCTGGGCCGCTCCTTTGGCTACAACCGCGCGGAGGGCGTGAAGGAGACGATCGCGCCGGACGAACTGATTTATCTGCTGGTGGACATCGTGAGCAAGAACGGCAATCTGCTGCTGGATGTTGGACCGGAGGCGGATGGCACGATTCCGCCAATCCAGATGGAGCGTCTGAAGTCGCTGGGCGCGTGGCTGCGGCAGAATGGCGAAGCCATCTACGGCACGCAGCCGTGGTCGCGCGCAGAAGGCGAGACGGACCAGAAGATCCCGGTGCGCTTCACCCAGAAGGATGGGCACGTTTACGCGACGTTGATGGGCTCGCCGAAAGGCGGAGCGATCCTGCTCAAGGATGTGCATGTCGCGAGCGGATCGCAGGTCCAGCTGCTGGGCGATGACAAACCGCTGACATGGACGCAGAAAGGCGCGGACCTGGAGGTCGAGCTTCCGGCGACGCTTCCCGGCAAGTACGCCTATGTGTTGAAGGTGGAATCTGCATCGTGACTGCTGCGAATGGCTCAGTGGGATTGCGAGGAAGGCCGTTGCCGATCGTGCTGATTGGCGCGGGCGGTATTGTCCGCAACGCTCATCTGCCCGCGTATCGAAAGGGCGGTCTGCCGGTGGCGGCGATTGTCGATCGGCATCCAGAGCGGGCAGAGGAGCTAGCGGCGGAATGGGGTATAGGGATGCGCGGCGCTACACTCGCGGGTGTGCTGCCGCAGTTGCACGGGCCGCACATTTTCGATGTCGCGGTGCCGGGCGCGGCGGTGCTGGATGTTTTGCGGGAGATTCCTCAAGGCGCTGCTGTGCTGATTCAGAAGCCGCTGGGCGGAACCCTTGAGGAGGCGGAGGCGATCGTTGCACTGTGCCGCGAGCGGGGGCTGAGCGCCGCGGTGAATTTTCAATTGCGATGGGCGCCGAATATGGTGGCCGCGCGAGCGATTACGGACGCGGGCGCGCTGGGCACCCTGCATGACATCGAGGTGCAGGTGAACACATACACGCCGTGGGAGCTGTGGAGTTTTCTGAAGACAGCGCCGCGGCTGGAGATTGTCTATCACAGCATTCACTATGTCGATCTGGTGCGCTCCTGGCTGGGCAACCCGCGGCGGGTGTATGCGCGGACGGTGCGCAATCCGCGTACGCCCGAGTTTGCCGCGACCAAGAGCGTGATTGTGATGGACTACGACGAGTGGACCCGCGTCTTCATCGCAACGAATCACGGGCTCGATGTGCCGTATCCGGAACTGCAACACAGCTATGTGCAGTGGGAAGGGACGGAAGGGGTGATGCGCGCGCAGATGGGCGTAAATCTCGACTATCCGAAGGGTCGCGGTGACACGCTGGAGTTCTATCCGCGGAGGCCGCATGCGACGCTGGCCACCGGTGCGCAGCCGATATCGGGCGAGTGGTTTCCGGATGCGTTTCTGGGATCGATGATGTCGGTGCAGCGATTCGCGTTGGGCGAGGCGGATGCGATGCCGACATGTGTGGATGACGCGCTGGACACGATGCGCGTAGTGGAGGCGGCGTATCTCTCCTCCGAACGAGGGGGTGAGCCGCTGCCGCTCACGCATGTGCAAGCAGCACAATAACTGTATGGAGAGACTGTGTTTGATTTGAAGAGCAAGGTTGCGCTGATCACCGGAGGAGCCAGCGGCATTGGCGCCGCAACGGCGAAGCGGCTGACTGGCGCAGGCGCGAGCGTGGTGATTGCCGACCTGAACGAGCAGGCGGCACACGCGCTCGAAAAGGAGCTGCCGGGAGCGAAGGCCGTCGCCATGGATGTGACGAGCGCGGCTTCAATTGCGGCGGCGATCGGAGGGCTGAGCCGGCTCGACATTCTGGTCAATAGCGCCGGCATTGGCCTGGTGGGCGGCATCGCGCAGACCGAGGAAGCCGACTTCAACCGTGTCATGACGGTCAACGCGACGTCGGTGTACCTGGTGACGAAGGCAGCGCTTCCGCTGCTGCTGGCGGCGCGCGGATCGATCGTTAACATCGGATCGGTTGCCGGGATGATCGGCATCAAGCAGCGCTTTGCGTATTGCGCCAGCAAGGGGGCAGTGATCGCGATGACGCGCCAGCTTGCGGTGGAGTATCCGAAGGAGCTGCGTGTGAACTGCATTGCGCCGGGGACAGTGCAGTCGCCGTTTGTTGAAGGGTATCTGCAGAAGTATCACGCGCAGGAGATCGACAAGATGCGCGTAGAGCTTGCCGCGCGCCAGCCGATGGGACGCCTGGGAACGCCGGAAGAGATTGCCGCGATGGTGCACTACATCTGTTCGCCGGAAGCAGAGTTTATGACGGGCTCCGTTTTGACCATCGATGGCGGCTGGACCGCTGCGTAGCCAGAAATAAAAGAAGGAGCCACACTGATTTTGATCGATCCTGTCATCACACGCGTAGAGGTGCTGGACCTACGTTTTCCGACTTCTCGAGAGAGCATCGGGTCCGATGCGGTCAATAAGAATCCGGACTACTCGGCGGCCTATTGCATTCTGCACACGGACAGCGAGTTGAAGGGCTACGGCCTGACCTTCACGCTGGGGCGCGGCAATGAGCTTTGCGTGGGCGCAGCCAGATACTTGGCCGGGTTTGTCGAGAAGCGGCGGCTCAGCGCGCTTACTGATGATATGCGCACCTTCTCCCGCCAGCTTACGGATGACAGCCAGTTCCGATGGCTTGGTCCGGAGAAGGGCGTGACGCACCTGGCGGCAGCGGCACTGATCAATGCGGTGTGGGACCTCTACGCTCGCCAGCAGAATAAGCCACTATGGCGGTTGCTTGCGGATATGAGCCCGGAAGAGATCGTCCGGCTGGTGGATTTTCGCTATATCGATGACGCGATCACGGAAGAGGAAGCGCTAGGCCTGCTGAAAACCCGGCAATCGGGCAAGGAGGCGCGTGTTGCCGATCTGGAACGGACCGGCTATCCAGCGTACACCACTTCAGTGGGGTGGTTCGGCTTTTCGGATGAGAAGGTGCGCTTGCTGTGCGATGAGGCGCTGGTGCAAGGGTGGCGGCACTTCAAGCTAAAGGTGGGCGGAGAGCCGAAGGACGATCTGCGCCGCGCCGGGTTGGTGCGCCGCGAGATTGGCGGTGACGCAAAGCTGATGATGGATGCCAACCAGCGCTGGGGCGTGAAAGAGGCGATTTGCCGCACGCGCGAGCTGGCGGAGTTCGATCCATGGTGGATGGAGGAGCCTACCAGCCCGGACGACATTCTGGGGCACGCGCGGATTCGCCGCGAGAGCGGAGTGCGGATCGCAACCGGCGAGCACTGCCAGAACCGCGTGATGTTCAAGCAACTGCTGCAGGCTGGAGCGATTGACGTGTGCCAGATCGATAGCTGCCGGCTGGCGGGCGTGAATGAGAACCTGGCGGTGCTGCTGATGGCGGCGAAGTTTGGAGTGCCGGTCTGCCCACATGCCGGAGGGGTCGGTCTGTGCGAGTATGTGCAGCATCTTTCCGCGTTCGATTACATCGCGGTTTCGGGCTCGCTGGAGAATCGCGTGACCGAGTATGTCGATCACCTGCATGAGCACTTTGTCGATCCGGTCCACATCCGGAATGCGCATTACGTGCTGCCCGCGAAGCCGGGCTACAGCGCAGAGATGTATCCGCAGACCTTCGAGGAATACAGCTTCCCCGAGGGCAAAGTCTGGAGGGAGTTGCCGTGAAGTTAGTTACGTTTCGTCGGAGCAGCAATGCAGCGCCGGAGGCCGGGTTGCTCGAAGGCAAGCAAGTCTACTCTTTGCAGCCACTGGGATATGCGGATGCGGAGAGCTTTATTGCAGCCGGCCCTGCCGCGCTTGCGGCGGCGCGGTCTTTGATGGGGCAGCCCAGCGGGACGCCTCTCTCCGGTGTTGAGCTGCTGGCGCCGGTGTTGCATCCGCCGCGCATCTTTTGCGTTGGATTGAACTATCTGGACCACGCAGCGGAATCAAAGATGGCGGTGCAGGCGGTGCCTACTATTTTTATGAAGCTGCCCTCCGCCATCACCGGACCGGGCAGCGACATTGTCCTGCCAGCGAACAGCACACAGCCAGATTATGAGGCGGAGCTTGCTGTCGTGATCGGCCGTCGTGCCGCGAACGTGACGCGCGACAACTGGCGCGAGTGCGTCTTTGGCTACACCATCCTGAACGATGTAAGCGCGCGCGATGTGCAACTGGCCACGTCGCAATGGACGCTGGGGAAAAGCTTCCCGACATTTTGCCCCATCGGGCCGTGGATCGTCACCGCGGACGAGCTGACGGATCCGCATCGTCTGGATGTGCGGCTCACGATTGATAGCGAGATCATGCAGCAGGCGAACACGCGCGATTTCATCTTCGATATTCCGGCGGTGCTGGGGTATATCTCGGCCGTTGTTCCGCTGGAGCCGGGAGATATTGTCAGCACCGGGACACCGCAGGGCGTCGGACTAGGGCGCACGCCGCAGCGGTGGCTGCGTCCGGGCGAAGAGGTTGCGATTGAGATCGGCGGCATCGGGCGGCTGGTGAACCGTACGGTGACGGCGCGCCCGGCTTAAGTCCGGTGCCGCTCCTGCTGCATTAGCGTTTTTCGAGGCGGATCGCGGTTCGCGCATCCTGACTGCCAGTTGCCCATACGTCCTGCCCATCGCATCTATGGATCAGGAGCTTGTCTTGAATCCAGTCGCGAACCGGCTAAGGGGACATCGCAATCTCGCGGCCTTTGCCGTTGGCGTCGCCGCGTGCTGCGCATGGATTTTGTCGCTGCCCGTTTTCCCTTCGGAAGACGGGCCTGTGCATATGTACTACGCGACGGTGATGACCAAGCTGTTGAGCGGCGCACACGGTCCGCTCGGCGATGCATTCCGCATCCGCCATCTGCTTCCGCCCTACAGCCTTTACTACTACATACTGATCGGGCTGATGCAGATGTTTCCGGCCGTCGTGGTGGAGCAGCTTGCTGTTTGCATCGTGGTGGTGACGATGGCGTCCGGATTTCGCTTCCTGTGTTCTGCCGCGGGACGAATGGGCGATGGACATCGTTCCTGATCCTGCCTCTGCTGCTGAATTGGCCCCTTTTCATGGGCTTTGAGAATTATTGCCTCTCTATCGGGCTGTGCTTCTGGGCCATGGGCGTTTGGTTCGGGCGGGCGCGATATCGGCGCGTGGTCTTTCTGGTTTTAGTGGTTTTGATTGTGCTCACGCATCCAGTTCCGCTGCTGCCGCTGGCGGCGTTGTGCGTCATCGATCTGACAGGTCGCCGTGTTGTCGCGCCGGCAAGCCCAATGGCGGATTGGCGGCGCGATCTTCTCACGCTAGCCGGCGCGTGCGCCTGCATGAGCTATGTGCTGCTCTACACCGAAAAGAGCAAGGTGCGTGAGAACCTGCTGCAGCACGTTCATCCGCTGGTCTCGGTGATGAAGTACTCGACGCTCTACGGACTGGGATTGTTCGCGCGTATCTCGGCAGCGACGCTGCTCTACACCGGGCTTCTTCTCGCCATATTTTTTCTCAGCATTGTGCTTGCAGTGCGCAGCTTTGTGAAGCGCGATGGTGAGCGGCGCTGGCAGGCTACAGACGCGCTTCTTTTTGCGACGCTCGGATTGGTCATCGTGCTGCCGTTCCTGCCGGACACGATGAACGGCGGCTTCTATTTCAATATGAGGTTTCTCATCCTGGTGTGGTGTGGCGCGATCGCAGCCGCGTCCGGAGGCGCTGTTGTTGGATGGCGGCTCCGCGTGCTGATGATAGCCACCGGCTATGCGGCGCTCGGGTACACGCTGATTCTGGCGCAGATGCGCATTGCGCCGGAAGCGCGCCGCGCGGCGGAGGCGGAGCGAGCGCCGATTGTTCGCTCCGGAGAGAATGCCTTGCTGCTGCCGGCGACGGAATACGAGGCCGATCCGGCATTGCGTTTCCGACCACTCGAATGGTCCACAGTGCGATATTTCCGCCGAGCAGGAGACGTGATGCTGGACGCGCCGTTTCTGGATATGTCGACGATGCCGATTGATACGCGCAGGCCGCAACTGGAGGGCACGGTCGTGCCCGGCGCCACGAACGATCTGCTTGATCTGCTCAAACGGTCGAAGCGGGATCCAGAATGGGCGAAGGTGTTGTTTGCCAGAGCTGACCTGGTTGTGTTTCGCGACGAGTTCCACAAGTCGTCGGCGTCAGATCTGGAACAGAAGCTGCACGAAGACGGCAGATCACAGATGCGATGCACGCAGCAGGACTGGCTCTACTTCTGTAGATGAACGGGTGAAAGCGGTGAGGTCTACTTCTGGTTCGAGGGAAATGGCTCGGGCTTCAGCGAGCCGTCGCGCTGCTTCAGCAGCACCTGCACCTTGCCCTCGGCGGCATCCAACTCCTCTTTGCAGGCGGAGGACAGGCGAATGCCTTCTTCAAAGAGCTTGATTGAATCTTCGAGCGGCAGGTCGCCCTTTTCGAGCTGGTTGACGATGGTTTCGAGCTGCTTGAGCGAGTCTTCAAACTTGGGCATGGTTCTGGCTACCAGTGTAAGCCCCTAGGCGCCCGGCGCGAAGAAGTGGTCGATGAGGTAATCGCGCAGCTCGATGTTGAAGCGGCGCGTGTTCTGTTTTGCGTCCTGCGCGTCGGTGTTGTAAACGACGAGATAGCCGCGCTTGGCCACGGGGTCGAAGTTGAGCTGGCTGCGGAAGCCATTCTGCCAGCCGGGATGGCCGATGAGGCGCACTGATTTGTCGGTGTGAACGAAGAAGCTAGCTGCGACGTCATCCTTTGCGCCCGCGCGGGAGGGGAAGTCGTCGTCCGGCGGGACGGAGTGGATGGGCCGCCACATTTCTTCGAGCGAGCTGCGTTTGAGGATGCGGTCGTATTCCGCCTGATGTGCGGGGTCGCCGAGGAGGAAGCGCAGATAGCGCACCATGTCCGGCAGCGGCGCGTTGAGGCCGCCATTGGAACGCGTGATGCCAGTATTGAAGTTGAACTCGTCCTCGGTGAGCTTGCCGTCCTTCAGGTCCCAGCTATGCGAACGATAGGGAAGCAGCGTGGCTGGACTGCGGTCGTAGTAGCTGTGCGTCATGCCGAGTGGCCCGAAGACGTTCTTCAGCATGTAGACCTCGAAGTTGTCGCCGCTCAGGCGCTCGATGATCTCACCCAGAAAGACGACGGCGAGATTGGAGTAGCGATACTGCGTGCCGGGCGCGAAGTCGACGCTGGTGTAGGGCATCATGGCTACGAGCTGCGACCATTGCGTCGGCTCAAAGGTCTGCCAGTCCTCGGTGCGCCATGGCCATGTGGCGTCGCGGAATCCGTTGGTGTGCGACATGGCTTCGCGGATGGTGATGGCCGAGACAGGACCGAAGGGATCATGGACGGCGTTGAGCTCCGGGATGTATTTCACCAACGGATCATCGAGCGAGAGAAGCCCGCGATCGCGTAACTGCATGATGGCGATGCCGGTGAATGTCTTGGTGACGGAGGCCCAATGATAGGTGGTTTGGTCGTCCACGGGCTCGGGCGGCGTGAGGCTCTGTTGGCCATAGGGCTCGTCGAGAATGACATGATCTTTATCGAAGAGCACCAGCGTGCTGCCGATGATGCCGTTGCGTTCGAGGCCGGTGCGGTAGAAGTCGCGTATGGCTGCGACGTCAGGCGTGGATGCGTTCCTGGTGGCCGCTTGTGTTGATTGTCCATATGCCGGAGTGGTGTGCACTGCGGAAGCAATCATGACGGTGGCGACCAGCAACAGTGGGGCAATGCGCATCAGCGAACCTCGGTGAGCAGGAGTAGCGGAATTCTATCCTGCTCATACGAGCGGCTATACGGCGGAAGCTTCCGGCACCTGCGGCAGCACCTGGCGGACGATCTCGACGGCGAGCGCGTAGCGGCCGAAGGGCGCGCTTACCTGCACGCCCTGGACCATCGGGCGTACCGCGGCGAGCATCTCCTGCGCGATGCGGATGCCTTCGGCGCGGGCGGCCTCCGGCGTGTCGACCGCAGCCATGCGGGCCATGATCTCGTCGGGCATGGAGACGCGCAGATCGTTCTTCATGAACTCGGCGTTGCGCAGGCTGGTGAGCGGCCAGATGCCGGCGATGACCGGGATGCGGAAATCCTCGATGCGGCGGAGAAAGATTTCCAGCAGCCGCATGTCGAAGACGGGCTGCGTGATGGCGTATTCAGCGCCGGCTTCGACTTTGTAGGCGAAGCGGCGGACCTCGTTGTCGATGTCGGGTACGCCGGGGTTGGCGGCGACACCGAGCGTGAAGCCGGTGGAGGCGCCGATGGGATTGCCGCCGATATCGAGGCCGTGGTTGAGGCGGTTGACGACGTTCACCAGGCCGATGGCATCGACGTCGAAGACCGCGGTTGCGTCGGGATAATTGCCGAGCTTTGGCGGATCGCCGGTGAGGCAGAGGATGTTGCGCAGACCGAGCGAGGAGGCGCCGAGCAGGTCGGACTGGATCGAGAGCAGGTTGCGGTCGCGGCAGGTGTAGTGCAGGACGGTCTCGATGCCGGTGTTCTGCTGGATCTGCAGGCAGAGGCTCTGCGCGCTCATGCGGGCGGAGGCCCGCGGCGAATCCGGTATGTTGATGGCGTGAATGCCGGTCCCGGCGAGCATGCGCGCGCCTTCGATCTCCTTGCTGCAGTCGATGCCGCGCGGCGGTACGATCTCCACCAGGGTGATGAACTCGCCCGCGGCAACCAGGCTGCCGATCTTTGACCGATCGGCCAGCGGCGCAGGCGGCGTCTCGGTGACGATGGCGGTGCGCGCCTCTCGCGGACCGGTGGCCTGCTGGGCGTCCATGGCGCGGATGGCGGACTTCATCGCGCGGATGTGGTTGGGCGTGGTGCCGCAACAGCCGCCGACGAACTGCACGCCGGCGCGAACGAATTTGCGCGCGAAGCTGGCCATGTACTCCGGCGAGCAGAGATAGATGTTGCGGCCGTCCACGTTGCGCGGCATGCCGGCATTGGGCATGGCGACCAGGGGAAGCTCGGTAACGGCGCGCATGCGCTCGATCGCGGTGAGCACTGTGGCCGGGCCGGTGGAACAGTTGACGCCGATGGCATCTGCGCCGGCGCCTGCGAGACGCGCCGCGGCGACGTCCGCCGGTGTGCCGTCGAGGCAGTTGGCGTCTTCATCCACGGTCACCATGGCCAGCAGCGGAATGTCCGGAGCGACCTGCCGGGCCGCGGAGATGGCCTGTTCGGTTTCGTTGATGGCCATCATCGTCTCGATCGCGAGCAGGTCCACGCCCACGCCCGGTCCGCCGGCGATCAGGCCTTCGATTTGTTCTGCGAAGGCGGCGCGCGCCTCTTCCAGGGCGGTCTTGCCCAGAGGTTCCAGGTGAATGCCGAGCGGGCCGACCGAACCGGCGACGAACGCGGTGCCCGCCTGCTTGTCTGCAAGCTGGGCTACGGCTTCCCGAGCCAGCCGCGCGCCTGCCTGGTTGATGGCGCGGGTCTGGTCCTGCAACCCGAATCGCTGCAGGCGAAAGCTGTTCGCCCCGAAGGTGTTGGTTTCGATGATTTCGGCGCCGGCCTGCAGATATTCCTCATGCACGGAGCGGACCAGTTCCGGCTGGGTCAGGTTCAGCTCGTCGAAGCACTTGTTGAGGAAGACGCCCCGCCCATAGAGCGAGGTTCCCATGGCCCCGTCACAGAGGACCGTCCTGCTGGCGAAGAGTGACGACAGGCGCGACATCTTTCTATGCTAGAGCATTTTCGCTTCCAGGCAGTACAGCGAAGACTCGCGAGGTGTGGCATTTGTAACGGGAGAACCGCGATGAGGTGGATTGTCTTGCATGCACTGGAGGCGAAAACGCTCCAGGGGACGTGAGGCAATATCACCAAACCCTTTGCTATACTTCAGTTTCCCGCACGCAGACGAAAGCTTTTGAAGATTGAGGTCCGAAGCGTTTTGAAGAAAAGAAGTCGCCTGTCCCTGGCCGTTGCTGCGTTCGTCGCTGTTGCGGTTTCCTTCGTTGTCCTCGGTTGCGGAAAGAACTTCTATTTCGCGGGCCGGACGCTGCCGCCGAGCGGCCTTACCCAGCGCGTTCTGGTGGCGGTGGACAATCCTGCCGGCAGCCTCCAGTTCATGGATGCGTATTATGATATCCGCCACCCGTTCAACAACCCGAACGGGCAGTTTTCGATTGGCGGGTACAGCGGCGTGAATCCGGCGACCATCCAGAACATGCCGGAGGAGCAGTCCGGGCTGGTCTATGGCTCCGGTGACGGGAGCCTGGCTTCGATCAGCTATGCGCAGGAGAAGCTGAGCAGCACTGTCGTTCCCGGTGGAACCATCTCCACCAGCATCTTTGGATCGCGCAAGCAGGATTACTTTGCAGCAGCCGACCAGAACGCGCACGCCTTGATGATGTTCGACGTCTCGCTGGGCAGCCAGTTGCTGCTGGATGTTCCCGGCATCTACCGCATATCGATGAACCCGAATGCGACGCTGGTGCTCGGATTCGTGCAGAACAGCAATGACGTGTTTACCGTGATCAAGCTGACGCCGGCGCAGCAGACGCAATATGCAACGCAGTCGGCGTGGACAACGGCCGGTTTCCAGGACTGCGAACCGCAGACGCTTCCCCGGTATTGCGTGGGCAAGGTGGGCGATCCCTCGGTGCTCTTCGATCATCCGACGAAGGCCATTTTTTCCGCCGATGGCCAGAACATCTACGTGTTGAACTGCGGTCCGGAGTGCGGGGGCACGAAATCGGGCATCGTGAGCATACCGCTGTCGAGCACGGTACTTAACGGAAACCCAGCCGGTCCCGCGGGTCTCCCAGTGATCAATGGGGCACCGGGCCTGACCGCGACTTCGTTGCTGGCGGTGCCGGGCGGGGCCACAAACGCTGTGCAGAGCGGATCGACTCTCTATGTGGCGGGCCAGCAAGTGCAGCCTGACAGCCTGCTTGCGGGCTACCTCAGCGTGGTGAACCTGGCGAACTCCACGGTGACCGCGCAGTACGCGATCAGCGACGGCACCCACAACAAGATGCTGTTTGCGGACGACAATACGCTATGGGTGGGATCGGTGCACTGCCAGAGCGGCGAGCGCTTTGCCCAGAACCAGGCGGGACAGAATGTGCAGTTCGGCTGCCTGACCAAGTTCGACACATCTACGAATGCCGTCACGGTCGACCGCTATATCGGCGACCTGACCGGCATCGCGGATGTTGAGGGACTGCACAAGATTTACGTGGGCGAGGGCGGCCAGGTGCACATCTACCGCACAAGCGATTTTGCCGAGCTGGATAACAGCCAGGTTACCGTCACCGGCACCGTCTCCGATGTGGCCTATATGGACGGCTCCTCGGACGGCAACAACACCACCTACTGAGTGACGTCGAGGCAAGGCGGGATGGCGAACAAGCAAGGCGCGATCCAGGCCGGCCCGTTAGACATCCTGGCCATCGCAGCGCACCGCGACGACGTGGAGCAGACCTGCGGCGGCACGCTCATGAAGATGCGCTCCCTGGGCCTCGAGACCGGCATCCTGGACCTGACGCAGGGCGAGGCGGGAACTCGCGGCTCTGCCACGGAGCGAGCGGCCGAGGCTGAGGCCGCCGGTCGCATTCTGGGTGTGCGGTGGCGGAATGCTCTCGATCTGCCCGATGGCCGGGTGGAGAACACGTACGAAAATCGTCTGAAGATTGTCCGCGTGGTGCGCGAGCTGCGCCCACGCGTCGTCATCCTGCCCTACTGGGAAGGCAGGCATCCGGACCACTACACCACCGCGACCCTGGGCTACGAGGCGTGCTTTTTGAGCGGGCTGGCGCGCGTGGAGACCGGACTTGCGCCGCATCGCCCGTACAAGATCCTCTACGCCAGCCTGTACGCCGATGTCCGCCCCTCGTTCGTCGTCGATATCACGCCGTTCGTCGAAGCGCGTTACCGGGCGCTGATGGCCTATCGCTCGCAATATGCAAATGCGGAACAGGGTAGCGGCCTGTTTGTGCCGGAGGAGGAAATTCGCGAGCGGACGTTTGCGGAAGCGCGGCACTACGGCCAGCTTGCGGGCGTCCGCTATGCCGAGCCGTTTGTTCAGAAAGAAGTGGGGCTGGTGGAAGACCTTATGCTGCTGCCGGTGGCCTCGCTGTAGACGAGTTTCGGTCCAGATTTACACCGAAAACGGTCTGACGGCCCACTCCTCGGAGGTCTCGAACGGCGGCGCGATCAACGGCGCGTCGCGATCTTCCTCCGCTTTCGCGTGCGACGAGCGTTCCGGCAGATAGACCCGGACGATGGCTCCCCGGAGGTCGCCCTCGGTGCTGTTCGAGATGCGCACGGTGCCGCCGTGCTTCTGCACGATACCCAGGCTGACCCAGAGACCAAGCCCTGTGCCGCGCTCGCCTTTGGTGGTCATGAAGGGCTGGAAGAGCTTCTTTTCCACGTGCGGGGCAATACCGCGCCCGCTGTCGGCGATCTCTATGATCGTGCCCGCGCGGCCATCCTGCGGGCTTGCGGGATGCACCTGGATGCGCACGTGTCCGCTGGGCCCCGCCGCCTCGCCTGCATTGGCAATGAGGTTGGTGAAGACCTGACGAAGCTCTCCGGGAAATCCGTAAACATGCACCGGGTGCGTATAGCTCTGGTCCACGTGGATGTTCTGGTCGCGCATCTTGCGGTCCAGCAGCAGCAGTACGCTGCCGATCAGCTCTTCGAGGTTCACCTGCACGGGTATTGGCGACTCGCGATAGAGGCTGAGCATGGCGCGGCTGATCTGCAGGGTACGTCCCAGTTCCTGTTGCGCCAGCTTCAGATAGTCGCCGCGGCGCTGCGGGTCGGTTTCCTGGGAGATGAGGAAGTGCAGGTTCGCAACGGAGTCCAGCGGGTTGTGGATCTCATGCGCGATGCTCGCGGCCAGCCGCCCGGTGACGGCGAGCTTCTCGTTTGCGATCAGCGTGACCTCTGCCTTGCGGAGCTCCGTGACGTCGCGGAAGACTACGACTGAGCCGTCGGAGTGTCCCTCGCCGTCCACGATATTCGAGACTTTGGCATCGATCGCGTACTCTGTCCCGTCCCGCGCAATCAGCGTTCCTTCCTGATGCAGCCCCATTACGCCGGAGCGGTCCAGATCCTCCAGGATGTCGCCCATGGGCTGATGGGTCTGGGGATGGACGAGTCGCAGCACCTCGCCTACCGGCCGATCTGTGGCCTCATCGACCTGCCAGCCGGTAAGTTTCTGGGCAACGGCATTCATGAAGCGGATGCGGCCCTGCCTGGTCAAAGAGATGACGGCATCCCCGATGGACTCCAGGGTAGTGGCGAGCAACTGCTGGCTGGCGGTGACGCGCGCGTTTTGTTCCTGCAGCTCCTGCAGGGCCAGCTCATAGGTACTGGAGACTCGCTGCAGGCGGCTACTGGCGAAGATCCCGATGGTAATGCCAGCCGCAAGTGCCAGTGCAAGAATGAATTGCAGAAATCTGCTCACGCGCAGGTTGAGCTTTGCGTCGTAGCCGTCCCGCTGGTGTGTCGCAGCTCCGAGAGCATCCTGAAAGTCCTGGCGCACACCGTCCATCAAGGCTTTACCCTGCTGGGTCAAGGCAGCGGTCACTGCCTCGGGCGCAGGCGCGGGCTGTGCGAGGACCCCACCGGCCCATGCCTGCCAGGTGCGTATGTCCTGTTCGAGCTTCTGCAACTTGCGCGCGGGAATCACGGTAGCGGCGGGAGGCTGCCGCAACGCAGCGAGCGTGGCGTCGATCTGCGGCTGGGCGCTGTTGTACGGGAGCAGCACAGAAGGCAGCCCGGTCATCTGATAGGCGCGCAGTCCGGTTTCCTGATCGGTGACATGCTGCTGCAATGTCAGGATCTGGTCGATGACCCGCGAATCGACGATGGAATGCTGGCGCTGGTCAAGCGCCTGCTCCACCTGCCAGACCAGCAGTCCCGCCAGGATGGCCAGCACCGTGACCGGCACCAGCAGGGTTATACGAACGATGCGGTTAAATTCGTGCAGTCCGACGGGGGAGCCGGTCATCACTGTTCTCCACTGCGGTCGAGAATCTTCCTGACATTCTGTAACAGCGCAATTGCGCCATCGCCTTTATTGGCCACCAGCGTGACCATGCGCTGCACGTCTTCCGGCAGTGTCAGATATGCCGAGAGCAGAAGGATCGGAATATTGGGGCGAATCTCCCTGAGAACTGTCGCCACCGCGCCACCATCCATCCCGGGCATCGCGAAGTCCAGCACTACTGCATCGACGGGGTGCTGCCGGAAGACACGAATGCCGGTAGGCCCATCAGTAGCGGTATGGACGACGTACCCTTCTCTCTCCAGAACCACTTTGCGGATCTCGAGGCCGAGTACTTCGTCGTCGATACAGAGAATAGTCGGCACCCGCGGCACATGGGACCTCGTCCTGGTTCAACCCGCGAACCGGTCATCTAGAGCGTTTTCACGGTTACTGATACGGCCAGACTGCGAAGGGCCGCTTGTCCTGACGAAAAGCCACGCGGACAGTGGCGTTTTGGTCTACACCTACAGTGAAAACGCTGTAGTCTGCGGAGTATAACATTCGCCATTTGTTCTTCATCTGACACTTCCGTGCCAGACCTGGTGCCCCGGGGAGGGCGCGATTCACGGTTCTTTCTTCTTCCATTCACCGTCCTTTCTCATTACACGGCGTGGATGCATGTACTCTGAGCGCGGTACCACTCTGTCCGGCGGTACACGTACCGGCCGGCGAGCCACAAGCAAGGACGGTTCTTGAGCCAGACGATTTTCGTTCTCGAAGACGATCCCGATATCTCCCGGCTGGTGCAGCACCAACTGGAGAGCGCCGGGTTTTCCGTTCGCACCTTCTCCACGCCGACCAACCTGATTCCGGACGCCGAGCGGCAGGCGCCTGCGCTGTTTCTGCTGGACATCATGGTGCCGGGCGGCGACGGCCTTGAGGTGTGCCGCAAGCTGAGGACGCATCCGGGGCTGAGCAGTGTGCCGATTATCTTTGTGACGGCGCGCGCCGGAGAGAATGACCGGGTCCTGGGCCTGGAGCTTGGGGCGGATGACTACATCACGAAGCCATTTGCCATGCGCGAGCTGGTCGCACGGGTGAAAGCCGTGCTGCGCCGGTTTGAGCGGCCGTCCGCGCCATCGGTGGTGAGCTTCGAAGATGTCGTCATCGATGCCAGCGCCATGCAGCTCAAGGTGCGCGGCGAGCTGACGACCACGACGGCTACGGAATTCCGCCTGCTGGACTACCTGGCGCGGCATCCCGGCCGGGTCTTCAGCCGCGACCATCTGCTGGATGCGGTGTGGGGCGATGCGCGCTTCGTGACGCCGCGCTCGGTCGATGTCTATGTGCGGCGTATCCGTGAGAAGATCGAAAGCGACCCGGAGAACCCGCGTTATCTGAAGACAGTACGCGGCGCCGGCTATCGCTTCGAGGTGCCCAAGGCTGTTTAGGGCATTGTCGGTAGAGGCCCCGAGGTGCTCTGCTCATCGAGCAGGCCGCCGTCAACCGCGATTCTCCGCTGGAGCCTGAGTGTGACCGGACGGGTCTTCTCCAAGCTGCTGCTTTCTTTCGTGCTGGTGCTCACCATCTGCACCGCCATGCTGGACTTTGCCGTCCGCAAGATCGTGGACCGGGCGCTGCATCAGCAGGTGGAGCAGTCGTTGGCCGGCGAGGCGCGCTTTCTGGCCTCGGAGCTAAATGCGACATCGCCGGAAGGCGCTTCGAAACTACTTGCTGCGGCTTCTTCCGCCTCGCCGTCCGGGGTCGCGGTCTTTCGCTCGGATGGCTCGTTCTACGCGAACTCCGATTCGGCAGCGCGCTATCCGTTCGCGGCGCTTCCCGGTATGGCGGCCCTGACGCGAAAAGATGGAGCGACCGGGCGTGAAGTTCGAGACGGCACTCTGTTTGTCGCCGTGCGGCAGGGCGATCTGATCGTCCGCCTCGGCTATCCGCTGGCGGAGATTACCGGCAAGCTGCATCTGCTGCGGCGAGACGTCCTGCTGGCGTCGCTGGTCTCGCTGCTTCTCGCAACCATGCTGGCGGCGATCATGGCGCATCGTGTCGCCGAGCGCATGACGCGCATCGTGACGTTTGCCCAGCGCATCGCGGCGGGCGACCTCTCGGCGCGCATCGAGGAAGGCGATCTGGACGAGCTTTCTGTTCTGGCGCGCGCTCTGGACGTCACGGCGAGCCGGCTGGAATCTACATTTCATTCGCTGGAGAGCAGCCGTCGTGAACTAACCGCGCTGCTCGACAGCATGCAGGAAGGCGTTATTGCGATTACGGGCGCCGGTCTGGTGAGCTGGTCCAATGCTTCGATCGCGCGGCTCACGCAGCAACCGATCCGGGAGGGACGCGCGCTGGTGCAGACCATCCGCGATCCCGATGTGCTGGTGTGTGCGACTACGGCGCTGCGCGAGCGGTCAGTTGCGCGGGCCCGCGCAACGGCGCTTTCGCCGGGCAGGGTCTTTGAGGTGCACGCTGCGCCCATGCCGGGCGGGGGGGCGGTGTGCGTGCTGTCGGATGTTACGGAGATCGAGCGCGCGGAGACGACGCGGCGCGATTTTGTAGCCAACGTCTCGCACGAGCTGAGAACGCCGCTGACATCTATCTCTGGGTATGTCGAAGCCATGCTCGACATGCGCGGGCTCGACCCGGTGGTGCGCGAGTTTCTCGGAATCATCCTGAAGAACGCCACCCGCATGACGCGGCTGACGGAAGACCTGCTGGCGCTGGCGCAGGTGGAATCCGCGGATTTCAAGCTGGCGCTGCGGCCCTTGCGCGCCGCAACGCTGGTACAGGATGCCGCAAACTCGCTGATGCCTGTGGTGCAGGATGCGGGGATGGCGATGGAGATCGCCGAAACCGCTTCGGACACCGTTCTGGCCGATCCGGATGCATTGCAGCAGGTCTTCGGCAACCTGGTGGAAAACGCGACGAAATACGGGCGCAGCGGAGGCAAAATCCGCCTGGGCGCGCGGCGCAGGGAAGAGCAGGTGGACTTCTACGTGCAGGATTTCGGCGCCGGCATTCCGTTTGAACATCATCGCCGGATTTTCGAGCGCTTCTACCGGGTGGACAAGGCGCGCTCGCGGGATTCCGGCGGCACCGGGTTGGGATTGTCGATTGCGCGCCACATTGTGAATGCACATGGCGGCGATATTCGCGTGGAAAGCGAGCTGGGCCGCGGATCGAGGTTCATCTTCACGCTGCCGGTAGCGGCACCGTCTTCGGAATCAAGAAAGCCGAAGGATGAGTTGCCGGATACGGTGGCGGGATAGAGTATCCGCCAGGCTGCGCCCGAAATGATCCTGAAACACTCCATTCTCCGGCTTTTTATCGCTACGTAAAGCGGCGTTCACACAACCCCGAAAGAATCGCGACGGCAGTCATTTCCGAGGGGGAATTCGAGTGAAAAAAATCTTAGCGGCAGCCGCAGCGCTTGTTCTGTGTGCGTCGGCAAATGTAGCGGGCGCGCAGCAGAAGCTGAACGGCGCCGGCGCGACCTTTCCATATCCGATCTATTCCAAATGGTTTAGCGAATATAGCGCCAGCCATGGCGTGCAGATCAATTATCAGTCACTCGGCTCCGGTGCAGGCATTCGCCAGGTGACGGCGGGCACCGTGGATTTCGGCGCAAGCGATGGTCCGATGTCCGATGCGCAACTGGCCGCATCGAAGGTGAAGATTCAGCACATCCCGACCGTATTGGGCGCGGTCGTGCCGGTGTATAACCTGCCGGGAGTGGGCGGCAGTTTGAAGTTTTCGCCGGATGTTCTGGCTGACATCTACCTCGGCAAGATCACGAGCTGGAGCGATGCTCGGATTGCCAAAGACAATCCCGGCGCAAAGCTGCCGAATACCGAGATATTCGTGGTTCATCGGTCGGATGGCAGCGGCACCAGTTACATTTTCACCGACTATCTCTCGAAGGTCAGTGCCGACTGGAAGAGCGGTCCGGGTACGGGCACTTCGCCGAGCTGGCCGCGCGGCATTGGCGCCAAGGGCAATGAAGGCGTGGCCGGCATGGTGCGGCAGACACCCGGAGCGCTGGGCTACGTGGAGCTGATCTATGCGCTGCAGAACAAGATCGAGACGGGGCTGGTCAAGAATGCCGCCGGGGTCTTCACAAAGGCGACGATTGAATCCGTTACGGCAGCCGCCGCGAGCGCCAAACAGATGCCGGCTGACTATCGAGTCTCCATCACCAATGCGCCGGGCCGGGATACATATCCCATCTCGAGCTTTACCTGGCTGCTCATCCCGAACCCTGCCGCCGGACAGCGCTAAAGGTAAGATCATCAAGGACTTCCTGAGCTGGATGCTGGATCACGAGTCGGAGGTGACGGCGCTGAACTATGCGCCGCTTCCGGCCTCCGTGCAGGCGAAAGTACGGGCTACGATTGCGCAGTTGAAATAGGGCGGCAGGCAAATCCGGGAAGGCGCTGGAGCGACGGCGCCTTCGCCTTTTCAGCGCCTTAGCCTGCCCATATCATTCATCTTCTGTTCACGCTGGCCCGGTACTCTTTCGCCTGAGTGGCCGAAAAACTACAGGATCCTGCTTTGACGCAGCCTGCAAAGATACACGTGCCTGAATCCGTTCCCTGGTCTGACGCAAAGCCATCTGCCGAGCCTTCCGTGGTGCGCAGCTTTCTACGCCGCCGTGGCAGTTCTGCCATTGCCGATGGCACATTCAAGACCCTGGTCTTCCTGTGCGCGCTCAGCATCTTCGGCATCGTATTTCTGATCGCCTTTGAGCTGGTCTCGCGCTCGCAGCTCACGTTGTCCAAGTTCGGCCTGGGCTTCTTCTTCCGCTCGGCGTGGGACCCGGTCAACAGCAACTTCGGAGCGTGGCCGTTCATCTACGGCACGCTGATGTCGTCGCTTCTGGCTCTGCTGATCTCGGTGCCGTTCGCGCTGGGCGTGGCGATCTTTCTGACCGAGATGTGCCCGAAGTGGTTGCGTGCGCCGCTCTCGTTTCTTACCGAGCTGCTGGCGGCGATCCCGAGCGTTGTCTATGGGCTGTGGGCCATCTTCGTCCTGATACCGCTGCTGCGCGATCACCTGAATCCCAAATTGATGGCCACGCTGGGGTGGACCGGCTTCTTCAGCGGGCCGAATGCCGGTTACAGCATGCTGGCTGCGGGCGTGGTGCTGGCGATCATGATTCTGCCGATCATCTCCTCGCTGACCCGCGAGGTGATGACATCGGTCCCGATGGTGCAGCGCGAAGGCGTGCTGGCGCTGGGCGCGACGCGCTGGGAGATGATCCGCATCGGCGTGCTGCGCAATGCGCGCATCGGTATCGTGGGCGCCATCATTCTGGGGCTGGGCCGCGCGCTGGGCGAGACCATGGCGGTGACGATGGTGATCGGCAACCGGCCGGAGATCGTCAAATCGCTTCTGGCGCCGGGATACACGATGGCCAGCGTGCTGGCGAATGAGTTCAGCGAGGCCACCGACGATATGTACCTGAGCGCCCTGATCGAGATCGGGCTGGCGCTCTTCCTGGTCACCATCGTGGTCAACGCATGCGCCCGCCTGCTGGTGTGGGCGGTCACACGCGGCGCGCCGGCGCGGGTGTCCTGATGGCGAGCCAATCCCTTCGCCCGCCGTTGCGGGCTTCCAGAACAAATGTCTTCAGCAGGCGCCTGAAAAGCAACATGGTGAGCGGACTGGCCGTGCTGGCGACCGCCATCGTCATCCTGCCGCTGCTCGCGATCCTGTTCTACCTGCTGAAGCAGGGCTTGTCCTCCCTGAACTGGGACTTCTTCACCAAGATTCCTGTGCCGGTTGGAGAGAAGGGCGGCGGCATGGAGAATGCCATCGTCGGCTCGGCGGTGATCCTTGCGCTGGCCAGCGCCATCGGCATTCCCCTGGGCATCGGCGCGGGCATCTACCTGGCTGAATATGCCGGCAGCACGCGCATGGGGAATGCAGTGCGGTTTACAGCCGATGTGCTGAACGGCGTGCCGTCGATCGTGATGGGCATCGCTATTTACGCGCTGATCGTGCTGCCGCAAAAACATTTTTCTGCGTTTGCCGGCGGCGTGGTGCTGGGCGTGATGATGGTGCCGACGGTGACGCGCACCACCGAAGAGATGCTGCGCATGGTGCCGTACTCGATCCGCGAGGCGGCGCTGGGGCTGGGAGTTCCCGCGTGGCGTTCGGTGCTGACCATCACGCTGCGCACCGCATCGGCGGGCATTGTTACGGGCTGCATGCTGGCCTTCGCTCGCGTGGCAGGGGAGACCGCGCCGCTGCTCTTCACGGCGTTCGGCAACGCCTTCCGGAGCACGAGCCTGAACGAGCCTATCGCCGCGCTGCCGCTGCAGATCTTTGTCTACGCCGTTTCGCCCTACGATGAGTGGCACCGGCTGGCATGGGCCGGAGCGCTGGTGCTGATCGTGCTCATTATTGCCTCAGTCGCGCTGGTGCGCTATGTCGTCAGCCGCGGTACGTTGAAGGGAGCAAGTTAGCTTGGGCGTCGGCATCGAAGTCAGCGACCTGAATGCGTGGTACGGCAGCAATCACACGCTTCAGGACATTCAACTGAATATTCCGGCGAATCACGCCACCGCGCTGATTGGCCCCTCCGGCTGCGGCAAGTCGACCTTCGTGCGTTGCCTGAACCGCATGCACGAAACCAACCCGATTGCCCGCGTGACCGGGAAGGTGCTGATCAACGATGTCGATATCTATGCCGAGACATCGCCGGTGGAGATACGCCGCCGCGTCGGCATGGTATTCCAGCGACCGAATCCGTTTCCCACGATGTCGATCTACGACAATGTCGCCTCGGGGTTGAAGCTCAACGGCTTTCGCAGCCGCCGCATCCTGGACGAGGTGGTGGAGCGGTCGCTGCGCCAGGCGGCGCTGTGGGATGAGGTGAAGGACGACCTGAAGAAGAAGTCGGGCGCCGAGCCTTTCCGGCGGCCAGCAGCAGCGGCTCTGCATTGCGCGCGCGCTGGCGGTCGACCCTGAAGTGCTGCTGATGGATGAGCCTGCGTCCGCGCTCGATCCTGTGTCTACGGCAAAGATCGAAGATCTGATCTTTGAGCTGAAATCGCAGTACACGATCGTGATTGTGACTCATAATATGCAGCAGGCCGCGCGCGTGGCGGAGAATACCGGCTTCTTTCTGATGGGTAAACTGGTGGAGTTCGACTCCACGCACAAGATCTTTACGAATCCCCGTGACAAGCGCACGGAGGATTACATCACCGGGCGGTTCGGCTAAATGCGGATACGGTTCCATCAGAGTCTCGACGACCTGAAAGAGAAGCTGCTGGTGATGGCCGGCATGGCCGAGCAGGCGATCCAGCGCGCCATCGAAGCCTATCGCACACGCGATACTTCCATCTGCGACCTGGTGATGCATGGTGAGCTGGCGATCAACAAGCTGGAGCGTGAGATCGATCAGATGGCGCTGGACCTGCTCGCGATGGAGCAGCCGATGGCCATCGATCTGCGCTTTATTCTCGCCGTGATCAAGATCAATGCGGACCTGGAGCGCGTGGGCGATCAGGCGGTGAACATCGCGGAGCGCGTCTGCGACCTCAATGCGTTTGCGGCGGCGGAGATGCCGGTCGATATCCCGCACATGGCTTCGGTGGCGTCTGGCATGGTGCGGAAGGCGCTGCAGGCATTCATCGAAGGCGATGCGGAGATGGCGCAAACCGTGCTGGCGATGGATGACCAGGTGGACAAGATCAACGAGACGGCTTACTACTCGCTTTCCATCCTGATCAAAGATCAGCCCGCTCTGACCGCGCAGGCGCTGAATGCGCTGGTGATCGCGCGCAACCTGGAGCGCGTTGCCGACCATGCAACGAACATTGCCGAGGATGTCATCTTCTGGGTGCGCGGCGCTGATGTGCGGCATCACCAGAGCGATGCGCAGAACGCTGCGACGTAAGGGCTAGCCGGACCACCAGTCGAGCCAGGGCAGCATGGGATGGTAGATCGCGAGGCGATGCTCGCGCCGGTTTGCGGCCTCATCCACATCACGCAGCTTGCGAAAGAGTTCGCTGTACGACTCTAACTGGCTGCGGTACTGCTCTCGGCCGGCGGCGAGAAACGTCTCGCGATCGGAGCCTTCGGGAAGCGCGGCTGTTTTGTAGTCGACGATCCAGAGGTAGTCCATGCCGGGAGCGCCGGGCGATTCTCCAGCGAGAAAGACGCGGTCCGGGCGTTGCCCGATCACGCGGCCGTCTTTTGCGATGCTCCACGATGTCTCGGTCCAGGATCGAGCGCCCGGCGTAGAGTCGCGCGCCATCAGCAGCCAGCGGCCCTCCTCGTGTGCCAGGGCGTTGCGCATTCCATGCAGAATGGCTGAGCGCGCGGCCGCGGTGTCGGCCCGCGTCAGTCCGTACTGTCGCAGCAGCGCGTCGGTGAGGCGTTCCCAGTCAGGACGATCGCCGCTGGTGCCCGAGGCGGCGCGCTCCAGCAAGGCGTGCAGCACGATGCCCTGTATCCGCGCTAGCCGGCTGGCGATCCCAGCGTCTTCGATTCGGGAGGATGTAACAGTGGAGGTATCATGTGCCGGCCTCGCCTCTGGAACCGTGTCCGTAAACCATGCAGCAGGAAGGCGATGAAGCACCTGCCGCTGTTCCGCCGCAGCTGCCATGGATGCCAGCACGCCGTTGCCGGAGGGCTGGGACGCATCGGATGGGTGAGGCATCGTAAGGATATTCGAAGAGGGCGACGGCTGTGCGGCCCGCTCAATGCGGTGCTCCAGGCCGGGCCATCCTGCGGCCAGCAAAGTGTTTTTCTTCGGACGCGAGAGTTCGCCGTTCTGCTTCAGTTCAATGGTCGCGAAGAGGTGCAGCTCGTGAATCGCGCGCGAACACGCCACGTACAACAGGCGCTTTTCCTCCTGCTCAAAGCGGCGCAATGATTTCTTCCCGACCCAGTCATACAGACGAGGTTTGTCACCATGTTTGTAACCAATGGGCGCCAGCAGGAGCTCCTCTCCGGTCTCTCCCGGACGTCTCTGAATGAGCCAGTGAAAGAGGGGAGGATCGTCGCGCTTGCTGATTCGCTGAAGCTGCGGCACCAGCACGACTTCGAACTCGAGCCCCTTGGCGGCGTGGATGGTCATCAACTGCACGCCGCAGTTTTCCGAGACGGCGGGGTTCGGCTGTGCGTAGAGCTCCTTGAGCCGCTGGTTCAGGCTCTCATCGAGCGTGCCAAAACAGCTTGACGGCATGTGTGCCAGCGTAGCGAAGAAGGCTTCGCAGTTCGAGAATGACTCTGCATCCAGAAATTGCGGCGCTCCGAGCGCGTGCCACGTGCGCTCCAGCCACAGCGCCAATCCCGCGGGTGAGCCGGCAAGTGCGCCCGCAGCATAGGCGGTTTGCGCCTGCTCCATTATGGAGAGCAGGTGAAGCGCCCGGCGGCGGCTCTCCGGGTCAAGGCGGTCCTGATGCGCGCGAATGAGCGCGGGGATGGATTGCTTCTGCTCGGTGCTGTCGGGGTCTCCGCAGACGGCGTGCAATGCGGGAATCGTCAGACCGCACCAGGGAGCGCGGAGCACTGCGAGCCACGCGATGCGATCGGCAGGATGCAGCAGCGCGCGAAAGAGCGAGAGCAGATCGAGAATCTCCTGCCGGTCCTTCAGCAGGTCGATTTTGACGCCGCGAAAGGGAATCTGCTCCTGCTGCAATCTCGCGATGATTGCTGCGAGATGCGGGCGGGCGCGCGCCAGCACGGCGACGCGGTATTTGCGTGCCCTCGCGCTGCGCCTGCGCGATGGCCGGCAGATGAGCGCGGATTGCCGCGATCATCGCGTCCGCCTCTGCGGCGTCGAGCTCATCCAGCGATCGTGTGCCCTTCTCGTATATCTGCACGTGCAGGTGCATCGCATCGGCACCATGATGTATCTCCCGGTGCGAGCTGTCCTGGCTCGAGATCGAGGCCGCGTATTGCACGTCATCCTCGAGATCGTCGGCGAGCACCCGCTCGAAGACCTCATTGAGCGGATTGACGATCGCGGGGACAGAACGGAAGTTCGTGGAGAGCTGCAATGGCGTCAGTGGCAGAGGCGCGCCTGGTACCTCGATTCCATGCTCGCGCACCTGGCTGAACAAGCGCGACTCCGCATCGCGAAAGAGATAGATGGATTGCATGGGATCGCCGACGAAAAAGCAGGTGCGGCCATCGCCGGACTGCCAGTCATCCAGCAGCGCGCGGAGCAGACTGAAGTGGGGCCGCGAGGTGTCCTGAAATTCGTCGACTAACAAGTGCTGCACACGCTCGTCCAGCCGCATCAGCACGCTCGGGGCTTTCGAGCGCCGCATGTGCGGCGATGCCGGCCTCGGCAAAGTCGATCACATCCTGCTCCACGAAGACGACGCGGAGCTGCGCGATGGCATGGCGAAGAACGACAAAGATGCTGCGTACCGTGCGCCACTCTTCTTCGCTGTAGGCGGCGGGGGGAATCTTCCGCACGTTGCGGAGCTCTCGGAACAGTACGTCGTTGCCGGAGAGTTTTTGGATGAGGGACTTGAGCTGTGTCGCATCCCGTCGGTGAGTGTTCGGCGGAAACCCTTCCGGCGTGGCGATTCGAGAACGCCAGCGGTCGTCTTTTGTGAGCAGCAGATGGCAGAGGCACTGCCAGTGCGCGACGTCGGTGAGATCGGCGGCATTGCGAATGCCGCAGACGTCCAGAAGCTGCTCCTGGCCGTTGGAATAGGCGATCCGGGCAAGATCGAGCAGCTCGTCCAGCACGACGGGCGTGCGCGCGAACTCCTCATGGAGCGCCTGCACGCACCGCTGATGTTCGCGGCGGAAGGGCTCTTCGAGCGTGGCTTGCAGCTCTGTCCATGGCGGATTTTCGAGGACGATGCCGGGAAGCAGCAGCAACCATTGGTCGCGCCGCGCCAGCATGCCGGCAATCAATGATTCGCAATCCGTCAGGCTGGCGTCGCGCAGCTTGAGCAGGTCGGCGAGCGCTTCGGCGAGCTCGGGTTGTGACTCGCTCCCAAGCTGCGCCAGTGTGCGCTCCGCCGCGAGCGCGTAAAGCGGCGTTGCATCGTCGATGGGCGTGAGCTGGCCGCCAAGGCGCGACAACAAAGGCAATTGACTGGCGACGGAGAGGGCAAGCGAATCGATGGTCTGGATGTTGAGCCGCTGCGGCTGTTCTGTGAGCTGCCAGCCGCGCGCTTCAGCGTGAGCCAATGCCGCCTGCGCGAGCCTGCGCACCTCCTGCTCGTGCTCGCTGGCTGATGGGTCGTCGGGCTGCCGTCCCCGATTCAAGCGCACGCAGAACGCGGACACGCATCTCCGCAGTGGCTTTGCGCGTGAAAGTGATGGCCAATACCTGTTCCGGCTCTTCGACGTGCGGCAGCAGCGCGAGATAGCGCAGTACAAGCAGCTCGGTCTTGCCGGAGCCTGCGGGCGCCTGCACCAGGAAGGACTCGCGCGCATCGAGCGCTCGTGCGCGTTCCGCTGCGTCGGAGACAAGAGGCTGAATGCGCGTCGCGCTCATTCCGTGTCCTCTTCGTCCGCCGTATCTGGCGGCACAGGCGTGCCACGCAACTCGACCACACGGCAGACGCCATCCAGCGGACAGTACTGGCAGCTCTTGGGGTAGACGTGCGGATCGACCTGCGCCTCGCCGCGCACGAAGCTCTCCGAGAGATTCAGGAGAGTGCCGCGCCACTGCTCAACCATCTCGGGGTCGTAGGCCTCGATAAGCAGCGCGTCCTTCGCTGTGAGTTTTTCGGAGAGGTTGGCGCGCGGATCATCCACTCGTCCTTTAAAGACCAGCTTTGGACGGCGCACCTGGGCGAAAACCGCGCCGACGAGATCGTCTGCGTGGCCGAACGCTGCATAGAGCGGCAGTTGCGGCTGCTCGGGACGAGGGCCATCCCAGCTTGCGGTGGAGACCTCGCCGGTCTTGTAGTCGATCAGCAGCTTGCCGCCCGCGACATCGTCGATGCGGTCCGCGCGGACGGTCAGCGCAAGCTCTCCGACAAAAATACTGCTTCTTTCTTCTACCTGAGCGACATGGAACGGCTGGCGAGTTTGCCTCTATGGCGAGCCAGTCCATCACCAGATCGATGGTGCGCTCCTCCTCGGCCTTTAGGTAGGCGCGCTGCCAGGGGTCTCCACATTCGGCACCGAGCCAGCGGATGGCCGCGGCTGTGTGCCCGGCGACCAGAGGCCGAAGTGTGCCTGCGGCAGTTGCATGTAGCAGATCGGCATGGCTGGTGAGATGTGTGTAGCCGCCGATGTCCTCTGACCAGACGCCCTGCATCACCTTGTGGAACAGGTTGCCGCGGTCCGCAGGCGAGAGGCCGCGGCCGGCGACTGGCAGCTCGCGCACGGCCAGCCGTTGGAAGACAAACGCCTGAAACGGGCACTCTGCCTGCCGCTTCAGCGGCGTGTGGCCGCCGGAGGAAAGGCCAGCGTTGAGCAAGGGGACCCATGTGTCATCCGCGACAGTCTCAAGCGAGATGGTATGCGGAGCTGGAGCCGCGACCGCGAATGTTGCCGGAGCGAAACTGCTCACCAGCGGCGAAGGGCGCTGCACGGATTCGTCGGACATCTGCGCATAGGAGTAGACGATTGCGCCTGAGCTCTCGGCGATGCGCGCCATCACGTGGTGGGCAAGCGCAGAGTTCTCGGCTGCGGATGCGTGCGGCATGCCCAGCTCGCGCTGAAGTGCGATGGGCAGCAGCGGATTTGGACGACCGGCAGCGGGCCAGGCTGTGTCGGTGGCGCCAAGAAACCAGACGGCGTCAAACGACTGGCCGGAAGCGGCGTAGGCACCCATCACCTGCACAGGCGCATCTTCCGACTCCGGCGCGAAGATCGTTTCCTGCGCGGTGCGCTCCAGAATTTCGAGCAGCTTCTTGTAGGGAAGAGGTTCCTTCGCGAACAAGTCGAGCGATGCCACCTGTTCAAGCATTCGCTCCCATGCTTCGCGCGCCTGGAAGAGGACGCTCGATGCATCGGAGCGCTCGCCCCATCGCGCTGACTCGAGCAGCCGGGCGATGCGACGCAGCCATTCGCCCGCCGTGGCCTGTCGAGGGCCGCGGCGATGCTGCTGCAGCATGCTGCCAGATCGCGATGTAGCGCGGTTGCCGCCGGAGCACCGCCCTGCGGCTGCCGCAGAAACGATTCCAGCGTCAGCTCAGGCGGAGCGCAGCGCTGATTGCGCAGTTTTGCGTCGAGCTGCGCCAGCGCGTCACGGGCGACTTCGCCCTGTGCTGCGCCGAGTGTGCTGGAGAGGAGCAGCCACGAGAGCTCCTGTTGCATGAGCGGCGTGTGCAGCCAGCGTAATAGGAGCAACGCGGCATGTACCAATGGCACCTGCGCGAGCGGCTGGCCGAGAGAAAATTCGAACGGGAGACTCGGCGCCGGGCCTGCGCTGATGGCAAATCGCTCAGGGCTCAGGACGCGATAGAGCTCGCGCTCAAGCTGCGGACGACGGGCCGCCAGGTCCGGCATCAGGATCCCGATGCGCGATTGGGGATGGGAGGCCAGTCGCGTCCGTACCCACTCCGCGCACGCTGTGGTCTCGTCACGCTCGCTTTGCGCGGCGTACAGAACCGGCGGGGTGGGTTGATCGATCTCCCAGATCAGGTCGCGCTGTGCCGCGCCGCGGGCTGCGAGTGCTGTGCGCAGTGCCTGTTCTGCGGGTGTTTCGCGATCGAAGCCAATCCATCCGATCTCCTTCGGCGGCGCGAGCGTGCCCCACTGGAAGGCATGCGTCACAGCTTCGATGAGCTCGCAACAGGGTATCCAGCGTTGGCGCGTGCACTCCTGCTGAAAGGTCACGCGCCCATCGATGAAAGATTTCAGGTTCGGCGGACGCATCGGCCATCCACATTGAGTCGTTCAGCCGGCCCAGGCTGCTGTAGTTCGCCAGCAGCGCATAGGCATCGTGGGCGAGCTCGGCCATCCGCGCGGGGTCAACCAGCGAAAACTTCCTGATCGCCGGCGCAATAAGGCTTTCCCACAGCGCGCGCTCCTGAAGGTCGTTCAGCAGCAGACGGTCCTCCGTCCCGGTCAGGAGCAATGAGTTCCACTGTTCGGCGAGCCAGGAATGGAGATCGAGGATCTGCGGAGCGGGCCAGGCGACTGCGCCTGCTGCCTGCATAGTCTCCGCGTAAAGGCGGTGCAGTGCGCGTGCGGCGCGCGCGTTCCCGGTCAGGATGATGCCGCCCCGGCCCAACAGCTCGCGCATACTGACCGGCAGTCCCGTTCCGCGTCGCATCACGTCCCGATAGTAAGTGTAACGGCGCTGGCGGGTGCGGGATATTGCGGAAATGGACTAGACTGCAGAGGATGCAGCGGCTTATCGCCAACCTGCTGATGTACTGGATGTTGCTGCTGGTTCCGGGCGCGACCGCGCTTGAGCTGGCGCGGCCGCAGTTGCTGCTGCCCGCCTGCTGCCGCGTGCATGGCGCACATCACTGCATGGCAGGACCGCAGTCGGGCAACGCTCCCGCGCTGGCGCGGAGCGGGCTGCCCATTTGCCAACCTGTCGCACGCCGCCATTCTGCTGGTGCCGTATCTGCCGGCGATGCAGCCCGGACTTGCCTGTGCTTTGCGGACATTGAAGACGTCTTCTGCAGAGCATGCTGTGTTATCGGCATTTCTTGCGGGACTCCCGGCATCCCGCGCGCCTCCTTCCTTCGCCTAACGTTCCTTCTGCGTGGGTCCGAACTCCGCTCGCATTGCGAGAGGGGTATATCCCCGCGCACTCCAAGCAACGGAATGCATGAAGGAGACAGGCTGTGTTCGAAGGAAGAGCAGGGCGAGTTGTACTCGCTGCGACGCCGTTGTGCGTCATGTTGTGCTTTGTACAGAGCGCCGGCGCGACAGTGCTGGCGACGGTGCGCGGTATCGTGCATGATCCATCGCATCGGCCCATCGCCGGTGCGCACATAGAAATTACCGCGGTCACATCGCAGTACCGTACCCAGGTCGAGAGCGATGCGGCCGGCGCATTCGAGGTCACCTCGCTGCCGATTGGCGAGTACCGGCTGACCGTGACCGCGCCGGGATTTGCCGCCGAGCAGCAGCAACTGCTGGTACACAGCGGGAGCGCGCCGGTGCTGCACTTTGAGCTTGCTCCGGCCGGGCCGCATGAAACCGTGCGTGTCACCGACGAAGCGGCTCCGTTGCAGACGGTGACCCCGGCGACAGAGACGACGATCGCGCGGCGGCAAATCGAAAGCTACGCGGGCATGGACCAGAGCAACAGCCTGCGCGTCATCACGCAGTTCGTGCCGGGCTCCTACATGGTCCACGATCAGCTTCACGTACGCGGCGGACACCAGGTGACATGGGCGATCGACGGCGTGCCGCTGCCCAACACCAACATTGCCACCAACGTCGGACCGCAGTTCGATCCCAAGGATATTGATTACCTGGAGGCGAGCACCAGCGGCTACAGCGCGGACTACGGCGACCGCACCTATGGTGTCTTCAACGTAGCAACGCGCACTGGCTTCGAGCGCGACCGGCAGGGAGAAGCTGGTTGCCAGCTACGGCACCTACAACTCGACCAACGACCAGATCAGCTTCGGCAATCATTCCGAGCGGTTTGCCTGGTATGTGAGCGGCAACGGCAACCGCACGGATTACGCGCTTGCCCCGCCAACATTCAAAAACCTGCACAACATGGGCAGTGGAGGCGGAGGCTTTACTTCGCTGATTTTCAACAAAACGCCGCAGGATCAGTTCCGTTTGGACGGAGGGTTTCGCGGGGACTTCTACCAGGTGCCGAACGATCCCGATCAGCAGGCCGCGGGGATCCGCGATCGCGACCGCGAGCAGGATGGGTTTCTGATCACGTCCTGGACGCACTCCTTCGGGCCGGGCACGCTGCTGACCGTCTCGCCGTTCTTCCACTCGAATCGCGCCGCATACGTGGGCGGCGTGACCGATCCGCTGAGCACAACCGACGATCGCGTCTCGTACTACGAAGGCGGCCAGGCGGTGTTCTCGCAGGTGAAGGGGCCGAGCAACTTCCGCGCCGGCGTGTATGCCTTCGGCCAGCAGGACAATAGCTATTTTGCTGTTACATCGACCGACGCCAGCGTAACGCCATTCCGGCAGACCATCACCCCGCACGGACAGGTGGATGCTGCATTCGTCGATGAGCAGTGGAAGGTGACGCCGTGGTGGGTGGTGAACGGCGGCGTGCGCTTCACCTACTTCGACGGCAGCTTCAGCGAGCATGCGTGGGACCCGCGTGTGGGCACGGCTATCACGGTGCCGCGGCTTGGCTGGGTGCTGCGCGGCTCGTACTCGCGCTTCTACCAGGCGCCGCCGCTCGATACAGTGACGGGGCCGGTGCTGGAGTTTGCCCAAACGCAGGACCTCGGATTTCTGCCGCTGCACGGCGAGCGGGACGAGCAATACGACGTGGGACTTGTGATCCCGTTTCGCGGATGGACTGCGTCGTTCGATAATTTTCAAACCAGAGCGAAGAACTTCTTCGATCACGATGCGATCGGCAACTCCAACCTGTTCTTCCCGCTCACCATCGATCGCGCGCGCATCCGGGGCTGGGAGGCGAACGTCCATTCGCCCGAGCTGTTCCGTCACACGCATGCGCACCTTATCTATTCCAACCAGCAGGCCGCGGGCTTTGGAGCGGTGACGGGCGGGCTCACCGACTTCTCACCGCCGGAAGAGGGCTTCTATCTGGATCACGACCAGCGCAACTCGCTGACCGCCGGCTTCGACGGCGCGTTGCCATGGCGAACGACGGCTGCCTTCGACTTTGTGTATGGCTCGGGATTCCTGAATGGCGATGGCCCGGCGCATCTGCCGAGCTACCGCACCTTTGATCTTGCGCTGAACAAGGACATCGGCGAGCGGTGGACGATCCGCGCCATCGGCACCAATATCACGAACAAGCGCTACCAGGTGGATCTGAGCAACACCTTTGGCGGCAGCCACGTGGGCGATCCGCGGATGCTCTCGGTGGAGGCGCGCTACCGCTTTCATTTTTAGCGAAGTGGCACAATCAAAGAAGGAGATGAGATGAGACAAGTTGTGCGGAGCCTGCTGTGCGGGCTGGCGCTTGTGCTGCCGCTGGCAGGATGTCATAGCAATTCCCGGCCGCAGGCCACTGCGCCGAGCGGGCCAGTGAAGCAGTATGCGGTGAAGGGAATCATTGTCGGAACTGATCCGGCACATGGCGAGGTCACGGTCGATTCCGAAGCCATTCCCGGGTTCATGGAAGCCATGACCATGCCCTACAAGGTGAAGGACGCGAATGTGCTGCAGGACCTGCATCCGGGCGATCACATGACGGGCGTTCTGCTGGTGGGCGATGACAACACGGTGCTCGACCAGATCGTGATCACGGCGCAGGCGCAGCCGGACTACAAGCCACAGGCGCAGTATCATGTTCCCGCGCCGGGCGATGCCGTGCCGGATTTTCACCTGGTCAACCAGAGCGGGCGCCAGATCAGCTTCCGTCAATTTCGCGGGAAGGCGCTGCTCGTCACCTTCATCTACACGCGGTGTCCGCTCTCCGACTACTGCCCGCGCATGAGCCGCAACTTCGCAGCGATCGACAAGAGCCTGCAGGCCGATCCTGCAATGTATAAGAAGACGCACCTGCTGAGCGTCAGCTTCGATCCGGCGTACGATTCGCCGGCGGTGCTGCGCAGCTATGGCGAGGCGTACACCGGCAACTACACGAAGGAGAAGTTCGGGCATTGGGATTTCGCGGCGCCCTCGAAAGCAGATCTGCCGAAGCTGCTCCAGTTCTTCGACGTGGGCGCTACGCCGGGGGAGAATCACACCATCACGCATTCGCTTTCGACCGTGGTCATTGCGCCGGATGGAACGGTCGCGCAGTGGTATCCCACGAACGACTGGAAGCCGGAGGATGTTTTGAATGAACTGAAGAAGGCGGCCGGGGGTGCAAAGGCGTGATTCTCGTCCTGATGGGGGTAACGGCGAGCGGCAAGACGACGATCGGCACCCGGCTGGCTGCGGCCGAGCACTGGGAGTACGCCGAAGGTGACGACTACCACTCGGACGCGAACAAGGCGAAGATGCACGCCGGCATCCCGCTGACGGATGAGGACCGCGCGCCGTGGCTGGCCAGCCTGCATGAGGTGCTGCTGGGCTGGTACCGGAGCGGAACCAGCGGCGTTCTGGCCTGCTCGGCGCTGAAGCAGACGTATCGGGATGAGCTGTCGGCAGGGATTCCCGCCACGGTGCTGCACTTCGTGCTGCTCGAAGTGTCGCGCGAGGTTTTGGAGGAGCGATTGGCCGCGCGGAAGAACCACTACATGAGCCCGGCGCTGCTGGACAGCCAGATTGCGACGCTCGAAACGCCGCGGGACGCAATCCGCGTCGCCGGCGACCGGCCGCCGGACGAGGCTGTGCGGGAGATTATGGATGCGGTGCGCGCTGCGGAATCGCATCCTTAGCCGCTTCCGGTTCATCTATCCTGAAGATCTATATGGCTAAACTTGCGATGATCTTCGGCGTCCTGATTGCGCTGGTCGGTGTGTACGGGTACGTGGAGACGCATTTCTGGCACGCATTCATCCCGGTCGTGCTTGGCATTCTGCTGGTGGTGCTTGGGGCCGTCGCGAATACGGAGGACCAGAAGCGCCGCATGCTGGCGATGCATATCGCCGTCACGCTGGGGCTGCTTGGCTTTCTGGGCACGATTCCCGGGCTGATCGCAATGGGCGGCTATCTCAGCGGACATCACCAGGACGCAGTCGCGGGCATCGCGGTTGGGCACAGAATGGCGGCTGAGGTGCAGTCGGCGACCAGCATTCTCTGCCTGATTTTCGTGCTGCTGTGCGTGCGCTCCTTTATTGCGGCGCGACGCGCGCGGGCATAGGCGTTCCGATGCAAAGCATGCGGCATGGCGGCGGCATTTCCGGCAAAGCGGAGCGCACCACTTCGCCGCGCAACGCGAATCGCGCCGGAGACACCAGGCCGCCCGCGAAGCCGAAGCTGACTGAGGCGTGGCCGCAGGTGTGGCAGCTCATCCGGCCGCGGCGCTGGCTGCTGGCGCTGGGCTTCGTGCTGATGATCATCAACCGCATCTGCGGCCTGGTGCTGCCCGCCGCGTCGAAGCCCTTCGTCGATGGTGTGCTCTCCAAGCGGCACGGACATCTGCTGCTGCCGATTATCGCCGTGGTGCTGACGGCCACCGCCGTTCAGGCCTCCACCTCGTTCGCGCTCACGCAGTTGCTCTCCAAGGCGGCGCAGCGCATGATCGCCGAACTGCGCCAGAAGGTGCAGCAACACATCGGCCGGCTGTCGGTGAGTTTCTACGACGCGAACCGCACCGGCGTGCTGGTGTCGCGCATCATGACCGACGTCGAGGGCGTGCGCAACCTGATCGGCACCGGACTGGTGGACTTCATCGGCGGCATCATCACCGCGCTGATCGCGTTCGTGGTGCTGATGAAGATCAGCCCCATGATCACGCTCATCATCTTCACCGTGATCCTTCTGTTCGCCACGCTGCTGCAGAAGACGCTGCGCATCATGCGGCCGATCTTCCGTGAGCGCGGAAAGATCAATGCCGAAGTCACCGGGCGTCTCACCGAGTCACTGGGCGGCGTGCGGGTGGTGAAGGGCTACCATGCCGAGGGCCGGGAGGCAGGAGTCTTCTCCGGCGGCGTGCAACGCCTGCTGGACAACGTGATGAAGACGATGACCCTGACGTCGGTGCTGTCGCTTGCATCGACCGGCGTGGTGGGAATGATGGGCTCGCTGGTCATGTTCCTGGGCGGACGGCAGGCGCTGGCCAACAAGATCACAACCGGCGGCTATGTCGAGTACACGATGTTCCTGGCCTTCATGGTGGCTCCGATCTTTCAGGTGGTGAATGTCGGCACGCAGCTTACCGAGGCGATTGCCGGCCTGGACCGCACGGGCGAAATTTTGAGCGAGCAGCAGGAGTATGACGAGCCGGGGCGCGTCATCGACCTGCCCCCGGTCAGAGGAGATGTGCGGTTCAACGATGTGCGCTTCGCGTACGAGGCGGACAAGCCGGTGCTGCACGGCATCTCGTTCCATGCCGAGCCGGGTTCGGTGACGGCGCTGGTCGGGTCTTCGGGCTCAGGCAAATCCACGATCATCAGCCTGATCTGCGCCTTCCACGCGCCGGACTCGGGCTCGATCCTGGTGGATGGCGTCGATCTCTCGACGGTGAAGCTGGACAGCTACCGCGGCCAGCTTGGCGTGGTGCTGCAGGAGTCGTTCCTGTTCGATGGCACGGTGCGGGAGAACGTGAAATTCTCGCGCCCCGATGCGACCGAGGAGCAGTTGCTGCATGCCTGCGCCATTGCGCGCGTGGACGAGTTCGCCGAGCGCTTTCCCGATGGCTACGACACCATCGTGGGTGAGCGCGGGGTGAAGCTTTCCGGCGGCCAGCGGCAGCGGCTCTCCATTGCGCGGGCGATTCTGGCTGAGCCGCGCATCCTTATCCTGGACGAGGCGACCTCGTCGCTCGATTCAGAGAGCGAGGCGATGATCCAGCATGGGCTCAGCTTCCTGATGCAGGGGCGCACCACGTTTGTGATCGCGCACCGGCTCTCGACCATCCGCCGCGCCGACCAGATCCTGGTGGTCGAAGCGGGGCAGATCGTGGAGCACGGCACGCACGAGACGCTGTACGCGCTGGGCGGCCGGTACTACGACCTGTACACGCGGCAGCATGGACTGGATGCGAACCGCTTCCTGGCGCCGGGCGAAGGCGACACGGTGATGGAGCCGGTCTGAGGGGGGGACCCCTCCCCCACCCCTGCTGTGGAAATCATCGTAACGAACTGATTCCGCAAGCCTTATCGGGCGTCAGGTGGCCTAAGTGTGGTGATCTAAAGGACTTAAGGCCTAAAGATGTCTAAACAAAGGACTTAGAGACAGGAAGAGCCACGGTTGAAAACCGTGGCTCTGGTGCCTCATTTCCAGAGTAGCAGAATGCAACGGTGTAAGTGGCAAATTGTCGACTCGCGAGCGGCACGGTGGCTCCGTTTCGGGAATCGTACTGCCTGGTGCGAAAAGTGCGGAACACAATCGTTTGTTTCTTTTGTCGTTGTTGCAATGGCCGCCGAGCGTTATCGATTGCGTAAAGAGTCGGAAATTCCTCTACAAAATCGTTCTTGTAATTTGCGTAGAGATGAGGCATGATGCCTCTGTAAGTTTCGCGTCTCCTGGAAACGCATACGGCGCTCCTCATATCGGGAGCGCCACTTTTGTTGCGGGTTCCATCCAGGGATGGAGAACAAAACCATTCGCTGGGCCGAAGACACCAGCCGCGGCAGCCCGTAGTCTGGGTTGCGAAAGTCTCCTGAACCCCCTTGGCGCTCTCTACTGTGGAGCGCCTTTTCCTTTGCGGTCTGCGACAGAATCACGAGTCATGATAACGAGTGATGGGTCCACGCGGAGGCGGCAGGGCGGCTTTGCCGCTCTGGTTGGGATGACGATTCTTCCGTTTCGTCCCGCTTTACCTTCGAAGATGGTGAAAGAGCTCAGGGAGGACGAACTCAGTCGCGGTGGGAGATGGCTTTGATCTGCGGGACAATGCCGGACTGGCGGCCGTTAGAAATGGGAACGATTTTGGCTTTGCGGGCGCGGGGTTTGCTTTCGCGGGGTCCCCAGTAGTTTGCGATGGAATAACTGTGCACATCGGGGAAGGTGCGGTCGAGGCTGGATCCCAGGCCGAGGCCGGCGAGCAGGCCGCAGAGGCCGGCGATGAGGAGAACAACGCCCTGGACGATGCCTGAACTGAGCGAGTGCTGGAGGTGGCCATGCTCGATCCAGCGCAGCAGGTGCTGCTCCGCGGAAATACTGATTCCACCGCATACGACGAACCCAAGCGGCGCCAGCATGAGCCTGTAGCGCCAGGGATGCAGGGAACGTACGAAGGTCCCTGCAAAGCCCGCGATGATGAACGCGACGACGCCACTAAACAGGATGGCGGCGTTCAGCAAAAAGACTGAAGGCACGGCAAAATTCCTCATCAGCCCCGGGGGACAAGGACATCTAGCAGATTACGGCTTCTTTCGTAATGCTTCAACCCCGGGAAGCGCTTTGCCCTCAAGGAATTCGAGAGAAGCGCCGCCCCCTGTGGATATATGGGTAATACGATCTGCTACCCCAGCTTGTTTGATGGCGGAAACGGAATCCCCGCCGCCTACGATCGAGATGGCGTCCCGGTTGCCCGCAACCAGTTCGGCAATGGCGACGGTGCCATGAGCAAATGCCGGCATTTCGAAGACGCCCATAGGGCCGTTCCATACGATGGTGCCGGCTTCGGCGATCTCGCCGGCGAAGAGGTCCACGGTCTTGGGGCCGATGTCGAGGCCCATCCATTCCGCGGGAAAGGGCTCGTCGCCTTCGACGCTTTTGGTCTTGGCGTCCGGGGCAAACCGATTTGCCAGGACGTGGTCGACCGGCAAAAGGAAACGGACGCCGCGGCTCTTTGCGGTGGCCATGACCTGCCGCGCGAGGTCGAGCTTGTCTATTTCGACGAGCGATTTGCCCACTTCGAGGCCCTGGGCCTTGAGGAAGGTGTAAGCCATGCCGCCGCCGATGAGGATGGCGTTCACCTTGGTGAGCAGGTTCTCGATGACTTCAATCTTGTCTGAAACCTTTGCGCCGCCGAGGATCGCGATGAAGGGCTTTGCCGGATTGGTGAGCGCCTTGCCCATGTAGTTGAGCTCTTTTTCCATGAGCAGCCCGGCCACGGCGTGCTGGACGAAGTGAGTGACGCCTTCTGTGGAGGCATGGGCGCGATGCGCGGAGCCGAAGGCATCGTTCACGTAGACCTGGCAGAGCGCGGCCAGCTTCTTTGCGAATGCAGGATCATTGGCTTCCTCTTCGGCGTGGAAGCGCAGGTTCTCCAGCAGCAGCACTTTGCCGTCTTCGAGCTTGTTCGCCAGCTCGCGAGCGAGGTCGCCGATGCAATCCGGCGCAAAGGCGACATTCACCTGCTCGCCGATGGTGTGATCGAGCATGACACGGAGCCGGTCCACGATAGGCCGCAGGCTGTATTTGGGATTTGGTTTGCCCTTGGGGCGGCCGAGGTGCGAGCAGAGAATGACCTTGCCGCGGTGACGGAGCACGAACTCAATAGTAGGCAGCGTCTCGCGGATACGGGTATCGTCGAGGATTTCGGTGCCGTCCTCGGAGAGCGGCACGTTGAAATCGACCCGGATGAGCACATGCTGGTGCTGCAACTGGTTGGTGCCGTCGGCGAGGCTGCGAATCGAGGGAATGTGCATGACTAGAAGCTTAACCTTCCGCGCGATCGAGAACGGCTTCGACTTCGATTTCGATGCGCCATGAGGGATTGAGAAGTGCGGCGACCACCACCATGGTCGCAGCGGGCCGGACGTTGGCGAAGAGCTCACCGTGGACCTTGCCCACGATTTCCCAGTCTGCAGCGTGGGTGAGGTACATGCGGGTGCGCACGACATCGCGGAGTGTTGCGCCGGCCCCGTGAAGCGCCTGATCGATGATCTTGAAGACCTGACGGGTCTGTTCTTCGACGGAGGCCTGGTCGGCGCCGACCGGGCCGGTGCCGGAGACATGCACGGTATTGCCGATGCGGACCGCGCGCGAGAAGCCGATCACCGGTTCGAAGGGAGAGCTGCCCGAGATGTTCTGTCGTGCCGGCATGTTCTGTGCCAGGTGCTCCGCGGGTCGGTGAATCGTGCATGGAAACTGCGGCCCGGGATCACAAATGCGTATGTCTCAATATTGCACGCATTGCGACAGCAGAGCGCCCATTGCGGGCGCTCGCTGTCCGGACTGCGGCTGCGACTGGTTACAGGCCCTTCTTTTCGAGAAAGAGGACCAGGTCGCGGACCCGGTTGGAGTAGCCCCACTCGTTGTCGTACCAGGAGATCACCTTCACCATGTTGCCGATCACCTTGGTGAGCGGCGCGTCGATGATGGAGGAGAGGGGATTGCCCTTGTAGTCGGCCGAGACGAGCTCGTGCTCCTCGACGCCGAGGATGCCCTTGAGCGGGCCGGCGGCGTGCTTCTTGAGCGCATCGTTCACGCTCTGGACGCTGACCGGCTTCTCCACCGTGACGGTGAGATCGACGACCGAGACGACCGGTGTGGGAACGCGCAGCGAGAAGCCGTCGAGCTTGCCCTTGAGCTGCGGGAGCACCAGATGCAGGGCCTTGGCGGCGCCGGTCGATGTCGGGATGATCGACAGGGCGGCGGCACGGGCGCGGCGGAGATCCTTGTGCGGGAAGTCGAGCGTGACCTGATCGTTGGTGTAGCTGTGGATGGTATTCATCAGGCCCTGGATGATTCCGAATTCTTCATCCAGTACTTTCGCTAAGGGCGCCAGGCAGTTGGTGGTGCAGGACGCGTTCGAGATGACGTGATGCGCCTTGGGATCGTACTTGTTCTCGTTCACACCGAGAACGACGGTGAGGTCGTCATTGGTGGCCGGAGCGGAGATGATGACCTTCTTGACCGTGCCCTGCAGGTGGGCCTTGGCCTTGGTGGCGTCAGTGAAGTGGCCGGTGGATTCGACGACGACCTGCGCGCCGACGGAGGACCAGTCGAGCTTCGCGGGGTCGCGCTCGGCGAAGACCTTAATCTTCTTGCCATCGACGGCGATGTAGTCTTCGCCGGCGGTGATGTCATGGGGCAGGTTGCCGAGGATGGAGTCGTACTTGAGCAGGTGCGCGAGAGTCGCGGGCGAGGTGAGGTCGTTGACAGCAACGAATTCGAGTTGGGAGTTGCCGAGCGAAGCGCGAAAAACGTTGCGGCCGATGCGGCCGAAGCCGTTGATGCCTACCTTCACAGCCATCTAAATAAAGTCTCCTCAGGGTGGTGATGGGAAGTGTCGCGAAGCCGACCCAAATGCCGGCGATACTGCGCGATGTTCACGGTTTCCATTTCGATGCTAGCACTTCACTTGAAACGGGACGGTGTAGTTGCACAGTTATTGCGACAGCAGCGCGACCTGTGTACGATTCACGCAGAGCATTTCTCCTGTTGCCGTGCAGTACCCGAGGTCTGTTCTGCGCAGCTTTTCTTCACGAAGAGCTGCATACATATCCGTTCCACCCTGTACACCTACAGGAGAAATGCTCCAGGCCGATAGACCGATGAGACGACGCTCCAAACGCGCCCCCAACCTGTCCGAGCAAACCGGAAAAATCGGGCAGGAACTGCCTGTGAACCAGCCTGCACCTCTGCAGCCCAACTACGCGAGCGGCGACTACCCGGCTCCTGCGACGACGCAGCCGCGCGCGAAATCCGATGCGAAGCCGGGTGGACGGGTGAAGGAGGTGCCCGTGGTGGGAGAAGATCTGGACGATGTAGCTCGCGAGAGCGATGCTGCAACCGATGGTGACGCGGGATCTGCCGAGTGCATCGGCTGCTCCGGTCCCGGAAGGAAAACTGGTTGTTGAAACGCAGCCGGAATCGCCTTCGGCGGTGCCGCCGGAGCCGCCCAGTGCTGCGCGGCCTGCGCGCGGCTTTGTGGTGCTGACGATCGGGCTGCCGGGCTCGGGGAAGACGACCTGGTTCAAGCGGCGCGCCGTGACGCCGCTGTCGAGCGACCTGCTGCGGACGATCCTGTTTGACGACATCACGGAGCAGCGCTACCAGGGGCTCGTCTTCTCGACACTGCGATCGCTCTTGCGCGCGCGCCTGATCGCGAAGATGCCATGGAACTACGTGGACGCGACGAACCTGTCACCGCATGAGCGGCGGCAGTGGATCAAGATGGCGAAGAGCTTCGGCTATGAGGTACAGGCGGTCTTCTTCGATGTGCCGTTCGAGGTCTGCATGGAGCGGAACCAGCGGCGCGAGCGCACGGTGAGCGACGAGACGATGCACAAAATGGCGGAGCGCCTGCGGCCGCCCAGTTTCAAGGAAGGCTTCTCGAAGATCACCGTGGTGCGCGTCAAGGGTCAGCCCGCGCCGACGCCGGAGAGCGCGATGAGCGCGCCGGTTCCAGCCGATGTGCTGGAGGACAACACCGACGGAGACGATGAGGGCATGGAGTAGCTGCCGGAATTTGTGAAATGAGCGAGGCCGGGAATATTCCCGGCCTTTGTACTTCGGGAGGCAGGGATGGAGGCGCCGGCGGCAATCGAGTTCCGCGATGTGACCTATCGCCTGCCGGACGGACGTGCGCTGCTCGAGGACCTTTCGCTCCAGGTGGCGGGGGGCACCACGGTCGCGCTGCTGGGAAAGAGCGGATCGGGCAAGACGACGCTGCTGCGAGCTGTGAACCGAATGAACAGCATCAGCAGCGGCGAAGTGCTGGTGCGCGGGCGTTCCGTGGCCGAGCAGGACTCGATTGCGCTGCGGCGATCGATTGGATATGTGATCCAGGAGACCGGGCTGTTTCCGCATTTCAATGTGGAGCGCAATGTCGGGCTGGTGCTGGAGATCGAGGGCAGGCCGCGAGCTGCAATCCGCGAACGGGCACATGCGCTGCTCGAAATGGTGGGCCTGCATGCGGAGGAGTTCGCCGAGCGCATGCCGCATGAATTATCCGGAGGACAGCGGCAGCGGGTGGGACTGGCACGGGCGCTGGCTGCGCGGGCAGGACATCCTGCTGATGGACGAGCCGTTCGGCGCGCTCGATCCGCTGACGCGCGCCGAGATGCAGGATGTGCTGCGAGGCCTGACAACCAAGGCGCTGGGCAGCGGGGCGCGCACGACCGTGCTGCTGGTGACGCACGATCTGGATGAGGCGCTCTACCTGGCGGAGCGAATTGTGCTGATCGATGAGGGCCGCATCGCTGCGAATCTGCCGGCGGGCGAGTTTCTCTCCTCTACGGTACCGGCGGTGCAGGCGTATGTGCGCGCAGTGCATCGCGGGGCGGAGGCGCATCGGTGAGCGCGACGGGCGGCTTTCTTGAGCAGCATTGGGATGAGATCACGACGCTGACGCTGGAGCACTTGTGGCTGACGGGCGTCGCGATGCTCTTTGCCACAGTGATTTCGGTGCCGCTGGGTATCCTGCTGGCGCGGAAGCGCGGGCTGGCGCGGCCGGTGCTGGGCGTGGTGAACACACTGCAGACCATCCCCAGCCTGGCGATGTTCGGTTTCCTGCTGCCGCTGCCGTTTATCGGCGAGCGTGCCGCGCGCATCGCGATTGTGGCGCTGGTGGCATACGCGCTGCTGCCGATCGTTCGCAACACGTATGCAGGCATCAGCGGAGTGGACGCGACGGTGATGGATGTTGCGCACGCCGTCGGCATGACAGGGCTGGCAGCGATTGCGGAAGGTGGAGCTGCCGCTGGCGATGCCGTTCATCCTGGCAGGGCTGCGCACGGCGACGGTGATGTGCGTGGGCATCGCAACGATTGCCGCAGCCGTGGGTGCGGGCGGCCTGGGCGAGTTTATCTTTCGCGGCGTGGCCTCGGTGGATAACCGGCTGGTGCTTGCCGGGGCGGTGCCGGCGGCGCTGCTGGCGCTGGCTGCGGATGGGCTGCTGGGGCTGCTGGAATGGAAGCTGCGCACACCGGGCGCGGGGCGGCCGTGAATCGCAGAGCATTTTGCGCCGCGCTTGGCGCCGCGGGGATGGCATGCGCTGTGGGCTGCGCGCCTCCACGGCCGAACCGGCCGGTGATTGGCGCGAAGAACTTTACCGAGCAGGTGGTGCTGGGGGAGTTGCTGGCGCAGCACATCGAGGCGCGGACCGGGCTGAAGGTGGACCGGCGCTTTTATCTCGCCGGCAGTTACATTTGCCAGCAGGCGCTGGAGGCTGGGCGCATCGATGGTTATGTGGAGTACACGGGCACTGCGCTGACCGCGATCCTGAAGCAGCCGGTGGACAAGGACCGCGCGCGGGTTCTCAAGACAGTGCAGCGGCTCTACCGGCAGCGATACGGCGTCGATGCGGGTGACTCGCTGGGGTTCGAGAATACTTTTGCGATGATCGTGCGGGGCGACGATGCGAAGCGGCTGCATGTTGCGACCTTGAGCCAGGCTGGCGCGGTCGCGCCCGAGTGGAAGCTTGGCGTGGGCTATGAATTTGAAGAGCGGCCGGATGGCTTGCGCGGGCTCGAGGCGGCGTACGGATTGAAATTTGCGGGGTCGCCGCGCACCATGGACCTGGGGCTGCTGTATCGCGCGATCGAGCAGCGGCAGGTGGACATCATTGCGGGCAACTCGACCGATGGGCCGATCCGCGCGCTGGGCCTGACCATACTGGCGGATGACCGGCACTACTTTCCGCCGTATGACGCGGTGCCGTTGTTTCGCGAAGACGCGTATCGGCGCTGGCCCAGCGATGCGCGCAGCCGTGGCTGAGCTTGCCGGGAAGATCAGCGCGGAGGAGATGCAGGCGATGAACGAGGCGGTGGATGGACAGCATCGCGATCCCGCCGAAGTGGTGCGGGAGTTTCGCGCGAAGAAAGGGTTGTAACGGATATGGCGACGACAGGGGCACAACTTCCGGAACCGTGGCTGCGCGGCACGCTGACCGAGGTACCGGCGGTGATCCGTGCGGTGCTGCATGCGCTGGAGCTGGCGCGCGAAGATGCGGAGCGGTGGTGCGGGGAACTGACTGGGCTGGAGCTGAACACGCGGCCGATGGGTTTGCCGCCGGTGGCCTTTCATCTGCGGCATATCAGCGGCAGCGTGGATCGCCTGCTGACTTATGCCGAGGGACGCGAGTTAAGCGAAGAGCAAATGGCGGAGATGAAGCGGGAAGCGGAGCCGGCGGGCGCGCTGCCTCGCGGACGCTGTTGCTGCAGTTTGGAGAATCCATGGAGCGCGCTGCCGAGCGTATCCGCGCCTTTGCCGGAGCGGATCTGGAGGCCCCGCGCTTTGTCGGGCGCAAACGGCTGCCTACGAGTGTCGGCGGCCTGCTGGTGCACGTTGCCGATCACACGCAGCGGCATACGGGGCAGATGGTGACGACGGCGAAATTGGTGCGGGCTTCTACTTCGCCTGCGTCCCAGTGAAGAGGTGGCCCATGCGCGCTTGCTTGGTTTCGAGGTAGCGCTCGGCGAGCGGCGATGCGGGAGGGACTTCGGCGGAGATGCGCTCGACCACGCGAATGCCTTGCTCTTCGAGCGCGGCGATTTTCTCGGGGTTGTTGGTCATGAGCCGTACGGCGTGCACGTTCAACAGCTTGAGCGCCTTTGCCGGAATTTCGAAGATGCGGCAATCGGCCTTGTAGCCGAGCTCGAGATTGGCCTGGATGGTATCGAGACCTTTGTCCTGCAGCTCGTAGGCGCGGAGTTTGGCCATCAATCCGATGCCGCGGCCTTCCTGCTGCTCGTAGATGAGGATGCCGGCGCCTTCGTCGACGATGCGCTCCATGGCGAGCTCGAACTGCTGGCGGCAGTCGCAGCGCAGGGAACCAAAGACATCTCCTGTGAGGCACTGCGAGTGAATGCGGACCAGGGGAGGCGCCGCATGGATATTGCCCAGTACGAGGGCGACGCAGCCTTCGACGCGGCGGACGGGCGGCGGATCGCCGGGGCGGCAGGGCTCGGGCTCTGCGATGACGCCTTCGAAGCCGTGGATGCGGAAATGTCCCCAGCGGGAGGGGAAGTCGGCCTCCGCTATCTTGCTGACCATGATGGAGGACATGCGTAGATTATAGTTCGAGGGCCCGGGACCACTTGAGCAATCCACTTCTGCATATGTACGACCCGAAGCTGGTCTGGATTTCGCTGCTGATCAAGCTGGGCATCGCTGCGGCGGTATCCAGCGCGCTGGCGCGGTCGCGCGTCTTTAAGCGGCTGCTGTTTTCGGAAGATCGCAGCGCCGGCGAGACGATCGGATTGCTGGCGTGCATCTGCATCCCGCTGACGCTTGGCGTGTGGGCGCGAGTCACGGTGCCGAACTTCCTGGCGGCTGACAACGGATTTGAGACGACGATCATCCTGGGCGTGCTGCTGGGACCGTGGTGGGCGATGGTGGGCGGGACGGTTCTGGCGATTCCGGCCATGCTGCACGGCGAGTACCTGACGCTGCCATTCAACTTATGCGTGGCGCTGGTGGCGGGGCTTTACGGGCGGCTGGTGGAGCCGGAAGATGTCTGGTCGTTCTCTCCGTTTATCGACCTGAGCATCTACCGCTGGGTGCGGCGCAATCTGCGGCGGCCGCGGCTGGACCGACAGATTCTGCTGTTGGCGCTGATCGTCGTGATGCAGATGATCCGGATGGAGATTGCGAAGCTGTATCCGCATCTTCTGTTCGTGCTCAATACGCGCAGCTGGGTGGTGCGGCTGGCGATCTATGCATGTCCTGCGGTGGTGGTGGGGATTCCGCTGAAGATATGGAATGCGATCCAGATCGAGCAGAAGCTGGAGGAACAGAAGCGCCTGCTGCTGGAAGCGCGCCTGGACGCGCTGCAGCGCCAGATCAATCCGCACTTTTTGTTCAACACGCTGAACTCGATTGGTTCGCTGGTGCGGTTTCATCCGGAGATGGCGCGGGAGATGATTGTGCGGCTGGCGAACATCCTGCGCGCGCTTGCTGCGCGATCATGACAGCTTCGTGCCGTTTCGCGATGAGCTTGCCTTCACGGATGACTATCTCGGCATTGAAGTGGTGCGCTTTGGCGCGGACAAGCTGCGCGTGGAACGGGAGATCGAACCGGAGACGCTGGAGGTGATGGTGCCGAGCATGGTGCTGCAGCCGCTGATTGAAAACAGCATCAAGCATGGACTGGAGCCACGCCTGGAGGGCGGTACGGTGACGCTGCGCAGCCGGGTGCAGGGGGGCAGGCTGGTGGTGGATGTGGAAGATGACGGTGTTGGCATTATGCCGGCGCGGGCCGCGGCCGTCGGGGCGGTGACGGCGCAGAGCCATTCGGGCAACGGGATCGGGATGAAGAACGTACGCGAGCGGCTGGAAGTGCTGTACGGGGGCGAGGCGCGATTCGAAGTGGAGAGCCGGCCGGGACGCGGCACGCGGGTCACGCTGGAGATGCCGATGATGTATTACTCGGCGGATGGAAGCAGCGCTTCTCCGGCATAGACTGCTTTGCGGATGCTTCGCGCCGGCCAGCTTGAATTGGACCATCCAGTGTAGAAGCTATCCGCTGCGATTTATTTACACGGAAATACAACGAAGGATGTATTTCTTGTATCTCGAAAGGCACCTATGTTCTTTACCTATAGATGTAGATGGGACGAGTCTCCCGGTGGAGAGCATATGAAAAAGCCTAGTCGCCTATTAGTCGTTCCTGCCCTTGCCGTCGTAACACTGGCCGCCTTCGCCGCCGGTCCTGACGGTCCACAACAGCCGCAGCCCGTGCCACCGATTGTCCAGCCGTATCCGGGACCTGTGGGGCCAGATAGCGGCCCAGTGGATCCGACCCCGGTTGAGCCCCCGCCCAGTTAGGACAAGCCGATGCATCTGGGAACGTGGGACTACGTGCTCTGGCTGACCGGATTCACTCTGAACCTGGGGCTGCTGTGTGTTCTGCTGCAGAAGCGCCGGTTTCAGAGATTCCCCTGGTTCACGCTGCTGATCGCCCAGGACGCGGTGCAGACCATCGTGCTCTTTTGCGTCCACGGGTATCCGCGGATCAATTTTTATACCTACTGGAGCTTCGAGGCGCTGGACGCCATATTGCGCCTGCTCGTGCTCTATGAGGTCGCGCGGGTTCTGCTTGCCCAGTGCGGAATGAGCCTGGCGGTCCTGGTCCGCCGCTACTGGAGTTTTTTCCTGGTGGTGGCTGGTGTGCTTGTCGCAGTTGCGTTGCTCTCCCCGTCGAGCCCCTATCTGCCGGTTGAGGTTGCGCTTCGCATTGGCCAGATGTCCTCGATCTGTATCGGAGGAGTGACTTCACTGCTGTTAGTGACCACGTTCTTTTTCGGCCTTCGTTTCCGGATCCATGCTCAGGCCGTGCTTTATGGACTCGCTCTCTACATGTTCGGCAAGCTGTGGGTGCACACGCTGCTGCTGCTGCTGGGCGATCTCCAGCAATGGTCGGCTCTGGAGGTCAGCCTGAAGCCGGTGTACCACATGACCTTGCTGATCTGGATCGCGTGCCTCTGGTTTGAGGAACCGGCGGTGAGACCGACGCCTGAGATGCAGGGACTGATGCGGCCGGGGGCCGCTTAACGCATCGCAGCCTTACGAGATTAATAGGGCCGGTAGTTCGAGGGCGGGTAAGTCGGTTCCGCAAGATCGAAGAGCTTCAAGATACCTAGCACGAGCAAAGCGATCACACCGCCCATGATCGCAAGCCCAATCAGCTTCGCAAAGATGATCAGGATGGGGATGGCGATCAGCACGAGGATCACCAGAAACACGAGACCGAGGAAACACGCGACGGAGTGCATCACAGATACCTCCACCATCCTTGATACGCAAATCGAAGATAGTTAGTTGCGTATCCATGCTTCGCCAAAATTTCGCCTTTCACGGCGGAAAGGCTTCATCGTTTAGCTTCTACCGCGGATCCTGTGCGAGCACCTGCTCGTAATACTTTTCGTAGAGCGGAATGATGCGCGAGGCGCAGAAGTGATCCTGCGCGGTCTGGCGGGCCGCGGCGCCCATTGCGTCCAGTTTCTGCGGATCTTTCAATAACTCAATTGCGCGCTGCGCCATGTTGTCGATGTCGCCGACGGGGAAGAGGCTGCCGTTGACGCCGTCCTCGATGAGCTCGGGCACTCCGCCTACGCGGGTTGCGATTGCAGGAACGCGGCAGGCCATTGCTTCCAACGCTGCCAGGCCGAAGGATTCCAGCTCGCTCGGCATCAACATCAGGTCTGCGAGTGGGAGCAGCTCGGTGACGCTGTCCTGCTTGCCAAGGAAGTGGATGCGGTCGCGGATACCGAGGCTGAAGGCGAGCATCTCGGCCTGCGAGCGGTCAGGGCCGTCGCCGACGAGCATCAGGTGTGCAGGAATCTCTTTGACCACACGGGCGAAGATCTGTACGCAGTCGGTGACGCGCTTGACCGGGCGGAAGTTGGATAGATGGATGAGCAGCTTTTCGCCATCCGGCGCCCACGCCCTGCGCGCTTCGCTGCGAGCATCCGCTTCCATGGGCATGTAGACGTCGCAGTTCACGAAATTCGGAATGGTCTCGATGGGCCGCGTGATGGAGAAGTCGGTGAGCGTCTTGTCGCGCAGGTAGTCTGAGATTGCGGTGACACCGTCGCTCTGCTCGATGCCGAAGCGGGTGATGGGCAGATACGAACGATCCATGCCGACGAGGGTTACGTCTGTGCCATGCAGTGTGGTGATGAAGGGCAGGCGACGCCCCTGCGTGGCGCACATCTGCCGGGCGAGCAGCGCGCTGATGGCGTGCGGGATGGCGTAATGCACGTGCAGGAGATCGAGATCGTAGTAGGTTGCCACTTCCGCCATGCGCGTCGAAAGCGCCAGGGAGTAGGGCGCAAACTCAAAGAGCGGATAGTTGGAGACAGGGACTTCGTGATAGAGAATATCGCGCTCCCGGCCGCCCAGGCGAAAGGGCTGCGAGTAGGTGATGAAGTGCACCTGATGGCCGCGCGCGGCGAGCTCAATGCCGAGTTCGGTGGCGACGACGCCACTGCCGCCGTAGGTGGGATAGCAGGTGATGCCGATCTTCATGGTCGTTTTCCCTGTCGGAAGTTTTGAAGCGGGCCGGCTGATTGGACGCGGCAGGATGCGGCGGCGATTCATCCCGTGAACTCGCCGTAATGCATCAGGTCGATGCGCGGCAGGTCGAGTGGAGGATCTTCAAGAGCGCTGAGGAGGGCCATACGCTCTGTTTCGCGGGTCTCGATGAGCCGCGTGCCGGCGCGGCGAAGCGCGCCCTCGACATAGCCCGGATGGCAGACCAGCTCCCAGCTGCCCGGGGGCATGTTGCGCAGCAGGCGCAACACATAGTCTGCGTCGAAGGTGCCGGTGGCCAGCACGCCGAGCGCGCCATCGGTGGTGTGAAGCCGCGCGGCGCGTACGGAGCGCAGGAACTGTTCGCGAAAGAACCGCAGCGTGCGCACCTGCAGACGGCGTGCCGTGGGAGCTTTTTTTGTCAGGCGAAGTGACCAATCCGGCTCGAAGGGATTGCGGATCGCCGGCACATTGCACGCGCGCGCGGCGCGGATGATGGGGCCCAGTACGCGAGGAAACATATGGGTGTGCTTGTGGGTATCGAGGTGCGTGACGGTGATGCCCGCGGACTGAACTTTACGGATCTGCGCGATGGCTTCGCGCTCCATTTCGCGGGATGCGATGCGGCCGCCCAACAGGTCCACCATGAACCCCGCAAGGCTGGAACGCAGGCGTCCTTCAGGCGCGAGCGTAGGAAGTTCGGCCGGGTGCAACTCCGAGTGGCCGTCGACGAGGACGATATGGCAGCCGACGCCGAGCGAGGTCTGCTTGAACGCGGAGTGCACCGCATCGCGGAAGGCGCGCCCAGTCGCCATGAGGGTTGTAGAGGGCACCACCTCGGCGGCGTTCAGCTCGAGAATCGCTCGGTTGACGCCCTCTGTCAGCCCGAAATCGTCGGCATTGATGATGAGGCGGCGTTCGGCGGGCTGCAGGGTATCCACGCCACGAGTCTAGCAAGTTGGAACGGGTGCGCGAGGCGGCATTGACCCGGTTGCGGCAGTTCCATAGACTCGGAAGAGCCTCCACGCAACAGCGTCGATGGGCGGATAGCTCAGTTGGTTAGAGCGCCTGCCTTACAAGCAGGATGTCGGGGGTTCGAGTCCCTCTCTGCCCACCAGATACCTTCAGAAAATCATGGAATGCGCCAGGCTCCGAATAAAAAGAAAACGGTGTGCAATGATTGCGCCAACGCGCCTCATTCGCTGGTGAAGTCATTCTGGTACTCAATCAGGAGAAGCGCCGTGGTCTTCGGATCAATTGGCGCACTTTGCTTCCTCCAGATGAATGGCCATGTGAACTTGATACAGCGAATTCTTTGCGAGAAAATGCGTGCTTTGCTAAATGGCGACAGTCGCTCCGAGCAGGTGTTCAATCCGCACAGGCAGCTTTCGCACTCGTACACCTGTTGCGTGATACACCGCAGCGGTAATGGCAGGTGCTACACCAGCCAAACCAATTTCTCCGATGCCTCGGGCGCCATATTCGTTTAAGAGCGGATCGGGAATGTCGAGAAAGTGAACGTCGATCTGCGGCGTATCGGCAATGGTGGGAACGATGTAGTCAGCATAATTGTCATTGATGGGATGGCCATTGCGGGGATCGTAGACAGTTTCCTCGAACAGCCCCATACCAACTCCCATAACGATGGCGCCTGCCATCTGATTGGTCGCTGTGCTCTTGTTCATGATCCGCCCGCCATCGACGACGCTGACGACACGACTCACGCGCAACCGGGCGATACCGGGATCCCATTCTACTTCTACAAATTGGGCGCCAAAAGAGTGGGTCGAGTAATTGTGAGATCTGGGATCGGCGCGCAGGCCGCCACTCTTTCCGTCACCATTGGCGCTGGCGAGGTTCGCCAGGCGCAATATCTCCTGATACGGAACCCCAGCTGCAGCAGGCTCACTCTTTGCGTGTACGCGGGCGGCAGTTATTGCAATAGAGTCTGGTTCCTTACCTTGAAACGGCGATCCTTTCGTGCTGGAGGCGACCTTTAGAACAACACTGACGGCAGCATTGGTGGCATCGCTGATCGCCGGTATGAAAGTAGCGGTCGCAGTAGAGCCGCCAGAAGTAGGGCCGGGCGGCAATGAGCTGCTGCCCAGAACGACATCCACTTTGTCCACCGGAATGCCCGTCTTGTCGCTCACAATTTGAGCAATCACCGTGTAAGTGCCGGTGCCTATGTCCTGCGTCCCGCACATGACGAGTGCAGTGCCATCGTGGCGAAGGTTGACCGATGCCTCGCAAACGCCGCGATTGGCGCCCCAGGACGCGGCAGCCACGCCCCATCCAAGGATCAGATCGCCTTTTCGCATCGACCCAATTTCCGGCGTACGCCGCGACCAGCCAAAGCGCTCTGCACCTACCTGGAGACATTCTTTAAGGTGCCGCGAGGAGAAGGGCCTGTTTTTCTCCTCATCCATGAGCGTGTCCAGCGAGAGCCGAAGTTCTACGGGATCTTTCTTCAGCTTGATCGCGAGCTCGTCCATGGCAGATTCGAGCGCGAACAGGCCGGGAACAGCACCCGGGCCACGCATGGGCGTAGGCGTGCCGACATTGCGGCGGATCAACGCCGAGGTCACCTTGAGATTCGCAGTGCTGTAGAGGAAAGGCGTGGCTTCACCGCAGTTCTCGCGGATGTCGTCGATATAGCTGGTGTGATTGCGATAGTCCTGCTGCAAAGAAAGCAGCTTGCCCTCGGGCGTCGCGCCCAGACGCATTCGCTGCTGCGTGAGCGGACGATGGCCGGAGTTGGAAAACATCATCGCACGACTGAGGGTGAGCTTGACCGGCCGCTTGAGTTTGCGCGAGGCGGCCGCCGCAATCGCCGAATGTGGCCAGGGGAAGAGCTTGCCGCCGAAGCCCGAACCGATGAAGCGCGATACGACTTCGACGTTTTCCTTGGGCTCGCCCAATACCTGAGCCATCACATTCTGATGGTTCATCACACCTTGCGTGCACTCGTATAGCGTGTATCGCTTGCCGTCCCACACGGCAACCGTCGCATGCATCTCCATTGGATTGTGAGTCTCTACCGGCGTGACGTAAATCTCGTCGATCTTGACTGGCGCCGAGGTGAATGCCGCGTCGGTGTCGCCGCGATTGCTCATCACGCGCGGCCCTCCGGGCTGACCCTCAGGAGGCAGGCTATCGGACAGGGATGGGTCTACGCTGAACTTCGCAGGCTCATACTCCACGCGGACGGCAGCAGCAGCTGCCTGCGCCTGCTGGAGAGTTTCTGCAACGACGGCTGCGACGTACTGTCCCCAGTAGTAGACCGTTTCGTCTTCAAACGGAGGACGGCTCTCGCTGTTGCGGCCATCACCCGGGGCGTTCCGATACAGCGGCATGATGTTGCCGTGATGCATCACCAGCAGCACGCCCGGCATTGCTTCGGCGGCGGTGCTATCGATGCGCAGAATCCTGCCGCTGGCCACGGTCGCGCGCACGGGCACTGCATACACCAGGCCGGGGAAGTTGTAATCCGAGGCGTAGCGCGCCGTTCCGGTCGTCTTCAAGGGACCATCGATACGCGGCACCATCGCGCCGATGACCGCGGACGGCGGTGGCGCATTGGGATCGATGGCCTTTGGTGCAGCACCGTCCTGGCTGCCAATGAACTCAACAAGCTCTTCAAACATCATCGGGATTGCCCTCCGCCGCGACCTGTGGCTACTTTTCTGTTCAGCTATGCAGACTGTGTGGACACAGTGAGTGCACGCACGATGCAGCGCTTCGCGAGCTCAACCTTGAAGCCGTTTTCGCTCGCAGGCTGCGCGTCCTTCAGTGCCGCTTCCGCCGCGCGATGAAAAGCTGCAGCATTTGCGGCATGGCCCAGCAGCTCACGCTCGGCTTCGTGAGAACGCCAGGGAACCGTACCGACGCCGCCCAAAGCGACACGCGCATGCTCGATTCTGCTGCCGTTCACCTTGATGACGATCGCGGCCGAGGCGAGCGCGAACTCGTAGGCAGCGCGATCGCGCAGTTTCAAGTAATGCGATCGAGAGCCGGCAATGGGAGCCGGCAGCGTGACGCTGACAACGAGATCGCCGGGCTCGAGAACATTCTCGCGGTCGGGTGTTGAGCCAGGCTTGAGATAGAACTCCTGAATGGGAATGCTGCGCTTGCCCTTCATCCCCTGCACCTGAATCGTCGCTTCCAGCGCCGTGAGCGCGACATTCTGATCCGATGGATTCGAAGCGATGCAGTCTTTGCTGGTACCCAGGATGGCGAGCATTCGATTGTGGCCACCGATTGCGGAGCATCCGGTGCCCGGCTCGCGCTTGTTGCAGGCATGCGCCGTATCGCGGAAGTACATGCAGCGGGTGCGCTGCAGCAGATTGCCCGCCGTGGTTGCCATGTTGCGCAACTGTGGCGACGCGCCGGAGAGCAATGCCTGGGAGAGTACCGGGTAATCGCGCTGAACAACCGGATGGTGAGCCACGGTAGAGTTTCGCACCAGCGCGCCGATGACCAGACCGCCGCCGGGCGCGGGCTCGATCCGCTCCAGCGGAAGACCGTTGATGTCGATGATCTGCTTCGGCTGCTCGACATCGAGCTTCATGAGGTCTATCAGAGTAGTGCCACCTGCGGCGAAACGAACATCGGCATACTGCTGTGCTGTTTTGGATCTGGCTCCCGCCCGAATAGCCTGATCCACTGTGGTTGGTCGGCTGTACTGGAAGGTTTGCATTGGCTTCTCCGTTGCGCTGAGAAAGAGATGAGGTCTTTGATTAGGAAGTGCGGATTAAGAAGTGCGGCGTACTGCTTGTACGGCCGCAATGATGTTGGGGTAGGCACCACACCGGCAGATATTTCCGTACATCGCCTGCTTGACGTCTTCATCGGATGGGCCGACAGGTTCGCGCAGCAGAGCTACCGCGGACATAATCTGACCTGAAGTGCAATAGCCGCACTGATATCCATCGTGTTCCACGAAGGCGGCTTGCATCGGATGCAGATGGTCCGGCTGGCCGATACCCTCGATAGTGGTGATCTCGTCGGCGGAGTGCATCACCGCAAATGAGAGGCAAGAGTTCACGCGCCGGCCGTTCACGTGTACGGTGCAGGCTCCGCACTGTCCGTGATCGCAGCCCTTCTTCGTTCCGGGCAGGTCCAGGTTTTCGCGCAGGCAATCCAACAATGTGGTCCGAGGGTCGAGGTGAAGGACATGATTTTTCCCATTCACCCGAAGAGTTACTGGCACTGTTCCCGCCGGTGCCGAAGCGTCCGATACCTGGTCTAGAGCCGGCGGCTCTTGTGTAGCCGCCGCAGCAAGAACGGGTGAAGCGGTTGCTGCGATTCCGGCTGCGCCCAGGTGTGACAGAAAGGAACGGCGGCTGACTCGCCCGAAGAGCGGCTGTTCCGCGCTGACCTCCTGCTGTTCTTTCTCGGAGGTCTCGCTTGTGGGTTCAGGCTTTCTATCGTTGGCCAAGAGGACACCTCTATCAGAAGATTTTCGAAAGCCGCCGACGAGCTAAGCTCGTTCGCAGATTCGGCGGCTGTGGTGATTTGCAAGCTTCAATCGCGCAGGCTTGCCGGTGGATGAGCCGTCTTCGAGAATCATCGGAGCGAACTGCACAATACATCGATTCCGGTCTAGCGGCTGGCCAACGCCAACGCTATTGTTGACGTGTTCCTTGCGATGAAGGATGCCAAGTAAAGCCATCCCGGTGAATCACGGTCCTGGCATTGCGTCAGTAAAAGGATATTCTTCCGAAACAAAACGAAGCGCTATGGCGCCGCAAGAGCCTGATTGTGACCCTCGCGAGAATCGTACAATAATCGCACTGCAGGGCCGGCGCCGCTGCAACCATTCCATGTGTATGGCTCGAAAGCCAAAACGTACGGCAGATTCCTCTCTGCTCATCATCCACCTTCCTGATCGCGGTGTGATGCGAAACTCCCAGCCAAAGAGGAGCCGATGACAGCGCTTCGCCGCGTCGAATATGCGCACGAGCGTAAGATGCGCGTGCGCAATACGGTTCGCTACCGCGCGGCGCATTGGCCTATCTGGATCTTCGTATTCTTTCTCGCGCCGGGACCGCTGGTCTTCGACATTTTTGCCGGTCGCGGCAATCGATGGAATGTGCTTTGGCTGATACTGGTGATGATTGGCACCGGCATTGCTGCGTTGCGTGGGCGCTTGCCCGGCGCGGAGCCCGGGCCTTATATTCTTCGGTTCACGGAGGACCGACCAAACCCGCTTTATCGTCGTGTCTGTTACACCTTCGGTTGGAACGCCGCGATCAACTTTGCGCTGATGAATCTGCTTGGGTTGGTGATCGCAGTTACAACCGGGCGCTGGTATATGCAGCAGATTTATGCGCGTGTGTATGCTCCTGTGCTGGCGATGATTGTGCTGCTGGGCATTGCCGGCGCGCTGCCGACGGGTGCGTCGTTCGACGAAGGGCGAGGGCTGGGAACGGCGATATTTCTATGGAACTGTGTGGGCAGTCACGCTGGGCCAGACGGTGCTGCTGATTCTGTGGAAAATGCTGCCACGCTCGCATGCCGCCGACGTGACGAAACTGGTCGTCTACTGCGCGATTCTGCTGGCCGTGGGCGTTGCGGCTGTTGCGGGACTACTGCCGCGCACCCGTCCGATATTGCCCGGAGAGATGGTCATTGCCGATTAAAAGAGGGCGGATGAAGAAAGTCGCTGCGACCGCGCTGCTTGCGCCGTTTGCGGCGGCAGGGCTGGGGTGGCTGTTTCAACGCGCGGAAGTGAAGAGAGATGCTCGACGCTATCCGCCGCTGGGGCTGTTGCTTTCACGGCGCGGACGCTACCTGCACGTTCTGCGCGAAGGAACTGGCCGTCCGGCGGTGATTTTCGAAGCGGGGCTGGCAGCGAGTTCGTTGAGTTGGGCGCGCGTGCAGCCGTTGATCTCCGCATTCACCAGCACCTTTAGCTATGATCGCGCGGGACTGGGATGGAGCCAGCCGCTCCGGTCAAGGCCGACGCTCGACCAGATGCTCGACGACCTGCATGGCGTGGTGATGTGGGCTGGAGGCGGAGAGCCGGTGGTGCTGGTCGGTCATTCCTTTGGCGCGCTGCTGCTACTTGCGTATACACAACGATCCCCGAAGCATGTGGCAGGGCTGGTGATGCTGGAGCCGATTTCGCTGTCGACCTGGTCGGAATGCTCCGAAGTCAATCAGCACAAATTACAGGTCGGAGCCGCTCTATCGCGACGTGGAGCGTGGCTGGCGGAGTTTGGCGTGGTGCGTGCCGCGCTCACGCTGCTGCTTCATGGCGGGCGGCGATGGTCGCAGCGGATTGGCAGGCGTGCTGCTGGGCGCGGCGCGGCGACGCTCGAACGGCTGACTGGCGAGGTGAGCAAGCTGCCGCCGGAACTGTGGCCGGTGATTGCGGCGCAGTGGAGCCGTCCGCAGAGCTTCCGCGCGATGGCCGGCATGCTGGACGCGTTGCCTGCGTGCGCTGTGGAAGCGGGCCATCCGATGCTGCCGGCGGAGATGCCGGTCGCTATTCTCTCGGCCGCGTCTGCGACTCCGGATGAGTTGCGCGAGCGGGACGGCTGGCTCGCCGGGCTGATCGAGAAGGATCACCGCGTGCTTTCGGAGACCGGGCATTGGCCGCATCTTGAAAAACCAGATGAGGTTGCCGCGGCGATACGGTGGTGCGTGGAGCGGGCGAAGCTGAGACAAGAGAACTAGCCGCACGGCACTCGCCGTATTCCAGATTCCGATCGAGAGGCCTTATTCCTGCGCCTGAAGCATGGCGCGCCGGCGTGCCGGCAGATAGGGCCAGATGAGCAGTTGATAGGCAGCGCCGCCCACGACTCCTCCGAGCAGCGGGCCGAGTATCGGCACCCACCAGTAATTTCCGGGTGAGGGAAGAGCAGCGGTGCTCCATCCGGTGAAGAAGCAGAACAAGCGCGGTCCGAAATCGCGTGCCGGATTGATGGCCCATGCCTCCAGGTAACCCATGGAAGCGCCAATGAGTGCGACGAGTAGCCCGATGATGAGCGCGCCGGCATTTGCGCCAGGCGCCATCTCGTTGAACCTTTCGGTGACGGCAAAGATGCCGAAGATGAGAAATGCGGTCAGTACTATCTCATCGAAAAAGGCGTGTCCCGGCGTAATGGCGAGCCCGGGATGCGTAAAGAACACCCCTGCTGCTCCGCCCGCCACGCGCGTGAGCTGGTGCGTGGCGTTGTAGTTGTTGATGACCGGCACAAAGAGCATGTAGACAAGCGCCGCGCCCACGATGGCGCCGATAACCTGGGCGATCCAGTAAGGGACTACGCGTTTCCATGAGAACTTTCGGTAGATGGCCAGCGCCAGGGTGACGGCGGGATTGGCATGGCAGCCGCTGACAGCGCCGGTTGTATAGATGGCAAGCGTGACGGCCAGCCCCCATGCGATGCATACGCCCCAATACGCCTGCTGGTATGGACTGGGTGCATACAACGTATACATGGCCGCGACAGAGTCGCCGAAGGAGATGATGATGAACAGCGCCACCGCCTCCGATATGAGTTCTCCCACGACTCCCTTGAAGACGTTGTCTGACATTGCAGGCTGCTTCCTTTCGCAAGAGTTCTTTTGCTCTACGCTCGCATCGAGTTACAGGAACATCTGTTTTCTTCGGACGCCAGGTTTCAGCCACCACATCAGAAAACAACATACTTCGCAGCAATTGCGGACGCCGATTCGATCTGGTTGCGCCGCCACGCGTCGTCGTGGCCCAGCTCACGCGCCAGCAGCGCGGCAACCGGACCAATCATGCGTTGCGCTGCTTTGGCGTTCAGAAAGAGAGCGCGCGTGCGTCGCGAGATCACATCGTCCACCGTACGCGCCATCTCTTTGCGCGCGGCCCAGACAACTTCGGCTCCGATGTACGGGAGTGCCGGATCGAGCTGTGCAGCGAGCGAAGCATCGCCGGCGGCGAGGGCCTGTATCGCTTCCGCATCGCTGCCATAAACAGCGAGATGGCCGAGCGCGTCGGTCTCTTCACGGTAGCCGTGGATGTGCAGGTTGCGTGTGACGCAGGGTTTTTCATCGAGGCGGCCGAGGGTGATGGCGTGGTCTACGCAATCCTCCGCCATATGACGATATGTCGTCCATTTGCCGCCGGCGATTGTGAGCAGACCGGAGTTATCGAAATGAATGGTGTGATCGCGCGAGAGTGATGAGGTCTTGCCGGTGTCCGATCCGGCGGCTTTGACCAGAGGGCGAATGCCGACGTAGACGCTGAGAATGTCCTCCCGGCGCGGCGGGCGGCTGAGGTAGCGCTCGGCTGTTTCGAGGATGAAGTCGATCTCCTGCTCCATGGGCAGCGGATCGTACGAGGGCTTCTCGATGGGCGTGTCGGTGGTGCCGACGACCACGTGACCGTGCCAGGGAATTGCGAAGAGCACGCGGCCATCGCTGGTGTGCGGGACCATGATGGCGGCGTCGCCGAGCAGGAAGGAGCGCTCGAAGACCAGGTGGATGCCCTGGCTGGGCTCGATCATTGGTGCCGCGGTGGGTTCGGAAAGCCGCCGCACTTCGTCGGTGAAGATGCCGGTGGCGTTGATGACGACCTTCGCAGCTGCGTGGAGACGCCGTCCGCTTTCGCTGTCCAGAGCGATGACGCCGTTGACGAAGCCATCCTCATCCTTCGTGATCTCCGTGACGCCGGCGTAGTTGAGGAGTGTGGCATTGTGATCGGCGGCGGTTTGCGCGAGATGGATGAGCAGCCGCGTGTCGTCGAACTGGCCGTCGTAGTAGACGACGCCCTGCTTCAATCCATCCGTCTGGATGTTGGGCAGACGTTCCAGCGTCTCTTCGCGAGAGAGAATGCGCGACCGGCCGAAGCCGTATTTGCCGGCGAGCAGATCGTAGATCTTGAGGCCGATGCCGTAGAACGGCGTCTCCCACCAGGAGTAGCTGGGCACGATGAAGGCGAGATCGTGCACGAGGTGCGGCGCATTCTGGCGCAGCAGGCCGCGCTCCTTCAGCGCTTCCATCACCAGCGTGACATTGCCTTGTTCCAGATAACGCACGCCGCCGTGAACCAGCTTGGTGGAGCGGCTGGAAGTTGCTTTGCCGAAGTCTTCGCGCTCGAGCAGCAGCACGTCATAGCCGCGCGTTGCGGCGTCGACTGCGATACCGATGCCGGTAGCGCCACCGCCGATGATCACGATGTCCCATGGTGTAGTCCGCGCTTCGACGCGCGCCAGCATCTCTTCGCGCTTCATGCGGAACCTGCCTTACCGGGAGCCTTCTCTGGCTGATTCCAGCCGCGTGCGCGTGTGACCGCCTCACGCCATCGCTCGCGCTGCAGTTGTGCTTTGCTGCGGTCCGGATTCGGATCGAAGCGCCGGCTTTCGCCACGCAGCTTCTGGATCTGTTGCGGGCTTTCCCAGAAGCCGCTCGCCAAGCCGGCGAGGTAGGCTGCGCCGAGGGCAGTGGTCTCCACCTGCTGCGGTCGCAGGACAGGGATGCCGATGATGTCGGCCTGGGATTGCATGAGGAGATCGTTCGCTGCTGCGCCGCCATCGACGCGCAGCTCGCGGAAGGGATTCTTCGTCTCCTTGTCCATTGCTTCCATGACATCGGCAACTTGAAAAGCGATGCTCTCCAGAGCTGCGCGGGCGATGTGGCCGGGTTGCGTTCCGCGCTCCAGGCCGATGAGGAGGCCGCGTGCGTAGGAATCCCAGTATGGCGCGCCTAAGCCAACGAAAGCGGGCACAAAGACGATGCCCCCGTTGCCGGAAACAGACGCGGCCAGCGCTTCGACATCGGACGATTTGCGAATGATGCCGAGGTTGTCCCGGAGCCATTGCACGACCGCGCCGCCGATGAAGATGGAGCCTTCGAGCGCATATTCCAGTTTGCGGTTGAGGGTGCAGGCGAGTGTGGTGATGAGCCGGTTCTGGGACAGAACGAATTGCTCACCGATATGCTGCAGCAGGAAGCAGCCTGTTCCATAGGTGTTCTTGGCATCGCCGGAAGAGAAGCAGAGCTGCCCGAAGAGCGCCGATTGCTGATCGCCGGCGATGCCTGCGATGGCAATGGCATCCGAGCCCCAGAGTGGTGGTCACCTCGCCGACGCGATCGTTGGACCAGACCACCTCCGGCATCATGCTTTCCGGAATCTTTAACAGCTGCAGCAGCTCGGTATCCCATTTGCCTTGGACGATGTTGTAGAGCAGGGTGCGCGAGGCGTTGGTCTGATCCGTGACGTGGCGCTTGCCGCTGGTGAGATTCCAGATGAGCCAGCTATCGACGGTGCCGAAGGCGAGCTTGCCGGCGTCGGCTCGGGCCCGTGCGCCCTGCACGTTGTCGAGAATCCAGGCGACCTTGGTTCCGGAGAAATAGGAATCGAGCAAGAGGCCGGTTTTTCCGCGGACCATTTCTTCGGTTCCGTCTTCGCGTAGCTGATTGCAGAGCGGCGCGGTGCGACGGTCTTGCCACACGATGGCGTTGTAAACCGGTTTGCCGGTCTCGCGGTCCCAGACGATGGTGGTTTCGCGCTGGTTCGTGATGCCGAGGGCGACGACATCGCGAGGCCGGACGCCGGCGCGGGTCAGCACTTCCACGGCAGCTGTGAGCTGCGACGTGAGGATGTCGTAGGGATCATGCTCGACCCAGCCGGCATTGGGGAAGCGCTGTTCGAATTCGTGCTGCGCCTGCGCTACGTTGTTGCCCTGCTGATCGAAGAGAATCGCGCGCGAGCTGGTCGTGCCCTGATCGAGAGAAAGGATGTACGGCATACGGCGGCCATTATATGCAAGGGCTCAGCGAATCGTTGGCTGGAAAAGGTCATGAGAGGCGCGTGCGCGCAGCGCCAGACCGCTTGCCACGGATGTGAATTCATCGCCGGTGCGCACGCAGTCCGCGCCGTATCGGTGTTCGAAGATGCGGCGCACGGCAGGTACCAGCGACGAGCCGCCGGTGAGAAATACGCGGTTCACCGCAGCGTCTTTTATGCCTGATGCGGCCATGACTTCCTCGACGGCCTGCTCAATGGATGCGAGGTCGGCTGCGATCCACGATTCAAACTGAGCGCGCGTGACGGATGCCTGCAGAGCGATTTCGTGGTGATGGAAACGGAACTCGGCGTGGGCGTGGCTGGAGAGCGCGATCTTGGTGCTTTGCACGGCCTGGTGGAGCTGATAGCCGAGATCGGCCTCGATCAGCTCCGAGAGGGCTGCGATCTTCTCCGGCTCGAAGGCGCGGACGCGGGCCGCGCGCAGCATCTCGCTGACGGCGCGGGTGCGCAGGAATGAGAGATGGTGCCAGTGTTCCAGGCGGCGATAGACCCAGCTTGGAACCGCGACGAGGGTCTTGTCTCCGGATTTTTCGAGCGTATCCGCGCCGAGGTGAGGCGAGACGAGATGGCGGACAAGGCGCGCGTCGAAGGCGTCGCCGGCGAGACCGACACCGCTGGTGGCGAGCAACTCCGTCTGCAATTCCTGCTGTACGGCATTGGGCCGTAAGCGCAGGAGGGAGAAGTCGCTGGTGCCGCCTCCGAAATCACCGATGAGCACGAGCTCTTCATGGCTGAGCGTGGATGCGTAATGATAGGCGGCGGCGACGGGCTCGAATTCGAACTCTACGTGCGTGAAGCCGGCTCGTGAGAAGGCGTCGCGCAGGCGGGCCATCGCGAATTCGTCATCGTCAGTGGAATCGGCGCCGACGAAATGCACCGGGCGTCCTACCGTGACGGCGTGGATGGGACAGCCGAAATATGCTTCTGCATGCTTGCGCAGGTCGGCGAGAATGCGTGCGACCAAATCTTCCAGCATCTGCCTCCTGCCGAAGACCTCCGTGCCGGTGAGGGTGCGGCTGGACAGATAGGACTTGAGCGACTGGATGAGTCTGCCCTTGGGTTCGGCCGCGAGGTAGCGCTCGATACCCTCCGGGCCACTCCATGAGTGCAGGTGCGAACGCCCTCTGGATTTCGTCTGTTCCAGGTACAGAAGCGAGCGATATGCGGCAACGAGGCCGCCGGCGGCAGGGAACTGCACCAAACGCACACGTCCCTGCTCGTCGGCCCTTGCAATGGAGCTGTTGGTTGTTCCGAAATCAATCCCGACCATAAAAGGCGCACCGTACCTAGTCTTTCATGTGCGGCGCCTTTCGTGCGCAGTTACTCCATCGGTGCTGCGATATAGGCCCCTCGCCGAGACTGAGCATCGACCGGACTGGCATAAAAAGCCGGCCGGCCGGCAATGGAAAAGGTCGCCGGGGTGTCCTCGAAAAGATCGAAGGTGAGAAGGTCGCCCGGGCTGAGCGTGCGGACAACGCTCAATGGGATGCGCACGTTTGGCAGCTGCAACGTTGCCATATGCATTGTTCGCCGCAGCCGTGTCAGCAATCCATTTCGCATCTCGGGCGATGTCTGCCGGGGCGTTTTAGGCGGTCCGTCCAGAGATCGGATCAGGACCTTGGCCGTTTCCGAGGAAAGCGTGAAGGCGATGCGTCCGCGCTGGGTGCCGCAGGTCAGGTCAAAGGAGAGAGACAGCGTGCTGTCGATGGTCGGCATGAGCCGGTCGATCGAGCGCGAGGGGAGGGAAGGGTCATTGCGGATTTCCAACTCTGGCGCGGAAAGGGCCGTGCTGAAATCGCGGCAGATGAGATCGACGACGCTGTGCACAATCGAGCCTTCGATCTCCGTGGGCTCCCGTTCCAGCGATGTGCCGCCCGGGCCTCCGAGAAGGAGTTCCACGAAGAGATAGACCAGAGGCAGGTCCATCTGCAGCAAGGCCGGCTGGGAGGCAGGGCCCACAGTCAGTGGGGTTATGTGGTGAGTTTCCGCTTCGGGCGAGTGGATGATCTCATAGAACGGCGCGCGCTCCACGCCGGCAAGGCTGGCGGTGAAGGGCACTCCGAGCCAGCGGGTCATGTTCGCATTCACGGCTCGTGTGAAGAGCAGGCACAGGCTATGCAGGCTGAGCCGCTGGGCCTCGCTCAGCGCGGTTGTTGCAATGAGCCGAGCGCGCAGAGGTACAGGACCATCATCGGGGACGTGGGTAGGATCGGAATTCGGTTGCATAGAGCACCTGATGGCGTCTCCATGTGCAAGCCGGATTCCAAACTGCGGCCATCTGCCTTAGAGAGTTCTCATGAGCGCAAGTCGACGTCGTTCTGACTTCGTCCCATGTGGAACCAGGTCGCGTCCTGCTTCTGGGCGCGCTCGGATCGGTGGTCACATTCCTTTGCACCGTTACAATCATCCCGTTCATGCCGGATGGCTTTGCACCTTCTGCGGGCGGATTCCGACGATGACAGGCAACGACGCTTCAGGGGTGAGATGAGGATGAAATGTGTACGCAGCCTAGCTCTTGCGGGGACTTTCGGGATTATCACAGCAGCTGCGGCACAGACAGCGAAGCAACCGGTCGATTATATGGACCCGAATATCGGCGGTATCGGCCAGCTTCTGAAGGCAACCATCCCATGGGTGCAATATCCCTATGGCATGGCCCGTGTAGCTCCGATTACCACTCCAGGTATCACGGATCGCTATCTTGCTGACAAGATCTTTGGATTCCCCGCGGGTCCAGCCCTGCTGATGGTGTCCGTTGGACCGGAAGAGACGAAGTCTGCGGGTTATGCCTCAGACTTCGATCACGATTTCGAGAGGTCAACGCCGTATTCTTACGAAGCCGATTTGCAGACGTGGAAGATTAAGGCCGAGGCGACCACGACCCAGGAAGCGGCGTATTACCGCTTCACTTACCCGACGGCCCAGCACGGTCATCTGGTGCTGAGCCTGCATAACCGCGCGAGCTTCACCGCCGTCGGACCAGGCGCCGTGCAGGGCAGTGAGCAAGTCGGGGGAGACGTGGCCCCCCTGGCCGATCCGGCCGCGGAAACGCGAGAGTATTTCTACATTGAATTCTCCTCTCCTCAAAAGACCTGGAAGACGTGGCAGAATGGTGCGCTCGGCCACGAAGCGAACGTTCATGGAGATGACATCGGATTCGTCACCGACAGTGCTACAACTGCCGGCGAGCAGATCGAGGTGCGGGTTGGGCTTTCATACATCAGCACGGATCAGGCGCGACGCAACCTTGAGCGAGAAATTCCAAAGTGGGGCTTCGACGCAGCGAAGGAGCGAGCTCGCGCCGCTTGGAACAATGCTCTGGGTGCTGTCGCGGTTGAAGGCGGGACAGAGCGGCAGCGCATCATCTTCTACACCGCTCTTTATCGTTCGCTGAATCGCATGACGGATATCACCGAAGATGGTCGCTACTTTAGCGGGTATGACCATAAGGTGCACTCCTCCGAAGGCCACGATTTCTATGTCGATGACGGCTTGTGGGACACATACCGCTCACTCCATCCGCTGCAGACGCTGCTCGATGCGCACCGGCAGCAGGACATGGCGCGTTCCTATATCCGCATGTATCAGCAAAGCGGATGGATGCCGTCCTTTCCTTCAGTCGCAGGCGAGCAGGCGGTGATGATCGGGCACCATGCGGCGGAGTTCATCCTCGACCTTTACGAAAAGGGCTACCAGGACTTCGATGTCGAGCAGGCATACGAGGGCATTCGTAAGAATGCGACCGACGCGACGCTGCTCCCGTGGAGCCGTGCCCCTCTGACTCCGATTGACAGAGTTTATTTTGAGAAGGGGTTCTTTCCGGCGCTGGCTTACGGAGAAAAGGAATCCGTTTTGGAGGTGACGCCGGAAAAACGCCAGGCGGTTTCCGTGACGATCGAGAATGGCTACGACGATTGGTGTGCAGCCCAGCTAGCTCGCGCGCTGGGCAGATCGAAGGATGCCGCGTACTTTGTCCGCATGGCGCACAACTATCAGAACCTCTTCAATCCGGCGATCGACTTTATGGCGCCAAAGAGCGCGGACGGCCAGTGGGTTGTGCCCTTCGATCCGAAGTTAGGCGGAGGACAGGGCGGGCGCGACTATTTTACGGAAATGAACTCGTGGGTTTACACATTCGGCGTGCAGTACGACGTGGCGGGCCTGATCGATCTCTTCGGCAGCCGGGATGCTTTCAATCACAGGTTGGATCAGCTGTTTGTAGAGCAGTATGGGACCTCGAAGTTTCACTTCCTTGATCAGTTTCCGGACGCTACGGGTCTGGTCGGGCTGTATGCGCAGGGTAATGAGCCCAGCTTCCATATTCCTTACCTGTACGACTTCTCCGGACAGCCGTGGAAGACCCAGCGTTCGGTGCGCCAGCTGATGAATATCTGGTATGGCGACGACCCGTTGGGCATTCCAGGAGATGACGACGGCGGCGAAACATCTTCGTGGTATGTGTTCAGCGCTATGGGCTTTTATCCGGTTTGCCCGGGAAGCCCGGTCTATGAGATCGGCAGTCCGCTCTTTGCGAAGACTACGATTCGCATGGGTAACGGCAGCGAATTTACCGTCGTCGCGAATCATGTCTCTGCGCAGAACAAGTACATCCAGTCCGCCATTCTCAACGGACGGCCACTGGAGAAGCCATGGTTCCAACATGCTGATATCGCCAATGGCGGCAATCTGACTCTCCAGATGGGACCCGTGCCCAATACGCAGTGGGGCAGCGCTCCCCAGGATGCTCCGCCTTCCATGTCGACGGAGACGGCCACCGAGTAGGCGGCGGACGGACCACCGTCACGCAGTCGAAACGTAACTTCTGAGTAGCCGGTGATTTGTCCCAGATCGGCGATCGACGAGAATGCCGGCCACCCTAGCGCTTTATCAGCCTTGTGATTCTGTCCGGTCGTAGTGATTGCCGATGTGGCCGCTCTTGATGAAGTCGGCCATCATTTAGAAATAGCCCCGTGCATAGCGCGTGGAGACGCGTTCGCCTTCCGCGTCGAGCTCGTAGAGCGTCATGCCATGTTCCGCTCCAAGATAAACGGCCAGAACAAAGTCCTTGCCTTCCGCGATCAGGGATTGGATGCGCCTGGATGTTTCCGCGCTTGGCGCATCGAGATCATCGCGGCCCAGAATCCAGAGCTGCGGCGTGGTCGAGACGCGCAGCACCGGCATCGGATCATATTGGACCGGCGTTGCAGCAAAGGGCCTGACCACGTTTTAGATTTTCGATCAGGATGCCGGCAATGAACACGAGCGCTCCACCTGGTCCCACCTGCAGCGGGTCGTCTGATCGAACTTTATCGACAGAAATTTGGTGAGCACATACCGCTGATTCGCCGTCAGGACGTGAAAGGATTCGCGCAGCGCACTCCGGTGTGGCTGGTGCGTCCACTCGGGCTCGAGACGGCTCACAAGCAGGCAAGCACTATCGAAGTCGAGGCCCGCAGATTCTTTTTCGAGGGACTGCGCCAGGATTTTGCCGCATCCGCTGCTGTTTTCGACAGTATGCGTAAGGAAGAGTCGGACCACCGCCGTCGGAGAATACTGGTGTACCCATGAACCGGTGTCGCACCCATGTGATGATGCTGAGTTCGATAAGGCAACCACAATCGCAATCCCCAAGGCGAACTGAAATTCCCGGACAAGAAACCGCGGTCTTATATTTGGGTCTCTCTCGAGGAGTGCGGGCGATCTCCGCAGGAGGCGCTACCCCCTCTCAGTTCCTTGCACTTGCCTGACGATACAGAAGCCATTTGACATCTGTTCCCTGTCTTAACGAATTAAGAAGTAGCTTGACAGTGGATGTCTTAAGCAATTAAGCGTTGGTGAGTGCCTTGATTTTAGTCGCCCAGGAGCAGTCTATGCCGATGCAGGTCGTACCCGAGAGACATCAGGAAGCAGCGGCAATCTCTCGTGCAGAACAGCAGGCGTCCTATGTGGAGCATGTCAATCCTATCTGGGCGAAGCTGTTGGACGTGCTTGGCATGAATGTTCAGTACACACACGCCTCCGGCGCGGAGCTCTTTACGGCCGACGGTCGCACAATCCTCGATTGTCTCTCGGGATACTGTGTTCACAACGCGGGTCATAACCACCCTTACATCGTTACCCAACTGATTGCCGAATTGCAGGCAAAGTCACCGGCGATGCTGCAAAGCAATGTCGTCGAGAATGCCGGCGTACTGGCCCAGACACTGTGCGCATATGCAGATGGGAAAGTTTCAAAGGCATTCTTCTGCAGCTCCGGCAGTGAAGGCATCGAAGCGGTCATCAAGTTCGCCCGCGCACACACTGGTCGACGAGATATCGTCTATGCCGCGGGAGCATTTCATGGGCTTACCTGCGGCGCGCTTTCACTGATGGGCAGCGAATTCTGGCGGGAAGGCTTCGGCCCCATGCTCGAAGGTACGCACGAGATTCCTTTCGGTGATCTCGATGCGCTCGAGGACGTGCTTCGAAGACGAAAGGTTGCGGCTGTCGTTCTGGAGCCAGTTCAAGCAGAGGGAGGGATTATCCTGCCGCCGACCGGCTATTTGCCGGGCGTCGAAAAACTGTGCGCGAAATACGGTTCCCTATTCGTCCTGGATGAAGTTCAGACAGGGCATGGGACGCACCGGAACATTTCTTGCGGGCAACCGTTATGGAGCGCATCCGGACATGATCGTCATGGCGAAGGCGTTGAGTGGGGGCTTGGTTCCGTGCGGTGCAGTTCTGATGACCGACGCGATCTATAAGTCGGTCTTCCACTCGCTTCACAGAGCCTTCATTCACACCTCGACCTTCAGTGAAAATGCCATGGCGATGCGAGTCGGCCTTGCGACGATTGAGGTTTTGATCCGAGAGCACCTCGTCGAACGTGCAGATAAGGTCGGCGATGAGCTCCGGCAACGGCTCAGCGAAGCCCTGAAGCCGTACGAGATGGTCAAGGAGGTTCGTGGACAGGGATTGCTTTGCGGCATCGAGTTTCAGGCGCCTCGCAGCATGCGGCTACGGCTCTCGTTTGAGTCTTTCAAGGCTATCCATCCCGGGCTCTTCGGCCAGATGGTGGTCATGCGCCTCTTCCAGGAGAAGAATCTGCTGGCGCAGATCTGCGGGAACAACTTCATGGTACTCAAGGTCGCGCCGCCTCTCGTCGTTTCCGAGCGCCAGATCGAAAGCTGCGTTGCGTCCATTCGCGACGTCGTTGAGACGGTGCATTTTTCAACAACGTTCTGGTCGCACGCTCTTGCACTCGGGCGCAGAGCGATGTCTCTCTAAAGCAAGCCCGCAAGAAAGACAACAGCTTCCCTTGGGTGAAGACAGGAGTTCCTCCGCTGCATGAAAATTGTCTCTGTCGCAAGCGCATTTCCACCGAATACCTACCCTCAGGAAAGCATCACTGGCGCTCTTCACCAATTTTGGGACCATGCTCTGAAGAACCCCGCGGTGCTCGACCGCCTGCATGCCAACTGCGGCGTGAAACAGCGCCATCTCGTCTGCAGACTTGAGGAATACCAAACCTTACAAGGATTTGGAGAAGCCAACGACATCTGGATACGGGCAGCGCAGGAACTCGGAGAAAAAGCGATCTGCAGAGCCGTTCGGGGCGCGCACGTCGCGCCGTCGTCGCTGGATGCCATCTTCTTCGCTTCGGTGACAGGAGTTGCCAGCCCGTCCATCGATGCGCGGCTGGTGAATCGCATGTCACTTTCACCGCGTATCAAGCGCACACCGATCTTTGGCCTGGGTTGTGTCGCGGGTGCTGCTGGAATCGCTCGCGCAGCCGACTACCTTCGCGCGTTTCCCGACCAGACAGCGGTGTTGCTCTCCGTGGAATTGTGCTCTCTGAATTGGCAACGGGATGACCTCTCCACGGCAAATCTGATCTCTGCCGGCCTTTTTGCTGATGGCGCTGCCGCCGTGGTTCTTACCGGCGCCGATACATCGCTTCCAGGCGTGGAGATCGTCGGCACGCGCTCCAGCTTCTATCCCGACACCGAAGATGCCATGGGCTGGGATATCTCTGAAAAAGGCTTCCGCATCGTGCTCTCTGCCGATGTGCCGCAGATCATTCGCGAGCACCTTCGTAAAGATATGGACGACTTTCTGGCTGACTACGGCCTCTCCCGAGAGGACATCGGCAGTTGGATCATTCACACCGGCGGCCCGAAGGTCCTCCGGGCGGTGGAGTCTGCGCTGGAGTTACGGCCAGAAGCACTTGAAGCTTCATGGGCCAGTCTTGCGCAAGTGGGCAATCTCTCCTCCGCCTCTGTGCTCGTTGTGCTTGAGCAGCACCTGAAGCATCGCCGTCGCGAACCGGGAACCTACAGCGTGCTGGCCGCCATGGGTCCTGGATTCTGCTCGGAAATTGTGTTGCTGAGGTGGTGACATGCATCCACTTACCTATCACGCAGACGTCGTCATTATTGGTGGAGGCCCGGCCGGCCTAGCCGCGGCCATTGCGCTCCGGCAAAAAGGGGCAGATTGCCTGGTCGTTGAAGCGCTGAGCCCTGCGATTGATAAGTGCTGCGGCGAAGGATTGATGCCCGACGCTGTGAATCTGTTAAGCAGCTTGGGCATCGATGTTTCGGAAGCCGATGGCTACGGATTTCATGGAATCCGCTTCTGCAACGCGGCCCACACTGTCGATGCCGTTTTTCCGGTCGGGACGGGAATCGGTCTTCGCAGAACGAAGCTGCACCAGCGCATGATCGAACGTGCGGTCGAGGCTGGCGTCAGGATCGCCTGGAATACGCGCGCAAAGCTACTGGACGAATCTTCGTTGTGATCGATGGTCGGACGTTCAGTTTCAAGTGGCTTATTGGCGCTGATGGACAAAGCTCCTGTGTTCGGCGATGGGCCGGTCTCAACCATTTGCGTCGCGAGCGGCTTCGCTTCGGCTTTCGCCGCCACTACCAGGTCGCCCCCTGGAGCGACTACGTAGAGGTGCATTGGGGAAACACTGGCCAGGTCTACGTGACGCCGGTAGCTGCTGACTGCGTCTGTGTTGCATTCATCACTCCGATCAGCATCAGGACAGAGCGGATTTCCTTGCTGACTTTCCGGCGGTCGCGAAGAAGGTTAAGGATGCGCCTCTACTATCGCGCGAACGGGGAGCGATATCCGCGACCAGAAAGTTGCGCTGCGTGGAAAAAGGCTCCGTCGCACTCGTCGGCGATGCATCGGGTTCGGTTGACGCAATTACCGGCGAGGGTCTCGCTCTGTCCTTTCGTCAGGCACGGGCACTCGCGGATGCGATTGAACGCGGCGATCTGGCCATCTACCGAGCCGCGCATCGCTCGCTCGCACGTCTGCCGAATGCGATGGCTCGGCTCATGCTAACGATGGACCGCTGGCCGGCACTTGAACGGCGCGGATTGCATGCACTTTCAGCCCACCCCAGGTTCTTTCAGGAGTTGCTCGCGATTCACGTAGGCGAGGGAAGCCTGCCACGGTTCGCCGCTTCGCGCGGAATAAGCATGGCTTGGAAACTGTTGCGCAGTCCTGCGTAGCGAGAAGGTAGGAATCGTGCCACTTTACAAAAGCGATCGCCGCACCATTGCGAGGAGGCTTGTCATGAGCATCTTTCTCCTGTTGCTTCTCGCAAAGCGAGGCGCTGCGGACGACCGTACGTCGAATGTGATGGAAATCCATCTCGACCCGGCCAGAACCACCATTCGCTGGACGCTGAAAGATGTGCTGCACACAGTCCACGGAACCTTCAAATTGCAGCGCGGCTTTATCCGTATTGACCTGAGCACAGGGCGTGCTGAGGGTTCGGTGGAAGTGGATGCAAGAAGCGGAGAGAGCGGAAGCCCGGCGCGCGACGAGCATATGCATAAGTATGTTCTGGAAAGCAGCAAGTACCCGCTCATCTGCTTTCGACCGCAAAGGGCATTCGGACAATTGAACTCTGACTCGCCCCAGGTCATCACGCTGGATGGCATCTTCCACATTCATGGCCAGGATCATCCCCTCGAAATGCAGCTCCACGTCCGGCCGGACGGCACAGCCTACGAGGCGACAACCCATTTCACGGTGCCGTATGTTGCCTGGGGACTGAAGGATCCCAGCACCTTTCTTCTTCATGTCAGTGGTAGCGTGGAGATCGATGTAGACCGCAGCGGCCGCCGGACCCTAGTGAGGCGAAGAGGGCGTCGGTGTGCTCGGGACATTCATCGGGCTACGGGTCGGCGTCGTTGTGATCTCAATCCGGGTGTTTTTCGGAAACACAACGTTATGGCCGCGTGCTAGCCAAAGATCGTAAAAGGAGAGCGCGGCTCCGTAGATGCCTATACCCGCCGCGACATTCCGCGACGTGGCGACGATGCCCACAACACGGCCCACAATTCCAAAGCCATTCGACGCGACCGCGCCATGAGCAGCGGCGCTTCCATCGTCATCCAGTGCGCGGCCTGCAAGTAAGGTCAGGACCAGCGGCACGATCACGCGGTTCTGCGCCTTCGGCTGGACGCCGCCTTCAGAGTCGATCTGCAAATTTGCCGATTTGTTGGAATCAGCACCGGCAAGTGTGCCTTCTACGGGCTGCGAGAAGCCGCTGGGAAATCTCAATTCCCGGAAGCGAAAGCGCAGCTTTCCCTGACGGCCGAAAGAACGCGCTGGTTTCGCCTGTGTGATTTGTCCAACCAGCACCGAACCTTCGGGAACCACGAGGGCATGGTTCGCATTGAAAACAGGCTCCGCGACGCGGGCTTGGAAGGTATTGCCTGGCTTTTCGCTGGCAGAGTCGATCGTTTGCTGCAGGTATGCACGTAGCCGCCATTCGGCCTCTTGATCTGGCGGTGGCGCGTTCCGGCTCTTTCCTGCCGTTCTGTTTGTCCTGAGGGGGAGTGACGGCAGCCTCAGTGTCCGCCGGCGGGTCGCTATTGAGCTTGAGTTCGAGTGGCTGAGACAATTCCACCGTCCACGAGGTGGCCTTGTCGATCCGTTCAGGATGATAGGGCAACTGTGTATAGATGAACTGAACGAGCCGGTCGCCACGGCCGGGTTTAGTGAACAGCGCCACGGTATCTTTGACCCGCTGCTTTTCAGCAGCAATCTGCCTGCGGATAAATGAGCCCTTTGGGTCGTTCGGCGGAGGTGAGAGGCGCAGAATCGAAACGCCGTCCTTGGCGCTGTCGCTCGCAATCCCTTCGACATCTCCGTCGGGCAGAACGACCTGGTCGAACTTTACGACTGGGATGTGAAAGGGCGTGAAATCCCCTCTAAGCCGAGAATGAATTCGGTGGCTGCGATCCGAGTCAAGCTGAATGACACTGCCGCGAACAATGGTGCCTGCCGGCAGAGCGACTCTGTTTTCGATGTACACCGGATAGAGGAGCCGCCCTGTCAGCTGCTCCCCGGCTCTCATGGGAACGTGTTGGAGCAACTCAACTGACAGCGGCGTTCCGGACGGAATCCGGACGGATGTCACCTGACCATGCAGGGAACCCGGAAGAAGTGCTGCAGAGGACGCAAGCGCAAGAATTGCGAATCGTGCATATGGGGCACACAACATGCCACGAATATGGTCTTTGGCCTTCATTTTTCTCTAGGAGAGTGTCCTTAACGCCTGCGACTGGTCTGGCCACGGCCCCCGCAGCCGGGAAGGGCTGCCTTTGCTGCGTGACTCCGGTGAGAGATTGGCAGAACGACCTGTTGATCGCATGATTTCCATCGAGAAGTGCGCCGCCACCGCTCTCATCTCCATGAACAATCTTTAACCATTAAGAATTAGTCCAAGCATACTCTTAAACGAGTAAGATGTCTCCGTGAGGCTTCCATGCGAAAGAAACTGATAAAAGTTGGACGAGCGAAGCAGGAGCTTCCCGTACCGACCCCGGCGGAGTTGCGCCTTCTTCAAATCCTGTGGGACCTCGAAGAGGGCACTGTGGAAGACGTGGTGGATGCCCATCCTCCAAAAGAACGACCCAATTACAAGACCACACAGACTCTGCTCCGCATCATGGAGCATAAGGGTTTTATTACGCACGAGAGTCGAGGCCGGGTCTTCGTCTTCAGACCGCTTGTGTCGCGAAAGACCATTGATCACATGTCGATACAGGCCCTGGTCTCCCGGAACTTTCGCGGATCGGCGGCCGGCCTGCTCATCAATTTGCTGGAAGCCAGTCCAATCAAAAAGAAGCAACTGGACGAAATCGAGGCATATATCCGGGAGTATCGTAAAAGATATGGGCCGGACGACCACGACTGATGCGGCGGTGCGATGAACCCTGACCTTGCTTGGTGTTGTGTCCGCGTTGGCGGGCTTCATCTTGAAGACGACCGTTGCTTTTGCGGTGTGTCTTGTTCTCGGCTGGCTCGCGCATTCGCCAAGCCGGAGGTTCATAGTCTGGTTGGGTTTTCTTTACGCCGCCACTGCGTACTGGCTCTGGATGGCAAACGGCCTTCTCCGGCGTGGACAACTCCACGTGAACACTTCCGGTGCTGCCGTTCAGCCCGGGTCCTCAGTCACCGGCGCATTGCAGATTCCAGGCTCCTGGGCCTTTCCCCTCAGTCTCGCCCTTCGCGGGATCGGGATCGCATACCTGCTGGTATTGATTTACATTCTCTTCACCCATTTCAAGAAGCAACGACAGCTGAAATGGGTTCTGCGATTTACCACCAAGCCACCGGCTGAGATTGAGACGACATTCCAAGGGATCGCAAGGAGCCTCGGCGTACGCCGTGCCAGGTTGCTTGTACTCTCGGGCGTCGCATCGCCTGCGACGTTTGGCTGGGTTCGCCCAACCATTCTTCTGCCGGAGCTTTGCCTTCAGCAGGATCGCTCTGAGCTCGAAGATATTCTCCGTCATGAACTCCACCACGTGCGTCGCTGGGATTTTGTGTGGAACGGGTTTGCTGTCATATGCCGCGCGCTTCTCTTTTTTCATCCGGCAGCATGGTATGCAGTTCGGAAGATCCAGTTTGACCGCGAGCTCGCATGCGATCTCGCAGTCGTCTCTGACTCTCCAGACAGCAGGGCGAAATATGCAGAATCCCTGGTTCATTTCGCTCGGCTGAATTCTTCGCAAGATCCCCGAGCATGGGGTATTGATTTTGCCGCCTCATCCGAGCATCTGAAGGTTCGTGTTCGGTCCATCCTGGCCAGGCCAAATAGGACTTCACTTTGGTTATTTGGTATGCGTATTGTTCTTGGACTGACTCTTATTGGCGGATTTCTTTGGATAGCACCCTCTCTGGCGATTCTTCTCTCTTACGCGCATCAAGCCCTACCGCAATCCTTGACACCGATAAGTATTACTCCCCACCTGGAAGCTGGCGCGAAGACGCATGCAAGGAGAAAGGCGCGTTTGTCTGCTTCATTCGCTGCGACATCCACAGGTACATTGATAGGACGCCAAGACCAGAGTGAAACTGTTCAGCCCATTCAGCCTCTATCGATGGATAAAACCGATGGCGGTTCGTCACCACAAACCCGACCCGGCCCGCAGCTGCTCCGTCGTGGCGCGCGGTCCGCTAGTTCTCCTACTAATGGGGCCAGTGCAAACCAGCAATCAGTCGTCTTAGTAGATAACGATCCCTCGGGACAGCCTGTCAAAGCTGGAGATCACGACAAGAAAGAAGCCATCCAACAAACGCTTACGGCCGCAGCAGGTATCTATAGGCGATTGGGGGAAGTCGATCGTCACTAATGTCTGTCATCAATTGTGTAGAACGCAGTTCGTGTGGGATTGCGTTCTCTTGCCTAGAAGTGGCGAGCGCCGCAGAAACCGGAAAACGACCCGCTCAATAGTCCGCAGGATTCGAAAACGCAACTGCTGACTCATAGATGTCCACGCGTGTAAGGTCCGACAATCTCATCTCGAAACATGCGATTTCTCAGCTAGTGAAAGATGATGATGAGAGTGGTGATAACGCCGCGGCCAATATCATCATGATGATCGGCTGCATAAAACAGATACGTGGTCGGAAGATCGTCATCGTCGTCTGCCATCGAATTCTCGACCTTGAATGCTGCGAAGCCCGTGGCAACAGCTACTAGTCTTAAGCTATTAAGATCAAGAGTCAAGCACCATCTTAATCTATTAAGAAATCGTGCGGAAGGCGAGTGTTCCAATCGCCCTCTCGCTCGCAAGGTTCTCACTCAGGTCGAAAGAGTTAGAAGTAAACGGGCTTTACTGCACTACTCAACGGGAGAGTGATGTCCCCAATCGAAGCGGCGACCCAGAATGCCTTTAATGATCAGGTGGTCTGTCGCCGCCGTCGGGCCTATGCCGACGCCAAAGTTGATCTCCCACTTCGGCGATACGTTGAGGTCGGTCACGGCGAAGATCTGCTGCTGCTGCTGGCGGATGGTATCGAAGTTGCCCAGCCGACCGTAGTCGGCGTAGTACTCAAAACCAGCACTGACTGTATTGGTGAAGTCGTAACTGATCTTTGCACCGGGAGCGAACCCGACGCCTTGTGCCACGTCCGGCCCATGCCATGTGCGCTCCAGAGCGGGATTTACCGCGAAGTACCAGCGGCCAATCGCCTTGTCGACGATCGGCCGTATCTCCCATGTCCAGGTATCCGGCGAATAGACAGCGCGCTGATAGCCCACTTCGGTCGACAGGCTCACTCCAACGGGCCAGTGCCATGAGTCTGGTACGCGGACGCGCGGGCGGATATGATCGCCAACCCATTGCACGCCATGACCATCCTGCTCGCTGGTGAAGATGTACAGCCGACCTCCGCCCAGTCGTTGATGCCAGTTGTGATCTCGACGGTCTCGTGCTCCTGGTGGTTCGTAGCGTAGACGCCGTTCTCGTTATTGAGCTGGCCACGGGCGGTGAAGTTGGAATGCAGCTCCACCATCGTATTGTGCGGTGGAACCGTCGCAGCTCCGTAGACCTGGATCTCGTAGTTGCCCTGTGCATGAGCGCGACCGCCACAAACGGCGAGCGCCAAGACGACTGGGAGTAGCAGACGACTGTATCGAGCGGTGCGCTCTTTCACGGTTTCAGGCATAGCGGAACAACATCATGAAGCCCATGTCCATGTGGTCCTGCTGGTGGCAATGGAAGAGCGTGTCGCCTGGGTTGTTGGCAACGAGTTCGACGGCAACCTCTGTCCGGGCGCTGACCAGCACGGTGTCCTTCATCAAGCCATGCAGCCGGGTGCCGTTGATGCGTGTGATCTCGAAAGTATGACGATGCAGATGCACCGGGTGGTCGTCCGTGCTGTGGTTGCGAAAGAGCAGACGATAGCGCTTGTCCTTCTGGAAGACGGGACTGTCCGTATTCGGATAGGACTTGCCGTTGATCGCCCAATGGTCGAGCGCGCCATGTCCGGCAAACTTGGGTGTGAACACTAGCGGAATCTCGATCGTCTCTTGGACGTCTTGATGTGAAGCGGCTGCATCCGCGAACTGCGCGTAGTCCCACAGCAGCGACTCCGGCTGCTGCCATTGCGGCTTGCCCGTGCGCCCGGCATATTCGACCACAATGCCCATACCAGCAGCCCGCACGTGCTTGCGCACCTCGCCCAGCGTCCAGACGCCCGGATTGTTCAGCTCCACTGTCACACTCGCACGCTCTGCGGGAGCAAGAAACAGCATGGAGACACTCGTCGGCTGCGCTATGGGATTGCCGTCGAGCGCAATCACGCGCATGCTGTGTCCAGCGAGCGCAAGCCAGTGAACCTCGGTGGCGCTCGCATTCAGGATTTGGAGCAGCAACCGCTGGCCCTCTCGGACACGCAGGGGTTCGCCATAGCCCATCACGCGCCCGTTTATGGTGGACACGTCGTAGACGGGGTTCATCGATCCGTCATCGCTGGCCAGCAGCTGGCCGCCCATGTCGTGCAACACCAGAAATGCCTCCTGGTCGTAGAGTCCGGGATCGTCGCCGCGATCGATCATCAAGAAACCGTGCAGCCCGCTATACAAGCCGCGGTTTAAGTCATTGTCTGCGCGGATGTGCGTGTGATACCAGCGTGCGCCGCCCGGTCGCGGTGTGAATACGTATCGGGCTTGTCCACCGGCCGGGATCATCGGCGTGCCCTCCTCCATCGCCCCATCTACATCGGACGGCAGGAAGAGCCCGTGCCAGTGCACTACCTCTTCATGATCAGTACGGTTGTGCACGTCGACGATGACCTGCTTGCCCTCCCGCAGACGGATCAGCGGCCCCGGCACGCTACTGTTGTAGGCAGCTGTTTTGTAGTGGTGGTGCGGCGATGCCTCAAGCGTAAAAGGTGCGATCTCGAGCGTATGGTCGGCTGCCGGCTGCGCATCGAGCCGCAACGCAGCAGAGAGCGCTGCTGTTCCCGCGATCTGGATAGCTTGGCGACGGGTGATCACATTTCAGGCTATCAGCGCGGAAAACGGACGAGAGTGGGCGGAGTTTCATTGGTGTACCTCACTTTGCCGACCTTCTCCCACCGTCGATAGATATCAAGAGCCGCAGTAGCAGACTGCTGAAGCCCGACACACTCAGTGTCGCAGTCCACCGATGTGGATCTGTCGGAAGCCGGGGCTGGACGGAGCAGCAGAGCCCGTGACGCCCTGCTAAGTCTCCAAGCCCGCCATGACCAAGTCCCGCAATTGCTCGGCGTCTGGCGCCCACGACCCATACTGGCGTTCCCGGTGAAAGCTATCGACCATTTTGGCCGACGCCGAGAAGGTATTTGCAGCGAACAGCCAAACGCACGACCGCGACGATCATGGGGGCCTTTGTATCCTTCATGACAATGAGCCCGCAGACCAAACAAAAAACCCGCAAAAACAGAAAAATGCGATGGTGGTGATGACTGCAACAAGGTAGAGCAGTCCGAAAGGGAAACGTCGTCATCGCCCCTCTCTTCTGCGTTGGCTTCATCAACCTGGTCTCATGTCGCTGGCCCGCAAGCCACTTCTTTGCGCCGAATGGCATTACGTTCAGAGATGAGGTACGCCGCTGTCCGCGCAGGACAGCCACATCGTGTGGTTGCCGGCGAGGATTCGGAAATAGGGGGTTGACATTATGTCTTAGCCAATTAAGACTTAATGGGAATTTGCTCGGAAGGACAGCTCGTCCCGCTGGATAAAGAACGGGCCTGTGCCACAAGCCGCCTTGTTCGGAAGAGTCGTGATATCGCAGTGCACGACATCCGGGGCGGCACGCTGAACGGCACACCTAGCTTCTGATTGGGCGCATCGTCTTTAATGTCCTTCATGTGGTTCGTGAAGAGTGGAAGTCAGAGAGCAGAGCGCCAAGCGCGATGTGCTGGGCCGTGATGGAGGGACGATGAGGATGGCTACTACGAAAACAAGGGGACCACAGCGATTTGCTCTTTGCTGCTGTCTTATATCGCTCCCGCGATTGTGCGTTGCTCAGAGGGCGGGTAGCGCGGCGGTGCCACCGCCTGATGCTCCTGCAATTGCATGGGCTCTTTCGTCGGACACTGCTGAGTTGCCTTCTGCTCCAGAACCGAATGATCAGGTACCGCAGCCCGGGGGGGCGAGTCAGAACCACGCTAATCAATCGATTCAACAAGACCAGACGAAGCCACCCAATGCGCCTTCGATGGGAGATTTGGGCTTCACTCCGCAACAGATGCAGGCGAATGCGCAAATGCAGGCGATGCTCGAAAAACGGACGCACATGCTCAAGGTCCATCAGACGTTAGGCTTGATCACCGCTATTCCAATGGCTGCGACGCTGATTACCGGACCGCAAGCCAAGGCAAAGGGGAAAAATGGGCAGATGATTACGGAGCCGACCGCAGCGAATTTGGATTTCCATATCGCGCTAGGCGGCTTGACCACGGGGCTTTATTGGACAACCGCTTACTATTCCATATTTGCCCCGAAGGTCCCCGGGGTCAAACCCAAAGGCGCCATACGCCTTCATAGGGATCTGGAGTGGGTCCATGGTCCAGGGATGATCCTGACGCCCATTCTGGGGATCATGGCTTACAAGCAGGAGAACGCCGGAGAAAAGGTTCATGGGATCGCTTCAGCGCATGGCACGGTTGCGTACGTGACGGCTGCAGCGTATGGCGCGTCGATTATATCTGTATCGTGGCCCATTCACTGGAAATTTTGGGAGTAGCAAATGCACAAGAAAATCCTAATTGCCGCTTTGCTTGTCGGACTCCCCCTATTTGCGCAAATTGATACGCAATGGGCCTTAGATCAATCTACCCTCACCTATCACATGTCCCATCCGGTGCATGAAGTTGACGGCGTCAGTCATGCGGCGAAAGGCAAGGGTGTTTGCCACGCTGGCCAATGCGATTTCCTGATCGCGGTGCCCGTCAAGTCATTCGATTCCGGGGACAGCAATCGCGATCTTCACATGGTGGAGGCGACACGCGGTGCACAATTTCCCATGGTCATCGTGCGCACCCAGTTTCCCGAACCGGCAACCACGTCCCCAATGATCTATGCCGATCTAGAAGTTCAGTTTGGAGGCCAGACCGCCCACTATAAGCATGTGCCATTCCAACGGGTGACTCAAGGCAACGAGGTGCGAATATCGGGAACAATCCCGGCGACGTGTTCTGATTTCAAGATTGAGCGCCCTTCGTTCCTGACAGTACCTATCAAGAACGAAATTCCAGTGCGCATAGAAATGACTTGGCATCGAATGTGAGTATGCTAGGCGTGCTTATCCTCCATAGCTCCGCTCGCTTTACTGGACGCGCTGTCGCCTTTCTTCTGTTGGCGAACTTTGTCGTGGGTACCAGCCTACCGGCGCAGGTAGATCAGGCCATTCCCGCAATCGAAATGGTCAAACAGATGGTCCAGGCTGAAACTGTTGCCTGGAGGAACCGTCAGCACTTTCTGTATAGCAACCAGGAACGATCAAATCGCACCAACGGCCGACTTTGGGAGGAACTGGTAGTCGAAACCCCAGACGGCTCCCTCGCGCGTCTTATCTCTGAAGATGGTAAGCCTTTATCCAGCAGCCGGCAGACGGAAGAAGATAAACGCATCGCATATCTTTCGAGCCATCCGAGCGAATTCCGCCGCACCAAGCAGCGTCGTCAACAGGATGAAGCACGAATGCCAGAACTGCTCAGAACAATTCCAAACATCTTCCTGTTCAGGACCATTAGCACTGAGGGTGCATACACCCGCATTGCTTTTCAGCCGAATCCATCGTTTCATGAGACGAGCTATCAGGACCGCGTGGTCCATGCAATGTCCGGTATGCTGCTGATCCATACGACTGACATGCGCTTATGCGAGCTTGATGCGCAGCTCGAGCACAGAGTGGACTTTGGCTATGGTATCTTCGGCCAGTTAAGTGACAAAACTCATTTCTTCCTCGCACGCGAAGAAGTTTCTCCCGCCCAATGGACGACAACAAAAATCCGCGTACACCTGGATGGAAGCATCCTGCTTTTGAAGAGCATATCCCGTGACGTGGAAGCTTGGCGTTGCAGTTTCAAGCAAGTCGATCATGGTCTCACTCTGGCAGATGCGGCGGCCATTGTCCGTTCAAAAACTTTCTAGGGAGGGTATTAGCAGGCCACACCGCAATGGCCCCTCCTAATCTCCCAATGTGTCGTCGTCGAAATCGAATATGGTCTTCAGTATTCCAGCGAGAGAGAACCCCTAGTGGCTTGGCGCTAATGCGGAAGTTATTTGCGGGGAGAATCCTCGGCTTATGCAAAATCGCTAAGCACTCATTGACAATTGAAAGCGCTTCACATGGTCGAATAGTCGCCTTGTCGTACAAGTGACTTTGCAGCGTCACCGGCGCGAACAGACTTCCCGTGAACGAGGAGACTCAAGCGTCTTTCCAGTTCCATTTTTTTTTTTTTTTTTTTTTTTTTTTTTTTTTTTTTTTTTTTTTTTTTTTTTTTTTTTTTTTTTTTTTTTTTTTTTTTTTTTTTTTTGCGTAGCCTCTCTGGAGGGCCTTGCCCCGCAGCGTTCCGTGGCTCGACTCCAGGCCAACCGGCTTCAGATCTGTACTTACCAGGCGGATTATGGCCCATTTTTTACCAGTGTGTTCGCTATAGGCGGGGTGAGAATCACACGCCCGTGGTAGGGTCGCGAAATGAGCCGCTACCGGACATGGTTCCGCAGCCTGCCGATGCCATCGATATCTATGTCGATGGCATCGCCGTGCGCAAGCGTAAAGGCGTCGTCAGGTACGATTCCGGTCCCAGTCATCAGATAGGCGCCGGCAGGAAAACAGTTATCGCGAAAGAGGAAATTGGCGAGCTCACGCGGTTCGCGCTTGAGTTCGGCCAAAGTAGTCTTGCCGCTGAAGATCACTATCCCGTTGCGCGTGATCGAGAGAACAATAGCCGTTGACTTTGGCAACGGTTTCTCTGCAATCAAGACAGATGGGCCGAGCGCGCAGGAGGCGTCATAGATCTTAGCCTGTGGCAGATAGAGCGGGTTTTCACCCTCAATGTCGCGTGAGCTCATGTCATTGCCGGCGGTATAACCAATTATGTCGCCATTCGGGTTGAGCAACAGGGTGAGTTCTGGCTCGGGCACAGACCATGAAGCGTCCGACCGGATATGCACAAAGCCACCTGGGCCCACGACGCGACGGGCTGTTGCTTTGAAGAAGAGCTCGGGGCGATTCGCCTGATAGACCCGGTCGTAGAAAGTGCCGCCGCCCGCATCCTTCGATTCATCGATGCGTGCATTGCGGCTCCGGTAGTACGTCACCCCTGCCGCCCAGACTTCCTGAGTACCGATCGGCGCAAGAATTTCCTCAGGTGCAGGTGGTGCAATTGCTGGCGAGCGGAAGCTGCTGCGAACATACGTTTGCACGTCGGAGCTACAAACCAAAGCGTCCCAGTTGGAGGCATCTAGAAGATGCCAGCTTCTCTCTTCATTGGTCGCAAGGATGCCGCGCTTTGTGTTGTAGACCTTCATGCGCTCCGCCTTTCGGACACTATCACTCGGTTCGGCAAGGTTGACGAGCATTTTCGAATCATCCGGCTCGGGCCATCGACGTGCGGCCTCCCTGCAATAAGCGTTTTTTTCAGCGATTCGAAATTACATCGTAAAGGCGTCCGCCGCCACACAGCGGCCACTTTAGGAATTGCTGCCGGCGTCTCGGTGAAGGTCATTTCCGATCCGCATGCACTGCCGTCCTGATCGGGAGCCTTAATTAGTTTGAAGTTGTTGAAAATAGGTATGTCAAATTCTTATTTTGGGCTTGAACTGGTGAAAACTACATGCCCGGGTCGCCGTCGTCGCAGCTTACGAGCAAGGGGATCGGCCGCGCCACCGCGCTCGCTCTTGCAGCGGAAGGCGCGGAGTAGGATGTGGGATGGGCAAAGAAAAGGCGAAGCCCTTGGTAGGCCCGGCAGTCAACAGGATTCGTCATTTTCGAAATGCCCCCGCCGTTCTACGTTCTCTAAGCGCTAAGCCGCTTGAGCGACACACAGCAAATCAGCACTTTCCCCTGAAGGAAACAGAGCGCTGGTGTGCCAGCCCTTGTCAAGTCGGCCGACAGGCCCGTTCGCGAAGCAGCGTTGCCCTAGGCCTATAGTCTTGCGGGCTGAGGAATTTAGGCTGCGCTTCTTTGATACAATCCATTGACGGAACGGTGACAGTTTCGCGGTCTGCGGTCGCTTGTGAGTGGACAATTCTGACAGGTTTTCTCACTGTCTATACTGTCCATAAAATCCGGAATTTGGTTATATCGGGTGAATCTACTAGACACAGGCGAAAGGGTAGACAGTAAGAACGGCCAGTAAAATTAGCACTTTACGGCAAGTGGTTGAAAAGGCAAATGGGGACGTAGTTCAGTTGGTTAGAATGCTGCCCTGTCACGGCAGAGGTCGCGGGTTCGAGCCCCGTCGTCCCCGCCATAGATTCTAAAGGACTTAGAATCAACTGGCGACCTACAGTGACAAGCAAATCAGGGTCCGATAAAGGTCCAATAAGCCCGCTACTGCACAGTTTGCGGGTATTTTTCTTCTCCCTTCTGACCCACATTCGACACCATCATCCTTACAACCTTGCTCTGCGCGGCCCGCTTGTTCGAGTTCACCGCCTGGTGTAGACATCCAGCGTGATCCGGCTGTTTGGCGTGCCGTTGAGCTCCTGCACCGTCTTCACACCTTCCCCGTTCCCTTCAGCCGTATACCGAATTGTGTGGCGGAAGGTTTGCGAGCCGATTCGTTTGTGAATGGCATCACGCGTGCCGACCAAAACCATTGTGTAGTCTGTCAGCCTGTATATGCCTTGACGAGTATATACTCTATGGAGTATATCAAGAGAGTGGAATCTGTATTCGAAATCATTGCGGAGCCGAACCGCCGCGCGATATTGGGCCTCCTGGTCTCGTCACAACAGTCGGTGGGAGAGATCGAGCGCCAACTTCGTATGCCGCAGCCGACCGTGTCAAAGCACCTGCGAGTGCTGCGCGAGGCCGGTTTCGTGGAATCCACGGTGGACGCACAGCGCCGTCTCTACCGGCTGAAGCCAGAACCACTTCAGGAGGTGGATGCGTGGCTGACTCAGTTTCGCCGGTTCTGGTCCGCTCACGTAGATGCTCTCGAACGCCACCTTGACCGCATGGATCCATCAACACCAACGAAAAGAAAGACGCGGCAGCGCCCGCGAATCTGACAATAGGAGGGAACCGATGAAGATCAAACTGACCAGCGTGTACGTCGACGACCAGGAGAAGGCCCTTCGTTTCTATACCGAAGTGCTGGGCTTCATGAAGAAGGCCGACTTCAGCCAGGGCCCGTTTCGCTGGCTCACGGTGGCCTCACCAGAAGACCCGGACGGCACGGAGCTGCAACTCGCGCTCAACAACAACCCGGCGGCCAAAGCCTACCAGCAGGCCTTGTTCCAGCAAGGCCAGCCCGCGGCCATGTTCTACACCGATGACGTGCAGGCCGATTATGAGCGTATGAAAGCGCGCGGCGCCGAGTTCACCATGCCACCCACGGACGTGACGGCCTCCAAGATCGCGATGCTGAACGACACCTGCGGCAATCTCATTCAGCTCGTGCAACTGATGCGCTGGCAGGGCGGACATGCTTAAGCGGTTCGCCGACAGGCGGAGTTTCTATAGCTGCGAAGATGGCCGCCGCGCGCATCGGTCCACGCGCCGACGAGGCCGCGGTGCTCGCGAAGCTCGCCGCCATCGCGCGTAAGATTGCGAGCTGATGGCTCGCCGTCCAGCGCGCCGGCGAGCCATCACTAACGAAAGAGAAGACAAGGAAGAAGATGAGCGATCGCGAGCAGTACGCACCGGGTCCGGCCAGCGGGGCGCAGGTACGAAAGGACGGAGAGAAGTGGACGCTCATTCTCGTCCGAGAATTGCGTCACTCGCCGGAAAAAGTCTGGCAGGCGCTCACCGATCCGGCGCATCTGCGCGAGTGGGCTCCCTTCGATGCCGACGGGAGCCTCCATACGGTTGGAGCAACCGTGAAGCTCACCTGGGCGGGAACGTCGCAGGTTACCGAAACCAGAGTGACGCAAGCCGATGCCCCCAAGGTGCTGGAGTACAGCGACCTCCGCTGGCAACTCGAGCCGCTCGGCTGCGGCACGCGCCTCACGCTTTGGCACGACATCGATCGCCGCTTCATCACCTGGGGCGCCGCGGGTTGGCACATCTGCTTCGATGTCCTTGATCGGCTCCTCGCAGGTGAGCCCATCGGCCGCCTCGTCGGCGCCCCTGCCATGAAGTCCGACAGCTGGCAGCGATTGACCGCCGAGTACGCAAAACAATTCGGTATTGAAAGGAGCTCCCAATGAACTGGAACAGATGGATGCGGCAGATCCACCGTTGGTTCTCGGTGATCTTTACGGTGGCTATCATCATCAACCTCGTCGCCGTGCTGCGGGGGAAATACACCAACTCGTTGGGCCTCATGGCGGTGGCTACGCTCGCATTCCTCTTCTTATCCGGTCTGTACTTGTTCGTGCTGCCATACGCCACTAAGTGGCGCAGCGGGCGACGCACCGGCTGACTGAATTGATGGCCCGCACAGATGAAAGACCGCCTCAACTAGGAAGCTTCGATACCAAAACGTCGAGTTGGGTGAAAACACCTACAGCTATCAGAAAACTCGGCGGCGCGCTGTTTTGCGATCGCCGATATGACGCTGTCTTCGTGTATCACAACGCTGCTGAATCTTACTATGCCGCCAGGGGATTCCGAAGCTCGCTAAGGGCCTAGATTTGAGATTGGATCTGTAGATAGAAAGGACGTTCCCAATGGAATCTGCTTCCACATTCATCGACGAGAGAATCAAGGAACTAGGAGACTGGCGCGGGAAGATGCTCGCGAAGGTGCGCGGGATCATACACGCGGCAGACCCTGAGATCGTCGAAGAGTGGAAGTGGATGGGGACTCCCGTCTGGTCCCACGGCGGCATCGTCTGCACGGGAGAGACATACAAGAACGTCGTCAAGATGACATTTGCCAAGGGAGCGTCACTGAAGGACCCTTCAGGTCTGTTCAACTCCAGCCTCGACGGGAATATCAGGCGCGCCATCGACATCCACGAAGGCGACAAGATTGATGAGGGGGCCTTGAAGGATCTCATCCGCGCTGCAGTGGCGCTCAATCTTGAGGGTAAGAGCAAGCCGAAGGCCCGGCGAGCAAGCAGCAAGCGGCCTGTCGATTAGGAACCGAGAGAGGACTAGGGAAGAATTGGGTCCGGGCCACGCTGGCCGAATTGGACTCGGATGTCCTCGTCTTGTCGTTCGCCCTCAATGTATCAAGGCTTTGGATGTGGCGATTGAAATTTCAATTCATCTTTCCGTGTACTGATTGAGATGTCGCCTTCGCGCAAGAGGCAGATATTTTCTCTACGTCAGCACTGCGACCTGTTCCTCGCGGCGACGTTGGGCTACCCGCGGCTCTGGGAGACGGGGAATTGTTGGAGTTCACCTCATGCGGCTGAGATCTGGGCTCCCCTCGTATCGACGACGTTATGCGCCGAAGCCGCGGATGAGAACAAAGCTATGAGACCTTCGACTAGCGTTGGGTGAGTCAGGACCGCATCGCGCAGCGCGGTGTAAGGCAGCCCTGCAATCATCGCAATCTGGACGGCGGCCAGGATCTCCCCTGCACCGACACCGAAAGCCGTGAACCCGAGGATGCGATCGCTATCGGCCGCTACAAGGGCCTTCACGAATCCGCGGGTCTCCGCAAGCGTGCGTGCACGCAGGTTGGTTTCCATGGGGACCTTAAACAGGCGATACGCTATCCCTTGAGCCTCCGCTTCCATTTCACTCAGGCCGATACGAGCAAGCTCGGGGTCGGTAAACAGACAATATGGGACTTGCCTGCCCGTGGTCACACGGTTGCCGCCGGTTATATTGGCGTGGACTACGCGGAAATCGTCGACGCTGATGTGCGTGAACTGCGGACTGCCTGCGATCTCGCCGATCGCCCAGATGCTGGGTGCGGTGGTCTGCAGCCGCTCATTGACCTTGATGTATCCCCGGTCGGTGAGCTCAACGCCCGTCAGTTCCAGGCCGAGTCCTTCGGTGTTCGGCTTGCGGCCTGTAGCGACCAATATATGACTGCCCTTGAGGACTTTCTCAATTCCATTCTGTTCGACGACAACGCTCACCGAGTCGCCTGATTTGCCCGCCACTCGCTTCATCCGTGCGTTCAGGAGAATGTCGATATCTTCATCTGCGAACAGGCTGCGAAGAGCCTCGCATACGTCGGGGTCTTCTCTGGACATCAGCCGTGCATTGCGATCGATTATCGTCACCTTGCTGCCGAAGCGGCGCATTGCCTGGGCCAGTTCCACTCCGACGTAGCCTCCGCCGACAACCAGCAAGTGTTCGGGAATTTCATCGAGTTCAAGCGCCTCGATATGCGTGAGCGGCTGCGCTTCCGCGAGGCCAGGAATTGTCTCCAGCGCGGCACGCGTGCCCGTACTCACGATCACATTCGCGCCTCGCAGTTGACGTGTGGTCCCATCGGCCAGCGTGACTTCGACTGTTCGCGGAGCTACGAACCGGCCCTTTCCTAATATGAACTCGGCCCCCGTCTGCCGATAATTTTCCATATACATCTCGTTCAGGCCACGCACCATGCTGCGCTTGCGCTCGCGCACGCCCGCCATGTCGATCGCGAAGCCGTCGTGTGTGATGCCGAATTCCTTGCTTCGGCGAAAGTATGATGCGACCTTCGCACTATGGATGATGTTCTTGCTCGGCAAGCACGCGATGTTCGGGCAAGAGCCGCCAATATACTTGCGATCGACGACTGCGACGCGCTTGCCTTCGCCGGCAAAAGTCCAGGCAGCGATGGTCGAGCCCGTGCCGCCACCGAGAATCACCAGATCAAATTCTTCCGGCTGCGTCTTGTTATGCGTCTGAGCGGATGAGGCGCTTTCGAGGGGATTCATGCGACGTTTCCTTTCTGGATGACACTTACAAGGTCAGCACAGGTTCAATTGGCCACGACGAGGCCGCCTGCGGCACATGATGCTCACTTCAGCCCAGATGACCTCGCAGTACCAATCGACGTATCACTGGAGCGTTTCCTTTGCTGATAGGCAGCAACTTTTAGTTTATTGCCACAGATGTTCATACTGCACCACCGGCGTGAACCCTTCTTGCTTGTGTCAAAGAAGTGAACGACACACGACTCGCATTTGCGAATGCGGGATGATTCCGTCTCGACGAGAAGATCTGCCGTGGCATCGATGATCGGGGCCCAGAGATCGGTCGGCTTACGAGGCTCGAACAAGATCTCGCGAATCACCTTTCCGTTTCGCCTGCGAAGCAAAGTATGTTGGGGATGTTGAAGCAACAGCGAGTTCACTTCGGCGAGGAATGCGTCAGTCGGCGATGATCCGTTCTCTATCCGAATTACAGCCTCCCTCAATCTCTCTCTGAATGCAATGAGCTGTTTCAGGAACACGTCTGCCTCAGTTGAATGGCGCCAGCCCCGAACGGTGGCCTTATTCCTGGGCGAAGTCACCATCCCCGAAGCGATCAACCATCTTTTAAGCGCGCGAACATCCGGAAGCAACTCCGTGGGGCCGTCTGCCAGGACAGGCTTTGTATTCAACAAGTCCAGGATCGGTCTGTTCGCAACGAACAGGAACCCGTCGATCCATTCATTAGCCTCTTGAGAAGCAGCACGCATGAACCCTCTCATTTAAAAAGTCTGTGGATATTATAACACCGTTAATGCATCGTTTAGAGGTGTTTTATAGTCTAAACTTGTGCAAGCGCAAGATTGTGTCACCGAAAGGAGATCTCCAATGACAATGTTTCAACACGCGACCGTTCGCGGACTCAAGCTCTTCTATCGCGAGGCAGGCTCAAAAACTTCTCCCACCATCGTGCTGCTGCACGGCTTTCCCAGTTCGTCGCATATGTTCCGCGATCTAATCCCGCAATTGGCGGGGAAGTTTCATGTGATCGCGCCTGATTATGTCGGCTTCGGCTATAGCGATGCGCCGGACGCAAGCCAATTCGATTACCGCTTCGACAATCTCGCCGCTTATGTCGAGGAGTTTCTCTTCGGGGTCCTGGGGCTGAAGAAGTTCAGCATCTACGTGCAGGACTATGGCGCACCGGTGGGCTACCGCATTGCATCCCGGCACCCGGACGCGATCGAAGGGATCGTCGTGCAGAACGGGAACGCCTATGCCGAGGGCATCGGAGCGGCCTTCGATCCAATGAAGCCGTTCTGGGCGAATCGCAATCCAGAGACGGAGAAGCCGGTGCGAGACCTGCTCAAGAAAGAAACCACCATCTTCCAGTACACACACGGAACCAAGGATGTTTCGCGGATCAGTCCAGACTCATACACCATGGATCAGCTCTTCCTCGACCGCCCAGGGAATGACGCCATCCAACTCAACCTGCTTCACGACTATCAATCGAACCTCGCGCTCTACGATGGCTGGCATGAATTCTTTCGGAAAAAGCAGCCGAAGACGCTGATTGTGTGGGGAAAGAACGATCCCTTCTTCACCGTCGAGGGCGCGCAAGCCTACCTGCGAGATATCCCAAAAGCCGAGCTTCACCTCCTCGATACCGGGCACTTTGCGCTTGAGGATTCATCCGAGTTCATTGCGCAGCAAATCGTAAAGTTTTTTGGCTAATGGGAGGCCGGCTATTCGAAGTATTCACCATTGAATCGGACAGAAAGGATGTGCATTATGCAGCTTTTCAGAAAACGCCACAGTTGTAGTGGTACACGGAGCCTGGGCTGATGGCTCGAGCTGGCAGGCAGTCGTGCGCCCGCTCGAAGATCGCGGCCTGAAGGTGATCGCCGCGCCGATTCCCCTCACATCTTTGAGCGACGATGCGGCCGCGTTGAAGCGAACGATCGCACGAACTCAAGGCCCGGTGATCGTCGCCGGGCATGCTTACGCTGGCGCGGTCATTGCCACAGCCAACGATGAGCGCGTAAAGGCCTTGGTCTATGTCGCAGCATTGGCACCTGACGAAGGAGAGACTGTCGCTCAGGTCTTTTACAGAGACGAAACTCATCCAAAGGCGCCGCAACTTGCTCCGGATGCGGACGGCTTCATCTGGATGCCGGACGAAGGATTCGCGAACGCCTTTGCCCAGAACGCCACGCATGACCAGATTGCGCTGGCAAGAGCCGTGCAAAGGCCGATTGCCGTGAAGAGCATTCAGGAACCGGCTCCCGCACCGGCCTGGAAATCAAAGCCAACGTGGTATCTGCTGGCGGAAGAAGACCGAATGATCAATCCCAAAACGCAGCACTTCATGGCAGAACGCATGAAGGCAACAGTGAGGTCTTTCGCGGTTGATCACACTCCGTTGCTTACCGCGCCGGACAAGGTAGTAGACATCATCCTTGAAGCCGCGAATGCAACGCTTTCGTAGAACGGAATGTGAAGCTTAAAGGCTAACAAGCGCAACAGGGAGGAGCCATGTCGAACAAGAAGACCACACCCGAACGTCTGGCAGCATTCTCCGATGGGGTGTTCGCCGTCATCATTACGATTATGGTGCTTGACCTAAAGCCGCCAACTGAGACCACACTGAGGGCGCTCGCCCCACTGTGGCCCACAGCCCTGAGCTATGCCGTGAGTTATTTCTTCATCGCAATTATTTGGGTGAATCATCATCACCTTTTGCGATTTACACACAGCGCAACACCGCAGCTCATATGGTGGAACTTCGCTCATCTTTTTATGGTTTCACTTGTGCCGGCAACCACGATCTGGATGGCGGCGGGAAGATTTGCCGCGGCTCCCGTCTTCGTGTATGCCTTGGTTTTTGTCCTGATAGAGACCGCCTACATCGCATTCGAAAGAGAAGCGCTTGCTCAGGCAAGCGGCGACGATATCACTCCTCCGCTGCGACGGATTACGAAGTTTCGTTCCTACACGGCGCTTGGGATGTTCAGTACTGCTGCCGCGCTCTCATTTTGGTCTCCTCTCGCCGGATTTGCTCTGGTGTGCTGTGTTCTGTTTATTTACTTAAGCCCGCGAGTACCTG
>CAWBPB010000002.1:0-150300 GCA_963790555.1 uncultured Acidobacteriaceae bacterium | reverse complement strand
ATGAGTCCGCGCTGGATTCGCTGCACCAGCGCGGTGCCCGCGCCACGCTGGAGTCCCTGGTCTACCGGGCCTCGGCAGGCCTTCCTATAGCGCAGGAGGCGCACTAATGTCCCGGTTCGCTCAGCACACGCGGCTGGTCGCCACACCTGGCAAGCGCGACGAGCTGGTCGCGAAGTTCCTCGAGGCCGCCGAGATCCAGCGCGACAACCCCGACTGCGGGCTCATGCTCGTGAGCACCGCGCCGGACTCAGCCGACGTTGTCTACCTGACCGAAGTCTGGTCGAGCGAAGACGCATGGGAGCGAGCTCGCCACAGCGCGCCGATCCAAGCCTGGGCTGCGTCGATGCCTGCGCTCGTCAGCAGGCCGCCTGAGAGCGTGCTGCTCGAGGTGGCGGGTGGCAAGGGCCTCGGCTAGCCGGGCCCGCCGGTCATAAGGAATTATCACGATGATTGCAAATAACCGGATTGGTCGCCATAAAGCGTAAATTGCGACTTTTTGAAAAAGACATTACTGTTTTGCGCCGTGCGATTCGCTTACCATCTTGATTGCCACGTGAGCTGCCAGAAGCTGGGTAAGGAGCGCATATGCAACGTGTCCGTTGCGACGGTATTATTCCGGTTCTCACGCCACGGCAGACGGAAGTGCTGCAACGGATTGCGGCCGGACAGAGCACGAGCAAAATGGCTAGCGAGATGAACGTAACCACGGAAACGCTGCGCAGCTACGTAAAGAACGTCCTTACCAAGCTAGGGGCACACAGCCGCATCGAAGCCGCCGCCTTAGCTGGGCAGTACGGCATCTAAACCGGGAGCGGCTTGGCCAGCACGACGAAGTACAGGTCATCGCGCAGTGGCCGGGCGTACTTGCCATCCGCAGGGAATGGCCGGGTCTCGCCGGTGCGGCGGAAGCCGAGCCGCTCGTACCAGGCGATGAGCTTGTCCTGCTGGGCCAGCACGGTCATCTTCAGGATCGTGGCCGCGTAGCCGTCCGCGGCCTGCCGTTCGGCCTCGGCCATCAGCCGCAGGCCGATGCCGCCGCCCTGCGCGGAGGGTGACACCGCGAACGTCCCGAAGTAGGCCACCCCCGCGCCGCGGTCTTCGAGCTGGCAGCAGGCGGTCGGGCCATCCTTGCCGTCGAGCACGATCAGCACCGAGCGCGGGGAGCCGATCATGGCGAGCACCTGCCCGGCGTCGATCCGGTCGCCGCTGACCAGATCGGCCTCGGTCGTCCAGCCCGCGCGGCTCGTTTCCCCGCGGTAGGCCGAACGGATCAGCGCGACGAGCGCCTCCGCGTCGGCCGGGACCGCCAGCCGGAATCCCATGGCACCAGTGAACCAGGACGCTCACGAGACCGTGCTGGTAGGTAAGGATCGCCCGGGCGCCGGAAGCCTTTCACAAGGAGACCCAGGCGTGAGGCGACTGTTTCCCGTTTCCGCTCGCAGCAGGCAGGCTGCCCTGCTCCGGCAGCTGCCCTGCCGCTGGGCAGCCACCGCGCTCATCGTCGCGGCGGTGGCCCTGCTCGCCCCGGGCGAGGGCGTCACCACCGTGGGCCAGCCTCATCAGCTGTCCATGACCGAACGGGCGGCGATCACGCCATCCCGGCCCGCAGGGCCGGGATGACCTCGCTGGTAACCAGGCCGCGTTCGCTGGTGAGCTCATCGATGACCGAGAACGCCGCCGGGATCCGGTCCGGGGTGTCGATGACGATGGTGACCGCCGGGACGTGCCGCCCCAGCTGCAGCAGGCGGTCCCCGTGCGGGCCATGGTCGCCGTGGAAACCCCAGATGCCGCGCTGGGTGGTCGCCCCGCTGATCCCGGCCGAACGGAGCCGGCGCACGATGGCACGGTGGATCGGCTGCCCCTCGTGCCGGGTGGCCTCGGACGTGTAGACCATCAGCTTCTGGCGCAGCGGCAGGCCGTGCTCGCCCTGGCCCGCCGCCGCCCCCGGGTCGGCCAGGAGCTGGCCGTCGCGCTTGCACACCCGGACCCGTTCCAGGGTGAACAGCGGACGCGGCAGCAGGGCGCCCAGCTCGGGCAGGACCTGGTCGATGCGGCCGGCCGGGCCGACCGCGATCACCATCATCGGGACCTCGGCGTTGCGGCCGAAGAACGCGGCCCGCTCCCGGCGGCCGCGCGCGGTGCCGTCCACCCCGAGCAGCGCGGTGGCGCCATCCAGGCCGCGCCGGTGCAGCAGGTCGCACACGGCCACGAAGGCCGGGACCCGGTAGACCCGCTCCTGGCGGCCCAGGTAGACGGTCAGCTTGGCCGCTGCGGCCTGATCGGCCGGCTGCTCCCCGGGCAGGTCCGCGTCGCCGCTCACCAGCCGGGCGCGCTCCAGCGTGACCAGCCCGCTGCGGATGAGCCGCAGGGTGGGGGCCAGCACCGCCTCGATCCGGGGCCTGGTGTCGACCGCGATCGTGGTCAGCGGCAGGTCCTCGGACAGGGTCAGCGAGCGGTCGGTGCGCAGGTGGTGCTTCAGCCCGAACCCTTCCGTGCCGCGCAGCAGGATGCTGGCCGCGATCTCGTGCCGCCCGTACAGCGCTAGCAGGGCGTCGGCCACGAAGCCATCCTCGTTGCGCTGGCGCTCGCCGAAGTAGCTGGTCAGCTTCAGGCTGTCCGCGGTCATAGGTGCGCGCCGATCAGCCGGCCGAGCGCGGCGGCGGCGATACCGAGGACCAGGCTGACGATGACGTTGGCCACGGCCTTGCCGGCCTGCGGTTCCTCGGCCAGCCGCTGGGTCTCCAGCATCCAGGTGGAGAACGTGGTGTACGAGCCGACCGCAGCCGTGCCAGCCAGCAGCGCCTGGTCGTGGCCCAGGGCCAGCCCGGTGATCAGGCCGAGCAGGATCGCGCCGGAGATGTTGACGGCCAGCGTGCCGAGCGGGAAATCGCGTCCGGCCGCCGAGCCGACCAGCCCGTCGGCCAGGAACCGGAGCACCGAGCCCGCCCCGCCGATCAGCACCACGCCGGTCCAGACCAGGACGCTCATGGCCGCACCCGGACCCGCCTGACCATGGCCGTAGCCAGCTGGATCGCCGCGTACCCGCCTGCGATGCTGGCCGCCGCGTAGCCGGCCGCCAGCGCCCAGGCGTGGGCGCTGATCATCTCCAGGATCTCCACCTGCATGGTGGAGAAGGTCGACAGGCCGCCGCACAGCCCGGTCCCCAGCAGCGGCCGCCGGTAGCTGGACAGCGGCAGCCGTTCGGTCAGCCGGGTGACGAAGTAGCCGAGGGCGAACGCGGCCACCATGTTGACCGCGAAGGTGGGCCACGGCCAGGCCGTCGCCGGATGCGGGAACGCCTCGGAGAGCGCGGCACGCACCAGCGTGCCGAGCGCCCCGCCCGCGAAGATCGCGGCGATTTCCCGCCGGTCGAACCTGAGCATGCCGGAAGACTCCTCTTCCCGGGGAAAGAAGCCATCAGCCGCGGCACCGCGACGGTTCGGGAGGCCCTGCCCCCACGCCAGGGCATCATCTGGCGAGAGCCAAGCCTAGTAGACACCGGTGTGGTCAGCGGAACAGGTCGCGGTTCTCGTGCAGGAAGGCCTGCACCGTACGGGGGGCGTGCCCGGTCAGCTCCCTCACCGTGCCGGTGGTCCGCTCGTTCTCCCCGGCCAGGATGGCCCATTCGCGGGTGACCAGCAGCTCGGCCTGCCCGGGCGTGACCCCGGCCGCCACCAGCCTGCCGATGAGGTCACGCTCGCCGCCCGTGCGGAAGGCGACCTTCTCACCCAGCTCGTCCGACAGCAGGCGCATGGCGTCCGGCCAGCTCAGCAGCTCCGGGCCGGTCAGGTCGTAGTGCCGGCCCCAGGTGGCGGGGTCGGTCAGGACCCGGACCGCGGCGTCGGCGGCATCGCGGTGGTCGATCAGCGCGACCCGGCCGGTGCCGGCCAGCCCGGTCCAGGTCCGGGCCGCCCGGATCTCGGCCGCCGCCGCGAGCAGCGAAGCGGAGAAGATCGCGGGCCGGATCGTGCTGTAGCCGATGCCGGCCACCCCCGCCGCGAAGTCGATGTCCCAGTGCGAGCGCTGGTTGATGCCGAGAGAGTCCGGCGAGGTGTTCAGCACCGAGAGCCGCACGAGCTGCTCGACCGGGACCTGCGCGGCGGCCTGGATCGCCACCCGCTGCAGGTTGCCCTCGAGCCCGGCCGAGCCCAGGGCCAGGAACAGCGTGCGGGCGCCGTCCAGCGCCGCGCGCACCGGGGCCAGGTCGTCCAGGGGCGTCTGGCGGACCCGCAACCCCGCGGCCTGGCCGAACAGCTGGGCCGCCTTGGCCGGATCGCGCACCAGCGCGAGCACCGGGTGGTGCCGGGCCAGCAGGCCCCGGACGACCTCGCTGCCGGTCCGGCCGGTCGCTCCGATCACCGCGATGGTCATGACGGGTTTCCCTTCAGCTCGATCGGTCTATGCTCGGCGCTCAGCACGCCGGCGGTCACGACGGGACCCGGCGTGTTCCTGGCGAAGGCGCGGATCGCGCTCCAGGTCGCTTCGGCCGCCCCTCCTGAGGGAAGTGCCCGGCGCCGTCGACGGCCAGCGACTCGATTTGAGTTACCCCGGCACGCCGGAATCCCTCCGCGTAGCGGCCGATGTCACCGCCTCGTTCGCGGCTCCCGCGCAGCAAGAGCAGCGGGGTGGCGACGGCCGGGCCGCGGGCCGCCTGCCGTTCTGTGCCGCGTCGGCGGTGAAGGCCCGGTACCCAGCCGAAGCCCGTGCTCATCGCGTCCGGCTCGGCGTAGGCCGCGGCCTGCCCGGCCGGGGACGCAGCGGAAGGGACGCCAGGATGCGCGGACAGCAGGTCGAAGAAGTAGCCGAAGTAAGCCTCGTGCCGCGCTGCCGTGAGCAACTCGGGCAGGTCGGGGACGGTGTGCAGAGCGAAATGCCACAGGAACGGCTCCCGTACGAACTCGTCCCACAGGTCCACCCCGGGCACCGGCACGTCCATGATTACCGCCCGCGGCAGATCGGTGAACTCGCGCAGGTAGGCATAGGTGACCATGCCGCCGATGTCGTGGGCCCACCAGGGTGAGGTCACGCAGTCCGAGCTTTCCGGGCAGCGCGTGCACGATCTGGGCGATGGCGAGCTTACTCCCGTCGCTGCCTCCGCGGGTCGAGTCGCCGATGCCGGGCAGATCGATCGCTACCGCGCGGTGGTCCCGTCCGGCCAGTGCCATCAGGTCCTGCCAGGTTCGCCAGGATTCCGGCCACCCGTGCAGGAACAAGATGGCCGGCGCTTGCGCCGGCCCGGTCTCAGCCACGTGGATGCCGGTATCCCCGACCGTTACCGACTCGTGCCGGATCATGAGCGGCCTCCTGACTTTCAAATTGAAAGCTTCGTGACGAGCATGGAAGGGTAGACTTGCAATATGCAAGCCAGTATCGGTGAGGGGGACCGCCGCAAGGCCGGAGATGACCATACGGGAACTGGTCATGAGGCGCGGGCCGGTCACGAGGCCCGCCCGTGCCCGATCGGGCGGGCCAGCAGCCTGCTGGGCGATCGCTGGGTCCTGCTCATCCTGCGCGAGGCCACGCTCGGCGTGACCCGCTTCGACGCCTTTCGCGAGAACCTCGGTATCGCCGACAACATCCTGTCGAGCGGCTCCGCCGCCTGGCAGACGACGGAATCCTGGTCAAGGTGCCATACCGTGACGGCCGCCGCCAGCGGTACGAGTACCGGCTGACCGAGGCCGGAGCCGACCTGTGGCTGGTGTTGCGAGCGCTCGGGGACTGGGGTCAGCGCCATACCCGGCCGGCCGAGCCCGCCGAGCCGATGCGCGTCGTGCACGCCGGCTGCGGCGGCGAGGTGCGCGCCGGCCAGGCCTGCGCCGCGTGCGGCGCCTCGGTCCACCGGGATGAGGAAGCGTGGATCCGGCCCTGGCGCTCCCCGCAGGCTATCTCGCTCGCGCGGCCGCTATAGTACTTTCAGTAATCAGCTCTGCACCTTGCGTCACGCAGGGCCTGTATATAGCGCGGGGCTCCGGGGGAAGTCGATGAAGCGCCCGATCGTCATCCTGGTGACCGCGACCGCCCTGGCCGGATGCAGCAGCTCGTTCCAGCACAGCGCGAGCACCCCAGCCACGCATTCCGCCGCGGCCGTCAGCCAGCTGCGCCAGACCTGCTCCGAGCAGGCGGCCTGGACGCGCGGCCAGGCCGCGGTCGCTGCTCGCGGACGCGGCGTTGTCCGCACTCTGCGCGGACAACGCGCCCGGCGTGACCGCCGCCGCGCTCGCCTCGGACGCCCTGGCCGCGGCCACACTGCCGCTGCCGCCCATGGGCGCACAGCCGTGGAAGACGCTGACCGCCGACTACGCGGTGGCAGGCGCGGCCATCGCGGGCGGTAAGACCAGCGGCGCCGTCCCGCAGCTGGAGGAGGGCAACGGCGCGATCACCGCGTTCAGCGGCGCGATCGGCAAGTGCGCGGGCCTGGAGTCCTGAACCACGCCTGCCACCCGTTCGGTTCACAGGGCTGTGGTCAGGGACTGCCGCCCATCCGCTCCACGAGTGACTGCCGGGACAGGCCGTGCGCGGCGCAGAAGCGCTCCACGTCCTCGGGGTCGGCAGTCTCCGGGAGAGTCCGGAGAAGTTCGTCCGCGACGTCGGCCATTCCGGTCCGGCGGAGCACGGTGATGATGTGCTGACGGGATTCGTCCATTGGGGACCACCACCAATGACTCTTCGTTGAGTGCATCCACCCAGGGCAACCCGGCCAGCATGCGAAATCTTCCCGGAGATGGGCCGGGAGCCGATCGAACCGGGACCGCGGCGCAGTGGCAGGCAGGCTGGGAATTGTGTTAACTCCCTGCATGGCAACACGCAAGGGGCGGCCGCCGCGCACCCGTTCCACCGCGAGCGAGCGGCGGGAAGCGGTGCTCGGGCCGCCGACGCTGGGCCTGGCCGGCCAGCCCGGCCCCGAACGCTGGGCGCGGATCCTGATTACCGGGATCCGGCACTACGAGGAACCCGGCTCGGTGGCTGAGTGAGCCGGGTCGCCGTCGTCGGCGGCGGGGCCATCGGCGGCGTGCTGGCACAGGCCGTCGTCCGGGCCGGGCACGACGTCACGCTGTGTGTGCGCTCCCCGATCTGGTCGCTGTCGGTGACCCGCGACGGGCAGGCCGAGCACGTCCCGGTCCGGATCACCGCCGATCCCGGCTCCGTCGCGGGCCCGGTGAGCTGGGTGCTGCTGACTACCAAGGGACAGCAGACGGCAGGCGCCGCGTCCTGGCTGCGCCGCCTGGCCGGACCGGACACGGTCGTGCTGGTCGCGCAGAACGGCGTCGAGCACGCCGAACGGCTGGCCCCGCTGCGCCTGCCGGGGACGATCATGCCCGCGCTGACCTACATCGCGGCGCGCCGCGATGGGCCCGGCCAGATCGTGCACGTAGCCGGGGACCGGGTGGTGGTGCCGGACGGCGCGGCCGGGACCGCGTTCGCCGCGCTGCTGGCGGCCGCGCCGGTGACCGTGGATCCCGCGCCCGACTTCCGCACCGCGGCCTGGCGCAAGCTGCTGACCAACGTGGCCGCCAACCCGGTCACCGCGCTGACCGGGCGGCCGATGGAGGTGCTTGCCGCCCCGGGCATGCCGTCGCTGGTGCGCGGGCTGCTGGCCGAGGCGGTGGCAGCCGGAGCCGCGGACGGGGCCCGGCTGTCGGCGGAGGACGTGACGGCCACGCTGGATTTCTATGCCGGGTTCGACCCGGACGCGGGGACCTCGATGCTGGCCGACCGGCTGGCCGGGCGTCCCACCGAGCACGACGAGATCAGCGGGGCCGTGGTCCGCGCCGCCGAACGGCATGGCCTGGACGTCCCGCTCAACCGAGCCGTCCTGGCCCTGCTGGCGGCGGCCAGCCCTGCGGCCAGCCCGCCGCCAGCCCGGTGCCCGGACCCTAGCGCCACCGCCTCAGCTGCCACAATAGGCGGAATGCGGTACATCATCGTGGGAGCGGGTGGCGTCGGCAGCACCATCGGCGCGCGGCTGTCCGAGAGCGGTCACGAGGTTGTGCTGGTGGCGCGCGGCCGCCATCTCGAGGCGCTGCGCGCGCACGGCCTGCGGCTGTCCACCCCTGGCGGCCAATCCACGGTCCGCATCCCGGCAATCGGCGCCCCGGACGAGATCGCACTGCGCTCCGATGACGCGCTCCTGCTCACGGTCAAGACCCAGGACGCCGAGGGATTGCTGGCCCAGTGGGCCTGGCAGCCGGTCCGCGGCGGCCCGGTCGGTGGCGGCCCGTCGGTGGTGGCCCGGTCGGTGGTGGCCGTCGGTGGCAGCAGCGTGGCGGCCGAGTCGCTGCCGGTGATCTGCGCGCAGAACGGCGTGGCGAGCGAGCGGATCGCGCTGCGCCGGTTCCGCCACGTGTACGGGATGTGCGTCTGGCTGCCGGCCACCCACCTGGAACCGGGCGTGGTCGAGGCCCAGGCGCCCCGCTGTCCGGCCTGCTGACCCTCGGCCGGTATCCGGCCGGCGCTGACGCCACCATCACCCAGATCGGCGAGGACCTGGCCAGGAGCCGCTTCCTGGCCCCCGTCACCGCGGACGTCATGCGGTGGAAGTACGGGAAGCTGCTGGCCAACCTGGCCAACGCGATCGAGGCCGTGTGCGGCTGCAACATGACCGGCGGCGAGGTAGCCGACCTGCGCCGCCGGGCCACCGCCGAGGGCGCCGCGGTCCTTCGCGCGGCCGGCATCGCCTACGCGAGCGAGGAAGAGAGCACCCAGGTGCGTGGCGACCAGGTGGGGATCCGCCCGGTCAACGGCGCCAAGCGGACCGGCGGCTCGTCCTGGCAGAGCCTGACCCGCGGCACCGGCTCCATCGAGGCCGACTTCCTCAACGGGGAGATCACGCTGCTCGGCCGCGAGCACGGCGTGCCAACCCCGGTCAACGAGGTCCTCCAGCGGCTGGCCAACCAGGCCGCCCAGCAGGGCCGCGCCCCGGGCAGCGTTACCCCGGGCGAGGTCATGGCGCTCGCCGCCGCCTGAGGACACATAAAGCCGAACGGAGCTCGTACGTGCCCTTGCGTGAACGACCCTGGAAGCTGTTCGAGGAGGAAGGGCCGGCAGTAGCGGGCCGCTTTGTCTGCGATTTGGGGTGCCCCGATACCCGAAATCGCAGACTTTTCCGTGGCGCCGGTTCGTCTTCGCCGTCCCAAGGCCCCGGCGGTCAGGAAACGCCGGGGCCGGACCAGGTCATCGGGAGCCCGAACCGCGGATAGAGCTGTTCAACGTGAAACCGGGTGAGGGCCCGGATCCCGTCCGCCCCGCTGGTCAGCACGATCAGCCCGGCCGGAACGCCCCCGGCCTCGCCCGGCGCGCGCAGATAACTGCCGAAGGCAGGCTGGCCGTTGGCGCGGGCCGGCACCAGCAGCAGCTCGCAATCGCCCCGGTAGCCGAACGAGGCGCGCAGGAAAGCCGCGATCGCCTGCGGCCCCTGGTACTCGTGCGGGGCCGGCGGCATCGACAGCCACGCGTCGTCGGTGAGCAGCGCAATCACGCCGTCCACGTCCCCGGCGATGTAGGCGCGAGCGAAGCGCGCGGCCAGGTCACGTTCCCCCGCCGCCCCGGGCCGCGCCTGCTCCTCCTTAATCCGCTGCTGGCCGAGCGAGGCCCGGGCCCGCTGCACGATCCCCTTGACCGCCGTCGGGCTGGTCCCGAGCATGTCTGCAGCCTCTGCGGCGGAGAACCCGAGCACGTCGCGGAGCAGGAGCGCGGCCGCCTGCCGGGGCGGCATCCGCTGCAGCGCGGCGATGAAGGCCAGCTTGACCGCCTCGGTGGCCTGATAGCGGGCCTCGGGGCCGGGCGCGGAGTCGGCGATGTCCTCCAGCCAGCCGTCCGGATAAGGCTGGAGCCAGGTGATCTCGCCACGCCGGGTGGGCTCGGGCGGCCGGAAGGGCGGTACCGGCTCGGCCGGGACGCGGCGCCGGCCTGCGCGCAGCGAGTTGAGACAGCGGTTGGTGGCGATCCGGTACAGCCAGGGCCGGAGCGCCACCTCGGCTCGCAGGTCATCCAGCCCTTGCCAGGCGGCCAGCAGCGTCTCCTGCAGCACGTCTTCCGCGTCGGTCAGCGAGCCCAGCATCCGGTAGCAGTGGACCAGCAGCTCACGCTGGTAGGGGCCGGTGAGCTCGCCGAACGCCTGCTCGTCGCCGCCAGACGCCCGCTCCGCCGTCTCCCGCTGCCCAGCTGCCTGCCTCACAGGCGCATCATCCCAGATTTCCCGCCCGCGCACCGTTCCGTTCCCGCCCGCGGCGGTGTCTTTACCGGTAGACACGACCAGCGAAGGAGCCTTCATGACCGAGACCGCCAGCCCAGCCCTGCGCGTCGCCCTGGCCTACTACCAGGCCTGGACCAGCCACGATCTGGACACCGCCATGACCTACGTCGCCGACGACGTCGTCTGTGACGCGCCAGCGGGCCGCCTGCAGGGCGGCGCGGCGTACCGGGGCTTCATGGCACCGTTCACCCAGATCCTCAGGCGGGCCGAGATGATCGCCGCCTTCGGTGACGACGACACCGCCGTCATCGTGTACGACACCGAGACCGTGCCGGTGCCGAGCGCTCCCGCCGCCGAATGCGTCACCGTCCGGGACGGCAAGATCACCTACAGCCGGTTCATCTTCGACCCGGCCCCGTTCGACGCCGCCCGCGCAGCCGTGGCCCACTGACCCCGTGGCCCACTGATCCCGTGGCCCACTGGCCCTGCGGCCCACATGCCCCGCGGCCCACTGGCTCTGCCGCGCCCGGGTCCGTCAGCCCGGTCCTCGCCGCGCCTTGCCCGGGCGTCCATCCCGTGCCGTCAGTCCCGGGTCGGGGGAGGTCCGGGGCCGGGCGGCACGCGGAGCGCCAGCGCCTCCTCGACGTCCTCGCGCGTCACGGCCCGGCCCGGGATCGTCTCCGGGCCGGGCGTGGCGAGCCCGTTAGCGAAGACCGCGAGCTGGCGCCGGGCAATCGGCGGCCAGGCCGGGCCGAAGGCCAGGGGCCCGGAGAGCAGCGCGCTGAAGACGATCACGTCGGTCGCGTTGACGGTCGCGGCGATGCTGCCATCCGCGTACCCGCGCGCGATGAACTCATCCAGCCGGACGCTGATCCGGCGACGGGCCTCCACCGCCTCGGGGCTCATCAGCGAGGGCGCCCCGCGCAGCGGCAGCACGAGCTGGTCCGCCAGGCCGAGCGCGCGGGAGAGGTACGTCATGACCGCGGCCCGGCCAGACAGCGCCGGGCTGACCTCGTCCAGGATCTGGTTGAGCAGACCGTAGGAACGGTATTCCAGCGCGTGCAGCAGCGCCTCCCGGTCGGGATACCGGCGATACAGCGTGCCGACGCCGACGCCGGCCTCGGCGGCGATGGTGGCAAGCGGAACGTGACGGCCCTCGCGCATGATCGCCGAAACCGCCGCGGCCAGCACCCGCTCGCGGTTCAGCTCGGCGTCGCGCCGCGGTCTCCGCCCAGCCATCCGTCCTCCTTAGCGGACGAAAAATTCCGCTTAACCCTATCCCGCGCGCCTCATCACCCGCTACTGTCGGTATAAGCGGACGAAAAGCTCCGGAATACCGGAAAGGACACCATGAGCTCCAGTCACCCCGGCGGCGCGTCCCGCGACGTGCCAGGCCCCATCCCGCCGGACGACCCCGGGCGGGACGTGACCGTGGCCCGGGCCGACGACCCGGCCGTGACCCACCTGTCGGTGGTCGGCGACACCTACACCATCCTGGTGGCCGGCAAGGACACCGGCGGCCGCTACACCCTGATCGACATGCACGTCCCGCCGGGCGGCGGGCCGCCCCCGCACCGGCACGACTTCGAGGAGATGTTCAGCGTCCTGGACGGCGAGGTGGAGGTCACGTTCCGCGGCAAGACCAGCGTGGCCCGGCCGGCGAGACGATCAATGTGCCGGCCAACGCACCGCACCAGTTCCGCAACGCCTCGGGCCTGGTGGCCCGGCTGCTGTGCGTGTGCGCACCGTCCGGGCAGGAGGAGTTCTTCGCCGAGGTCGGCGACCCGGTGGACGGCCGGACCGCCCCGCCACCCGAACTGGACGACGCCGCCCGGGCGGCCCGGATGGCCAAGGCCGTCGAACTGTCCCCGGAATACCGCACCGAGCTGCTGCTGCCGCCGGAGTCCTAGAACCCGCTCGGGGCGGCCCGGCGTATCGTGGCGCCGGCATCGTCACTCTTCGTCCACGACTGCAATTCCGGGAACGTGACCTCAGCAGGCGCGCCCCAGTTCGGTGCGAACGCAACACGCCACGGCCCGGTGATCGTCGCCAGCTCGCGAGCAGGCGCCGCCGGTCGCGGCGGTTGCGGAGCTGACCGCTTTTCCTGGAAGACGACAAAGACTGAGCCCTCCGGATCCATGTGCAGCCGCACGGTAGTCACACCGTCCTTCACCGTGTACGTCGCCGGTTCCGTCTTGCCGGTATCCGGATGCCACAGCTCCGGCTCCTTGCCGGCGACGCGGAAGCTCGCATCCACATCGAATGCGTGCGGCTTCTGGGTCGCGACGAAATAAATCTCTTCCGCCGGCAAGTGGCGATGGATGTAGACCAGGTCCTCCTGCGAGAAACCCTTCGGAAGCGCGTACGGCACATCCTCGCCGGCATTCTCGAGCGCGCCGAAGCTGAAGTCCGGACGCATGCCTTCTGCCTGCAGCGCCTCCTCGATCGCTCCTGAGCTATACACCTTTCCTTTGCCGACGGCGTGACCTTCTGCGGTGTCGCCGCTTCCCCACATCTGGTCGGCGATCGTCTTCACCTCGTTCGCCGCGTCCGGCCCATCGCTCAGGCTGGGCGAATACTCCGGCTTCGCCGCGATCAGCACCACGCCCCCTTGGACAAGCTCGCGCAGCTTGCGCAGCATCGGCAGAGTCAGAGCATGGCTGTCCTGCTGGATAGCGATCACCTTGTAGCTCATTCCGCTGTCGAGCGTCAGCCGGCCGTCATGCACGCTTGCGTGATGCAGCAGCACATCCGCATTGATGAAGTCGCTGCCGTAATGCGTGGGCAGTGCGGGCGAGAGCGGCTTCCAGAAGGGCACGGTAGCCGGCGCGCCTTCACCATAGAAGTAAGCCGCATCGGCCACGTAGTGTCCCTGCTGCAGCAGATAAGAGCACCGCGCCAGATACGTATTCCATGCCTTCGCCTGCTCCGCCCAGGTGATGTTGCGCGTGTAATCCTGGCCGAAGGGCCCCAGCGTCATGCCCGGCTTGTGCGCGTCATCCGTAAACGGCTGCTGGTCCGAGGTGTGAAAGACAATGCGGTTCACCCCGCGGGCAAAGTTTTCGTCCGCCAGCGGCTTCAGATAAAACGGCGACTGCCCCCACGGAGTGACAATCGGCATGGTCGTGAATGATTCGGTCGCGGTCAGCGGCTTGCCATAGATATGCGACGCCGATGCCGCCTCACGAACGTCCGCGTTGTGCTGCGGGCTGTCCGGCTGGCCCGGCAGCGGCGTCCAGAACTCGCCCATCGGGATCGTGACCTGCCCTTTGTTCAGCAGCCCGTCGCCGGTCGTCGGAAGATCGGTTCCCATCGCCTCCGCATACAGCCCGATACCATGCTGCTTGAAATACGCCGCGGCCACGGCATAGTGGTTCTCCGCCAGCATGTCGGCAATCGTCCTGCGAAAATCCCACAGGAACGCATCACTCGCAGCAGCGCTGCCCACCACGCGCCCGGTCAGCACCGGCAGGTAGGGCGTCATATCGTAGCCGCGACGCTTACGAAATTCCGCCATCATCTGCTCGGTCCAGTTTTCCTGCCCGGCCTCCCAGCTATCCATCAGGAAGTACTGGAAGCTCTTGCCAAAGTACGGGCCGGCTACATCGGAGATCATCTTCGTGTATTGCTCGACGTAGGACTCAACATCCTTCCGGCTAAGCTTGTCCACTTCCAGGCCCGTCGCTGCGGGCGTCGCCGGATGGTTCACCTCGCCGGTCAGCGAATAGCCGAGCCGCAGAATCGTCCACTTGCCCGGCGGCACCTGCCAGTCCAGCGTCCCGTCCGGCCGCATCTTCGAGGTCAGGTCGACCACATCGCTGGTCTTGATCGCATCGGCTGCCGAAGCGTCCGGCGTTGCGTCCGTGACAGATTCCGCCGACAGCCCGAAGCTCGCCTTGTCCTCCCAGTACGCGACGCGCGGCGCGGATGCAAACTCAATTTCCGTGAAGTGCAGCTCACGCGGCGGAGGCGCAATGCCCAGGCTCGCCAGCATTGGGTTCGGCCGGACCGGCTCCGCCACAACGCGGAAGTACTTTGCCGTCGTCTCCGGGAAAGTAAGCGTGCGAATGGGGAACGGAACCGACGCTGCCTCCGGCGGCCCGGGCAGCGTGGTCAGGGTCCTCCACGAGTTGCCGTCATCGCTGGCCTGGACCTCGCCTTTCAGCAGTCCCCCACCGCTGAACGCCGCTGCGGGAGTGAACCCAATCGTCACGGCCCGCGCGCGGAATGGCTGCTGGAAGGCGAACTGCACCCAGCCGCTCTTGTCGCTTTCCGGCACCGCCACCGTCACCGCCGTCGAGTACTTGCCATCCATCAGCTTCTCGCCGTCGATCGCGCCCGCGCTCGACGTAATGGTCGGGTGCAGATCGGCAACCCGCTGCTCGTCTTCCGGCGTGCGATATGCCACCACCGCAACGTCCGCGTAGTAGGGGTCCACCGGCGGCCTGGGCGGCTGCGGTGGTTGCTGCTTCGCTCCCGGGAGATCCGTAGCGGCTGGGAAATGCAGCGGCGACGGCGCGGTCATGTCCTGAAATTTGCCGAGATTTCTGGGGGGCGCCGGCAGCACGGCGGCAAACGCCTTCGGGCCATCCACCTCGGTCTCGCTCCAGACATACTTCTTCATCCCCTGCGCAGGCTTCACCCACGGGCCGGCCGTCTCGCTCCATCCGCCGGATGCCGCCATGGCCATCTCCAGGTGCAGCCGATCCGCCTCCGCGGCGGCATGATGCCAGGCAGCCTTCCAGTCCGGCTGCATCCAGATCAGCGGCTTGTCTACAAACAGCGGCGATCCCAGGTCGCCATCGAACATCTGGAAGCCGGCAATATTGACCCGCTTCATCCATTCGAGATCGGCAGTGATGCCAGGCTCCGTCACGTTGCCGCTCAGCCAGTGCCACCACGCGCGCGGCTTGGCCGAGTCCGGTGGATTCTCAAAACCGCTCTTGGTCGGCCCCGCGCTCGGCTGGTTTTGCGCGTCGGCGGGAGAAAATGGCAGCGGCGAAAGGACAAACAGGGTGAGCAGAGCGGCTGCCGTTCTCTTCACAGGCGGGTCCTCCAGGTGCGATGATGCATCGGTCTAGTTTTCAATAGAGATGAAGTCTTACTATTGAATGCGCCCTTACCTATACCGGGAACCTGCGACCCTTGTAAAGCCAAAGTTGCAAAGCACGACGAACTGCCTCAAGCCTCTATAAAGGACCGGCCCATGAACCCGCGCTTCCGCCGCAGTCAACTGTGCCCACACCTCCTGGCGCTGCTCCTGCTTTCGCTCCCGGGCGCCCGCGCGCAATCCTCGCCCGATGCGCTGCGGCAGGCCTTCGCCAACCCGCCCGGACAATGCGCGAATCATGATGCGCTGGTGGTGGTTCGGCCCGGCGGTGACCAAACCCGAATTGCAGCGCGAGCTCGAGCAGATGAAAGCCGCCGGCATCGGAGGCGTGGAGGTGGCCACCCTGTATCCGCAGGCGTTCGATGACCCCGCAACCGGCTTCCACAACGAACGCTATCTCTCCGACGAATACATCGACGACCTGCGATTCGCCGCGCAGGAAGCCTCCCGGCTTGGGCTGCGCATGGACATCACGCTCGACAGCGGCTGGCCCTTCGGCGGCCCGGCGATCCCGGTCACACAGGCCGCAGGCGAGCTGCGCGTGGAGCGCGTGCCGGTCGATCCCGGAGTGCAATCCGTCATCGCTCCGGCGACCGAGTCCGGCGAGAAGCTCCTCGCCGCCTTCCTCGCGCCGGGCCAGGGTGAGAGCATCGACCTGCGCGATGCCAGGCCTGCGACCGCAGTACGCGATGGCCGCCTCGATACCGGCGCGCCCCAGCAGCAGCCCCGCACCGCGCTCTTCTTCATCTCCAGCCGCACCGGCATGACCGTCAAGCGTCCGGCCATCGGCGCGGAAGGCTTCGTGCTCGACCACTACTCGCAGCAGGCCATCGATACCCATCTGCACGCCGTCGGCGACCGGCTGCTGCAGGCCTTCGACACGCATCCGCCCTACGCCGTCTTCTGCGACAGCCTGGAAGACTACGGCTCCGACTGGACGCCCGACCTACTGGAACAGTTTCGTACCCGCCGCGGTTACGACATCACGCCTCACCTGCCCGCGCTGGTCGGAGACGCCGGCCCGGACACCGCGGCCATCCGCCACGACTGGGGCAGGACGCTGACCGAACTGGCGAACGAGCGCTTCCTGCAGCCGATGCACGCCTGGGCACGCCAGCACGGGACGCTGCTGCGCGCGCAGGTCTACGGCTATCCACCTGTCACGCTCTCCAGCAACCGCTACGCGGACCTGCCCGAAGGCGAAGGCAAGGCCACCATCAATATGTGGCGCGAATTCTCGGACACGCGCTGGGCCTCCTCCGCCGGACACCTCTTCGGCAGCAACGTCGTCTCGTCGGAGACCTGGACCTGGCTGCACTCGCCCGCATTTCGCGCGACCCCGCTCGACATGAAGGCCGAAGCGGATCTCCACTTCCTGCAAGGCATCAACCAGCTCGTCGGCCACGGCTGGCCGTATTCGCCCGAGACCGCCGGCGACCCAGGATGGCGCATGTACGCTGCCGCGGCGCTCAACGCGCACAATCCGTGGTTCTTCGCGATGCCCGATCTCACGAAATATCTGCAGCGCGTCAGCTTCGCGCTGCGTCAGGGCAAGCCGGCGAACGATGTCGCGCTGCTGCTGCCGAATGACGATGTCTGGGCCGGATTCCGCGCGCGATACCAGAAGCATCAGCCGCCTACCTCCGCCGGCGGCTTCGATGAGAGCGGGAGCAACGTCACCATCGACGAGTCGATGAAGCAGTTCCTTGGCAGCACCGTCATCGCGCAGGTGCTCGACGCCGGCTTCAATCTGGACTTCATCGATGCCGATGCGATCGACAGCGTAGGCATTCCTTATAAGGTGCTGATCCTGCCCGGAGTCGATCGGCTCCCGGCGAAGACTTACGAGAAGATCGAAGCCTTCGCGCAGCACGGCGGCATCGTGATCGCCACCCGGCGCATGCCGGCCACCGCTCCCGGCTATCTCAACCGCGACACCGAATCCCATCGCATCCAGGAGATATCTCGAACGCTCTTTCAAGGTGGCATGCCCAGCGCTCATTTCATCGAGAATGAAAACCGCCTCGGCGCTTCGCTTAGCCAGTATCTGGAACCCGACTTCACCACCACGCCGAAGATCCCCGCCATCGGCTTCCTCCACCGCAAGCTTGCGAACGCCGACCTCTACTTCCTGGCCAACACCAGCAACCAGCCGCAGCGATTCACCGCGCACTTCCGCTCCGCGCGCAAACATGCCGAGCTATGGGATCCATTCTCCGGCGAGTCACAAGCGCTACCCCGCTCACAGGACATCGAATTCCAGCTTGCGCCCTACGAATCGCGTCTGGTCTTCTTTTCGGATACCGAAACGAACGCCCAGCCCGCACAGCTATCCGTTCCGATCAAGACCGTGAACCTCAGCACCGGCTGGCAGCCTCGCCTTCGAAGACGCGCCCGGCAACTCCATCCCGATGCAATCCTTCACATCATGGGAGACCATGCCACAGCGGCAGTTCTATTCCGGCAGAGCGACGTATCGAAAAGCAGCTCACGCTATCGGCCGCGGATCTCCGCCACGGAAACTCACTCACGCTGAACTTCGGCAAAGGAACGCCCATCCCGCTTCCTGATCCGCTGCCGCGCCCCCAACATGCGCGCCTATCTCGAAAGCCCTATCCGCGACGCCGCCCAGGTCTTCGTCAACGGCAAGCCCGCCGGATACGTCTGGCATCCCCCTTATGAGGTCAACATCACACCCTTCGTTCACGCAGGCTCGAACGAGATCAAAGTCATCGTCGGCAACACCGCTATCAACACGCTCGCGGGCCATCCGCTTCCCGACTACCGGCTGCTCAACGCGCGTTACGGCGTCCGCTTCATTCCGCAGGACATGGACAACCTGAAGCCCCTGCCCTCCGGCATGCTCGGGCCGGTGACATTGATCGAAAGCCGTCCCGGACACTAATTCACAAGGAGACATTCATGCAGCGAGTCGCATTCCTGTTGCGATTGAAGCCCGGCTCGGAGGCGGCGCTATGACGAAGCGCACCGCCACGTCTGGCCGGAGATGCTTGCGCTGCTGAAGCGCGCCGGCATATCGGATTACTCCATCTTCCGGCGCGGCGAGCTGCTGGTCCTCACCATGACGATCGCGCGCGACTTCGAGACCACCTGGCGTGAGATCGAGCAGGACCCTGTCAACACACGATGGCAGCAGGCCATGAGTGAGTATTTCGCGCCCATGGATCCCACGCTTCCCGGCGAGCGCTTCCCCATGATGCAGGAGGTCTTCTACCTGCCCTAACGCGCAGCGCGCCCGATATCCTGACGTGCAGCGCGCCCGATATCTTAGCGCACGACAAACGAATACGTGCCTGCCGTCGAGTTCATATGTCGTCTCGCCGCCACACCCGTCTTCGTACGCAAGCGCGTGCTCGTCGCAAGCGGCTTTCCGTCCAGCAGCCAGTTCGCGGCATCGCTCAGCGGCAGCTCCGCGTGCGCATTTGCCGGCACCGTCACATCCCAGCGCGTCGTGCCGCCGCTCATCTTCCATGCGGAGCGTATCTCGCCATACGGCGACGCATACGCGAACGACAATGAGCCCAACTGCGCATCGAAGTTCGGATGCAGATAGATGGTGTGGAAGCCCGCATCCGCCGCGCGCGCATCCACGCCCGCCGCATAGCGATAGATCCAGTCCGCCACTGCGCCATACGCATAGTGGTTGTAGGAATTCATGCTTGGGTCGCCGCGCATCTGGTCGCCATTCCAGCGCTCCCACATCGTCGTCGCGCCGTGGTCCACCAGGTAGCCCCACGATGGATACGCGGTGCTCAACAGCAACCGGTACGCCACATCCTCATGCCCGGTGTCCGCCAGCACAGCCAGCAGATACGGCGTCCCCAGAAATCCCGTTCCCAGCCGCCAGTTGTTCGCCTTGATCTTCTCCACCAGCCGGTCCGCCGCCTTCGCGCGCAGCGCATCCGGAACCAGATGCATGTAGAGCGCCAGCACATATCCGGTCTGTGTGTCAGGGCTCGGCGACTTGTTCGGATCGAAGATGCGCCCGAACGGCGATGGCCCGTTGTCCGCGCCCGGAATCAATCCATCCGGCTGCACAAACTGTTTTGCAAACGCGGTCTGGATTTTCGCAAACAGCTCGGCATACTTCTGCTCCTCTGCCGTCTTCCCCAGCGCATGCGCCATCTGCCGCATCAGTGTCACGTCATACGCCCAGTACGCCGTCTGCACCAGCAGCGCCTTGGTCTGCGCTTCGGGCGAAAGCCAGTCGCCAAACGGAATGCCCGCGTCTCTCCACAGATAGTCGGGATTGTTCTGTTCAATCGCGGCCAGGTACTTCGTCATCGCATCCCAGTTCTGCTCCAGGATGCGCGTATCGCCCGACTGCAGCCACGATGTCCACGGCACGATCACGCCCGCATCGCTCCACCCGGCGGCGTGGCCGCTGTTCGACGCCGATGTGCCCGGCGCATAGATGCCGTACATCGGCGTGCCTACCTGCGTCCCGCGCAGGTCCGCCGCATACTTCTTCGAGAACTGCGTCAGGTCCATGTTGTACGACGCCGCGCGCCAGAAGACCTCCGCATCGCCCGCCCATCCCAGCCGCTCATCGCGCTGCGGGCAATCCGTCGGCACGCCGACAAAGTTGGACCGCTGCCCCCACAGGATGTTGTCCCAAAGCTGGTTCAGCATCGCGCTGCCCGTCTCCAGCTTCGCCGTCATGGGCGCCGCCGTATGGATCACACGCGCGGTTACGATATCGGCCGATGGCTTGGAGGCCAGACCAGTGATCTCCACATAGCGGAATCCGTGAAACGTAAATTCGGGCTGAAACTCCTCCACGCCTTTGCCGGACAGCGTGTACTCATCGGTCGCCTGCGCCGTACGCAGATTCTCCGTATAGATCGTGCCGTCCGGATTCAGCACTTCGGCAAAGCGCAGCCGTATCTTCGTTCCCGCACGGCCCTGCACCCGCAGCACGGGAATCGCCGCCGAGTTCTGGCCAAAGTCCAGCACATACACGCCCGGCTTCGGCTCCGTCACAGATTTCGCATGCAACTCCATCTCCACGCGGATCGGCTGATAGTCCTCGGCAACAATCTCGAGTTCTTTTGGATCAATCGTCTGCGCCGGCTTCCACGCCGCATCGTTGAACCGCGCTGTATTCCAGCCAGGCTGCTCGCGCCGCGCATCGTAGCTTTCGCCGTCGTAGATCTCCGCCTTCTCAATCGGCGACACATCGGCCTTCCAGCTCTCGTCCGTGTTCACCCACGCAACGGAGCCGTCCTTGTACTCGATGCGCAACTGCGCCCGCAGCGCCGGCGGCGTGTTGCCGTAGTTGTAGGGCTCCTGGCTCCACTGCAGCGGAGTCGTATACCATCCCGGCGCAAGATATGCGCCGATCGCATTCTTCCCGTCTGTAACCGATCCGGTAACGTCATAGACTTGATACGCAACCCGCTCGCGATAGTCCGTCCAGCCCGGCGCCAGTATCTGATCGCCAACCTGTTTGCCGTTGATCCAGAAGCGATACGCGCCAAGCGCAGTCGCATACAGCCGCGCCGATCGAACGGCGCCCCTGGCCGAGAAATCGCGCCGCAGCATCTTCACCGGCCCGGTCGGCCAGGGCCTTCCCTCCATATCCGACGCAACTGCTGCCGGCCACGATGCGTCTGAGAACTGCGGACTCTGCCAATCGCCCGCCGCATTCAGCTCCGCCTTCCACCCATCGCCGCCGCTCTTCAATATCTCGACCGAGCCGTCCTGCTTCTCGATATACAGGCATGCGCTCATCGGCGTCTGACTGTGGTTCTCGTGCGATCCGTCCACGTCATAGAGCGTCACATCGACGGCCAGCACATTGCGGCCCTGCTGCACGGCGCCGGTCACATCGCGCTCCACGTATTTCTTCCACGGCGTCTGCTTGTAGGGCGGCAGCGGCTCCGCCGTCAGCACCTGCTTGCCATTCACCCACGCCGCCGCCGTATCCTTGCCCGTTACATACAGGTGCGCCGCCTTCACCGGCTGGTCCAGCGTAAAGCTCAGCCGGAAATCGTGATGCGTGTCGCCCGGCGCGTTGAAGTTCTCCTGCTTCGCATTGGTGATCCATGCCGCGCCCGACTCCCGAATCGCCCGATGCTCCGGCAGCTCATAGCCAATCCACTTCGCCTGCCAGCCGTCATGCATCAGGCCGGTCTCCCACCACGTCGCCGCGCTCGCCGGATACGCGGCGCCATCCTTGTCCCACACCATCACGCGCCAGTAGTAGCGGCGCTCCGGCTTCAGCTCCGGGCCGCCATACGGCACCGCAACCGACTGCTCGGAGCGCACACGTCCGCTGTCCCAAACATCCGCGTGCCCAGACGCAACCAGCTCCGGACGGCTTGCCACCTGAATCTCATAGGCAGTCTGCTTCGCACCCTGGCGGCTATCCTCTAACTGCCACGACAAGCGCGGCGCCGGCGTGTCCAGCCCAAGCGGCGTCTCCAGCGATTCGCATCGCAGATGCGACGGCGGCTGAAGCTGCTCGGCCATCATCCGGGCTGGCAGCAATGTCGCGGCGGACATGAGAAGGAGGGAAATCAGAGAGATACGCATGCCCGGCTAACTATCTTTGCTGGATCGCATTTGTGTCAATAGGAAAGTTGTGTGCCAGATGGAATTTAGACTAATATTCCTGCCATCCCGAGCTGCAGTTCCCCGTCTGGCCGCTATTTATTTATCCGCATGGGAGCCGCAGTTCTCGCTGATATCGTTTCTCTCTGTTCAGGAAAAGGACACGCATGCAGCTTGCCCGTCGATCATTTCTTCTTCCAGCAACCACCGCTCTACTCACGCTCGCCGCCTCCGCGCAACCCGGCCCGGCCAAGCCGAACGTCGTCACCATCGACTGGAACAAGACCGTCATCGTCTCCAAATCCACCCCCACCCTTCAGGTCGTCGTCAATCCCATGACCCGCCCCGGCTCGCCGATTCACGACCAGACCTTCGCCGCGCTCAAGAGCCTCGGCGCGGACTACGTTCGCTATGTCCCCTGGGAGCCGTATCCGAAACTCGCGGTCGCCGAGCTCGATCCGCCCACCAGCAGCTTCCACCTCATGGGACTTCTCGCTCATCGATCCCATGACCAAGGACTTCCTCAACGCAACCGAAGGCCATCCGACGGTCATGAACTTCAGCACCATTCCGACGTGGATGTTCAAGACCGACAAGCCGGTCGCATATCCCGCCGACCCCAACCAGGTCGTCTGGAACTACACCCAGGGGACAGAGCTGCGCGATCCTTCCGCGCAGCAGGTCGCCGACTACTTCGCGCGCCTCGTCAGTTGGTACACGCAGGGTGGCTTCACCGACGAGAACGGCAAGCGCCACGACTCCGGCTACCACTATCACTTCCCCGTGTGGGAGGTGCTGAACGAAGTCGACTTCGAGCACCAGACCACGCCGGAGCTGTACACGCAACGCTACGACGCCATCGTCGCCGCCATCCATAAGGTCAGCCCGGAGACGAAATTCATGGGCCTCGCGCTGGCCGCGCCGCAGCTCGATCCGCGCTGGTTCACTTACTTCCTCGATCACGCGCACCACGCGGCAGGCACGCCCATCGACTACATCTCCTACCACTTCTACGCGACGCCGCTGATCAGCGAAAACATCGACAACTGGCAGTACACCTTCTTCGATCAGGCCGACCGCTTCCTCACCAACGTGCGTTACGTGGAAGCGATTCGCAAACGCCTCTCGCCCGAAACCAAAACCGATCTCGACGAGCTCGGCGTCATCCTGCCCACCGACGAGCTCGAAAACAGCACCGGCAAAGCTGGTCCCGATCGCATCCCCGCGCTTTACTGGAATGCCGCGGGCTCGCTCTACGCCTATCTCTTCATCAATCTTTCGCAGCAGGGCATCGACATCATCGGCGAATCGCAGCTCGTCGGCTATCCCACGCAGTTCCCCAGCGTCTCCATGATGGACTGGAAGAACGGCAAGCCGAACGCGCGCTACTGGGTGCTGAAGCTCATCAAGGACAACTTCCATTCCGGCGATACGCTCGTCAAAACCGAGTTCAGCCACTGGAGCGACATCGATGGCCAGGCCTTTGAGACTCCCGAAGGACACAAGCTCCTGCTGCTGAACCGGCATAACCGCCCGGCCGAGGTCACGCTCCCACCGGGCATCACCAGCTACACGCTTTCGACCGTGGACGGCGACACCGGCGACAACCCGCCGCGCGTCACCCAGGGAAGCGGTTCAACCCTCACCCTCGCGCCCTTCGCTGTCGCAGTCCTGAGCTGGAAGTAATGCCGTCCTGAGCTGGAAGTTTGCAACCGCTCTCCTTACATATATGTCTCCCAAACCTCATCTCCGCGTAGCCCTCTGCGGCATCGGGCTGGAAGCCTACTGGGCGCAATTCGACGGGCTGCGCGCGGAGCTCGAAGGCTATCTCGCCCGCGCAGGCGAGCAACTGCAATCCCCCGGCGTGGAGATCGTGCCGCTCGGCCTCGTCGATTCCGCCGCCCGCGCGCGCGAAGCCGGACGCCAATGCCGCGCCACGAACGCCGACCTCCTGATTCTCTACGTCACCACCTACGCGCTTTCGAGCACCGTTCTGCTGCTCGCTCAGCAGGCCGGAGTCCCGATTCTCGTGCTGAACCTGCAGCCCCGCGCCTCGATCGACTACGCCGAGTTCAACCGCCTGCCCGATCGCACCCGCATGACCGGCTACTGGCTCGCCTACTGCTCCGCCTGCCCCGTGCCGGAGATCGCCAACGTCTTCACCCGCGCCGGCATCCCCTTCCACCAGGTCACCGGCTACCTCGACGATCCCGCGACATGGACCGAGATCCACGAATGGCTGGCTGCCGCCAAGGTCCGCTCGACATTGCGCGATAGCAACCTCGGCCTCCTCGGCCATTACTACAGCGGCATGCTCGACGTCGCGACCGACATCACGCAAATCTCCATCACCTTCGGCTGTCTCATCGAGATGCTCGAAGTCGACGAGCTCAGCGCGTTGCGCGAGAGCACAACCGCGCAAGAGATAGACCAGCGCGTCCGCGACTTCCGCGAGCACTTCGACATCCAACCCGACTGCCCACCCGCAGAGCTGGAGCGCGCCGCCCGCACCTCCGTCGCGCTCGACCGCTTCGTCGCGCAGCACGATCTCGCCGCGCTCGCCTACTACTACAAGGGCAGCGGCAATGCCGCCAACGAAGACACGATGAGTTCCATCATCCTCGGCACATCACTCCTCACTGCCCGCCACATCCCCGTTGCCGGCGAATACGAAGTCAAGAACGCGATCGCCATGAAGATCCTCGACACCCTCGACGCCGGCGGCTCCTATACCGAGTACTACGCCATCGACTTCCGCGACGACATCGTCCTCATGGGACACGACGGCCCCGGCCACATCGCCATCGCCGAAGGCCGCACGCGCGTTCGCCCGCTCGATGTCTACCACGGCAAAGTCGGCCGCGGCCTCTCGGTCGAGATGTCCGTGCGCCACGGCCCGGTCACGCTGCTCTCCGTGGCCGAAGATAAGCAGCACGGCTTCAAGTTCCTCGTCGCGCACGCCACCTGCGAACCCGGCCCCACGCTCGCCATCGGCAACACCAACAGCCGCTTCCGCTTCCCCATCGGCGCGCGCCAATTCGTCGAGCAATGGAACGAGCAGGCGCCCGCACACCACTGCGCCATCGGCATCGGCCATCTCGGTCCCACGCTCGACAAGCTCGCACGGCTGTTACAAATTCCCATCCATCAGGTTTGCTGAAAGGTGGGGGCTGCTACTGCGGCCCCTCCGCCGCATCCAGCCGCTGCGGCGTGACCTCCGCATTCGACTGCGCCGCGCCCTGGCCGCGCAGATGCGCAAACTCCGCAAGCGCCTTCTGCTGCTCGTCGCTCTTGCCCAGCTTGCGATCCACCTGCGCCAGCCTGTACCACGCCACAGAATCCTCCGGGTTCAGCGCCACCGCCTTCTGCAGATGCTCCTGCGCCAGCGCCGGCTCGCCCTGCGTCACCAGCGTCGCCGCCAGACCTACGTGCGCCTCTTCAAAGGACGGATAACTCGCCACCGCCTGTTCAAAATATTTGCGGGCCTCCGCGCCGTCGCCCTGCTTGCGGCATATCTCGCCCAGCTCGTATGCGGCATTCGCGTTTGCGGGGTCGATCCCGAGCTCCGCGCGGAACTCCTCCGCCGCGCGCTTCACATCCGCCTCGTCGGACTTCCCTTCCGCCTTCGTCAGCAGCGTCCTGCCAATCCGAAAATGCACGTTGGGCCGCGCCGGATCCTGCTTCAGCACCGCTTCGTAATCGTGAATGGCGGCGTCCGCATCGCCCTGGCTCTCGTGCGCCTCGCCGGCAGCCATCAGCCCCCACACCGACTGCGGCGCCACCTCAAAAAGCTTCTGCGCTGTCAGAAATGCAGAGTTCCCGAACACCTTGCTCGAGTAATACAGCACCTCCGGATCGTCTGGATACGCCTGCCGCAGATCGAGCGCCGTCTGGACGGCTTTTGTATCACTATGCAGTGACGTATAAGCGCGCTCCAGCCGCAGACCGCACATGCGCCGCAGCTCCTTGTCCGCCGTCTGATGAAATCCCTTCTCCAGCCCCGGCAGCGCTTCGCGGTACTCGCCTCTCTCGCTCAGCGCCATCGCCAGCAGCGAATCGACACGCGGCAATCGTGGATTCAGTTCCAGCGCCCTGCGCAGCTCCTTCGTGGAACTGTCGAACTTGCCTTCCTTGAAATAGACCATCCCGAGTGTCACGTGCATCTCTGCAACGTTCGGCTCCTGCCGCACCAGCGCCGCATAGGCCTGCTCGGCCTCGGCATACTTCCCTGCTTCGAGCGCCGCCCGTCCGCGCTGCGCAAGCTCTTCCGGCGTCTGGCCGCGCGCCGCAACAGCACACAGGCACAGCGCAGCAACGATGATGGTTCCAAAAGCCCTCATGCAGCCATTCATGCCGATAAGTCTATTCCCCGAAAAGTTGGGCCTGCCATGCGTACAGCACAGCAGACCCAGGGGAGAGCGGGAGCAAAAGCACACATAGTATGCGGATTGAAAACTTCCACCTCGTCATCTCGACCGAAGCGCCATAAATGCCTTCCCGATCATCCTCTCGCCCGAAGCGCCACAGGCGCGTAGTGGAGAGATCTGCTTTCCTCCTCTAGCGTGCGGTGATATCTCTTCACATCCCTAGAACGTGATCTTGCCGCCCAGTTGCAGAATGCGTCCTGGTCGCGCAGAGGTCACGTGGCCAAACAGCACATTTGCCGCCGGAGGCTGATCGTTCACGTTGCGGTCGATGGCTCCCGTGCCCGGTCCGCTGGCAGCGGCGGAAGGCGATCCCGGGTCCACGCCCCATTGCGTGTGGTTGAAGACGTTGAAGCCCTCCACGCGGAACTGGAAGGTCGCCCGTTCGCCCAGCGCAAAGTTCTTCCCCACCCCCATGTCCCAGTTATTGATGCCCGGCTCGCGCAAAATGTTCCTGCCGCTGTTACCAAACGATCCGGCAAGCGGCTGCGAGAAGGCCGCGGTATTAAACCACTGGTTGATGCTCTTGTGGAAGTTCGCATGCGGATTGCCCACCAGGTTCGCGCGCTGGTTATACGCCTCCAGCAGCCCCAGATTGTCGTTTCCCACCACGGAGAAAGGGAAACCCTGTTGAAAGGTAGCGATCCCCGTCCACTGCCATCCGCCAACCGCCGCATCCGCCAGCCGATTCATCTGCGAGCCATACTTCTTTCCGCGGCCCACCGGCAGTTCGTACACATAGCTCAGTACGAAGCGCTGGCCTACGTCGAAGTCGGACCGCGCATAATCCAGGTTCGGATTGTGATCGTCCATGTGGCCCGCAAAGCCGTTGGTAGCGCCAATGCCCGCCGCCGCTGACTTGTCGTCCATGCTCTTCGACCACGTATAGACGGCCAGCAATGCCAGGTCGGTCGAACGCCGCTCCAGCCGGACGTTCGCCGCGTTGTAGTTCGAATAGCCGGTCCAGTGGCTGTCCAGTGTGCCGGTTCCATTGGTGAAGTTCGGCAGCGGTTTTCGCGCGCTTACCGGGCAGTCGCCCAGCGTGGGGTTCGCCTGGCAGAATGCCGGGTCCGCCACCGGGAACGGCTGGTTGATGTTGACGCGATCCAGCAGATGCGTCCCCTTGTTGCCCACGTAATTCAGCTCCAGCGTGGTGTTGCGCGCCAGCTCGCGCTGCACGGAAGCCGACCACTGTTGGACGTATGGGTTCTGCGGCTTTTCCGAGATGATGACCGCAACAAACTGGCCGCCCGCCGGGAAGGTTGTACCGCCATTTGATCCAACCGCCACTGGCTGCAGCGAACTCGCCGGCACAAACAGCTGGTCCGTGTTCTTTGGCAGCGTCGGGTCCACCGAAGGTGTCAGATTGGCACGTATCACAAACGGATACAGATCGCCGGAGTTGTCGATCTCGCGCGTCTCCGACGAGTCGAAGAAGACTCCATACCCGCCGCGGACCACAGTTTTTTCCGTCAGTCGGTAAGCGAGGCCGAACCGAGGAGCAAACGGCATGTAGGAGGAATCACGCGGATTGTTCCGCCCGCAATACCGGTAGAAACCATTGCCGGCTGGCGCAATTCCATCCGTCAGCAGAGTTGGGTTCGCAAAGCACAAACCACCACCGCTGGTTCGCCGTGTCAATCCAGAACATCTTGTTATTGCTCTGCTCATAACGGAATCGTGCGGAAGTCCCACCGTATCCCCATATTCAACGTCAGCTTCGGCGTTGCCTTCCAGTCATCCTGAAAATACGGGCCGATGTATTTAAAGACGAACTGGTTGAGGTTCCCCGGCGAGGCCGTGTTCTGTTTGCTGAAAGGGCCCGGCTGAAACGTCGATGCGCCGGCATAGTAGCCCAGCAGGTAATCCGCCACCGCATTTCCACTGCCGCAGGTACGGGGTGGGGCACCCGCCCGAGTTGTTGCTGATGCTCGTGTTGTTAAAGCCGTAGCTGCCCAGGAAATTGGTGGAAAGATCGCGCTTCTGCACCCAGGTCCGGTAATCGAACCCCATGCTGAAGGTATGCTTGCCCTTCACCGTGGAGAGCGAATCGGCAAACTCCCACATCGGAATATCGCTGGTCGTCGGGTTATTTCCCGGACTGCCCGCCGCGCCGCTCAGGTTCTGAAACGAGATATTCGGATAGCCGCGCGCATAGTCCGGCAGTCCCGTGAAGACGCCCGTCAATCCTAGGGCGGTGACATCGGCGGGGTCAGCCGGGCTGTCTCCCTGGATCACCTTCGCGCCCAGATATCCGAAGCGGAAGTTGTTCACGAAGCCATGCGGCAGCGAAATCGTGTGTGAAACTTCCCAGCTCGTCGAGTTCTCCGTGAATATATTCAAGCCCGAGGGAATCGACGTCGTGCTCGCCGTATCCAGCCCATAGTTGGCCTTGGTGTAACGAAAGAAGATCGAACCGAACTTGCCGATGTTCTGGTCCAGGCGATAGGTCTGCTGATCGGTGTTATTCGGCAACGTCGTGGCCAGATGAAAGTTGCCAAGGCAGCCGGCGCCGAAACAGTTCTGGTGCGGGAAACAGCTTCGCCGTCACGTTTGCCAGCCGCGAAAACCGCGTCGACGGAACAACATTGCCGGGAAACGGCGCGCCCGTAACCGGGTCGATCGGCATAGCAGGGGTTGCTGCCGGCAAGCGCCGCAGTACAACCGGCGGTTCCATACGCCGGCAGCCCGCTCGTCGAAAAATCGCCGCCCAGCTCCGCCTGGCTCGGAATGTTGGAGTACGTGCTGGTGCCGGTACGAATGCGCCATCCCTCGTAGTTCGCCAGCCAGAAGGTCTTGTCCCTGCCGTCGTACAGCTTCGGAATGATGACCGGGCCGCCCGCTACAAATCCGAACTGGTTCTGCCGCAGCTCCGGCTTCACCGGCTGAAAGTGCGTGCTGGCATCAAAGGCATCGTTGCGCGCAAATTCGAAGACCGAACCGTGCAGCTTGTTCGTCCCGCTCTTGCTCACGATGTTGATCTGGTTGGCGCTGAAGCCGTACTCCGCCGAGTAAGTCTCGCTCTGCACCCTGAATTCCTGGATGGCATCCTGCGACAGGATCACGGCCGGCGTATTCAGCGCCGTATCCGTATTCACCATGCCGTCCAGTGTGTAGTTATTCGACTCCGGCCGCCCGCCATTGATGCTGATCGCGTTGCCCTGCCCCTGGCGCATCTGTCCCTGCTCGCCCACCGTCTGCACGGCGCCAGCGCCGATGAACAGCAGATTCAGGAAATTGCGCCCGTTCAGCGGAAGCTGGTCCACCTGTTTCTGGGTCACCAGTTGCGTCACCGCGGCGGTGTCCGTATCGAGCGCAACCGCGGACGCATTGATCTGCACCGTCTCCGTCTCGGCTCCCGGCTTCAGATTGCCGTTCACGCGCGCCTGTTGCGCCACGCCCAGCGTCACGCCGCCAACCGTCTCTTTCGAGAATCCCGGCGACTCAATCGTCACCGAATAGGGCCCCGGGTTGAGGTCCGGCACCGAGTAGTCGCCGGAGGAGCTGCTCGTTGCCCGGTGAGACACGCCGGTGCCGGTATTTGTGATGGTTACGGTTGCATTTGGCACCACCGCGCCTGAGCTGTCGGTGACCGTGCCAAGAATGGTTCCCGTGGCCCCGCTCTGGCCAAAGGCCGCGCAGGCAATCGCCGCAACCACGATCGGGCCCCAAAACCAGCGATACAGCTTGTGAATCATCGGAAAGCCTCCCTCAAATTGGTTCCGGCACCTGTCTGTTCCCGCATTCCGGAGTCGCTGGATGGAAACGTGCGTGGCTGCTCCGGTCCGGCAAGCGTTTTTTCGGGAGGACAACCCGGCCTCGCTTGTCTCGAACTGGAACTTCTTCCAGCGCGCAGACAATAGCGAGCGCGTCCGAGCATTGTCAAGAGGAAAAAATATTCTCCAATGAAATCGAGACGCGACGCGTCTCCTACCCATTCAAGGCACAGCAGATCCCGGATATATGACATGAAATGTCATATATTGCACCGCATCCTGTGCGTATCAAAATCGCGCTAGCGACCGGAAATGGTCTAAGAAAGAGCGCTGGCCGTGCTGGTTTCCGGCTTTTCGGCGGGTAACGTCTCGGGCGTGACCACCCGGTGCTGCACGTAGTTGTATGGGGGAACAGTGTGGCCGCGCAGCAGCGTTACCCCAAGCTGGATCAGCCGCGGCCCATACGTATGCGCCTCATGCGAGATCGAAGCGATGAGCGGACCTTTATTGCGCCGCATCTCCTCCAGCGCCTCCGGAATGCAGTCCTGGCCTACGATCGCGACGTACTTTTCGCGGCCCAGTTCCCGCACCACCTGCAGCGCGCCCAGCGCGCTCGTATCCGTCGCCGCGGCAATCAGCACGCGGTCCGTGCGCCCATGCCGCTCCAGAAATTCCTTTACCACCTGCGCGCTGGTCTGGCGCAGGCCGCGCCCATCCAGCCGCACAAATGCGCGCGGTGGCAAGCCCGTCAGGTGCGTACGAACGCCCTCAAAAGCCCCGGTAATGCGGCTCTGCACAAACGTTCCCGCCTCCGCCACATCCAGCCCCAGCACCCAGTCCACCTTGCCCTTCCACGCATGCACCGCGTGCTGCGCCAGCAGCTCGCCCGCTTCAAAACCCACCTGGAAGTTGTCGACGCCGAAATACACCGAGCTGGGATGGGGAATATCCACGGCGATCAGCGGAATGCCCGCGCGCGCAATCGTGTGCGCAATCAACGGCGCCACCCGCTCCTCAATCTGGAACTCGATCACCAGGTCCACGCCCTCGGCCACAAACTCCTTCGCATTCTTGAGCGCCGTCTCCGCGTTGTAGCGGTTGTCGCGGATCATCAGCTCCACACCCGAAGCCGCCGCCGAAGCCTTCAGGCTGGCCGCAACCGCCTCGGAAAACGGCATCTCCTCGCTCTCGCCGGCGAACCCGAAGCGCATCTTCTTGGGCCGCGCTACCAGCCGATAGGCGCCATCCGGCGTCTGCGCGACATAGCCGCGATGCACAAACGTCTTCAGGATGCGGTAAATGCTGGTTTTCGAAATCTGCGAGCGCTGAAACAGCGACTCCAGCGTCAGCGGCCGATTGTCCGCCTCCAGCAGCTCCAGAATATCGAGCGCCTTGGACAAAATCGGAATCAGATAGAGACGCTTGATCTTTTGCGGCAACGGTTCACCTCGCAGTGGGGAGCATAACAGGCCGATTTCCCTATTGGAAACGACTCGCTGCTCCGGTCAACAGGCATGAAGTTCAGTAAGCACGTGTGCCCAGTGCGCAATCCTGGCGGGAGAGTTCGGCTTCCCTTCCCAGGTCGCAAGCTGGATGGCAAAGTTGCCGATCGTAGCGCTCTCCGCCACTCCGCAGTAGACCTCCAGCCCTGTGGCTTCCGCGGTAAGCCGGTTCAGAAAGCGATTCAAACTGCCGCCGCCAACAATGGCGAGTCTCTTGAATCGCTTTCCTGTAAGGCGCTCAGAGTCTCGCAAGACCGTCGCATAGCGAGCCGCCAGGCTGTGAAAGATCAGGCTCGCAAATTCGCGGCACACGCTCCGGAGATTTCTTCGATGGCCGCTATGCCCTGCCTGCTTCGCTGCGCGTTGATGCGCGAAGCCATCGCGCCGGGCAGCAGCAGGTCCGGGTCATCCACATCCAGCAGAGAACTCGGCGCCGGCACGGCTTCAGCCGCAGCGATCAAATCCTGCATAGGCCAGCGTTCTCCATCCGGCGAGAGCTGCGCGAGCGTTTGCTTCAGCAGCCACATGCCGTTCACGTTCTTGTGGAAGCAGACACGGTCTCCCGCCGCTCCCTGATTGGTAAAGCCCGCCGCGCAGGCTTCCGCAGTCGTGATTGGCTGATCGAGCAGCGTTCCAACCAGCGACCACGTCCCCGAGCTGATGTACGCCCAGTCATCCCCATCGAGCGGAATCGCGGCCACGGCCGATGCAGTATCGTGGCACGCGGTTGCGACCAGCCGCGTCTCCGAAAAGGCCGCCGCTGCAAGCGAACGGAGCTGGCCAACATCCGTCCCGGTAGCAACCAGCGTCGGAGCAGCCTCCATTTCCAATCCGCTCAGGTCGAAGACCTTCTGGCACCACGCGCGGTTACGCATATCGACCAGCCCCGTATGCGTCGCGTTGGTATATTCGGCGACCATCCGGCCGCCAAGCGTGGCCAGCACATATTCCGGCAGGTTGATCCACCGCGCGGATGCCGGCACACCCGCCGCCTGGTCGGCCATCAATTGAAACTGCGTGTTGATGCGCAGCGGCTGCGCGCCGCTCAACGCGAAGAGCTCCTCACGCGAGCATCGCGCCTCAAGGGCTTTGACCATCGCTTCGGTTCGCAGATCGCGATAACAGAAGGGCAGCCCGAGAGGCCGGCCATCGCCGTTCAGCCGCACATAGTCCACCGCCCAGCCATCGACCCCGATAGATGCTATCGGCGCCGTGGCCTGCTCGCCGCATTGCAGCAAGCCGCGCTCGATCTCCGGCAGAATTCGCTCCAGGTCCCAGAAGAGCGATTCGCCTCGCGAGACGGGCGCATTGGCAAAGCGATGCACCAGACGAATCTGCGGCCCATCGTTTCCGGGCGTCAGCATGGAGACCCGGCAGCTCTCCGCTCCTAAATCGATCGCCACCAACGACGGAAGACTGCCCGATGGAAGATTGCTGCCTGCCAAGTGAGGGCCTCTTACGCTAGCGAAGGAATGCTTCCGTCAGTCCGCCATCGACCGGGATCAGGTGCCCCGTCGTGCAGGGAGATTTCGGTCCCGCGAGGAAGAGAATCGCCTCCGCGCATATCGCGGGATCGATGGGCCGATGCGTGAGCGTGCGGCCGGCGTAGAAGCCCGCCAGAGCGGTCCGAAGCTCGTCATCCGACATGCTCTCTTCAAACGGAATGCCGTACTTGCGCAGCGATGCGATGACGCGGTCCCGCGGAAACATCGTGGAGCCCTTCACCACCGTTGCGGGACTGATGCCGTTCACGCGCACCAGCGGCGCCTGCGAGACGGCCAGCTCACGAATCAGATGGCTCAGCGCCGCCTTGCTCACGTCGTATGCTTCCGACCCGCGCTTGGGCACGACAGCATTGGCGGAGCTGGTAAGCACGATGCTTGCCGCGAGCCCCTGATCGCGCAGAAGCTTGCCGATCTCCTCCACCAGCAGGAAGTTCGCCGTCACGTTGACCTCAAGCGTGAGCGCCCATTGCTCGTCGGAGATCACACCGCTGGGCGAAGAAGGAAACAGCGCGGCCGTATTGATCAGAATGTCGGCTCCGCCGAACTGCTCGACCGTGCGCCGAATGGCATCGCCGATCGACTCGCGCTTCCGGATATCGACCGCAGCGGCAATCACGGCCTCTTTCCCGGCGATCTTCTTCAACTCTTCTGCCACGCGCTCGGCGCCGGCCGTGTCGCGATCGGCAACGACGACATGCGCGCCGCGCTCGGCCGCAAGCAGCGCCACCTCCCGGCCGATGCCGCTGCCGCCGCCTACGACGACCACGATCTGCCGGCTCAACTCTTTCTCCGGCGGCTGGCGGCGAATCTTGGCCTCTTCCAGCGCCCAGTACTCGATGCGAAATGCTTCGGAGGCCGGCATCGCGACATAGTTGCTGTAGACCTGAAATGCCTGCGCCAGACTCTCGGAGCCGCACTGCGGAACGCGCGAAACAGGTGCACCGCCTTCGAGGCCGCCCGCGCCCTTGATCACGTGGATTGCATTCAGATAAAACTCGCCGATAATGCGGGATTCCGGTTTGCTTTTGCCGAAGGTGAACATACCGAGGCCGGGAACCAGGACCACGGCCGGTATAGCGTCTCGCATGGCAGGCGAGCTTGGCTCAGCATGCTTTTTGTAGTATTCGCCGTACTCGCGCCGGTAAATGGCGATCTGCTTTTCGATCTCCTTCCGCAGCTCACCGGTGCCGCTCTTCGGATCCCACGGCACAAACATGGGGCGAATCTTCGTGCGGATGAAGTGATCCGGGCAGCTTGTGCCGAGATACGCGAGCTTCTGCGCCTCGGCGGAATTCACAAACTCCAGCACATCCGGATGGTCCGAGAAGCTGCCGATGACGCGCTTGTTTTCGCTCAACCGCCCGCGCAGCACGGGCAGGATCTCCAGCGCGACATTTCTGCGGTCCGCCAGCGGCTCATGCTTGCGGCCCCCGTAGATGCGATCTCCCTTCTGTTCGAGATGCTCCTCGATGAAGCTGGTGAGCTGGTCAATCAGCGTGATGGTGTTCAGGTAGCACTCGCGCTGCGTGTCACCCCAGGTGAAGAGGCCGTGGCCGCCGAGGATGATTCCGTCGCAGCCGGGCTCCTTTTCGACGGCGCGCTTCAGCATCAGGCCCAGCTCAAAACCCGGCCGCTGCCACGGCACCCAGATCAGCTTGTGGCCGTATCGCTGGTTGAACTCCTCCATCTTTTCGAGACCGTTCGCCGCCGCCGCCAGAGCGATGGCGCAGTCCGGGTGCAGGTGGTCCACATGGCGAAACGGCAGGAAACCGTGAAGCGGAGTATCGATGGACGCGGCGACCGGATTCAGGCCATAGGTGCAGAGCGGGTAGTACTCCACCATCTCGTCTTCGCGTTCCACACCGCCGTACAGCTTTTCGAGCGCCAGCAACTTGTCCAGATAAAGCGTGGCCAGGCCGGATCGCTTGATGCTGCCCAGGTCGCCGCCGCTTCCCTTCACCCACAGCACCTCTACGCTCTGGCGCGTGAGCGGGTCGAGCATCTTCACCTTGGAGCTGGTATTGCCGCCGCCGAAGTTGGTGATGCGCAGATCGGACCCGAGCAGATTGGAGCGGTAGCGCAGCAGCTCCGGCTCGTCCATGCCGCTGGCGGCGTTCTCGTCCCAGCGATCTTCCAGGTGTTGAAGCTGTGTTCGCGAGTCCACTGCAGAGACAGACATGACTTCCAATTCCCCTCTCAAAACAATACGGCGAGAAGAGAAATATCACAGCGGAATCTAAATGGCAAACTAATTACCTATAGAATTTTCAGGCGTAGGAGCTTGTCAATGCTGCATTTCTCTCGCGCCGCTCGCGCGTAATGCGCTCCACATAGCCGCTCTCTTCGAGCGCTTCCAATGGATTGGGATGCAGTCCCCGCCTGATTCTCCACTCCGCCAGCGCCGGGCGGACATCGGTCCAGAAGGCGGCGCGCAAACATTCCTCCGCCTCGACGATCTTTCCCGCCGCCTGCAGCTCTTCCAGCCGCTCGCGATCGACGAGCGAGGCCTTCACGTAAAGCTCCTGCGCCGTCATCACGGTCTGCACCATCGCTTCCAGCTTGCCTTTCAGGTTATGGCTCTGGTCGATCATGAAGGCGATCTCTGCGACCAGCGCGGCCTCCGGCTCGCTGAAGATCTCGTGGAAGATGCGGAAGACCTGATAGGGATCGATCGAGCCGATGGTCAGATCGTCGTCCGCATAGCGGCGATCGTTGAAGTGAAAGCCTCCGAGCAGGCGCATGTGCAGCAGCCACGCGACAATCTGCTCGATGTTCTGCGACTGATAGTGATGCCCGGTATCGACCAGCACCCGCGCCTGCGGCCCGGCTGCCTGCGCCAGATGCGAGGCCATGCCCCAATCCGCGATATCGGTGTGATAGAAGGCCGGTTCGAATGGCTTGTACTCGATCAGCATTCGCTGCCCTTCCGCCAGCTCGGCGTGCGTTGCCGCCATCGCTTCTTCGAGCCACACGATGCGCTTGCGGATGTTCTGCGAGCCCGGATAATTGGACCCATCCGCAATCCACAGCGAGACATCCGTGGATTTCAATTCCCGCGCGATGCGCGCCGATTCCACCAGATGGTCGATCGCCATGCGCCGGATAGAAGCGTCCGGATTGCAGATCGAGCCGAGCTTGTACTCCTGATTCTGAAAGAGATTCGGGTTAATGGACCCGGCGCGGATGCCATATCGCTCAGCAAGGCGCCGGACCTTCGCTGCATCGGCGGTCCCGCCCGGCAGATCCCAGAGCACATGCAAGGCAAGCTGCGGAGTGACGCCGGTCAGCGCATGGACCTGAGCGGCATCGGCAAATTTCTCCTCCAGGCTGGTCGCCGCCGCGGCCTGAAGGAATTTGCCGAAGCGGGTGCCGGTGTTCGCGAACCCCCACGAGGGAATTTCGATCTGAAAGCCATCCAAAGCTCGCAGCGCGCCATTGCCGATTTCGCTTTCGCTCATCCGTACCTCCCGCGGCACCGCAGAGTTTAGTCTGAACCGCGGCCACTTTCCAAATGGAAAATATTTTCCCTTGATACACGCCCTGCTACTATAAGCAACGTCGATTTCCCTTCCTCTTTAGATCGCCGAGGTGTGGCTTGGGTGCAAATCCCCTGATCGGGGTCCTCTATCACTGGATTGGCGGCCTGGCCTCCGCCAGCAACTTCATCCCATTCCGGCCCATCAAGCGCTGGTCTTGGGAGATTTATTGGATCGTGCAGGGCTTCGCCGCGTGGATCGTTGCGCCCGCCGTTCTGGGATATCTGTTCGTGCCCGGCCTCTCGTCCATTCTTGCATCAGGCGCCGTCCGCAACCATGTGGCATTCGTTCTTCTGGGGGGCGATGTGGGGCGTGGGCGGCCTCACCTTCGGGCTTGCCATCCGCTACCTCGGCATTGCGCTGGGCTACGCGATCGCGCTGGGCTTCTGCACCGCATTCGGCACGCTGATGCCGCCCATCTTCAGCGGCCAGATGTCCACCATCGTGCATCAGCGCGGCGGCCAGGTAATCCTGCTGGGCGTCTTCATCTGCCTGCTGGCGATTGCGGTGAACGGGCTCGCCGGCTACTCCAAGGAGAAGGAGGTCTCTGCCGAAGAGAAGGCGCTGCTTGGTGAGCGCGACTACTCCTTTGCCAAGGGACTCGCGGTGGCCATCTTTGCCGGCATCATGAGCGCCTGCTTCGCCTACGGTCTGGCCGCCGGCAAGCCGATTGCGAATCTAACCCGCGATCAACTCGCGGCAGAACATCGCGCGCTGCTCTGGCAAAACCTGCCGGTGCTGGTTGTGGTGCTGTGGGGCGGCTTCGTCACGAATCTGATCTGGTCTGCGATCCTGATTATTCGCAACCGCTCCGTGCGGCAATTCTTCGGAGCGCCGGGCACCAACCCCATGGGCACCGCGCCCACCACCGGCGATACGCTCGTGGAACTGGACCCGCGCCATCCGGAGCTATCGCTGCGGCTCTCGCCTTCCGTGCTTACGCGCAACTATGTGCTCGCCGCGCTCGCGGGCGTCATCTGGTACTTCCAGTTCTTCTTCTACTCCATGGGGCAGACGAAGATGGGCAAGTACGACTTCTCCAGTTGGACGCTGCACATGGCCAGCATCATTATCTTTGCCACGCTATGGGGCATCGCGCTCCACGAGTGGCGCGACACCAGCCGCCGAACGCGTCTTCTCGTCGGCTGTGGGCTGTTTCTGCTGGTGGGGTCGACGGTGGTGGTCGGATATGGAAATTTCCTTGTGGCTCGCTGACTCGCCGGGCCAGCGCTGCGTGTATCGCGTCCTCTTAGTTACGTTTGCGGCGTGTGACCGATGAACTTGTCGACCCACTGAATGAAGTACTTCATGTTTGGCGCGTCGGTATGGCCGCCGTCATGTTGCCGCCATGCAAGCTGCCCGCTAAGAATGCCGTCATTGACGGCAGGCATCTTTGCCGTGTGGTAGTCGCCCTGGATGTCGAGGCCCTTTGCGCCGAGCAGCGTGAAGACGCGGCTCGCATCCACCGTCGCCATGAAGCTTCCGCGATGATCCAGCCATTGCGCATCGCCCTTTTCCGGAATGCCATAGCTGATGAAGGTGAGACGCGGCGCGCAAAGCGCGATGAGCTCGTTCGAGTCAACCGGAATATCTCCCGGCGTCTTGCTGCCGAAGGTGGCCTCCGAGGCTCCGTACTTCATGAAGTTGCCGGCCATCCAGTAGTATTCGCCGCCGGTCAGGCTCTCGACGGCTTCACCGAAGTTTCGTCGCAGGGGCGTGGCTCCGCCTTTGCCTGACGAGCCGACAAGCACCATGGCAAAGCGCTGATCGAATGCCATGGTGACCAGAGCGGCTTTGCCATAGCGGGAGACGCCTTCAATGCCGACGTGTTTTGCATCCACCGCGGGATCGGTTTCGAGATAGTCGAGCGCGCGCCCTGCGCCCCAGGCCCATGCGCGCAGAGCGCCCCAGTCCTCCGGTTTGCGCGGCTGTCCCTTGATTCACCAGGCCGATGATGCCGCGCGTGATGCCGGCGCCGTCATCCGCCTGAATGCTGGCGGGATCGAGCAGCGCGAAGCCCCAGCCGGCCGCGATGAGCTGCCAGGTATTCGGCGGATCGCCGTCGGCATTCATCTGCGGCAATTGAAATGGCGTCGCCCTCACCGGCTGCCATGCCGGATGCGTCGCGAACACATCCTTCAAGGAAGGGTCCTGCTGCACGAGTAGCGCTTTCCATGCAGCGTTGATGCGATCGAACTCTTCGTCCGTCGGCTCCTTCGGCGCGGGAAAACCGGCATGAGCGAACATGATGAGCACCGGAACCGGTCCCGCCGCATTCGCCGGCGTCACCAGCGTCATGTGAATGTTGACGTGGATCGCGGGATAGGACGAGTTGTCGACCTGGCCGATGAGGTCCTTCGCGATCACGCGGTTGAAGCCGATCCTTTCGTCGTCGACCGCATTCACCTTCCAGGTCACCTTCGGCACATCTCTGGGAATGCGGCCGTAAACGTACTTCTCATACATATCGACGATCTCCGGCCGGCGCTTCTGCCACCACATCTGTGGCGTGGTGACCTTCTCCCCATCGTTCAACGTGAGCGGGTCGGGCAGATTGGGATATGGATTGGCTTTCGACTCATCGTAGTTCGCGTGATTCGGCGCGCTCGGATTGCCGCTCGGCCCGGGACGCAGCGCCTGGATGCCGAGTTGGTCCATCATGTTCTGGTGGTCCTGTTCGGCGGTGAATGTCACGGGAGCCGGCCCCATCGAAACAGGAGAGGTGCTCTGGCCCACTGCAACGGCCGCGCAAAGAACAGAACATGAGACAGCAATCTGCTTCAGCAGGATGTGCACGTCTGCCTTCCAGGATGGGATTCGCCTGTGTCCAATAACGATTTGCTACGGGACTTCATGATAGAACTTGCGTCGTGAAGATCGCAGAGAAATTCAGCGCAATTTGTTCGGTCGTGCTGATGCTGGCGCTTTCCGGAATGCATGGCTCCGCGCAAGCACCTGCGGCGCCAGAAATATGGATCGCAAGCTGGGGCGCATCGCAGCAGATTCCCGAACCCGAGAATGCGATGCCAGCAGACGATCTGCGCGATGCCACGGTGCGGCAGATCTTTCATCTCTCGGCCGGCGGTCCGAAGGTGCGCATTCACCTGTCGAATGCATTTGGGAGCACATCGCTCCACGTCTCCTCCGTGCACATCGCGCGGCCGGTGTCGCCATCGTCACCGGCTATCGATCCGCAGACGGATCGGGTTGTGACGTTTGCGGGAGAGCGCCGATGTGATCGTGCCGCCCGGCGCGGAATATATTTCCGACGCGCTGGAATATCCCATAGCAGCTCTTTCGGATCTTGCCGTCAGCTTTCACCTCGATACAGCGCCCACAGGACAGACGGCCCATCCCGGTTCCCGCGCCACCTCATATTTCGTCCACGGAAATTTCGTATCCGCGGCAAATCTGATCCATGCGAAGCGCGTGGACCACTGGTATCAAATCTCGGCGATCGATGTTGAGGCATCTCCGGGTGCGGCATCCGTTGTGGCGCTTGGCGACTCCATCACCGACGGGCACGGAGCCACGACCAACGGCAACGATCGCTGGACCGATATTCTGGCTCAGCGGCTGCAGGCTTCACCAGCCACGCGCAGCATTGGCGTTTCCAATCAGGGCATCGGCGGCAATCATCTTTTGACCGATGGGCTGGGGCCGAATGTGCTGGCGCGATTCGACCGCGATGTGCTTGCCCCTGTCGCCGTCCGATGGGTCATTGTCTTCGAAGGCGTGAACGATCTGGGCGGACTCACTCGCGATGGCGAGGTCGCTCCGGCGCAACATGCCGCGCTGGTCAAGCGAATCGTGGCCGCGTATCAGCAGGTGGTTCTCCGCGCGCATGCTCATGGCCTGCGCGTCTTTGGCGCGACCATCACGCCGTTCACCGGGTCGGACTACTACCATCCAGGCCCGCTGACAGAAGCGGACCGGCAGACGGTGAACGCGTGGATTCGTGCGCCCGGACATTTTGACGCCGTGATCGATTTTGACAGCGTTGTGCGCGACCCACAGCATCCCGATCGGCTGCTGCCCGCCTTCGATTGCGGCGATCATCTGCACCCGTCGCCGGCCGGATATCGCGCAATGGGGGACGCGGTGCCACTCTCACTGTTTACGCAGTAAAAGGCACATCCGCCGGCTTACGATTCGGGATCCCACCGGTAGCTGGCCTTCTGATCTTCTTCCATCTGCCGGAGCACCTTCATGGTGCGGCTTCGCTTTCGATTCGCGACCGCACTGAGCAGCGCGTCGAGAACCGCCATTGCCGCCACATACGACGCTCCGAAATGTGCGGTGTCGATCGAGACAAGCAAAACCTCGTTGACCGAACGAGCGATCCCGGACAGAGAGGTATCGGTAATTCCAACTGTGTAGCTGCCGTTTGCACGAGCCTGCAGCACGCCTTCCACGGTTTGACGCAAACCGCGGCGAAAGCTGACGGCCACAACGACGTCGGCCTTCGTCGTGTGGTGCATGAGATGCGTGACATGGCCGGAGCTGGTCGCAAGCACAACATCGAACCCCAGCATCATGAGCTGATAGTGCAGGAAAACTCCGAGGCTGACCGCGAGATCTCCCGCCAGCACATAGATGCGGCGCGCACCATAGAACCGGTCCGCCAGCTTCGACAGTTGCTCGATATCGAGATTGTTGCAGAAGGACTCCAGGTTATGGACCGCTCCGTGCAGCTTTCCCTCCTCCGTCTCACGCACGCGCCCCTCAAAAGTCGGCGCCGAGCTGTCCGCGTTCCGCATGCGTTCCACGGCGGTAGAATGTGCGATGGAAAGCTGGTGCAGGTACCTCTGGAATTCGCGGTAGCTGCTGAATCCCATCGCGGCCACAGTGCGCGAGATCGTCGCCGCGTCCACCTGCAGCTTCTGGCCCAGTTCGCGAACGTTCAGCAGCACGTAGTCGCGCGGGTGTTCGAACACGGGGCGGATCATCTCCCGGCGAGCTTCATGAATTTGCTCCAACAGCGCCCCTACAGGCTTCTGCGGCTGGAGCTTTAGCGAGTGCTTGGGCATTCTCATTCTTTCGACGAGGGCTGAAGTCTTGGGGCGAGATGCATCTTCCCATGTCAGCGCGCTGCTGCGCAATTTGGCAGTTTCGTCCTGGACTCCGGGCGGCCCTGGTCTGCAACAACCGTTGCATCCGTTCTGCTGCATGCGCCAGATTATGCACATCTCAAACCAAAGGTAGTTGACAGCGCCTCTGTTTTAGCTCACGATGTTGGCCGGTTGGAAGCGGCAGCCATAGTGCAACGTATCTTGCAGAGACGGCGTGAAAGTACCGTCCGCAGCCGCTTCCAAGTGACTCGATTGAATACACATCAATCCTGATGGGCTCAGGGCCACTGCAGGCACACTGCTTCCGCTGGATTGAAGTTCGGACCATCTTGTGGAGGCAGATCATGAATTTTTCCTGTAGAGCCGTCGGCCCTTGGCGCGCCGTTCTACCGATTGTTGCCGTTGGATTCCTCGCCGGAATTCCCGCCGCCCTGGCACAAACCATCACCGCCACCGTCCGCGGGACCGTGACCGACCCGCAGGGAGCGGTCATGGCGGGCGCGCGCGTGGTGGCGACGAATGACTCCACGCACGTCAGCACCAGCACGGTGACCAATCACGACGGGAGCTACAGTATTCAGTTTCTGCCGATTGGTTCCTATACCCTCGCTGTCACCAGCGCCGGCTTCAAGTCGGTGACCATCGGTCCGTTTCCGCTCCAGATCGACCAGATCGCGAAGGTCGATGCCCATCTCGAGGTAGGTGCGGCATCGGCGACGGTCAATGTATCGGCGGCCGTGTCTCCGCTTCTGCAGACCGAGGACGCCACTCTGGGCACGACCATCTCCGGAAACAGCATGGTCAACATGCCCATCAATGGGCTGAACTATCAATTCCCTACGCTCTTTGTGCCCGGAGCCGTGCTGCCCTCTCTCGCTTACATGGCAAGTGCGGACGGCAATGAGCGCAACGCCGACTGGTACAGCTCGCCGTCTTTCAACGGAGCACGCGGGCAGAACAATAATTATGTGATGGACGGCGTCGAGATCGATGAAACCCTGAACAACTACTCCGGCTACAATCCTGCTCCTGATTCCATTCAGGAAATGAAGGTCATCACCGGCAATGCGAATGCGGAGTATGGAAACGTCAGTGGCGGCGAAGTCCTGGTGGTCACCAAGGGCGGCACCAACCAGATGCATGGCAGTGTGTACGAATTCTTCCAGAACAATGAAATGTCGGCCAATTCATGGGCGAATAAGTTTTCCGGCATTCCGCTGGCGCCCTTCACGCAAAACCAGTTCGGCGCTAGCTTCGGCGCGCCGGTCCTGAAAAACCGGCTGTTTTTCTTCGGCGATTACGAGGGCTTTCGTTATCACACCGGCGGCACGGGCGTCGCTACGGTAGCTACCGCGAAGATGCGCGCCGGCGACTTCTCGGAGCTTTTGACCGACCAGTTCGGAAACGTGCAGCTCTATAACAACCAGAACGGCGGAGGCTTCAGCAACGCCACTCCCTACACAAACAATCAGGTCCCTGTGATCAATCCGGTGGCCAAATTTCTCTTCGCGCATCCGGAACTTTATCCCCTGCCGAACGCGACACCGCGCTCCGGCCTGGGCGATCTGAATAACTACCAGGGAACTTTCAAATCGCAAACCGTCAACAACCAAGGCGATGTGCGCGTCGACTACAAGGCTGGCGCAAATGATTCGATCATGGGCCGCTACAGCTACGGCGACGCGCTCGACTTCAAGGTAAAGCCATTGGTTCCGGTCATCTTTCCCGCCTCTAATGATTATCCATTCCAAAGCGCGGTCCTGAACTGGGTACACACGCTGTCTCCGTCCATGGTGAACGAGTTCCGCGTGGGATTTTCCCGCACCGTCTATGATCAGAACATCCCCTCTGATCCATCGGGCGTCTTCGGCACCAACGGCAACAGCGTCGTCGGTATTCCCTTCCCCAAGCAGTCCTTTCCCGGATTCAGCCTGGTCAGCCTGCCTGATTCAAATGAATCGAATCTGGGAACCTCCGCGCTGGTCAATCAGTTTCATGAGAACAACTTCTATTACGGAGACGATTTCACCTGGCAGCATGGAAGGCACAACACGAAATTCGGTGTCCAGATCCTGCGCTATCAGCAGAACAGCTTCTATCCCGGCAATGCCGGCACGCTGGGCAGCTTTACCTACAGCGGGGTCTACACGGCGGACGCAAAGCTGGCGCAACCGGGATATGGACTCGCCGACTGGGTGCTGGACCAGGGCAGCAGCGCACAAGTGGGCGGGGTTGCCGGCCCCAATGGCCAGCGGCAGTATCGCGACGCGGCCTATGTTCAGGATGATTGGAAGGTGCGCGACAACCTGACCGTCAATCTCGGACTCCGCTACGGATGGGACCAGCCGATCTATGAGGTCAACGACAAGCAGGCGAACGTGGCCAATAGCGCGATTCGCCATCCCAATCCGCTGAACGGACAGAACGCGATCCAGTATGCAGGCAAGAATGGCGCCAGCCGCGCGCTCTACGATCCGTACTACTGGCAGTTCATGCCGCGCGTCGGCTTCGCGCTGCAGCTCAGTCCCCGCGTTGTCTTCCGCGGCGCATATGGCATCACCGACGATCTGGAAGGCACAGGCACCAATCACCGGCTGACACAGAATGCTCCCTTCCTGAGCCAGTTCGGCTACAGCACCACGGCGCCAACCACCACCAGCAGCGGCAGCGCACCCATCCGTGTGGAGAACGGATTCCAGCTTGCCGGCGGCAACGTCAGCTATAGCAACAACAACTTCAATGCATTCCCTGCCAACCTGCGGCCGGCGCTGATGCAGCAGTTCAACCTTGGTGGGCAGATACTGGTCACCCGCAACACGTCGGCGCAGCTTGGTTATGTAGGCAATATCGCGCGTCACCTGATCGTGCCCGTGCAGGAAAACCAATGGTCCTCCCCAGCCACCGGTAACCTGGCCGCAGACGATTGCACCAGCCCGGGCGCCGCACCCTTCTGCGGTATCGTCAGCAATCAGGGAAACTTCTATGTCACCGAATCGGGCGCCGTGGCCAATTACAACGCCCTGCAGGCGACACTCCATCACCAGAACGCAAATGGCCTTGAAGGCACCATCAATTACACCTGGGCCAAATCACTGACGAACAATGCCGGCTTCTACGGCGTCAAAGGCGTCAGCAACTCAAGCTCCTTCTACCAGAACGTCTATGACCCGATGGGCGACTACGGGCCTGGCAGCGAGGATGTGCGGAACTCACTGAACGCCACTGGCATCTACGCTCTGCCGTTCGGCAAAACCCGCCGCTTCGGCAGCAATTGGAACACGTTGACGGACGAAGTCCTGGGCGGATGGCAGCTCTCCGGGAACGCCATCCTCTACTCCGGATTTCCCATCAAGATATCCACTCCGATCCGGTACGACGTCTACGCCAACACCGCCCACTCCATTCACTACCGGCCGCTGCGGGTTCAGCACCGGACCGTTCAGAACTGGTTCGGCACCGATCCCTCTGCCATCCCTTGTCTCAAGTACGACGCAAACGGAAACACGATCGACAACGGCAACTGCGCCTATGGCACTGAGTCCTTCAACGAGTTTGGCAATGCGCAGAATGGCTCGGAGCGCGCTCCGGGCTTCCGACAGATTGATCTTTCCGCCTTCAAAACCTTTCACATTACGGAGACGCACACACTCGAACTTCGGGGAGATGCATTCAACGCTCTCAACATCGCAAGCTACGGCGCGCCGAACGCCAGCCTGACTGCTTATCGCCCCAACACTCAAGGTTTCGGCCTCATCACCAACACGCTTTCATCACAGCGCGTGATGCAGGTCTCCATGCACTACAAGTTCTGATGGATCGACTGCGGGGACTCGGGTACTCCGGCAACCTGCGTCCCCGCCGCGAACGACATTCTTAGGTCCGCGCCGCAGATGATTTCTCAACCCGCACTGCGCATTGCTTGTAGTTTGGCTCTCGCGAAATCGGGTCGAAGATATCCTGCGTCACTTCGTTGATGTTCCATTCCGCGAAGTGAAAGGGCACGAACACCTGGCCTGGAGCGATCACCTCCGTCACGCGCAGCTCCACGCGGCGCACTCGCCCGCGAGTGGAGACCACATCGACCAGGTCGTGCGGGCGCAGCGCGAGCTGCTTCGCGTCGACAGGATTCATCTCCAACCACGCGCGCGGGGATAAGCGTTCCAGGATCGGAACCGCGCCGGTCTTGGTGCGCGTGTGCCAGTGCTCCACCGTTCTTCCCGTATTGAGGACGAAAGGAAACTGCGCATTCGGCTGCTCGGGAAAGGGTTCCCAATCGCAACAGTAGAACCGCGCTCTGCCGTCTGATGTCTGGAATTGTCCATCCGTATAGAGGCGGCGCGCAGCTCCAGCAGGCGAGGTGCTCTCTTTGGGAAACGGCCACTGCATCCCGCCCGTTTCCTCCAGCGCTTCGTAGGTGATGCCGGAATAATCGCAGAGCCTTCCTTCGGAAACACGCTTCCACTCTTCGAATGCATCGGCAGGCGTTCGCCATCCGGGAAACAGTTTGTCCCGGCAGTCAAGCTCCTGCGCCACGCGGAGGAATATCTCGAAGTCGCTCAAGGCTTCCCCGGGCGGTGGAACTGCTGCATTCACCTTGCTCACGCGACGTTCGGAGTTTGTGTAGGTGCCTTCCTTCTCGCCCCAGATAGCCGCAGGCAGCACGAGATGCGCCAGCTCCGTCGTGGGCGTGGGATGAAAGCCGTCCTGCACGACGAGAAATTCCAGCGTCCCCAGCGCCTGTTTCAGGACATCAATGTTGGGAAACGATACGAGCGGATTGGTCGCGATGATCCACAGCGCGCGGATCTTCTTCTTCAGCACGGCGGTGATGATGTCCGGATAGGCAAGCCCCCGCCGCGATGGGATGTTCCCCACCGGCACATCCCAGATGGTCGCAAGGTCCTCACGGTCTTTCTCATTTTCAAAGCTGCGATAGCCCGGCAGGCTGGACGAGAAGCCCGCCTCGCGCGTGCCCATTGCGTTGCACTGCCCGGTGATGGAGAACGGCGATCCGCCCACGCGGCCCACATTTCCTGTGAGCAGCGCGAGATTGTTGATGGCATTCACCGTCTCCGTTCCCTTGGAGCTATGATTTACGCCCATCGTCCAGCCAATGAACCCGGCCTGGGCGTTGCCATAGAGATGTGCGACTCTTTCGATCAGGTCCGGACTGAGACCAGTGATATCGCTGACATACGCGGGCTCGTACTTCTCGAGAAATCCGCATAGCTCATCGAAACCGTTTGTGTGTTGCCGAATGTATTCGCGATCGGTCAGTCCATCGCGAACCAGGATGTGCGCGATGCCGTTCAAGAGTGCGAGGTCTGAGCGCGGCTTTAGCGGAAGGTAGATGTCCGCCATCATCGCGGTTTTAGTCACGCGCGGATCGGCGACGATCAACGTCTTCGACCGGTTCGCATCGAGATGCTGGCAAAGGATCGGATGATTCTCCGCGATGTTCGCGCCGATCAGCAGCACCACGTCTGCATGAGTCATGTCCTCGTATGCGCCGGGAGGCCCATCGCTTCCGAACGATCGTTTGTAGCCTGCGACCGCGGTGGACATGCACAGTGTGGTGTTGCCGTCGTAATTCGACGTTCCCAGGCCGAGCTGCACCAGCTTGCCCAGCGTGTAGAACTCCTCTGTGACAAGCTGGCCGGTGCTGATGACACCAACTGCCTGCGGCCCATGCTGTGCGGCCACGCGGTTAAATTCCAATGCCATCGTATGCAGCGCCTCGTCCCACGAGACACGCTCCAGTGCATCCTTACGACGAAGCAGCGGATAGCGAGCTCTGCTCTCCGCGTCGATCACGTAGTGTTCCGCGAGTCCCTTGGGGCAAAGCTTGCCGCGATTGACGGGATGATCCGGATCGCCGCGCGAAGTCACTACCTTGCCCTCGCGTGTGCCGATTAGCATTCCGCAGCCCACCGAGCAATAGCCGCACGTCGTCTTGACCCAGTGGTCGGCGACTTTTTGCGCGGAGATGTGGCCAATCGCCTCATCGTTGGCGAAGGAATACTTCTCGCGTTCGATATCGAGGCCGATGAGACGGCGTAGCTTCATGCGGCACGCTCCTCCCGCAGATAGGAGGCGGCCATGTTCTTCGGCACCACCCCGACGAAGAAGAGGTAGCGACCGAGCAACTCGACGGCGATCGCCGCAATCAGGCAGAGCGCACGCAGCCAGACGCTGCCGGGGAGCATCGTTAATGCCAGGGCGATCGCTACCAATCCGCAAAGGCGGGCAGCAAGGTTATGAAGTAGCCGATGACGAAGCAGCTCACCCGCTGCGCGCAACTCAAAAATGCGCGAGCGGCGGAGCCATACGAATTTCAGCGTCTGTTGAAGAGCCAAGGCCGATGCGCTACATGCTGCCATGTGAGCCAGCACGTGCCGCGGGCTTGGAGTGAAGAGTGAGGCTGCGAGCGGTCCGGTCAAAGCCGCGCTGAGATAGAACTCAAGACTGGTGTGCAGGCTGTTCCACGCCGGACGCGCGGCCACCATGTAGAGCCGCGCGCTGGCGTAAGTTGCGACCAACCCCAGCAATGTCGCGGCCATGCCTGCGTATGCGGCGTTCGCCGCGTGGATCCAGAGCAAACCTGCGTACACAATAGCCGCCATAGAAAAGAGAGAGAAGAAGAGCACTTCCCGGCTGAGCCATGAGCGGCGCCACATGCTGAGCGCGCGAAACGCATAGATCGGCCTGCCCAGGTGCAGGGTTGAGGCGCCGAGCGCGAACAGCGCAATCAGCACCACGCCTGCCGCGGGCACACGCGCAATCGCCGAACGGCTAATCGACTGGACGGCAGACATCGATGCGATGGCACCGACAGCCATCTGCGTGAACACAGTCATGAAGATCAGTGTCCAGTGCGGGTGCTGCGGCTCGACCCGCGACGCATCCACACGGTCGACGTCGCGCGGAAGTTCGTGGCGCATCGTGACTCGGGTAGTCGAGATGCTGTCATCGGCAGAGGGCAGCCCAGGCGCATTGGCCTGAGCGGAATATTCGCGACGCCACTCTGCAATGTTGACGATCTCGATGCGAATGGCCTGCTTCCGGGCATGCGGCCACGCAGGCCGGCTCACGCCCATCGGTCAAACGCCCGTGGCACATATCGCATTTGCCCACCACGCCGCGCTCCGGATTGAACTGCGGCACACCGTAGGAACAGTTCCAGGTGCAATACTGGCAGCCGATGCAGCGCTCTGCGCTGTGCAGCACGATGCCGGTAAGCGGATCTTTCGTATAAGCATTCACCGGGCAGCCGGTCATGCAGGTGGGCTCAAGGCAGTGATTGCAGCCCATCGAAAGATAGTGCCGCATCGTGTCCGGATAGACGCCGCCTTCAATCTCACCCACGCGACGCCACTGAATCTCCGCAGGATTTCCATTCTGCTCATTGCACGCGACCACGCAGCACTTGCAGCCGATGCACTGCGTCATGTCCAGATGGAAGCGGTATTGCTCGCCGGGTACGGGCAGCCGATCCGGTATCAGCGCGACCGCCGGCACGTGCTGCGCATTCGGAGCCGCCGTCAGCAGAAACAGCTCGCCATCTTCCGTTGCTCGTGTGAGCAAGGGCAATTCCATGATTTCCTCCACGCCCCGCAAACAGGGCGAGCACTCGCGCAGGACGCATGACACGTCCATCGATCAGGAGCGCCCAGCTCCTGTGACAAGGGCTCATCGTGGAGAAATCCGCCGGAACAGGCATGGTGCCGGCGAAGGGAAAGTAGCTCGATGATACTTGAGCACCGCGTCCGGCGGAATAAAATGCGGCGCGTGTAAGGACTTTTTTCAGGCTGCGGCCACAAACTCTCTTGCGCCGGCCCGGACGCGCGATTTAGTCTGAGAGCAACGACCACCGTTCGTTGGGCACCCTGCCGTGCCAGCCTTTTCGCCACGTCCCTTGCGAAATCCTGAAGCCTGATCCATCGCCACCTCCATGTGCGGTTACAGGCATAGCTGAACTCATTCCGCTCTCAACGGAGCAGGAGGACGCGTATCACTACCCATAAGGTCGAACAACTCGTCATCGCCACCGTTGGATTCTTCTGGTGCTTTCTCATGTGGTTTTCGACCGCCGCGTTCAGCCCCAGCATCGCGGCGCATTATCACCTCAGCATCAAGGCGCTTGGCCTTCTTGCAAGCTCCGCCATCTGGATGGCGCCGCTCGGCCGCATCCTCGCGGGCTGGGCCTCGGACCGCTTCGGCGCGCCGCGCACCTTCGCCGTCATCCTTGCCGGCTGCGGACTGGTCTCGATCGCCTCTGCCTATACGGTGAGCTATCGCCTGCTCTTCGCAGAGCGCGTCATCGTAGCCATCGCCGGCGTGTCGTTCGTGGTTGGCATCCAGCACGTAGCGCAGTGGTTCAATGCTCACGAGATCGGCACTGCGGAAGGACTTTACGCGGGAACGGGCAATGTAGGCGCGGGCATGGGCGCATTGGTGCTGCCGCGTCTCTTCGGGACGAATTATCACAGCGCCTTTCTGTGGCTAGGCGTCATCGCCCTCGGGAATCGCCGCCTGGTATCTGGTGCGCGGGAGCGCCGCCAGAACGGTTGAGCAGCGCGATCTTGTCCGCGGCCGCAGCAATCTGCGCGATACCTTCTTCGTCTGGAGTCGCTACATCGCCATCGCGCTCATGCTCGCCTACGCAATGTCCTTCGGCCTGGAGATCGCCATGAATGCCTGGCTGCCGGGCTACTTCACACGCGGCTATCACGACGCGCTCCTCGCGCTCGGCTTCACCAGCGTCGCGGGACTGCAGATCGCCGCAGGTACCTTCGCGGCCGTTCAGTCTTTCACCGCATCGCTCTTCCGGCCGTTCTCCGGATTCATGTCCGACCTCTTTCAGCGCCGTGGATGGACCCCTCTGCCCTTCATCGCCAAAAGCCTCGCCTACGCGCCACGTCTCCACTGGCTCGGAATTGCGCTCATGCTGATCACCTTCGGCATGGTCGGTCTCGCCTTCGCGGGCCTCTCAGGCTCGCTGCATCTGTCTGTGGCAATGCTCGTTGCCATCGGCGTCTTCATCTCGTGCGGAACAGGCGGCACATTCGCGTTAGTACCGTTGCTCTTCCCTGACCGTCCCGGCGCGGCTGCCGGTTTCATCGGCGGAGTTTCCACCGCGGCCGGCATCGTCTATCCGCTTATCTTCGCCGGTGGATCGAATATTCACATTGGCTATCTTTACGTCGCCATCTTCCTGTTCGTGCCATTCGTACTCTTCTACTTCTGGGCTGCGCGATACGAGCGCCACCCCGAAGAACACGGCCTGCTGACGCGCGCTTTGGTCACTGAAGAAGCGGCATAGCAGTAAAGCAAATTTCACCGCGAGGTCTATTGTGCAGACGACGAATCCATCCGCCACACCCGTTCCTCACGAGCCCTGGTACAAATACGGCGTCGCCGTCCTTCTGCTCGAGATGGTCGATCGCCATCGCGGTCAGTGGCTATTCGCTGTATATGACATTCCACGGCCTGGGCGGTTTTCCCGGCAAGCATTAAGCCACCCGCATTCGGCATAACAACTCGTCGTCAACGACGATCAGTCCCGAAGCCTTCTTTGACACCACCCCCGCCCCTTGGTAGCCTCAAAGCAGCCTTCGTGGGCATCGCGCTGCCGCCCGGCAGCATCCGCGAACCCGCCAGCGTCCCCGTCGTCCAGTGGCCCAGGACATCGCCCTTTCACGGCGGTAACACGGGTTCGAATCCCGTCGGGGACGCCAAATGAAATCAATAAACTTAGCGAAAACCAGTCGAACGCAAGATGCGCGCATTACAGCGTGCCCGCCCAGTAAGGCTGTTGGTCGTCCTTGGCCGGTCTGGCGAAGACCCAGTCCTCTGACCTCGGGTTTGCGACGGCAAAAATCCTGATCAGGCGAAAGAACTCCAAGCTGAATCATCAAGCCAAAGACATCCATAAGGACACGTGTGTCCTTGATGCGGCCTTTCTCCAGACGATCGATAACCATGCCCCACACCCCAACAGAACGCCCGGTTGCCGGGACACCGAGGAATGCTCCCTGGTGTGTGCCGGTCCACTCGAAGCGGCTCGCCACTTTGTCCTCTTCTGCAACCTGTTCCTGAACAGAGAAGATCAGATCGGGGAAAGCATCTCGCATCGATCGAAGAATATCTTTCAAGCCTTCCGGTCCAGGCGTGGCGGGAAAGGGGACCTGCTCGACGACGTCCTCTCACATGAATTGCGCAGCCGACTCGATGTCTCCCTGATTGATCACTTCCTCTGCAAAGCGGCGAACGATCGTCGCGTTATCCTGCGTAAGGCTTTCCTCCTGGGATTTCACCGCCGAGTTTCTGAAAACGGCACGGCCCGGTCCACTGCGTCATGGCTGAAGCTGACCAGCGTACCCGGCGGCCACAATGTTGCTCTGAACTGCTTTCATGGCCTTAGCGCTGGGCATGCCTGCGGTCATCACGCCCTCAAAGAAGTAGCCCTTGGCCCAATTGCTGTTGTCGCCACCGATGCCGAGGATGATGGCGCCTTCCTGTTGCATCGGCTGATAGCCGTTGGGAAGAGGGATGATGCCAGTAGTGGTGAGGGCTCCCGACTGGGCGTTGCTCTGGTAGATGGCGTAGGTATGCTGACCGTCGCTCGAGCCCATGTCGGTGACGAAGCTGGTTCCCGCAGGCAGCTTGAGGTGGCCGTAGATGCCGTCCTCCATGTCCAGCCCTGCATCGGGACGACATGGATCGCCGTGACACATGATGTTGATGGCGTCCATGTGGCCGGCTTTGTTGTCGAGATTGTTCGTCTCGGCGTTGCCAAAGTCAAAGCAGCACTTGCTGTTGAGATTGAGGGCGGAAGTCACCATGTAGACGCCTTCGGGCTGACCGTTGACGGCAGTCGCCTTGGGACTGTCGTTGCGGTAGCCCATACCAGATGAGATGGCGATGCCGTAGACTTTGTGCCCGCCAACGGTTACCGGGAGAGCGTTGGCCACGGCAGGGACATCGTAGCCGTCGGGGCCGGGGCCGCGCGATGCACCACCCGGGGGCGCGGGTGTGAGGTCGTTGTGATTGGGCGATTGGTCGTAGAGCTTGCTGAAGGTGCAGGAAGTGTTGGCGCAGAAGCTATCCTGCGTTGCCGCGTCGGCGTAGCCGTCGGGCGTGAGGCCGACGTCCTTGGAAGCCTTGTCGGAATGCCGCGTGACCTGGTAGAGCGGACCGGAGTACGCGCGGTACAAGGCGCGGGTGGTGCTGATGGCGGCTACACAGGGAGTCGCGGATGCGTAGAGATCACACGGACGAGCATTGGCGCGGTGCGCTGGAGCGGCGCCGGCCGGGACGTTTGTAACAGCGAAAAGAACAATGATCGGCGACAGGATTCTGCCGAACAATGACAGTGATTTCATCTGCATGGGGGATTCGTGCGTTCCTTTGCTGGATTGGTTTCGCTTCTCTGCCTAACAGTTTGTCGGGACAACGGAATTCTCGCATCGAATACGGGATTTCGCCAGAAGTTGGGTGACGATCCATCGCTCAACTTCCTACCCGCGGCGCGCCGTCTAGGGAAGGCTCCGTCACTCCCACTTCGGCACCCATGAGCCGGAACACAGAGCGACGTTCAAGAATCGAGCGAGGTTGAACGGAGCAGCTTTCGCCTGACCACGATGCCCCAGCTGCCCTCAGAAAAATCGTATGGAGCGTCACCGAAGCCAGCTAAGATGACAGACCAATTGCAAAACGCAGATCATATCCATGCGGAACGACTTATGAAGATTATTGGAAAGGCCGGATCGGCCACAGCATATAAAATTCGGGACTATCTTGAGCGCAGCGACGTTCCCTTTGAGTGGATTGAGCTGACAAACGATCAGCAGGCGCGTGCAGAAGCAGGAGTGAACAATCTGCAGGATCCACGCCTTCCAGTCTGTATCTTCTCTGACGGAACCAGGCTGGAGTGTCCAACCATTCGTCAGATCACGGAAAAGCTCGGATGGTTCCGCAACCCCACGCTCTCCGAATATGATCTGGCGATTTATGGAGCAGGTCCAGCTGGTTTGAGCGCTGCGGTGTACGGTGCTTCGGAGGGATTGAAGACGGTTGTCATTGAACGGTCGGCAGTCGGTGGACAGGCGGGGACGACCTCCCGGATCGAAAACTATCTCGGCTTTCCTAAGGGAATTGCCGGGGCGGACTTGGCCGAACGCGCTCGTGAGCAGGCACTCCGTTTTGGAGCGGAGTTCCTGTTGCTGCGCGAAGGAGTGGCTGGCGAATTTCTCCCCGGCAGGACGGTGGGCCATCTTGCCGATGGCACAAAGATCATAGCGCGGTCTTCTATCTGCGCTACGGGAGTTCGATACAGACGCCTTCATCTGCCGAAGGAAGAGAATTACTTTGGCGCCGGCTTGTATTACGGTGCCGGAGTCAGTGAGGCCGCCCTTTGCGAAAATAAGGACGTAGCGGTGGTCGGAGGCGGGAACTCGGCGGGTCAGGCGGCGATGAACTTCTCTCAATACGCGAAGGCGGTCACGGTAATCATCCGCGGCGATTCACTGAAGAGCACGCTATCAAACTACCTGCTAGACCGCATCAGGGCGGCCAACAACATCAACGTAATCTGCAATACAGAAGTGACCGAGTTACAAGGGGACCAAGCGCTGGAATCGGTAACGCTCACAAACAACAAGACGGGAGAGAAACAGAACCTGCCGATCAAGGGGCTTTTTATCTGCATAGGCGGTGTTCCGCATACGGACTGGGCGATGCAGGCGGGGATTCTTCGTGACGAAGCAGGATATCTTCTAACTGGCCCGGACTTATTGGAGAGTGGCCGCCTTCCCAATGCCTGGCCGCTGGATCGCCGTCCCTACTATCTGGAAACCAACATTCCCGGCATGTTCGCGGCCGGCGATGTGCGCCATGGAGCGGTGAAGCGCTGCGCCTCAGCTGTAGGCGAAGGGGCGATGGCAGTGACCTTTGTGCATCGATATCTCACGGATGGCTAGCAAGAAGAACAGCGCCTCGTGCATCCACGCGACGGCCAGGCGTAGCATGGCGTCGAGCGAAGTCGCAGGCTCCGGCAAATTCTGCAATGCATCCGGGCCGCTTGCTGTTCCAACCGAACCGGTCGGATGGTGGGACAAGACGCCGCCCGCACACGCGGACAATCGTTCACTCATACTGTTTGATCGCGGCGACGAAGTGGTGGTGCAGGCAAAGAAGGGATTCGTTTTCTACTGGTCTCGGGAAAGCCGCTCGAGGAACCGGTGGCATGGTATGGCCCGATCGTGATGAATACCCAGGAACAACTTCGGCACGCATTTGGGGAACTCGATGAAGGAACTTTCTTGAAAGCGCAAACCGACCATTAGACTTCGCACAGCCTGGATCATCGAATTTTTGGGCCTTGCCAAGTCAGGGAATGACCAATAGGAGGTCAAATGTCTCTCAGTTTTGTTACAGATATCCGCCCTCTCTTCCGCGATGAAGATATCCAATGCATGGAACCATTCGAAGTGAAACTTGATGATCCCGCCTGGATGTGTATCCAAGCCAACGCGCAAAGTGTCTACGATCAGATAGCGACAGGGGCGATGCCGCCAGATGAGCCCTGGCCAGCGGATCGAGTTTCACTTTTCAAGAAGTGGATCGATGTTGGTTGTCGTCCCTGAATAGCCTCGGAGACTCTCTCGTGCTTTACCGCCCCCCGCCTCTTTCGTCATCACTTCTAACGTGTGCCGAGGACAGTGCCAGCAGGTGAGCTGTTTCGCCGTTCAGCGCCTCGCCGGCAGCATTCCCGTCAGTGGTGGCAGGGCGTCGCGCATGAGCCTGAAATCTGGCATCCAAAAAGGGATTGCCAAGGGGGTTCTAAAGGGCTTTTGCGCAGCCATCTGCAACCTTTATTTTTCAATCGTTTACCCGTCCAGAACTTTCTATTGCAGCGGTAGCCCGGGTTTGAATCCCGTCGGGGATGCCACATAGAATCGGCCGACCTATAAGCGCGACCTTAGGAACGCCGATGCGGACGGCCGATTTCTCAGCTTTCAAACGCATTCGGGTCGCTGGCAGAACGGGTCAAGGCAACGCAAATGCTATAACCCAATCACATGCGCAAGTTCCGCTTCCTCGATACGCTGACCATCGTCTTCGTCGTCGTTCTGGTGATTTCGAATCTGCTTGGGCCGAAGATGTGCCAAGTCGGTCCCTTCAAGCTGAGCGGCGCCGAGTTGCTTTTCCCTATCACCTATATCTTTGGCGATGTCTTCACCGAGGTCTATGGCTATGCCGCGTCGCGGCGGGCCATCTGGATGGGATTTCTGGCGATGGGCCTGCTCTCCGTCTTCGGCGAAATCGCAGTGGCGCTGCCGCCCGCGCCCGACTGGCATAATCAGCAGGCGTTCGCCATCGTCTTCGGGCTGGTGCCGCGCTTCGCCATCGCCAGCTTGGTGGCGTACTGGGCCGGGGAGTTCACGAATTCCTATACCATGGCCAAGCTGAAGCTGCTGACGCGCGGTTCTAAACTGTGGACGCGCACCATCGGGTCGACCCTGACAGGACAAGCGGTCGACACGACAATCGTGATCCTGATTGCCTTCTATGACGCGCCGTGGTCCGCGAAGGCGAACATTATTATGTCGTCGTACCTCGCCAAGGTGGTGTACGAGGTGCTGGCGACACCGCTTACCTATGCTGTGGTGTACGGGCTGAAGAAGTCCGAGAATGTGGACACTTTTGACGAGCACACCTCCTTCAACCCGTTTCGTCTACGCTCCAATTCTGCGGAGCAGAGCAGCGATGCCTGCTTGCGATAGTCTCAAAGTATGAATGTAAGAGAAGAGCGCATGCGGGCCATCGTCGTGAAAGGCCCCGGCGATACCGGCACCATGCGCGTCGCCGAAGTTCCTCGTCCAGCGCCGAGGCCGGGAGAAGTCTTGATCAGGGTTGCCGCCGCCGGTGTAAACCGCGCCGACATCGTGCAGCGTAAGGGCCATTATCCGCCACCGGCAGGCGTCACCGACATTCTGGGCATGGAGGTCAGCGGATATGTCGCTGCCACAGGCACGAATGTCGCCCGCTGGAAGGTAGGCGATGCAGTATGTGCGCTACTGGCCGGCGGTGGCTACGCGGAATACTGCGTTGTGCCCCAGGGCCAGGTGTTGCCGGTTCCGGATGGCGTTTCGCTGGAAGACGCTGCTTCCCTGCCGGAGGCCGCCTTCACCGTGTGGGCCAACCTCTTCTCCGACACGCAGCCGCTGCGAACGCGGGAATCGCTGCTGATCCAAGGTGGATCAAGCGGTATCGGCTCATTCGCGATCCAGGCAGCGCGTCATGTCGGCGCGCGCGTGGTGGCAACTGCAGGCTCCGCGGAGAAATGCGCCTACTGCCGCGAGCTCGGCGCCGAAGCTGCATGGAACTACAAGACCGAAAACTGGGTGGCCGCTGCCTGGGCATGGTCCGAGGGCAAAGGCATTCAGGTGATCCTCGACATGATCGGCGGCGACTACTTCGGCAAGCACATCGAGCTGCTCGCGCAGCGCGGGCGCCTGATTCACATCGCCACCACGAAGGGCGCCGAAGTGACGCTGGACCTGCGCGAAGTGATGCGCAAGCGGCTGATCGTGACTGGTTCCACGCTGCGCGCCCGCAGAGCGGAGGAGAAAAGCCTGCTGCGCGAAGGCGTAGAGGCGAAGCTGTGGCCGGCAATTGCGAGCGGCGCCATCCGTCCCACCGTACATGAGAAATTTCCCCTGGCCGATGCAGCGGAGGCCCACCAACTCATGGAGTCGAGCACACACCTCGGCAAAATTGTCCTGACGCTCTGAACGAGGATCAGTCCGTCGGCCGGCGTGTACACTTCCCTCGCCCCTGAAAACTCCTTTCTGGAGGTGGATGTGATCGCCGCTCGCGCAGCATCTCTCTGTCTATTCGCCAGTATTGTTGTTGCTCTCCACGCGCAGACCGCCGGCCCGAACTCGCGCACGCCTACTGCTCCGAAGAGCGTGACCGCCCCGCAGGGATCGGCGAGTGCTCCGGTTGACATCCCCGATCTGCTGAGCACGGTGCGGCTCGGCGAGGCGGCATGGTCGCCGGACGGCAAGCAAATTCTCTATTCCGGCAATGCATCCGGTCGCATCAATCTCTGGCTCATGAACGCCGATGGAACAGGGGCGCGCCAGCTTCTCCACTCCGATGACGCGCAATCGGGAGCCGTCTGGTCGAAGGACGGCCAGAATATCGTTTACCAGCAGGACCGCGGCGGCGATGAAATCTATGACCTCTACACTGTCGCTGCCGGGGGAGGCACTCCACAAAACCTGACGCAGACCGACCAGATCAGCGAAACCAACCCGCATTTCTCACCCGACGGCAAAATGCTGGCCTTTCAGCATAAAGAGAAGACGGGTTCCTCGATCAATCTCGCGATCATGGAGTGGACCACCCACCAGGTGCGTCTCCTCACGCACGAGAAGGACCCGAAGCGGTCCTGGACCCTTGTGACGTGGAGTCCTGATGGAAAAACGCTCTATGCGAACCGCGGCGACCTGCACGAAGACATGAGCGCATGGAGCGTGGATGTAACGACCGGCGCGGCCCGTGAGCTTACGCCGCATCAGGGCAATCTGCTCATTGGCGCATCCAGTGTGTCTCCCGATGGAAAGACGCTGCTCATCGGTTCCAACGAGAAGGGCGGCTACGGAAATATCGCGCTGCTGGATCTCGCCACACTGCAGAAGAAATGGATCACCGATACGCAATGGGACGCGGACCCCGGCAGCTTTTCGCCTGCGGGCGATCTGTTCACTTGGTCGCTGAATGCGGACGGGCGCACCTCGATTCATTTCACCGACGCGAAGACCTACAAGGAGATAGCGCGCGCAATTCCGGAAGGGCTGAACTACGAGAACGGCAATCCAACGCCGTTCACAGCGGACGGACGCCTGCTCTTCGTTCACCAGGACTCGACGCACGCGCCAAACTTCTACGTGCTCGCCGCAACCGGACGCCTGTGCAGATCACCCATGTCGAAAGCCCGGGGCTGCGCAACGCGGTGCTGCCACCGACGCAACTCGTGCACTACCCGAGCTTCGACGGCAAAATCATCTCCGCATTTCTCGCCATGCCATTCAATCTCAAGCGCGATGGCAAGAATCCGCTGATCGTCCTGCCCCACGGCGGCCCCACCGGCCAGGTCGTAGACAGCTTCTCGCCACGCATCATCGCGCTGGTCTCGCGCGGATACACCGTGATTGCGCCCAACGTTCGCGGCTCGACCGGCTATGGCGTCGCGTTTGAGCGCGCCAACTATCAGGACCTCGGCGGCGGCGATCTTCAGGACGAGATCTACGGTGTCAAGTTCATGGAAGCCACCGGCTACATCGACCCAAAGAAGGTCGGCATCACCGGCGGCTCCTACGGCGGCTTCATGACCCTGATGGCCATCGGCAAGGCGCCCGATCTATGGGCAGCGGCCGTCGAGGAGTACGGCATCATCGACTGGTACACCATGCTGCAGCATTCCGATCCGCTGCTGCAGGAGTATGAAAAGTCGCTGCTGGGCGATCCGGTGAAGGACCGCGCCAAGTACGAGGCAGCGTCGCCCATCCAGTTCCTGAGCAAGGAACGCGCGCCGCTGCTTGTCCTGCAGGGGCAGCACGATATCCGCGTGCCGCGCGAGGAAGCCGCGCAGGTTGTCGATATCCTGAAGAAGCAAGGCCGCACCGTGGATGTTGTCTACTATCCGCAGGAGGGCCACGGCTTCATGAAGCGTGAAGACCAGATCGACGAGATCACGCGCATGGTGGGCTGGTTTGATAAATATCTGAAGAGCGCGCATTGAGTATGAACACGGGACACAGGATGGTCGGACGCATTGCCGGCGCTCGCTGAACGCGCGCCGCGCCGGCGGTGGCGCATCGCCTGGCTGCTGGGGCTCGGCGTGCTGGTCAACTACTTTGACCGCGTCAACCTCTCCGTTTCGCACGGCGCGCTGTACACCGCATTCGGCATCTCGGATGTAGCGTTCGGCTATCTCTCTGCCGCCTACAACTGGAGCTACGCGCTCTGCCAGTTACCCATCGGCGTGGTGCTGGACCGCTTCGGTGTGCGTCGTGTGCAGCGCGTCGGCATCTTCATCTGGAGCATGGCGTCGTTCGCCGCCGCTCTCACACCCACCCTTCCAGGATTTTTCGCAGCCCGCCTGCTCCTCGGCGTGGGCGAAGCGCCCACGTTCCCCGCAAACGCAAAGGCCATCGGCGCCTGGTTCCCGGGGCGCGACGCACCTTCTCGACATCGTTGAACGACGCCGCGGCCGAGCTGGCGCCGGCCATTGGGATACCGCTGATAGGGCTGCTTCTGCTGCGTGTTGGCTGGCGGTGGAGCTTCGCCGCTACCGGCGTCATCAGCCTGCTGTATTTGCTCGTGTTCTGGGCCGTATACCGTGAGCCCGAAGAAGACCCCGAGCTAAGCGACGCGGAACGGCAACTGATTGAAGAGAGAGCGGAAAACGAGGCGCCTGCAGCCGAAGGCCCCGCGCTGTCCCTCGGTGAACTGCTGCGGCAGCCCAAGGTCATCGGGCTCTCGCTCGGCTTCGGCTCGTACAACTATGTCTTCTATCTGCTGCTGACCTGGCTGCCGACGTATCTTTCCGAGGCGCTGCACATAGACCTGATGCACTCGTTTCTCTACACCGGAGCGCCGTGGCTCTTCGCCACACTTACGGATCTCTTTCTCGGCGGCATGCTGGTCGATGCGCTTGTCTCGCGCGGATGGAATGCTTCGCTGGTGCGCCGGGTTGTGCTGGTGACGGGTACGGCATGTGGACTGGGGATTCTCGGCGCAGCCCACGCGCACAGCGCCGCGCAGGCGCTCACCTGGATCGGTATATCGATCGGCGGCCTCTCTGCTGCTGCCCCCGTCGGCTGGTCGGTTCCCGCTCTCATCACGCCCCGCGCCAGCGTCGGCAAGGTAGGTGGCATCGTAAACTTCGTCTGCCAGGTTTCGGGCATCACGGCGCAGATCCTTACCGGCTACATCGTCAGGGCAACGCACTCCTATGCGCTGGCCTTTGGTATTTCGGCAGCGTACTTGCTGCTCGGCATCGCGGGATATCTGTTCCTGCTCGGAAACATTGAGCCAATGAAGATGAAGACCGCTCACTTCCCTGCCGCGTAATGCTTCTCGCCGCCGGTGCGCCCATTGCGCACGGTAAAGCTGCCGTCCCGGCCCGCTGTGACCTCGATATCATGGCCCGCATCGGGGCCGTCGAGATTCGCGATGTACTCGCCTGCCGTGTTGTGCGTCGCGCCGCCCTCATCCGAATAATGTAACTGCCACAGCGCTTCAATTCCTGGAGCGTGACGCACCGTGTCGAGAACGGGGATCGAGCCACCTTTCTTCTCTCCATTGTCCATGATCGCCACCGTTGGATGGATGGCATCGACCAGCGCGGGGCTCGAGCTGTGGAACCACCCGTGGTGCGAAACGACAAGGAGATCCACCTTGCCGAGGCGATTGTCCGGGCACATCAGCAGGCGCTCCTTGTCCCAGGTCAGGTCGCCCAGATCGAGAATCTTCAGGTCGCCGAAGCGGATCAGCACGCCCAGCGAATACGCGTTCTCCGTCTGGTCGGCAGGGCGCACTTCGGTCTGCTTGCAGTAAGGATTCGGTTCGCCGGCGCCGGCCAGCGGCTTCTGGATCAGCTTGCCGTCCGAGCTGATGACCGTCACGTCGAGTCCTTCAATCGGCAGCCTGATCGCCGGGCTTCGCCACGACCTCTTTTGCTTTCGTTGTGGCCAGCACTTTTTGGAAGGCGGCATAACCCTGCTCGGTCGCGCCGTGATCGAACTCGCGGTTTGGCCCGTGAACATAGAATTGCCGACAGGAATGCGCTGGACCAATTGAGGCACTCCGCCGACATGGTCCTCGTGGAAATGTGTAATAAGGACAGAATCGATGCGGCTCAATCCGCGCTTTTTTCGCCGCGGCAATGCGGTCCGCGTCGCGGAAGTTGTTGTCTGGCCAACCGGTGTCGATCAGCAACGACCTCCCTGCCGGGGTCACGAACAGCGTAGACTGGCCGCCCTCCACATCGATGAAGTAAATGCGCAGCCCGCCGTTGGCGGCGTTTTGCGCGTGCATCGAACATGCAACTGCTACTGTAACAAATATTGCCGCAAGAGTACGGAGATGAAGCATTATGATGTGCCCCTTTCCCTGGGTTGCGAAACAGTGGCGCGCATCGCGCCCGTCGAGATGCCGCCATCCACCAGCAGCGTCTGGCCGGTAACGTATCGGCTGGACTCCGACGCAAGAAAGACGACGGCTCCGTCCAGGTCAGGGATGTCGCCCGGGCGTTTCACCGGAATGCGATCCACAAGGTACTCGACCCACTCCTTATTGTCATAAAGCACCTGGTTCTGCGCAGTGCGGAACCATCCGGGCGCAAGGCAGTTGACGGTGATGCCGTGCGGCCCCCAGTCATCGGCCAGGCTCATGGTGAGTTGGCGCACGCCGCCGCGGCTCGCGCCGTAAGGCGCAAGGCCCGCATAGCCAAAGACGCTGGTGACGGAACCGACATTGATGATGCGGCCATAGCCATGCCGGATCATGCCCCGCGCGATGGTCTGCGCAACAAAGAATGTGCCGCGAAGATTGGTATCAAGCACCAGGTTCCAGTCGTCCCATGTCACATCCAGTGCAGGCTTGCGGACGTTGCAGCCGGCGTTGTTCACCAGGATGTGTACCTGCGGAAAGGCCGCCTCGACCTGCTCCGCCAGACGCTCGATACTGACGCGATCGCGCACATCGAGCGCGACGGGATGCGCGCGGCGGCCAAGCGCTTCGATCTCCGCGACAAAGGATGTCAGGTCCTCCGCTTTGCGACTGGTAAGGATCAGGTCCGCGCCGGCGCGCGCCAGTGCGCGGGCAAAGTGCTGGCCCAGCCCGCGGCTGGCCCCGGTGACGAGTGCAACCTGCCCGGAAAGATCGAAGAGCCCGGCATCCCTACTCATGCGGGCGCGCCTTCCTGCGATCCGCCACCACCATGATCGGTTCTGGGATCGAGCACTACTTTCATCAAATTCGGCTCGCGCGCATAGAGTCGCGCGAACCACGACGGCCCGTCTTCAAGCGGCGCCACTGCGGTGATGAGCGGCGCGACCTTGATCTTCCCTTCAGCCATCCATTCCATCGCTTGCGGATATTCGCCGGACGAAGCGCAGGAGCCCTGTAGCCGTATCTGCCGCGTCACCACCTTCTGCAGCGGAATCGTGACCTCCGGCGAAATGTTTCCCACCAGCGCCACCGTGCCCCCTTTACGCGTGCAGTCGATCGCCGCCGCGACCGTTTCCGGACGTCCTACAGCTTCGAGCGCCACGTCGACGCCACGCGTCGATGTCAATTGTTGGACGCGTGCAGTGAGCGATTCACGAGAGCTGTCGATAATGGCGTCCGCGCCCAGCGACCGCGCCATCTCCAGCCGGCTTGCGTCAACATCGGTGACAAAGACGCGCGCGCAGCCGCTGGCCTTTGCCGCCTGCAGAATGAGCAGGCCGATCATGCCGGCGCCGATGACCAGCGCTGTCTCGCCACCTTTCACGTCCGCAACCCGCACCGCATGGATGGCCACCGAAACCGCCTCGAGCATCGCCGCGTCGGGGAAAGAAAGGTCATCCGGCAGGCGATACAGAATACGTTCCGGAACGGTTACATATTCCGCAAACGCGCCGGCACGCCGGTAGTCGCCGCAGGAGACGCCCACCACCTGCCGCCGATCGCAGAGATTGACTTCCCCGCGCCGGCAGAACTCGCACTCGCCGCAGTAAACGGTCGAATCGAAGGTGACGCGGTCGCCCGCCCCGTAACCGGTGACGCCTTCGCCAACCGCCGCAACGATCCCAGCGGCCTCATGCCCCATCACGATGGGCGGAATGCGCCGCCCGGAGCTGCCATCGTATCCATGGACGTCGCTGCCGCAGATGCCGCAGGCCGCCACGCGGACAAGGACCTCGCCTGCACCGGGGACGGGCACCGGCAGGTCGGCAACAGCAAGATGTTTGTATTCGGAGAGCAGCAGCGCCTTCATGCGGCTTCAGGTTACAGCAGCAGAAAGCCCTCGGCCAAAGCCGAGGGCTCGGTAAGGCCTGATCGGCCCGAAACTTATACGCTGAAAGAAGATCCGCAGCCGCAGGTGCTCTTCACGTTCGAGTTCTCAAACTTGAAGCCCGCCGCTTCCAGGGTCTCGACATAATCGACCACGCAGCCGTTCAGATACATCAGCGAGGTCGCGTCGACGAAAACTTTCAGATCGTCGAATCGGAAGACCTTATCCATCATCCCGGCCTGGTTCTCAAAGGACATGGAGTACTGGAAACCGGAGCATCCGCCGCCGACCACGCCGATCCGCAGGCCGGCCGGAAGCGGGTCCTGCGTCGCCATGATCTCCCGCACCTTCGCGATGGCGCCATCGGTCAGGATGATGGCCTGCCGGGGCGGGTTGGACTGTTCGGTCAAAGGCTGGGCGATAGTTGCCATGGTCTGCTTTCTCCCCCTTGGAGATGTCTACTTCCATTTTAAGGCGCAAGCCAATCCCGGACAAGTTTTATCCGAATTGCCCTTATCCATAAAGATGCGGGAAACGCTGGATACGTCGCAGGATGCCAGGCAGATTCCGTTACCAATCAGCAAACCCTATCGGGCGGTGATTTTGTCCGCGATCCGGTCGTATTGATCCTGGGTCAGCAGCCCGCGCCGAACCAGCGAGTGGGCACCCCGATACGGCCGTCCCTGCACGATGTCGTGGGCCTTGGTGATGCTGATTCCCGGCAGCAGCGCCAGACGCGCGGTGGAGGCGCTGTTGATATCCACTTTGTCGCCGGTATCGCCCGCCTTGCCGCTCTTGACGCCGTCTTTGATGCCCTGGGCAGCGGCATTCACGCCCTCTACGGCATTCGCCGCCGCCACCTTGGCGTTGGCGGCAAGCTGCTTTGCTCCCTGGCGCGCATCCCTCGTGGCCTGTTCCGATTTCTGGCGAATCTCCTGGTCGTTCGGTCTGCCGTTTGTACAGCCCAAAAGAGCAAAAGCCAGCATGCCGAGCACACACACCGCCGCAATATCAGCCCACCGCCAGGACGCAGATACCCTTTTCATTCGCAAACTCCCCAGCATGGGATGAGCCCGGAGCCGTCTTGGCTGGCCCGCACCGCGTAGAAACGCGGACTGATAACTCTCTGATTAATAACCGCGCTGAATAGTGGTTACTCGCGTTATAGCCGCGCAGGAACCCCGAAATATGTTGTCAATGCCCCCGGAAAGGGACTACTTTCACTCCAGAACGGCCCCTCTTTCCCCCAGAGACCGGCCGATACATGGCTCGCCACATCTGGCACCGGCACTGGGACCGCTCGCGGTTGAACCGAGGTGCTGTATGCACTATCTGACCATCGTTTTCATCGTCTGGGCAGTCGCGGCCACCATTCTTCTGGCGCTGCTCGCGTATCGCTCCACCCTGACCCGTTATGAAGAGGATTGCCTCTTCCTGGACGACTGCAGCGGCCATCAGCAACAGGAACAGCAGACCATCCTGGCCCGAGTGCGGAAGGTGCAACCTGCCGTGCGCGTGATGACGGTAACTACCTGCATCATGTCCGCGGCTCTGGTCGGCACCTTCATCTACCAGCTTGTCCAGCAACTGAACACGCCGGCAAGCTGACAGGAAAGGTCCCGGCGTTGCGCTGCCTGAAGCAGAAATGCTTTAGCCGGGACCTTCCTCATCGCTATCGTTTGACTGCGTGCCGTTGATTGTGGCCACGGTACGGATGGTTCCTTTTGCGCTCACGTCTACGACCGCGGTTTTGCTGAGGTGCAGGAACGAGCCGCGCGGATTCTTCATTCCCCACTCCACATACGGAACAGTAAACCGCGTGGTGGCGCTAAGCGTCTTGCCCACGCGCACCAGGTGCACCTTCATCTGCATGGGATGATCGGCGCCGTGGATGTTCAGCATTCCTTCTGCAATCACGTCCGACGAGCCATCCTTCTGCGGCACTTGTCCGCGCAGATGCTCCGCGTGGAAGAAGATGGAAGGATAGCGGCCAGTTTCCAGCACCTCCTCCTGCATCTGCTTATCGCGGGCAGCGTTTCCTGTATGCCCGGTCGTGGCATCCACCAGCAACTCTCCCTGCGCCAGCGTGGAATCCGGATCGATGGCGACGGCGCCCCCCTTGAACTGGAAGGTGCCGCGCACGTCACGCATCAGGCTGCCCACACGGAAGTGAATCTGCGTCGTCTGCGGATCGAAATGGATCTCGATATTGCGCGCCGGAATACCGGCGGATGGCTTGGTATGCGAAGGCGTCGTCTGTTGTGCGACCGCAAGCGGAGATGCGGCCAACAGAACGACGAATAGAACCGGGCACAAAGAGCGGACATGGAGCGTCATGCGGACACGTCCTTTCTGCAAGCAAGAGTGTAACGAACGGATGGGAAAGAAGATGCGCGGGACTGAATCTAGGTTGGAGGTGAGCTACTCGGCCATCGCAAGCTGATGCCGGACGTCGGCGCCCCGCACCCAGAAGATGACGTCGGTGGCGATGTTGGTCGCGTGGTCGGCGATGCGCTCCAGGTTGCGCGCGGTAATGACCGCGTTCAGCGCCTGCAGGCTGGCGTCCGGCGACTGCTGCATCACCCGGATCAGGTCTTTGTGAGCGGCGCGGTTCATGTGGTCGATATCGTCGTCCATCTCGCGAACGGACTCCGCCAGCGGCGCGTCGGCCTCAATCAGCGACTGGACCGCACGCCGGATCATGTCCGTCGCATGAAGGCCCATGGCGGAAATATCCACCGGCAGATCGGCCGCAGGAACGCGAAGCATGTCCTCCGCGCGGCGGGCAATGCTCATCGACTGGTCGCCGATCCGCTCCAGGTCCGCATTGATCTTGATCACGGCCAGGATGAATCGCAGGTCGATGGCCATGGGCTGCTCTTTCGCAAGCAGTTCGTACGCCATCTCGTCTACGTCGCGCTGCGCCATATTGATGGCCGCCTCGTTCTCGCGGACGTAGGTGACTAGCCGCTCATCGCGGTCGAGATAGGCATCGACGGCGTACTCCACCGCCTGCTGCGAGAGCGCGGCCATGGCCAGCAGCTTGTCCTTGAGCTGCTCGAGCTGCTGATGGAAATTGATGCGGGGCAAAGACGGAACTCCTTTACCGCATTGTGCATGAATGCGCCATAAAATCGCATGAATATCTGTGCATCTTTTGGGGCATGCATGCCGGCGACGGTTGCCTGGGATCCGACGCGGCGGTTCAGCCCAGCCGGGCGCGCGCTTCGCGCGTGGCTTCGTAGATCTGGTCGAAGGACTCGACTGCGTAGAGAACCTTCTGCATCTCCGAGATGTTGAACTCGCGATTCAGCACTTCGTCGAGGTTGAAATCGCGAATCTCCGGGCCGCCGGAGAGCACGTAGTTCGACTCGCCGTGGGAGGAGATCAGTCCGGAGCCATAAAGCCTGATCCTGCCGTTCTGGCGGATCACGCCGAACTCCACCGTAAACCAGAAGAGGCGGCCCATGCGGTCAATGTCCTCCTGCCGGGTTAGGCCGGCGCACACCTGGCCATAGCTCTGCAGGAAGTTGGCGAAGACCGGATGAGCGTGCATCGGCACATGGCCGAAGACGTCATGGAAGATGTCCGGTTCCGGGGTGTATTCGAGCGACTCGGCGCTGCGGATGGTCACCGTAGTCGGAAATCGCCGCGCAGCGAGCATCTCGAAGAACGCGGCGGCCGGGAGATACCCGGAGACCGGAGTGGAGTTCCAGCCGGTGCGCGGCGAGAGCAGCTTGTTCACCTCGGCGAGGTTGGGGATGTGGTCCTGCTTCAGGCCGATGTTGTGGAAGCCGTCGATGTACTCCTGGCAGGCATGCTCCTCAAGCTGCGGCATGCGGCGGCTCACCAGCTCCGTCCAGACAGCGTGCTGCTCCGGGGTATAGGCGTTCCAGTCCTGCTGGATGAGGTAAGGGGCAGCAAGCGGAAGGCTGGGAGCAGAAGTGGTGGCGGCCATGGTCAAGTTCCCTTTCTTGCCTAAGAATAGAACGACTCGCGGGTGCTGCGCAGCGGGCAAGCCTGTCTGGGCAAACCGAGGAGCATTGCAGTCTCAATCTACCCGCGTCAGCCAGTAGGGCTCTGGAAGGCGGGTGTTCCGCTACATCACGTCTACCCTTCACCCCTCCCCCCTCCCGCTACGGGAGAGCGGCTTGGAAGTCCTTGTGCTAGAACGGGTTAGAGGGTCTTCCGACAGCCAAATTCGTCCATCGAAAAGACTTACCGCTAAATTCGTCCAGCTAAAGAACTTAGGAGCACCAAACTCCGTGGTTTCCACCTTCGGCCATGGCAATCAGACTTCGCGGAGATGGAAAACGCCCGCGAATTATCGCGGGCGTTTGTCTTTCTCTATTTCCAGTGTAGCGAAGTCGAGGGGGCAAAGTGGCAGGTTTTTGAAGAATGTTCCTGTTGCAGTTTCAAATTGAAACCTGTCCGCAGCGGAAAACGAAAGGAGAGTATTTCTCTCCCCGATTCCCGTTGCTATCCGAGCGGCGCATGCCGTTGCTCTCGACTCGCAGCTTCCGAACTGCTGTTGAGGAAATCGAGAAGGAAACGCAACTCTCCTTCAGAGGCGCCACCGATGCATGAATTGAAGTGCTCCGCCATTCCTCGATACATGAGTTCGATCGAGGTAATCCGCTCCGGCACCAAACGGAGAAGAACTCCCCTGCGGTCTGAGTGGCTGCGCGCGCGGTCGTCATAGCCGCCTTTTTCTAGCCGGTCAACGATTTTCGTTGCCGTACCAGACGGCACGCGCAAGGCCCGCGCGAGTTCCGACGGTTTGGTTGCTTCACCTTTCTGCAAGATGAAAAGTGCAAAGAGATCTGCGGGATTGAGCTGTAAGCGTTCGGCGATCGAGGACTGAAAGAGCGTGACCCGGTTCACAAATTGTTGCACTGCAATTGTTAGCAGTCGGACGGTTTCGCGGCACTTCTGGCCTTGCTTGACAATGGACTTCCTCTTTACTTACTTCTATAGGAAGTAGCTTCTCTGGAAGCATCTTCCAGGAAAAGATATTTTTATGAACAACTATAACGCCCTAGACCGGCACAATCTACAATTGACCTCCCACCAGCGTCGCCCAGCTTTTCCGGACAGCCAGCGTCTCTCAGCTGTTTGCGTCGATTCAAGCTTTGTGATCGCTGAAGGAACGTTCTTAGCGCCGACGCGATCAGAAAATACTTTGATGATCTGACCTCTGCGGACAAATGGGTACATCGCTGCGCGCCTGCATTCGCTGCGAGTCGAGTGGAAGCTCTAACTTTCCGAGTCCACGTGATGGCGAACACGTGTGGCTTATCTCCGGGAGAACGAGACGTCGCGCCAGCGCCTGATCCAACATACATTCACGCAACGCATCGTGCTCATCTCAGCTACCAACCGCTATCCTTCTAGAGCAAGATGCCTGTTACGGCTGCAAGGTCGCCAGTCCAACACAATTAACGCACCTCCCGGTGCGTTGATTTCAAAGAAAGCGCCCAGTGATACTGGAATGGAAGATGAACTCAGATAACGCCGCCAATGTGTTCGACCAGAATTGCCCCTCGCGCAAAGCGTTGGAGATAGTAAGTGCCAAATGGGCAGTGCTTGCGGTTCACGCCCTCGCATCGGGAGCCCAGCGATATAACCAACTGCTTGAGAAGGTCGGCGGTATTTCTCCGAAGATGCTGACACAGGTGTTGAAATCTCTTCAAGAGAAGAACATCATCACAAAGCTCCCAACTCAGTCGGGTGAACATGTCGAGTACTCACTCACGAGTCTCGGACGATCACTCAATGGTCCATTGAGCGAATTGTGCAGGTGGGCGGAATCCCATCAAGATGAGATCAGCGCCGTCGATTCATCCGAGCCAAACGTAGCGATAGCACGTTTGGAGAAACACAAAAAGAAGGAGAAGATGAAAAGCACGTCAGCTTTACTATGCTGTTTAGCATTCTGCGTGCACGCTACAGCGCGGAAACAAAACCCATCTAACTCGCGCTGCGATCTCGATCCAGCATCAACAACTCGATAAGGATACGATCCGCCGTATCGAACAAGATTGGCTCACCGCCGATACCGCGGAAATCGTCAATTTCTCGATTGCCTGCAAGAACCCGACTATAGAACGTTCGGAAAATCCGGACAATTCGCACTCGGCGAGACGTGATTGATCACGTCCCGCTGACGACAAACATGTCGAAACCTGTACCAGCCCTGCAGACACTCGTCATAATCCATGGAACAAGCGCGACTGCTCACTCGATCATGAGGACCACTGATAAGGATGGAAATCCTAAGAAAGTGCATTTCATCATGGCTACACGTTCCATGACGGCGCTGGTTCGCCTTCAGCGGAGCTGATTTTTAGTCTGTGCACACTGTCACGGTTCCCTTGCAAAAAGGAACTGACGCGGTTTCACACGGACACCACAAACATCGTCATAAATCCAACGAGGGGTTCAAATGCTGAGCACAGCCAATCGGGAAACGCTCGAAAAATACTATAGCTTCACAAACTCCGGAGATTTTGCAAGCGCCCTCAAATTCTTTGCGGATGATGCGGTGTACCGGCTTCCCCCGGGCATCGAGCCACGTACCCTACGCCGGCTCGTGGACTGGAAAGTCCGGAGTGGCGGATGTCTATTCAGCGTTCGGCGATGCCTTCGCTCTCGTAGACATGATCGAACTCGCCACAGTCTCCAGCGAAAATGAACTTGTATCCATCAATGACGAGATTTTTGTTGCCAAATCCGGTCACCCCTGGCGGGTTGGGGTCGCACATCAGTTCACATTTCGTGACGGCCTCATTACGAGTCTTGACGTCCACCTTGACCTTGGGGCAGCTCACGAGGTGCTTAGCGGACGCCCATGTCCGCAAAGCGCATTGCTGCCTTTGACACCGTCGCCTGTCACGGATGGATCTGATACATCGAAAACTTCTTCGGTGGCACCGTCGTACGCGCTCGGCAATTGGGAGAATCTAACAAACGATGCGGTGATCTATGTTCCGGGAGATCCTCGTCGCCTTCGGTTTGCGGGGAGTTGGCTCGGGCAGAACGGCATCACGGAATTCCGCGCCCAATGGTCGAAGGCGTTTGCGGGTGACTACAGGATCGAACGAATCCTATGTGAAGGTAGCAATGCGTTCCTCCTTGGACATCTCAAGGGAACATTTCTGCCAACAAATAAACCAATCGATCAACCCTTGTGCAAATTTGTGCAGGTCAACGGCCAAGGTAATGTGTCCGCGATTACTGGTACCTGAACACCTATCCGTTCGTATCACTGAGCGATTAGGGCGCAGCCGCTCGTACCGCGCGTGATTTGGTCTCAAGCAAACGCGAAAAACAGAAAAAGGAGGGGTCTTCCCCCCTCCTTCCCCCCACTTCTAGATTATTGCGCGCCAGGGGGCTTGCGGCAAGCCCCGGGTGATGCCGCAACATCGTCGGCTGAAGCAAAGAATCCTCGGAAATGGGAGGCACGATGAGTGAGCATGCGGTGGTGATTGCAGGAGGAGGTCCGACGGGGCTGATGTTGGCGGGCGAGCTGGCGTTGGCGGGCGTCGACGTTGCCATCGTCGAGCGGCGCGCCAGCCAGGACCTGGTCGGATTGCGCGCGGGCGGTTTGCACTCACGCACGATCGAGGTCTTCGATCAGCGCGGCATCGCCGATCGGTTTCTCTCGCAGGGACAGCTGCATCGGGTGGGGCTCAGCTTTCACCACACCACGTTTGGATATCAGCGACCTTCCCACCCGGCATAGTTACTTTCTCGGCACTGTGGCAGCAACACACCGAGCGCATCCTCGCGGGCTGGGTCGACGAGCTTGGGGTGCGGATCTATCGCGGACGCGAAGTGACTGGCTTTGCGCAGGACGACTCGTGCGTCGACGTCGCGCTGTCCGACGGCACGTCGCTGCGGGCGGAATACCTCGTCGGCTGCGACGGAGGACGCAGCGTGATCCGTAAAGCAGCGGGCATCGAGTTTCGCCGGGTGGGATGCGACCAAGAGCTGGCTGATCGCCGAAGTCCGAATGACCGAGGAGCCGGCGTGGGGCTTTCGCGAGGACGCTACCGGCACTCATGCCATCGGCAAGTTGGAGGATGGCCGGACGCGATGCGGGTCGTCCTGACCGAACAGCAGCTAAAGATCGGCGGCGAACCCACGCTGAGCGATGTCAGCGAGGCGCTCATCGCCGTATATGGGACCGATTACGGGATCCACAGTCCCATCTCGATCTCCAGGTTCACCGACATGACTCGCCAGGCCGCTGCCTATCGCGACAGACGGGTCCTGCTGGCCGGCGACGCCGCGCACGTGCATCCCCCGATGGGTGGACAGGGCCTCAACATCGGCGTGCAGGATGCGGTGAATCTGGGATGGAAGCTGGCGCAGGTGGTCAAGCGGATATCGCCGGAAAGCCTGCTGGATACCTACCATGCCGAGCGCCACCCGGTCGCCGCCCGCGTGCTGCGCTACACCATGGCGCATGTTGCGCTTCAGCGACCGGATGACCGCACGAAGGCCCTGGGAGAGATCGTTGCCGAGCTCCTCAAGTTGGAAGAAGTTCGCAGACGAGTCGCCGCGGAGATATCGGGTCTGGACGTTCATTACGACCTCGGCGAGGGGCACCCGCTGCTCGGACGCCGCATGCCCGATCTCGACCTGGTCACCGCCAACGGCCCGCTGCGGGTCTTCACCCTGCTGCACAAAGCCCGGCCGGTGCTGCTCAACTTCGGTGAGCCGGGCGGCTTTGACATCACTCCGTGGGCGGATCGCGTTCCGTTGATCGACGCCAAGTACGCTGGTACGTGGGAGCTTCCGGCGATCGGAGCGGTCGCTGCTCCCACCGCCGTCTTGGTTCGGCCCGACGGATATGTGGCCTGGGTGGGAGACCTGACCCAGCTGGGGCTCGCTGACGCGCTAACCACCTGGTTCGGACCGCCTGCTGCGGCGTAGCGCATCAGCTTCTGAGATTGGCTAACGTGCGAGACGCAATTAACAAAATGACGGAAGCTCAGACTTACGCCTGATAGAGCAACGCGCCCAAGCACACGAGGCCATCTGGCCAACGGTTTGGGCGCGGGTATATCGTGGTGGGTTGCGCGGTGGCGGCCGGACGGCGTTCAGTTCCCTTCTCCGCTAATTACTTCCTGCGGCAATCTGCCGTGCCCGCATCAGGATGAAAGCGACGGGCCCTTGTGGCACTGGTGCTTCCGGTCGCTCGCGATGGGGCACGCTTCATTGGGACTCATGGTTTACCGAGGGAGTCGCGTTACTGACTTTCTTTCACGACGCGCCGGTTAAGCGGCTGAATGGGCCGGACATCGTGTGGATAGAGCCTGGCGAAGGCGTTGATCTCCGTTGCCGAGATGTCCATCGGAGTCTTCAGCACAAACCACACTACGTCCTCAGTACAGGGCGGAGCTGTCAGCGACCCCATGTATGTGTAATAGGCGGTGTCGTGGGGCAGCAGGCCGTCGGGATTGATTTCCACTCCGGGAACTTCCTCCTCTTTGCCCACCGTCGCTGGCATATGTTCCCAAAGCTGCTGGATGGTGGCGTTCGCCCTGCCCGACTTCAGCAGAACTGCGACTCCGGCAACCTTGCCGTCGCTGGCTTCGTACATCAAATGAAGCACCATGTCGTATCGCTTGCCGTGAATGTACTCTTCGCTGGGACGGTGAAAGTGGAATTGCGTCAGTTGGTAGCGCTTGTCTCCCACAATCAGAAAGTCTCCGCTTCCCGGGGCGTGGTAGTTCACTCGGATGGTGTAGCCGTTGTTGATTAGATATTTGAGCGGGCCACTTTTGTCTTCGAATCGTATCGCGGGGAGATCGGCTTTCTTCGCATTTCGAATGTCGATAGGAGACTGTTCCCTGCCGGCTTTGCAGGCAGCGTATTCCGGGTCCAGGTCACCCCAATGTCCGGCTCCTCGTATCCCTTCGTAGTCCCATGGCGTCTTCCACTGGGCTTGTGCAACTGCAGACACCAAAACCACTGCCATAACCAGCAATACAAATGTCATCCAGGCTCTTCGCAAATCGCACCTCGCTTTGCGCTCAACGGCTTATCTGCCTGCTTAAGGGCGCTATCGGATCCATCTCCCTCAGTCTGCCAATTGCCGAGCATTGACGCTTTGTTTCTCATCGAAGCATGAATGTCCCTGGCGAGGTACATTGCAGCGGGATTGGCGCTTTTTGAAATCCATCGCTCCAGAATGTCTCTCCGGCCTGCTCCGCGCCGCGCTCTTCGTAGGCGTTTGCTACGTCGCCGTGGCTCCTGCGCTTGCTTCCACACCTCCTGCCGGCATTCGCGTTCAGGGTCCCGGCGTGGCTCCGCAGCTGTTTTTCGCCTGCTGCGATCGCGGCGCCGCCCAGATGCAATCCTTGTTCGCCGACCCCCGCGTCATTGCGGATCTGAAAGACCTGCACGCCGGGCTCGCGGTCGCCATTACGGACTTCAGTCCGGAACGGGCCGAGTTCGTACGCAGGTTGAATCAGGCCGGAATTCCGGCCGTCGCAGCGCTCGGAATGTCGAAGGAGCAAGGCTTCTACTTCAACGCAGACAACGCGCCGGCGGCCGCGGCGCGCTTTGCGGCCTTCGACGCGTGGAGCCGCGACCAGGGTTTGCGGTGGGATGGAGTTGGGCTAGACATTGAGCCAAACTTCGGTGAACTGGCAGCTCTCAGGGGTCATCCGCGGCGGTTGTTTACCACGCTGCTCCGACGTGCTGTGGATGGTCAGCGAGTACTCCACGCGCGACAGGCGTATTCCACACTTATCCGCAACATCCGATCGCGCGGCTATCTCGTCCAGACTTATCAAATGCCGTACCTCCCAATCGAACGCATAGCTCACTCGTCTTTACCGGACCGGTTACTGGGCACAATAGACGTTCGCGGCGATCAGGAAGTCCTGATGCTCTACACCAGCTATGCGCGCTCTGCCGGAGCGGCGATCATCTGGAAGCTGGGCTCGGATGCCCAGGCCATCTCGATCGGCGTCACCGACGGCGATCCCATCGCAAATCCTGCTGTGCTCAATTGGGACAGGTTCTCCCGTGATCTGATCGTCGCGAGCCACTACTCCCATCTCGTCGGCGTGTATAACCTCGAAGGCTGCGTACGTCAGGGCTTTCTGGCCCGCCTCAAGTCCATGAATTGGAGCCGGTCGGTCATCATTCCAACGGATGCCATCCAGAGGACCAATCGCCGCGTGCGACATGGTCGTGTTGGCCCTGTGGATCAGTTCGCATTTTCTGTATCTCGTCGCGCTCTTCCTGCTGGCTATCGCCTTGATTGCGTGGCGCAGGCGCACCCGCGCAGTTTCCGGGTGATTGGTTGGCCATCCGGATGATTCCGAAACAATGGATTCCGACTGACTCGCCAGCACCGGGAGGCCATCTGGCCAACGGTTTGGGCGCGGGTATATCGTGGTGGGTTGCGCGGTGGGCGGTCGGATGACCGCCTTGAGTGCCGTGCGAGTGGAGGACAAGCAATGGCGACGATGGTGCATCCCGAGGCTCAGGCCAAGAAGGACTTCCTGCCGCTGAACGGCACGGATTATGTCGAGTTTTATGTAGGCAATGCGCGGCAGGCGGCCTACTACTACCGGCTCGCCTTCGGCCATAAGCTGGTTGCCTATGCCGGCCCGGAAACCGGGCAGCGCGATCGCGCCTCCTATGTGCTGCAGCAGGGCAAAGTGCGGCTGGTGCTGACCACGCCGCTGCGCCCGGAGGGCGAGATTGCCGCGCACATCCAGCGGCACGGCGACGGCGTGAAGGACGTGGCGCTGTGGGTGGATGACGCGCGCTCGGCATGGCAGGAGACGACCAAGCGCGGCGCCAAGAGTGTGCGCGAGCCGTTCGAGCAGAAGGACGACCACGGCACGGTGGTGATGGCGAGCATCGCCACCTATGGAGAAACCATCCACACCTTCGTCGAGCGCAGCAAGTACAACGGGCCCTTCCTGCCCGGCTTCCGCGCGACGCCGGAGGACACGCTGGCACGGCCGGTGGGCCTGCTGCACATCGACCACATGGTGGGCAACGTGGGCTGGAACGAGATGAACACGTTCGTCGACTTCTACCGCGACGTGATGGGCTTCGGCCTGTATCAGCACTTCGACGACGCCGATATCTCGACGGAATACTCGGCGCTGATGTCGAAGGTGATGGCCAACGGCAACGGGCGGGTGAAGTTCCCGATCAACGAGCCGGCGGAAGGTCGCAGGAAGTCGCAGATCGAGGAGTACCTGGACTTCTACGGTGGCCCCGGCGTGCAGCATCTGGCGCTGGCGACGAACGACATTCTGCAGACCGTAGCGCAACTGCAGCAGCAGGGCGTGGAGTTCCTGAAGGTCCCGCACAGCTATTACAGCAGCCTGCAGGAGCGCGTGGGCAAGATCGATGAGCCGGTCGATGAGCTGGAGAAACTCGGCGTCCTGGTCGATCGCGACGACGAAGGCTACATGCTGCAGATCTTCACCAAGCCGGTGGAGGACCGCCCGACGCTCTTCTACGAGATCATCCAGCGCAAGGGCAGCCGCTCGTTTGGCAAGGGCAACTTCAAGGCGCTGTTTGAGGCGATCGAGCGCGAGCAGGCGGAGCGCGGCAACCTGTAGGACTGGCCGTCCAGGCACATGCGCCTGCGGCGCGGGAAGTTGAGTTCGCTTCCTTCGGTCGCTCACGTTTGGCTCTGTGGACGAGTATGCAATCTGCAGGTCTTTCGCTGCGCCTGGGATGACTCTCCGGGCGCGTGCTCTACTGGCACCATGCTCAGCTTCGATCCCGCTCACGAGTCCGTCCAGAATATTTACAAGCTGATGATCGGGGCGATCGTGCCGCGGCCGATTGCGTTCGTCTCCTCGCTGGACGCGCGCGGCGTGCGCAACCTGGCGCCGTTCAGCTTTTTCAATGGCGTCTGTGCCGATCCGCCGGTGGTGCTGTTTTGTACGGCGGTGAGGAGCGAAGACGCGAAGCGCGGCATCGGCGCGCACAAGGACACGCTGCTGAACGTGATCGCCACGCGCGAATTCGTCGTCAACATTGTTACAGAAGCGATTGCCGAGAAGATGAACCTGACCTCCGCCCAGGTGCCGCCGGAGGTGGACGAGTTCGAGCTGGCGGGGCTGACGCCCTAGCCCAGCGAGCTGGTAAAGCCGCCGCGGGTGGCGGAGAGCCCGGTGCACATGGAGTGCCGACTGCGGCAGATTGTGGAGATCAGCGATCGGGTCCACGGCGGCGCCGTCGTGCTTGGCGATGTCCTGCGCTTCCATGTGCGCGAGGACGTGGTGGAGAACTACCGCATCGATGCAGACAGGCTTGCCGCCATAGGACGCATGGGAGGCCCGACCTACACGCGTACCCGGGACCGCTTTGACCTGAAACGGCCGGACTAGAGCATACTGAACGCGCCGGTCTACCGTCTGGGTCTAGAACTCGTCGAGTTCGGCAACGGCGCTGGCGCTGCGGCCGCCCGGCCCACGCTTCAAGGGAACCCGAACTCCCGCATCGGGCTCTCCGGAGGGCGGAGGCGTGCTGCGCCAGGACGATAACAGCTCGCGCAGGCGCTTGAGAATTCCCTTCATGGACGCAATGCTACTCCCTTCGATACAACAACGGCAGCAGGTTTCCGGGAGGCAGATGGTGAAAGGTCGGGCAGCGTAAATGCGGGTTCTGGAGTATCTGGTCGAGATATTCATACAGACGTTCGGCATCACGCGCCCATCGGAGACGCAACGCAGGCGGGTGACCCTGCTGCTGGGCGGCGCACTGCTCACGGCGGCGATTCTAGTGGTGGTCGTCGGCGTGAGCATGGTTGTATACCTGCATACCGGGCGTTAGACAACTTGCCACCGCGGCTCGGGTTTCGATATCACAGTAACGAACTATGCGAGCCTTCCTTGCAGTCCTAGCCGGCGTTCTTGCCATCGCAGCGATTCGCAGCGCCGCCTGCATTGGCGCAGCGATCGATCTCCTGTTCGTCGGACAACGGCAAGCGCCACTACTGCGACGTGGATACCCGCGGCGGCGTGTCGATGGTGCACCAGCGGAGCGACGCGGCCTGCGAGGAAGGCTATAGCTGGGACTATGACCGCCGCGGCATCTGGGTGGACCATGGCTGCCGGGCGGACTTCGCCGTGAACTCCTCCGAGTACGGTGCGCCGCCTCCCGTTGCCACCGAGAGGCTGACGCTTACCTGCTCGTCAGACGACGGCAAGCGCCACTACTGCCCTGCCGATACCCTCCGCGGCGTGCGGATGTTCCATCAGCGGAGCGGTGCGCGATGCACGGAGGGTTATAGCTGGGGATTCGACCGCGACGGCATCTGGGTCGATCACGGCTGCCGCGCGGAGTTCCGGCTCCACGCAGGGATGCGGTAAGCACACCTTCTTTCCCGGCAATTCCGCCTCGCATAACAACCGAAGGCGTACTATGTCGCGCGGGAGGGTATATGCGCTTTCGATTCCGTTACCTATTGTCAATTCTGGGGCTTGTTCTTGCAGGAACAGCTCTGCCGGCGTTGGCACAACAGACCATCACTTGTTCTTCAGACGACGGCGGACGGCACACCTGCCGTGTGGATGCACGCGGCGGCGTACAGATGACCAACCAGCGCAGCAGCGCAGCCTGCCAGCAGGGCTATAGCTGGGGATACGACCGCGATGGCATCTGGGTCGATCATGGCTGCCGCGCCGACTTCACCGTGAACAGTCGCAATCGCTGGAACGGCGGAGGTGGAGGACAGAGCATCACCTGCTCTTCCGATGATGGCGGACGGCATACCTGCCCGGTCGACGCGCGCGGGGGCGTGCAGATGACCAATCAGCGCAGCGGCTCTGCCTGCCAGCAGGGTTATAGCTGGGGATACGACGCCAACGGTATCTGGGTGGATCATGGATGCCGCGCCGACTTCATGGTGAACGGCTTCAATCCGTACAACGGCGGAGGAGGCGGCCAAACGATCACCTGCTCTTCCGATGATGGCGGACGGCATATTTGCCCGGTGGATGCGCGCGGCGGCGTGCAAATGACCAACCAGCGCAGCGGTTCGCCGTGCCGGCAGGGCTCCAGTTGGGGATACGACGCCAACGGCATCTGGGTCGACCACGGCTGCCGCGCCGACTTCATGGTGAGCAGTTGGAACAATCGAGGATACGGCGGAGGGGGAGGGCAGAACATAACCTGCTCGTCCGATGATGGCGGACGGCATTATTGCTCGGCTGACACGCGGGGCGGCGTGCAGATGACAAACCAGCGCAGTGGATCGCCGTGCCAGCAGGGCTATAGCTGGGGCTATGATGAGCGCGGCATTTGGGTCGATCATGGCTGCCGGGCCGATTTCGCCGTGCGCCGTTAGCAGAGAACTCCAGGGCTGGGCCAATACGTATGTATCGGCTCAGCCCGTCGGTTTCAACCAAAGACGAGGGTTGCTGCCCCGCCTGCGATGAGCAGGCCGCCGACGACCTTATGCACCGAGAGGCCTTCGCCGAGAAATATCCAGGCGAAGATAATCACGAGCACGACACTGAGCTTATCGATGGGCGCAACCGCGGATGCTGGCCCCAGTTGCAGGGCGCGAAAGTAGCACAGCCACGACAGTCCGGTGGCAATGCCGGAGAGAACCAGAAAGAGCCAGGAGCGGCTTTCGATGGCGGCGATGGAAGTGTGCCGGCCGAGAGCGATGGCAATCGCCCAGGTGAAGACCAGCACTACGGTGGTCCGGATGGCGGTGGCGAGGTTGGAGTCGATGCCGGCCACGCCGATCTTGGCCAGAATTGCGGTGGCTGCCGCGAAGAGTGCAGAAAGAAGCGCCCAAAGAAGCCAGGTCATGCAGTACAGGATATGCGCTGGCGTGGATGCCGCGTTCGTCAGCCGGTGAGCTGAGCGAATTTGTCTTCGAGCGAGGCGAGGCGTGCGCGGAGATCGGCGAGCTCTGCTTCGAGTGCCGCGATGCGATCTGACGTTCTGCCGCTTTCGCTCGATGGGTGAACAGCAGATCCCTCCACTTCGCTTCGTTCGGGTCGGGATGTCGAATCACTCCTTGTGTCCGGCTCTGCCCCTGTGAGGGCGGATAACAAATGCACGAAACGCACCTCGCGCGCGCCGGGCTCACGCGGCAGCGCTCGGGCCAGCGGCGGATCGCGCCGGGCAAGCTGGTCGAGCGTACTTTCGACCTCCTCCATTCCGGCGAAGCTGTGCATGCGCTCCGTGCGGCTGCGCAACTCGCCGGGCGTCTGCGCGCCGCGCAGCAGGAGTACGCAGACAATCGCGAGCTCACCGCGACGGAGATTGAAGACCTCGCCGATGTGGTGCGCGTATTTCGCTACGCGGCTCTCCGTACCGCGCACCGGCGCGGCCAGCCCGGCATCCTCCAGCTCATGCAGCGCCTGGCGAACTTCGTCCTCGCTCAGATTCATGACCGGATGGCGGCTGGTGCGCTGATTGCATGCGTTGGTCAGCGCGAGAAGGGAGAGCGGATAGTACTCGGGCGTGGTGGTTTCCTTCTCCAGCAACGAGCCCAGCACGCGGGCCGCAGGCGCGGAGAGATGCAATTGTGACTCAGGCATGAAGATTGCTCCTGGATTTCACCTTACCTGGATTTCACCTTATCGGATCCAACCTTAGGGTGGCGCGCGGCGCGCAGAAGTCTCGTACTCTAAGAAGCAATGCCCAGCTCGACACTACCAGCGGTGCGGCGCGCAAAGACTGCGCAGCGCGCCGTGGCAGCGTATTTTCTGGCGAACGGCACCGTGATGGGCGCGTGGGTGCCGCACGTGCCGGACCGCGCGCGCGAACTGCACCTGGACGCGGCGGCGCTGGGCTGGACGCTGCTCGCCAGCGGGCTGGGCGCAGTGATCGCGATGCCGCTTGCCGGCCGGCTGACAGCGAAACTCGGCAGCCGCGCCGTTTGCCGCGTGGCCGGCATTGCCTTCCCCATCGTGCTGAGCGCGGTCGTGCTTGCCCCAACTGTTTTGCTGATGACGCTCGCGCTGCTGTGCTTCGGCATCGCGGGCGCGAGCATGGATGTCGCGATGAATGCGCAGGGCATCGCTGTCGAAGAACAGCTTGGCGAGCGCACCATCTCACGCCTGCACGGCATGTGGAGCATCGGCAGCTTCGCCGGCGCTGCCATCACCAGCTTCGTGCTTTCGCGCGGTGTGCCGGCGCCGATGATCGTGCTCAGCTTTTCGGGACTGATCACCCTTGTGGTCCTGGCCGCAACCCCCGTCCTGTTTACGCGTGCCGAAGAGGGGCTGCGCGAGCAGCCGCATCCGCTGCGGCCGCATGGGCGTCTGCTGCTGCTGGGGCTGGTTGCGTTTGTCTCGATGGTCTGCGAAGGATCGATCGCCGACTGGAGCGGGCTGTATCTGCGGGTGGTCCGCGGTGCGGGCCTGGGCGTATCTGGATATGGCTACGCGGTCTTTGCAGCCCTGATGGTCGCGGGCCGTCTGACAGGCGATTCGATCGTCGAGCGCGTGGGTGAAGAGCGCACGCTGCTCACGGGTGGCCTGCTGGCAGCAGCGGGACTGGGAGTGGTGATCGCCACCGGCTGGCAGCATATGACGAGCGAACTGTGGTGGCTGCTCGGGTTTGCGCTGGTCGGCGCAGGGATCGCGAATGGCTCGCCGATCATCTATCGCACAGCGGGCCGCGTCCCCAATGTGCCGGCGGGCGCCGGCATCGCGATCACAGTCGGCATTGGCTACGCGGGATTCCTCGCCGGGCCGCCCGGACTTGGCTTTGTAGGCAAGCATGCCGGGCTTACCGCGATTCTGGTCTGCGTGATGGCGCTGTGCTGCGTGATGGCCTTCAGCTCGCGGCTGGTCCGTGGATTGACCGCTCCCACAGCCTAGCTGCGCGGTATAACTGCTGGGATGGCATGGACACCCGGAACCCGCATCGGCGATTACGAGATTGCCGGAACGCTTGGCTATGGCGGCATGGGCGAGGTCTATCGTGTGCGCCACACCATCTCCGATCGCATGGAAGCGATGAAGCTGCTGCGCGCCGGTCCGTCTTCCGGCTCGCAGGCGCAGGAGATGATGGATCGCTTTGTGCGCGAGATCCGTCTGCTGGCCACGCTCGACCATCCCAACATTGCCAAGCTGCACACCGCCTTCCGGCACGAGCAGGAACTGGTGATGGTGATGGAGTGCGTCGAGGGCGAAGACCTGGGACGGCGGCTGCCGAAGGGGCTGACGCTCGAAGAATCGCTGCGTTACACACGGCAGGTGCTGGAGGCGCTGCGCTATGCGCATGGCCGCGGCATCGTCCACCGCGATATCAAGCCGTCGAACATCATGATCACGCCCAAAGGCGAGGTGAAGCTGCTGGATTTTGGATTGGCTCTGGGCGGGGCTTTGAGTGGCCCCGATCAACGGCTGACCACGACCGGAGCGCTGGTCGGCTCCATGCACTACATCGCGCCCGAGCATATTTCAGGAGAGCCGCACGACGCCCGCTCAGATATATACGCGGTTGGCGTCACGCTCTATGAAATGATCACCGGCCGTCTGCCCTTTGAGGGCACGACGCATGTGCAGGTGATTGCCGCCCATCTGCAGCACGCGCCCAAATCGCCGTCGCAGCTCAATCCGAAAATCCCTGCCGGTCTTTCGGCGACAGTGATGAAGGCGCTCGAGAAGAACCCGCGGGAGCGGTGGCCGACGGCGGAGGCTTTCCTGGCGGCCCTGGAGGAAGATGGCCTGCGGGCCACGCCGGCGGGCGATGTATCCCAGGTGCGGGTGGCGCAGTCACCACGATCGGGAGCGGGCTCTCCGCTGCCGGGAAGCGGCCATCGTCCGGAGTCGCTGAGCGAGATCACACGGCAGCTCGCGGAGCACGTCGGCCCGATTGCCGGAGTGCTGGTGCGCCGCGCCTCCAGCAGCACCACCAACCTGCGCGAGATGTGCGATGCGCTGGCGCAGGAGATTGCTTCGCCGGCTGCGCGCCAGAAATTCCTGACCGCAGTTCACAGTCATCTGCGGATCAGCGGGCAGTATTGATTGGTGTGTCGTCGAGTGGAAGAAAAAAGCAGATCTCTCCACGGCGCGACTTCGCCGCTCCGGTCGAGATGACGAAGAGAATTATTTTCAACGCCGCGCTAACCCAGCAGACGCATTGCTTTCGCCAGGCTGGTAAACAGGCGATTGAAGGATGCGGTCAGCTCTGCGATCTCATCCTTGCCGCGGACGGGCAACTCTGCGCCGTCCAGTTGCCCGGTGCTCACCTGGTTCGCGACATGCGCGAGGCGGCGCACCGGCCGGATGATGAGCACAAGCAGGATGAGGTTGGTGGCGACGATCAGCGCCGCGAAGGCGAGGACGAGCGAGAGCATCAGCGAGTGGAATGCCTTGCTCGCGATATCGACCGGCACGGCCGTTGGAACTGAGACGATCTGCGCGCCGATGATCTCGTTCAACTGCCAGCCGAAGCCGTGATCCGGGCCATACTTGCGGATCATGGAAGCCGGCGCGACCGACAGGCTCGCTGTGGCACTGCATGCAGGGCTGCCGGTTGACGATGGGATGGGCGAGGTAGAGCGCGGCGCCGGTGGGCGTTGCGCGCTCGGCGATCAGCTCATGTTCATCCGGATGGTTGCGGAACTGCTCGATGACGTCGGCTTCCCAATCCACGGCGCGGTCCTGCGGATTGGTCGGATTCAGTGCGGGCTCGCGATAGGTGTACTCGGGAAAGTGAGCGCGGAGCTTCGCGAACGTAGTGGTGGCGCCATAGGCCGGCACGGTCTGCGGCAGAAACTCCTGCTCGTATTTGGGATTGCCCATGAGCAGCGGCTTGAGCTCGTCCGAGGTGTAGCGGCGGACGGAGCTGGCGCTCTCCATCATGAGCTCGGCCTGCTGCAGCACCTGCGCGCGCGCATTCTGCTGGAGAAAGCTGTGCGCAACGAAGGCGACGACTAAAAGTCCGAGCGCAGCCAGCGTGATGAGGATGAGATTGAATTTGAGCAGCAGTTTCATACAGGCCCCCTCTTTGTGTTGTGCTCAGGCCAGGCGGTCAATGGTCAACATGGTGCGGTCGTCGGCCTGGGGGATGCCGTCGCAGAAGCGATCCACCGCGCTGAAGACGGCGGCGATGGGGTCGTGGCCTGTAAGGTATTGCTCGAACTCTGAAATCGTAAACTCTTCACCCGCAGCATTTTCTGCTTCGCTTACGCCATCGCTGAGCAGCACCACGCGACCGCCTGCGGGAACGTTGAATGAAATTGCATGGAAGGTGGCCTCGGGAATCATGCCGACCGGCATGTCGCCGCCCTCGATGATGCGCAGGCGACCATCCGGCTCCACGAGAAGCGGCGGGATGTGGCCGCCGTTGACCAGCTCGGCTGAGCCATCGGGCCGGCAGCGGAGCGCGACCAGCGTCACGTACTTCGTGCCCGAAACGCGCGCGCAGAGGAATGCGTGGACGGCACTGACAGCATCCACCAGCGAAACGCCGCTGTTGATCTGCGCGTACATCATGCCCTGCACGATCGAAGCCAGCAGCGCGGCCGGCATTCCCTTCCCGGAGACATCCGCCACGATGGCCACGCAGCCGTCTGACGATGCCGTTATTGTGGGTGCAGATCACGTCGTAGAAGTCGCCGCCTACGTCCGCGCAGGGCAAGGTGCGGGCGCGCAGCGCAAAGCCGGGCACGGCGGGAAGATCGCTGGCAATGATGCGCTGCTGGATGGAGGCGGCAATCTCCATCTCCTTGCGCATCAGGGCCGCGGCCTTCTCGGCTTCCAGCATCCGCGCGTTTTCCACCAGCGTCGCGGCTTCGGTCGCGATGGCGTGCAGGATGTCCCGGCTCACGGTGCTGAGATTGCAGGATTGCAGACGGCTGTCGAGATAAAGCAGGCCGAGCAGCGTGCCTGAGCTGCGGCGGCGCAGCGGAATCGCGATCACGCTGCGCAGATCGTGCGCGATGATGCTTTCGCGCCCGATGGCTGCGCCTTCGCCTGTAGCGTCGCCCAGTATGTAGTCGAGGCCAGAGTATGCGGCATCGCGAACGATGGAGCGGGAGATCTTCGAGTCGTCCTGGAGGGCGGAGCCATCGCTGGCGCGGCCGATGCGCAGCCGCAGCGATGCCACATCGTCGCCGAGAAAGACGAAGCCGCGCTCGGCGCAGGTGAGCCGCAGCGCGTACTCGATCATGGTGCTGAGCACATCGTCCAGCACCTGCGTGCCGTTGAAGCGCTTGGCCGCTTCCAGAAAGAGGGAGAGCTTTTCGAGATCCGATCCACTGACCTGGCCGGAGGCGCGCTGCAACAGCTCGCGGGTACCGGTGACTGTGTCGGACGCGAGGCCAAGCGGCTCGTCCGCCGCCGTATCGTCCAGGAAGACGAGCGCTACGGAGGGATGCCCAAGCGCGATGCGGTCGCCGGAGCGAAGCCGTACCCGCTCGATGCGCTCGTCGTTGCGCAGCGTGCCGTGACGGCTGCCGAGGTCGCGAAGATACAGGCCGTCCGGCTCCGACTCGATGCAGGCGTGTTGCCGCGAGACCTGCGCGTGCGCCATGCACAGATGGCTCTCGCTGCTGCGCCCTAGCGTGAACGGAAAGTGCAGCAACGGATGCGCGTGCGTGCCATCAGCATCGGTGACCAGCAGGCGCGGCGGATGATTGTCGGCAGACATACCAATAGGCGGCGCACCGGCAGATGTCAGCGTCCTGATGCGCACGGAGAGTGGCCGCAGTCTACATCAAAGACCGATGCGGACGGATCGAAAATCGTGAGTTCGATTGCCGGACGGCCTGTTTGCGCAGGCCGCCCGGTGGAGTTTTAAGCGGCGATCATGCGGGCATGCTGGCGCTCGCGCTCGACGCCGCTGAGCGTCTCCCACAGCGCGGCTGCCGTGGCTTCCGCCGCGTCGAGCGTGGCACCGGCCTGTTCGGGGTGCGCGATCAGCTCGGCCTCGATGGCATCACGCCACACCTTCGCGTGGTACACATCGGCGACCTGATGCAACGCGAAGTAACGGGCGGTGGGCATGTCAGCACCGTAATGCTGCTTCAGCCCCTCGGCTTTGGTGCGCGCGATGGCCGGAACCCGCGACTCATAGGTGTAGAGCGCAGCCAGCGCGGATGCCGGCGCAGCCTGCATCGCGGCGCGGAAGTGGGCGATGAGCGCGGCGGTCTCCGGCTGGAGCGCGCGGCTACGCACGTCAGACGAGTCCGCACCCATCCCGGCGGCAAAGTCCATCCACAGATCGCTGTGGGGGCGGCTCGCGGGCAGGCCTTCTTCGTCGGCCAGATTCTCAAGCACGGTGCGACGCAGTGGAGCGTCTTCGAGGCGGGCTGTGCAGCGCGCTGAGGTATGTCGGAAAGGCGGAGACGTGGTGCCAGTATTCGGACGCGTACTCGCGCAGCTCATCGCGCGTAAGCTCGCCCTTCGACCATGCCTGATAGAAGGGGTGCTGCAACAGATCGTAGCGGGCGATGCGGGCATCGAGTGCGGCAAAGAATTCGGGGGCGGAGAAGGACTCGGACATGGAAGCAGCTCCTGTATAGGTTGGCCGACGGTAAGCGGATTGTAGCAAGGGGAGAGGTGGCCTCGCCGCGCTGCTCAGGCCTTCCATTTGTAGTAGTAGAAGGTAAGCCCCTGCGGACCAGCCTTGATGCCGTGAAGCCGGCCGCCGGAGCAATACATCATCGAGCCCGGACCTACAGGATGCGTTTCGGCTTCGACGAGGATGCTGCCCGCGCCCTCGGTCACGAGCATGATCTCCTCCTCAGGATGCTGATGAGGCGGATGGGGCTCCATCCCCGGCTTCAAGGCAACGCTTCCGACGGTCAACGCGTGAAGCTGCCCGGTCGAGCCGTCGAAGTAGATGCGGACATCTCCGAAGCTCTGGTGAGTCAGCTTTGCAGTCTCGGGATTGAGCACGCCGCTTGCAAGATGATCTCCCTGTTCGGCGGAGGCGAGACTGGCGATGATCGGCAGAGCTGCCGCGGAAGCACCGAGGAATGCGCGTCGGTTCAGCATGGACGTATGCTACAGGAGTGGCGCAGCCGTGAGCGCCGAACGTTATCGAAGCATGAGGAGAAGCCAGCATGAGCACAGCAGTCGCCCCCGCCCGTTCATTCGAGCACGACACACGCCGCACGGCTGGACCGGCTGGCCGCAGTCGCGATTGAGGTAGGCCTGGGACTGGCGCGAGGGCAGGAACTGCTGATCACCGCATCGCTGGACACGCTGCCGCTGGTGCGCCGCATCACCGAGCATGCCTATCGCGCGGGCGCTTCGCTGGTGACCACGTTCTATAGCGACGACGAGGCCACGCTCGCCCGTTTCCGCTACGCGCCCGATGCGAGCTTTGATACCGCAGCGACGTGGTTGCAGGACGGGATCGCGCAAGCCTTCCGCAGCAACGTGGCGCGCATGGCGGTTGCCGGCGCGAACCCCGCGCTGCTGGCGAAGGAGGATCCGGAGAAGGTTGGCCGGGCGAACCGCGCCTCCTCGAAGGCGAGCCGGCCGGCGATGGAGCTGATCACACGGCACGCGATCAACTGGACGATTGTTGCGGCGGCTACGCCGGCGTGGGCTGCCGCCGTCTTCCCCGGCGAGCCCGAGGACGTTGCGATGGCGAAGCTGTGGGATGCCATCTTTGCCGCATCACGCGTCGATGCGCCCGATCCGGTGGCGGCATGGCGCGCGCACGATGATGGACTGCGCAAGCGCGCCGCACTCCTGAACGAGCGCCGCTACAGCGCGCTGCACTTCCGCGGGCCGGGAACCGATCTGCGCGTGGGGCTGGCCGACGACCATGTGTGGATGGGCGGCGGCACGACGGCCGGCAATGGCCTGGCGTGCATCCCCAATATTCCGACGGAAGAGGTCTTCACCACGCCGCACTGCCAGCGCGTCGAAGGCACGGTGACCAGCACCAAGCCGCTCTCCTACCAGGGCACGCTGATCAGCGGGATCCGGGTTCGCTTTGCAGGTGGCCGCGTCGTGGAGTCGCACGCGACCGAAGGCGAGGCAGTGCTGCGGAAGATGCTGGAAACGGACGAAGGCGCAAGCCGGCTGGGCGAGGTGGCGCTGGTGCCGCACTCGTCGCCGATCGCAAAGAGCGGCCTGCTCTTCTCCAACACGCTGTTCGACGAGAATGCGGCCAGCCACATTGCGCTGGGACAGGCATACAGCACCTGCATCCGCGGCGGCGACACGATGGACACCGCGGCGCTGGCCGAGAAGGGCGCGAACGACAGCCTGATCCACGTGGACTGGATGATCGGCTCGGGCGAGATCGACCTGGACGGCATTACTGCGAGTGGGACCGCTGAGCCGCTGATGCGCAAGGGCGAGTGGGTGTAATTACTCAGGTCCCCGCGGCGATCTTCTCCGCCTGCTTCGACATCTTCGCTGTGCGCTCCAGCTTGTCCCAGTTGAACGGTCTTCCGTCGATCGCGCGCTTGATGGTCTTGAACAGCACGATGGAGAAGACCTGACGATACGCGAAGCGCTGCAGCCAGATGTGGAAGAGCAGCCAGCCGTCGCCGCGCTTTGCCGGATGCGGACGTTCGAGCGAAAAGGCAAGCGCCGAAGTTACGAAATCAATGATCAGGAAGGTAAGGAAGTAGGCCAGCAGCTTCTCGAATCCGGCGGCGTTCGCCGTGTCCGGATGGAAGTGCCGATCGAGCAGATACTCGATCGTTCCGTAGATGAACATCAGGTCGATGAGCGGCGAGACGAGAGGCAGCAGTATCTGGAAGATGAGGATGTTGGGCAGCGCGAAGAAGCCCATGGCGCGGTTCTTGGTGAATGCCTGCTTGTGCTTGAAGACCGCCTGCAGCGTGCCGAAGGACCAGCGGAAACGCTGGCGCATGAGGCCCTTCGCGTCGACCGGCGCTTCGGTAAATGCGAGCGCCTGATCTTCATAGATGACCTTATAGCCCTGCTCGAGCAGGTTCATGGTGAGATCGGCGTCTTCCGCCACGGTGTTGATGGGATAGCCGCCGCCATTGCGCACCGCCTCCGTGCGCCATCCGCCGATGGCGCCCGGAATGACGGTGACCACGTTAAACAGGTCCAGCGCGCGACGCTCGAAGTTCTGGCTGGTGATGTATTCGAGCGCCTGCCAGCGCGTCCACAGATTTACCTTGTTGCCCACTTTGGCGTTGCCCGCCACTCCACCGACGCGTGGATCTGCAAAGTGGGCGACGAGCTTCGATACAGCATCGCGAGCAATCACAGTATCGGCATCGATGCCGACGTAAAACTCTTCCGTGATCCGGCCGACAGCGTAGTTGAGAGCCTCGGCTTTGCCCGCATTCTGCTTGCTCAGCACCTGGAGTCGTCCCGTCGCAATCTCGTCGCGGAAGGCCTCGCAGGCCAGGTCGTAGGTGCGGTCGGCGGAGCCGTCGTCGATCACAATCGCGCGCAGGTTCTCGTAATCGGAATTGAGCACCGAGCGGATCGTGCGCACGATGACCTTTTCCTCGTTATATGCCGGAATGAGCACGGCCACATGCGGCGCAAAGCCGCCGGGGACCTCCGGGATTTTGCGATGGCGAATACGATCGACGAGCGCAAAAAGTCCAATGAGCACGAGCCGCACGCTCATCAGCACGTCGCCGATGAAGAAGATCATCACGATGAAGCGCCCGACGAAGGCGAACATGCTGAATGCGACGGAGTCGATCCGCGCCTGCCAGCGCTGGTTCGGAGTAAGCGGCGGCATCACCTCGGCCGTGGTCTTGCCCATCAGCTCCGATACCGGAACGATCTGGTACCCGTGTGCCCGCAGCGTATCGATGAGCAGCGGCAACGCTGCCACTGTCGCCGAGCGATCGCCGCCGCCATCGTGCATCAGGATGATGGAGCCACGGAACTGCGGCTTCGTCTTCATGATGCGCAACTGCTCCATTACGGTCCAGGTGATCTCCTGCGGGCTCTTGCGCGGATGCTCGTTCCAGTCATCGGTGTCGATCTTGTCGCCGATGATGGTGTAGCCCATCTGCTGGATGTGATATGCGGGAGCCGCCTGATCGTTGGTGTCAGGCTCCTGGTCGATCGAGTAGGGCGGCCGGAAGTAGAGCGGCTTGATGCCGAGCTTGCTGGCAAAGAGGCGCTCGGTCAGATTCAGTTCAAGCTGCACCTGTCGAGCGGGAATCTCGCTGATATCCGGGTGTGTGTAGGTGTGGTTGCCGATCTCGTGGCCTTCGCGGATATAGCGGCGGAGCAGGCCGACGTTGTCCTGCGCCTGCTCGCCGATCACCATAAAGGCTGCCTTCACATGCTTTGCCTTCAGGATGTTGAGGATCTTCGGCGTCCATGTGGGATCAGGACCGTCATCGAAGCTGAGCGCGACCTTGTCCGGGTGGTAGCCGTAGTACTCGATGGAGTACGCCTGCGGGTAGTCATGCATGTGCTCGTCGGTCGCGGTCTGGTTCTCGGCATCCATGTCGATGGTGCGCGAGCCGGGATGCGGCACGCTGGTGATGCGCAGGATGTCGCCTTACCCGTCTTGATTGATGGTGCCGCCGGGCTGAATTTTTTCCAGCGTAGTCTGGGCGCCGGGCGTACTGGGCTTGTCCCAGATGTTCCAAATCGACGGATCTTCGGTACCAAGCGCCCACAGAGCGTAGGTCTGTATACCCATCTGCCGCGCGGCGCGCATTTCGTTCATAGCCGTCACGGCATCCAGCAGCCACACCTGATGGCGCACATGCTGGTCTTCGTCGTCGTAGGCAAAGTGCGGGTTCAATTCGTCGCCGGCAAAAGAGAGATCGGCTTCCGCATCGCTCGCCGCCTGCCAGGCATCCTGCACGCTGGAGGAGTCCACATCGAGGACCTTTTGCGAAGCATGGCCCTTCGCGTCGGGCAGCGGCACCGTCCAGTTGTAAGCGTAATTGCCGATGGCACAGATCAGCTTCTGCTTGGGCACGATCTGCAGGGTGCGCTGCAGATTGTTTTCGAACCAGTCCTCCGCGGCGATCGGTCCCGGCGGCGAGGTGTTCTCGTGCTGGTCATAGTTCATCAGCACGATGCCGTCGGTATGCGCAGCCTCGAACGCCAGCATCTTCTTGTCGGTGCCGGTCGGGACGTTGATGTACAGGCGCAGGTTCTTCTTCGAGAAGTCGTCGTATAGCTCGGCCATCAAGGCCTGGTATCCGGCCTGGGCATCGTCCGGAACCTCTTCGAAATCGAGCGAGATGCCGTGGTAGTTGGGATTGGCGGCAAGGAACTTATCCAACTGGCGCTCCATGTTGGCCCGCGCGTTCGGATCGTTGAGCACCGTGCCGATGACCGGGTCCCACACCCCCGTGAGGATGTTGTAGTTGCGGATAAGCGGAAAGATTTCCGTATCTTCGTGCGCGTTCGTGATGGCCTGCTGCACCTTGTTGCCGGGATCGACGCCGTGCACCACGCCTTTGTCATCCACAATGCGGTAAGTGTGTGCCGGCGCTTCTGAAACATCGCCCAGCAGGTTGCCGCTGGCATCGTTCACATTCAGCCAGACCGGGAAGAGCATATCGATCTGATGGATGTGCTGCCGGAGTGAGGAATAGCTGGCCGGATTGTCATCCGTATAGAACGTCGCGCGCAGACCTTCACCGGTGTTCAGCGGCACCTCGGACGCCTTGCGATTCGTCGTCCGCCGGCGCGCGGCGCGCAGAGCGGCCCGGCGCGACTCCGCAGTCTGCCGTCCCTTGACTGCCTTGTAGTTCCGCTTCTGTTGCGGCAGCAACAGATCGGGCAACTGCTCCCGGTGAATGACGCCCAGAAAGAAGGCCACCAGCAGAAACGTGGACACCACGGCCGTCAGGTCCAGCACGCGGCGCAGTCGCTTCCAGCGTTTTCGTTCGGGATCGTAAAAGATCTGGCGGCTCATCAGATTACGTCAAGAGTACAGCGCGTGGTGCGCACGGCCAAACCGTCCTTCTTACTCTGTATGATGCGAACCAATGCGACGATCTTACGTTGCCATTGCGGTTACCGCTGCGCTCGTACTGCTCGCTCTGGGGCTGGGTACGTGGCTGCGCCTCTGGTTCCTGTGGCACTTCCCGCAGGTGAATGGCGATGGGCTTGTTTATGGAGACATCGCAAAAAACTGGCTGCTTCATGGCGTCTACGGCCGCACCGATTACTCCGCGGCCGGCGCGACCATTCATCCTACGCTGATCCGCCTGCCCGGCTATCCGCTGTTCCTGGCCGTGTGCTTTCGTATCTTCGGCGTGGACCATTACGGCGCTGTGTTGTATCTGCAGGTCGCGATCGATCTTCTCTCCGCGCTGATCGTTAGTTGGACGGCGCGCGCGATTGCCGGTGAGCGCGCCGGCATGTGGGCGTTGTATCTCGCGGCCTTGTGTCCCTTCACCGCGAATTATGTCGCAGCGCCATTGAGCGAGACGCTCTCCATCTTCTGCATTGCGCTCGGTTGCGCCGCCCTTGTCTGGCTGCAGCGGCATCCGGGATGGAAGCCGTGCCTGCTGCTGGCGCTGACCTGGAGCTATGCCACGCTGCTGCGGCCCGATGGCGCGCTGCTGGCGGTTGCGAGCGTTCTTGCGATCATCCTTTTCGCGAAGCGGAGCTTTCTGGGATCGCCGCCGCTGGGGCGCGCCCGCGCCGTACGCCTCGCATTCGCTGCCGGCATCCTGTCGGTCATTCCCTTCCTCTTCTGGACAGCGCGCAACCTGCGCACCTTTCATGTCTTTGAGCCGCTGGCGCCGCGCTACGCTACCGACCCTGGAGAGTTCGCTGCGCCGGGCTTCCAACGCTGGATGAAGACCTGGGCGATCGATTTCGCCTCCACGTCGGATATCTATTGGAACGTGGACAGCGCGACTCTCGACGTGAATCTGCTTCCCTCCCGCGCCTTCGATTCGCCGGCGCAGCACGACCAGACGGCGGAGATTTTTGACGCATACAACGAGACGACGACCATCACGCCGGCCATCGATGCGCGCTTCAACGCGCTGGCAGCCGCGCGGGAGCAGCGCACATCCGCTGCGCAGCTATGTGGAGCTGCCGCTGCTGCGCGTGCTGGATATGTGGCTGCGCCCGCGCACCGAGATGCTGAATATCGAGCTGCGCTGGTGGCAGTACGACCGCCACAATGCGGAGACGGAGTTCGCAACCGGCTACGCGGCGCTGAATCTTGTCTATCTTGTACTGGCTGCCTGGGGAGCATGGCGGATGCGGCGACGCGCTACCGTGCTGGTGGCGGCGATCGCGCTCTATTGCGTGCTGCGCAGCCTGCTGCTCGCAACCATCGAGGCGCCGGAGGCCCGTTACACAGTAGAAGCCTTCCCCATGCTCTGCATCCTGGCTGCCGCTGTCTTTGCTTCGCGCACGGCGCGCGAAGCCGCTGCGGCTACTTCCGGATGACGGTATAGCCGCTCGCCTTGGGCTTGAAGATGTCCGCGGGGATTTTCGCGTTGTACTTGATGCCGTTGTAAGTCGCGGTGCGATTGTCGCCCGATGGCTCATAGAAGATCTGCTTCAGGCTCAGCGAGCGCGTTGGATCGATCCACACCGTCACGTGGGAGAAGGTGTTGGCGACGCCCTGCTGTTTCGGCTTCAGGTCCAGCTTCGCCGTCTGCACGCCGTCGATCGACTCCATGCCCTGGCAGGTGACGGTCCAATTGCTCTGCAGATCCTTGCCGCTGCCGCCGAAACCGAGCGTCAGAAAGCTTTCATACTGGCCGCGGTTGGAGCCGGCGCTGAACAGCGTCTCCTGCTTGATCTCCGGCTGGAGCAGCGTGAGCGTGCTGCCGTCGAAGAAGACGGACTTGGGGCCCGGCTGCTTGATGTAGGCAGCCATGGAGGTGGAATCGCCGTGGCGCTCGAAGTAGATGGTGCCGCTCTGGATGTCGTGCTCGTTGACCACCGACTGCAGCACATCCCATTTGAAATCCGCCTGCGTGCTCTGGAATTTCGCGGAAGCCGCGTCCATCTGCGCCAGTACCTTGGTGGCGTCGCAGCTTTGCGCCCGGGCCATCAGGCAGCTTAATACCACCGCAGCGGATACGAATACGATTCGCTTCATTTCGAGCCCCTCGTCATCTTCTTAGTGGCGCGCCCAGACTTTGTAGCTTTCCACACGACCGCTGGAGTCCTTCTGCGCCTCCCAGCGGTCGATCGAAATCGCGCCCGCTACAGGTGCGATGCTCGATTGGAGCTCTGCGCGAAGTTTGTTCGCGTCCGAGGTCTCCGGAACCTGGTCGGCGCCCACTTCAAAGGTGAATTTGCCGTTCGGGCCGGCATGCACCAGCACGCCATGCCCGCGCGAGCTTGTCTCCTCCGGCCGGTCGTGGAAGTTGATGAAGCGCGGCGAAACAAAGAGGAAGAGCAGGATCAGCGTCACCATCACGTCGTAGTGAAAGCTGCCCCGCTGATAGGTCCAGAACAGATAGCTTTTCAGTGTCTTCATTGTGCGTTGCTACCTCGTCTCTCGATCTTCGTGTCTCCACCCATGTAAGCCACCAGCGCGTCCGGCACCCGTATCGACCCGTCGGCCTGCTGATAGTTCTCCAGAATCGCCAGCCAGGTGCGCCCGACAGCCAGGCCGCTGCCGTTCAGGGTATGGACAAACTCCGTCTTGTTCTTTCCCTGCGGACGGTAGCGGATATTCGCACGCCGCGCCTGAAAGCTTTCGAAGTTGCTGCAGGAGGAGATCTCCCGATAAAGCCCCTGGCCCGGCAGCCACACTTCGAGGTCGTATGTCTTGGATGCGGAAAACCCCATATCGCCTGCACACAGCAGCACGCGGCGATAGGGCAGGTTGAGCCGTTCGAGAATGCTTTCCGCGTCGCGCGTCAGCTTCTCATGCTCGGCCTCGGAGTCTTCGGGCCGAGTGAACTTCACCAGCTCCACCTTCTGGAACTGGTGCTGGCGGATGATGCCGCGCACATCCTTGCCATAGGAACCCGCTTCCGAGCGGAAGCATGGCGTATACGCGGTCAGCGAGATGCTGAGCGCGGCTTCGTCCAGCACCTCGTCGCGATAGAGATTCGTCACCGGAACTTCCGCGGTGGGGATGAGCCAGTGGTCGTTCTCGCGATATTGTCCCGGCGTAAAGCCTTCCGCATCGACGCAGCGAAACAGATCGTCCGCGAACTTCGGAAGTTGTCCGGTGCCGAAGAGCGAGCGGCTGTTCACCATCACCGGCGGCATCACTTCGCGGTAGCCGTGCTCGCGGGTGTGGATGTCGAGCATGAAGTTCGCCAGCGCACGCTCCAGCCGCGCGCCCTGGTCCCAGTAGACGGCAAAACGCGCGCCGGAGAGCTTCGCTGCGCGTTCCAGATCGAGGATGCCGAGCGCCTCGCCCAACTCCCAATGCGGCCGCGGCGTAAAGTCGAACTGCGGCTTGGTGCCCCACTGCTTCTGCTCGACATTGTCATGTTCGGATGTACCCGCAGGGACAGAGTCGTGCGGCAGGTTGGGGATATTCGCCAGGATGGCGCGAAGCTCGTCGTCCAGAGCAGTAGCGGACGCGTCCAGCGATTCGAGCTTCTCTTTGATCTGGCGCGTCTCCTCCATCAGCGTGGTCGCATCTTCCTTCGCGCGCTTCTTGCGGCCTACTTCTTCGCTGAGCGCGTTGCGGCGCGCCTTCAGAGTCTCCGCTTCGGTGATGCGCTCGCGGCGCTCGGCATCCAGGCGGGTGAAGTTGCCCAACAGTGCGGCGGGATCCTGCCCGCGGGCGCGCAGCTTCTCCTCAACCAGGGCGAGGTTGGCCCTGACGAATTGCAAATCGTGCATATCCTCCTTATGCTACCGGAAACGACGGAAATCCCGTCGATTGGCGGAAGCCGTGTTCCTTCCGCCGACCGGGCCGCATCCATTGCATAAGGAGCTTTTTCAATGCAGAAGCGACAGATTGGCAAATCGTCCTTGCAGGTGCCGGTGCTCTGCCTGGGCGGCAATGTCTTCGGCTGGACGGTGGATGAGCGGGAATCGTTTCGCCTGCTCGATGCGGCACTCGATGCCGGACTGAATTTCATCGACACGGCGGATGTCTACTCGCGCTGGGTCAGCGGACACGTGGGCGGCGAGTCGGAGACGGTGCTCGGGAAATGGTTCGCGCGCTCCGGCAGGCGCAGTCAGGTGGTGCTGGCCACCAAGCTCGGCTTCGATATGGGCGACGACAAGAAGGGGCTCAGCAGAAAGTACATCGCCGAGGCAGTCGAGGCGTCGCTGCGTCGATTGCAGACCGACTACATCGACCTGTACCAGGCGCACACCGACGACAAAGAGACGCCGCTCGAAGAGACGCTGAGCGCCTTCGACACGCTGGTGGACCAGGGCAAAGTGCGTGTGATCGGCGCATCGAACTACTCCGGCGCGCGGCTGAAGGAAGCCCTCGAGATCAGCCAGAAGAACAATCTGGCGCGCTACGAATGCCTGCAGCCCAACTACTCGCTGGTCGAGCGATCCGCATTTGAAAGCGATCTGCTTCCCGTCGTCGAAGCGTATGACATTGGCGTGATTCCCTACTTCTCGCTCGCCGCGGGCTTCCTGACGGGCAAGTATCGCTCGAAGCAGGACGCCGCCGGCAAGGCGCGCGGCCAGATGGTGGAGAAATATCTGAACGATCGCGGCTTTGCGGTGCTCGACGCGCTGGATGCCGTGGCAGCGGATCTGCACTCGACACCGGCGCGGGTCGCTCTCGCGTGGCTGATCGCGAAACCGGCAATCACTGCGCCAATCGCCAGCGCTACCTCGCTCGATCAACTCAACGATCTGGCGGAGGCAACGCGGCTGAAGCTGCCCCCGGAAGCAATCGCCAGGCTCGATGCGGCAAGCAATCCCGCGCAGAAGGCAGCCTGAATGGACGGGAGCCGTGTCTCCCGTCGCTCGGTTTTCATCGCAAGCGTTTGACACGCCAGAGCGGTCGAACTAGGGTGGCGGGCAGCAGGATTTTCAATCCCAGGAGCCTCCCCCGATGCTTCGCAGCCCTCGCCTGTATATCGTTATCAGTATCGCCGCTTTGTGCGCGAGCGCGTACGCACAGACAGCCCCAGCCTCCAAGACACCGCCGCCCGCGCAGATCCAGAAGCAGACGCTGGCCGGCATCGACAAACTCCAGACCTGGTACACGCAGTCGAGCGGCCTTTACCAGACCACGGGCTGGTGGAACTCCGCCAATGCGCTCACGATGCTGGCTGACTACTCGCTGGTGGCGCACACCGGCAGCTACACAGGAGTCTTCGCCAACAGCTTTCAGCAGGCGCAGAAGACCAACAGCGGCTTCCTGAACAACTACTACGATGACGAGGGCTGGTGGGCGCTGGCGTGGATCGGCGCCTACGATCTCACGCACACGCAGCAGTATCTCGACATGGCCTCGTCGATCTTCGCCGATATGAGCGGCGGCTGGGATGCAACCTGCGGCGGCGGCATCTGGTGGAGCAAGGACAAGACCTATAAAAACGCGATCGCGAACGAGCTCTTTCTCTCCGTCGCCGCGCACCTTGCGAACCGTGTCCCGCCGGCCGATCGCGCAAATTATCTCGCCTGGGCGAACAAGGAGTGGGCCTGGTTCCAGCAGTCCGGCATGATCAATAGCCAGAACCTCATCAACGACGGGCTCAATCTCTCTACCTGTAAGAACAACGGGCAGAACACCTGGACCTACAACCAGGGCGTGGTGCTTGGCGGCCTGGTGGAGCTGAACCGGGCACAGCACTCGCCCCAGCTCCTTGAGACCGCGCAGACCATCGCGGATGCCGCGCTCACGCACCTGACCGACAGCAATGGCGTGCTGCACGACACCTGCGAGCCGAACTGCGGCGCCGACGGCGTGCAGTTCAAAGGCATCTTCGCGCGTAACCTGATGGCCCTGAACTTTGCCGTGCCCAATCAGAGATATGCCACGTTTGCAGTCACAAATGCGGAGAGCATCTGGAGCCACTCGCGCGATGCCAGCAACGCCTTCGGCCAGGTGTGGTCAGGGCCATTCGACGCGGAGAACGCGGGCAGCCAAAGCTCGGCGCTTGATGCCTTCGTAGCAGCATACGCAGCCGCGCTGGAGCAGAAGCACTGACACGGTGAAAGCAAGTCCCGCATTGGATTTACGCTTCTGCGCCTTGCCATGACTCGGCGGCTAGAGATATACCGGGATCATGACACGCATTGCGATCATCGGAGCAGGGAATGTGGGCGGCGCACTGGCGCGGCTGTGGACGAAGGCAGGACATGCCGTCAGCGTCGCGGTGCGAGAAGGGTTCGGTACCGAAGCAGATTCCCGGCGTCAGCACTGGGCCGGCAAAGGAAATTGCCGGCGCAGCAGAGATTGTCCTGCTGGCTGTGCCGTGGGCGGCAGCAGCGGAAGCGCTCGCCTCTTGCGGCGATCTGAGCGGCAAGGTTGTGGTGGATTGCATCAATCCGGTGCTGCCAACGCTCGAAGGACTGGAGTTTGGGGGCACCACTTCGGCAGCAGAGAAGCTGCAGCAACTGGCGCCCCGCGCACGGCTGGTGAAGGCATTCAACACCATCGGCGCGGGATTGCTGGGGAACGCAACCTTCAACGGTTTGCAGGCCGACGGCTACTACTGCGGGGATGATGACGCAGCCAAGGCCGCTGTAGTTCCGCTGATTTCTGCGGCGGGGCTGCGGCCCTTTGACGCCGGACCACTGCGCAATGCGCGGTATCTGGAGACGATGGCGATGTTGTGGATTGATCTGGCAATCAAGCGAGGGCGCGGGCCAACGTTCGGCTTCCGCACGCTGGAGCGCGCGGCCACATAACTCCGTCGCGATCGATCTCCGCATCGGACGGCTTTTTGCGATACTGGGAGACGCCTATGGAAATGCACCGGCGTCTCTGCTGCCTCTCGCTTGCCTCCCTGCTCATCGCCTTACCCGCCGTTCCCGCCAGCGCCTCCGCATACGATGGCAAGCCGAAGCTGGTGGTGCTGGTGGTGATCGACCAGTTCCGTGAAGATTATCTGGAGCGATACCGGGCGGACCTGAAGGCGCAGCATGGCTTCCGCCTCTTTCTGGATCACGGCGCATATTTCCCGAACTGCTACTACGACTACGCGAACACCAAGACTGCGCCCGGCCACGCGACGCTCGGCACCGGCGCCTATACGGACGGCCATGGCATCAACTCAAACGAATGGTGGGACCTGAGCCGCAACACCAAGCGGCCCGTCACCTCAGTCGAAGACGAGCGCTACAAAATTGTCGGGCTGCTCAATGCGGGAGATGAGACCGGCGACTCGCCGCGCAACGAACGCGCTTCGACGCTGGGCGATGAGCTGCGTCTCGCGACCATCGGCCAGTCGAAGGTCTTTGGCATATCGCTGAAGGACCGCGCCGCGATCCTGCCCGTGGGGCGCTCGGCCAATGCGGCGTACTGGATCGATCCGAAGAGCGGCGTCTTCGTGACCTCGACCTTCTACCAGAACGCTCTGCCGGAGTGGGCCACCACATTCAACGCCGGCCCGCGTGCCCAGCAGGCGCTCGATGAGGCGCACGGCGATGCGCAGAAGAACTTCTTCAACCAGGTGGATGTTTCGCCTGCCGGAAACGACTACGAGCTCGACTTCGCCAAGGCCCTCATCACCGGCGAGCAGCTTGGGCATCATCCGACCACCGACATGCTGAGCATCTCGCTCTCTGCCAATGACGGCCTCGGCCACCGCGTCGGTCCCGATGCACCGGAGATGCACAACATGGTGGAGCAGCTTGATCAGCAGCTCGACAGCTTCTTCACCTGGCTCGATCAGAACGTCGATGGCGGACTCGCAAATGTCTGGATTGCGCTCTCCGCCGACCACGGCGTCGCGTCCACGCCGGAGCAGGCAGCATCGCTGGGCATGGATGCCGCCACATGGGACATCCCGAAGCTGATCGCCGGGCTCAACGATGCGATGAACGGCAAGTTCTCTCCCGGCGAGAAGATCGACTACCTGCTGACCCATCAGGAGCTGCCGTACATCCAGCTCAACCAGCCTGCCTTCGAGCGTGCCGGCATCAATGAGCAGGAGGCGGAGGACGCGATCACCGCCGCGATCCCTGCCGTCGTCAGTTCCCTGCCGGCGCAGCCGCCCATTCATCCGCCCATCGGGACGCCGCCGCCGGTGGTCGAGATCGCCCCGCCCAAGCCTGCGCCGCGCACCAGGCAGCAACGCAAGACCGCAGCACAGCAGCAGGCGGAACAAGCAGCCGCGCAGCAGCCACAGCCGCCTGCGACGCCGCAGCCCTTGCAGCCGCCGTCCAGCAAGGTTGCCCCGCATCCGTCCCTGGTCGAGGTCTACACGCGGATGCAGCTTGCCTCCGGTAACGTGCCGCCGGATGAGTTTGGCGAGCGCATCGCACACAGTTACAGCCCCAATGGCGGCTGGTACGTGATGCTGGTTCCGCCCGCATACCAGATGAACGGCGACGCCGCGGGCACGGGCACCACGCACTACAGCGCCTGGTCCTATGACCGGCACGTGCCGCTCGGCTTTTACGGTGCGCCCTTTCAGCCGGGTATCTACTACCAGCGCGCCGCGCCGGTCGACTTCGCGGTCACCTTCGCCGCTCTCCTCGGAGTGAATCAGCCCTCCGCGGCGATCGGGCATGTTCTCACCGAGGCGCTGAAGCCCGCGACCGCCACAGCCGAAACGGCGACGACACCCAAGACGCCGCACCGCGCTCGTCGCAGCACGAAGAGCCCTGCCGCGCCTGACACGCTGGGAGACGTCCACCCCGAGTGAAGCCCGACATGCGCGTGCGCCTCTGTGGCCTGGAGCTGCGCAATCCGGTCATCGCCGCCTCCGGCACCTTCGGCTATGGCATCGAGTTTGAGGAGATCCTGTCGCTGGACAAGATTGGCGGCTTCGTCACCAAGGGCCTTTCGCGCGAGCCGATGGCGGGCAACGAAGCGCCTCGCATTATCGAAACCGCTTCCGGCATGATCAATGCCATCGGGCTGCAGAACATGGGGGCCGCAGCCTTCATCCATGAGAAGCTGCCCGCGGTTCGCCGCTACTCCGGTACGGCGTGCATTGCCAATGTCTTCGGCTACACCGTGGACGACTACCTCGCCGTGATTGAACAGTTGAACGACGCCGAAGGGATTGCTGCGTATGAGCTGAATGCCTCCTGCCCCAATACCCGGCACGGCGGCCTGATCTTCGGCGCGGACCCGACGCAGCTTGCCGAGCTGGTGGTGCGGGCCAAAAGGCTTGCCCGGCGACCGCTGATCGTCAAGCTCTCCCCCAACGTCACCTCCATCGCGCAGATGGCGCGCGTCTCCGAAGCTGCCGGCGCCGACGCTCTCTCGCTGGTTAACACCTTCGTCTCGCTCTCCATCGATGTGAAGGCACGCCGGCCGCGGATCGCGAATGTCACCGGGGGCCTCTCCGGCCCGGCCATCAAGCCGATCGCTGTGCGCATGGTGTGGGAGGCCGCGAGGGCGGTCAGGATTCCGGTCATCGGAATGGGCGGAATCACCACTACGGAAGATATTGTCGAGTTCCTGCTCGCCGGTGCGACAGCCGTTCAGGTAGGCACCGCCTCCTACGCCGATCCGCGCGCGGTCGAGCGCCTGGCCAAAGGTCTGGAGTCGTGGTGCCGGGAGAATCACGTCGAGCGGGTGAGCGATTTGACCGGCGGCCTGCGGCTGGATTCGCAGAAGCCTTAGCTGAATCCGGGCATGAAAAAGGCCAGCCGTCGGGCTGACCTTTTATCGACTCAGTTGGGCAGGATCAGGCGACGCGCGAATCGCTGTCGTCCAGCGATCGTCCGTGGAAAGATCGCGCCTGGTTCAGCGCAACACCCGTAAGAAAGACCGGCGCGGGGGTCGCGATGGCCACCAGCACCCAGCAGACGAAGGAAAACAGCAGCCCGATGATGGCGGCCTCCTGCAGGCTCAATCCGATCGAGATCTCCCAGATGTGCAGGTTGACGAGTGCCCAATGCTGCAGCGGCTGAATGTGATGAATGATCGCCAGCGCGAGGACAAAGACAGCTGTCGAAATGGTCGTGGTGCCGATCAGCACGACGTCAATGGTGCGATGCAGACGCTGCCGGCTGCGGCAATAGGCGCACTGCGCAAAATGATCTTCATAGTCGCCGCGCATCGCCGGCGTAATGCCGGAAATGTCGTAGCGCCAACTGGAAAGGATGTCGCCGACGACAGGATCGGCACAGCCCGTCTCGCTGGTATAACCCCGCGATGGCAGTACGCCCGTGTCAATCACTTTCGCTTGTCCCTGGTTTCCTGAAGTCATTTTCGTTAACCCTATGATAATCGTTGGATGCGATTCACAAGCAACGGATTCCCAATTTGGTAACCTCAGAGGTACTCAATTTTCTTTGGCCAGAGCCCTAAATAACGGAGCACCAATAAGATAGCACGCTAAAGGGCGATTGTCGCCAGCGGTTCGTGCTGCTGAGCCAGGAGTAGCTTATTTGCCAGCAGGCTCATCCGGTCGCATGAGTGCCCGTTCCGCACACACCCGGGCCAATGCCGGCAGGTTATTGCTCTCCGAAAGATGCGCCAAGATAACGTACGCAGCCTGCCCGTCGTAGTTCCGTTCCAGAAACTCGGCTGCCGCCTCATTCGAGAGATGCCCCACGCGAGACATCACACGTTGTTTGACGCTCCAGGGATAGGGGCCGTCGCGCAGCATCTCGGTATCGTGATTGGATTCGAGTAAAAGGACATCGCAGCGGCGCAGCGCCTGGCGCGCATTGGCCGGCATATAGCCGAGATCGGTGGCAAAGCCGATACGCACTCCGTCGCCTTCAAAGACAAAGCCCACTGGATCTGCCGCATCGTGCGGGATGGTGAAGGGCTCGACGTCGATGTCGCCCACCATGAAGCGCTTGCCCGCCTCGAAAAATGCCAACGAAGGAATCGCGGCCGGATCGCGCTCCGCCGATGCCCCGTCGTCACACAACTCTTCGTCCGGCTGGTCAGCCGAAGCATCCACTTCGGCAGACGTCTTCGACGGTAGCTTCTGCCGCGCCCTGCTGGCGCCGGCGCAGCCAGTCGGCATAGGTCATGCGTTTCCGCGGCCGCATCCAGCGCACCCAGGCGCGATGCGTCATCTCGGTGAAGTAGACCGGGATGCCAAGCTTGCGCGCAAGCACCGCGACGCCCTGAATATGATCCTGATGCTCGTGCGTAATCAGAATGGCATCGAGCGAGCGCGGGTCTTCGCCGGCCGTCTGCATGCGCTTCAGAATCTCGCGGCAGGAAAGCCCGGCATCGACCAGAATCCGGGTCCGCTGGGTGGCGACGACGGTGCTGTTGCCCTTCGAGCCGCTCGCCAGCACGGTCATCCGCATCATTCCCAAAGCATACGCCAAAGCGCGGACAAAACCAGAGGAAAGCGGGGGAAACCGGTAGCGAGTCGGCAACTCAGCTATTGCCCAAACGCACCCGAATGCGGCTGCCGCCGCTGCCATTCCCGCAACCGTGCCTGGGCCTCCACTTTCTGCTCGGGGAAGCGCTGCGCCTGGAGTTGCCAGTAAACCACCGCCTCCAGTTCCCGCGCGCGCAGATAAGGCAGCAACTCATCCCATGTCGGCGCTCCCGGATAAGAGGCCAGCCCTGCCTCCACTCCTTCGGGCGCGGTACGCACCAGGCAGGCTACATCCCATGCTGTCGGGCCGCCGCACGCGTCTTCAAAATCGGTCCAGAGCCAGCCCTTCTCCGTCTTGAGCAGGTTTTTGCGATTTGAGTCGCCATGGATGGGCTGAATTGCGCGGCCGCCGTAGCGCAGCGTCTCGGCCAGCCGCCAGTGGGTCTCGCGCAACTGGATCAACTCGCCCCCGGAGAGCGCGCGGCGGCCCTCCAGAAACTTCAGCCAGCGCGTGATCTCGTTGAAGATTTCGAGCAGCGGCAGCTCGCCCTTGGGCTCCGAAGTGCGGTAGCCGCGCAGCGTCTCGTGCAGATCGCGCAGCATGGCGCCTGCGTCCGCGGTAGGAATGCTGGCCGACGGATCGTGCTCCACCCACTGCCAGAAGCTCATGGTGTAGCCGTCGTACTGATGCGGCCCCGGCGGCAGCAGATCGCTGGGCGGCGCCACGGGCGCGCCCTGCGCATGCAGATACGCGGCCACCGAGACATCGCGCCCCAACCACGCGCTGACCGGGCGGCGCAGCAGCGCGGATGTCGTGGCGACCCGCGCCAGCAGCGGCGCCGGCTTAAGATGCACCAGCAGGTTCGAGCCGTCAGCGATCACCTCCGCGGTGCTGACCGTGATGCCATGCGCCTCGGCCACCTGCTCGGCAGCGTGTACAGCGCCTATGCTCAGTGCGTCCATGCAACTCCTCTCTTTGAAGCCAGTCAGCAAGTCAGCCAAATGCAGTTAGCTCAAAACCGGTTAGCGCAGAGCAGGTTGAGTTGTATCTCAATCTTCTCGCTGAACCGATCGTATCCAGTATCGCTGTATTGCTGACCACTTCTTAGCCAACCGCTTTTTAGCTTGCGCGAAGCGCGCTGACTTGCTGACTCTCTGACTCGCTACTTCTTCGGATACTCAAAAAATCCTTTGCCCGACTTCCGGCCCTTCCAGCCCGCATCCACCATGCGGATCAGCAGCGGGCAGGGCCGGTATTTCGGATCCCCAATGCCCTCTTCCAGCACGCGCATGATGTCCAGACAGACATCCAGTCCGATGAAATCGGCCAGGGTCAATGGTCCCATTGGATGCGCCATTCCGAGTTGGAAGACCTTATCAATTGCCTCCGGTTTGGCCACGCCCTCCATCACGGCAAACATCGCCTCGTTCAGCAGCGGCATCAGAACACGGTTGGAGACGAACCCGGCAGCATCGTTGACCTCCACCGGCGTCTTGCCCAGCCGCTCGGAGAGGGCCTTCACCGCGTCGAAGGTGGCCTGCGAGGTCTGCAGGCCGCGGATCACCTCGACCAGTTGCATCACCGGCACCGGGTTAAAGAAATGCATGCCGATGACGCGGTCTGGACGTTTCGTGGTCGCGGCGAGTTTGGTGATGGAAATCGACGAGGTGTTGGAGGCAAGAATGGCTTCTGGAGCAAGCAGCCCGTCCAGCTCCTGAAAGAGCGCCTGCTTGATGGCAAAGCGCTCCGTCGCGGCCTCTACGATCAGATCGCAGGCCGCCAGCGCCTTACGGTCCAGCGTGCCGGTGATTCGCGCCCGGGCGGCATCGGCATCGGCCTGTGTCAGTTTAGCTTTGGCAACCTCGCGGCCCAGGTTCTTCTCGATCGTGCTCAGCCCGCGGTCGAGCGCCGGCTGCTCCACCTCTGCCAGGACTACGGGGAGGCCGCTGCGGGCAAAGACATGGGCGATCCCATTGCCCATGGTGCCGGCGCCCACCACCCCTATTCGCCTGATCTCCGCCATCGTCTGCACACTCCAGGAATTCCATCCGCCGGAAAACCTATGAGTGTAACAGGAGTAAGCGAGCCGGCAAGTCAGTGCGCGGCATCCGGCGCAGGCTTCATCGCCTTCGGAGGCCGGCGCATGAGGAACGGCAACGGCGAAAGGCAAAAGATGATGACGCTGAGGATGAAGAAGGCGTTCTTGTAGCTGAGCATCGATGCCTGGCGCAGCATCTGCTGATAGGCGCGGGCGTAGGCGATCTGTGCCGCCGTCGACGCGCCCTGGCCCAGCCGCATCAGGCCGGCCTGGGTCTGCGCCATGTAGTCGCGGTAGACCAGCCCGTCCGGGCGGACATGGCTGGCCAGGCTCTGCTGGTAGACCTGGCTGCTGCGCGCCAGAAATGTAGTGAGCAGCGCGGTGCCAAGGCTGCCGCCAAGATTGCGCGCGAAATTCGAGAAGGACGAAATCTGGTTGTTCTTCTCCCGCGGCACGCCGATGTAGTTCAGCGTGCTGATGGGGATGAAGATAAACGCCAGACCCAGCACCTGATACACGCGCCACAGCGTGACCTGGGCAAAGCTCACGTCAAGATCGAGGCGCGTCAGATTGAACAGGCCGAACGCAGTGACAATGTAGCCCATCGTCACCAGCAGGCGGGGATCCATCTTGCCGATGATGCGTCCCGCGATAAACATCGTCACCATCATCATGAAACCGGCAGGAGACAGCACCATGCCGGACCGCTCCGCCGTGTAGCCCATAAGAATCTGCAAGAACTGCGGGATCAGAACGGTCGAGCCAAAGAGCACCATGCCCAGCACAAATTGCAGGAATATCGCTGTGCCGAAATTGCGGTTGCGCAGCAGCTTAAGGTCGACTACCGGATCTTCATGGTTCCACTCCCAGAAGACGAAGATGACGAGCAGCACCGCGGCCGCAATGGCGAATGCGGTAATCGAAGGATCACCAAACCAGTCCTTCTCCTGCCCGCGATCGAAGACGTACTCCAGGCAGCCGACGCCCACTGCGACCAGGCCCAGTCCAACACCATCGATTGGGCCGGAGGTGAGGCTGCGCTCCTTCAGATACGGCGGATCTTCCACCATGCGATTTGATAGAAAGAGCGAGATAATGCCGACCGGGATATTGATGAAGAAGATCCAGTGCCAGTCGAGATTGTCGGTGATGTAGCCGCCCAGCGTAGGGCCGATGGCGGGAGCAACGACCACCGCCATGCCGTACAGCGCAAACGCCTGACCACGTTTTTCGACCGGGAAGGTATCGGCGAGGATGGCCTGCTCGCTAGTGGCCAGGCCGCCGCCCCCCAGCCCCTGCAGGACGCGCGCGAAGATGAGCATAGGCAGCGTCTGCGCCAGCCCACACAGAAACGAGCAGATGGTGAACATGGCCACGCAGGTCATGTAGAAGCGCTTGCGGCCGAAGCGGTTTGCCAGCCACCCGGAGATAGGGAGCACAATGGCGCTGGAGACCAGGTAGCTGGTGAGCACCCAGGTAGCTTCCTCCTGGCTGCCGCCCAGCGAGCCGGCCATATGCGGCAGCGCGACGTTGGCGATGGAGGTGTCGAGCACCTCCATGAAGGTGGCCATCGTCACCGTAAGCGCGACTAACCATGGATTGTGGCTCGGCTTCCATTCGTCCGGCATGCGGCCTCAGCGGTCCCGGGTATCAGGGCACTGATAGAATATCAGGAGACTGATATGGTGCGGACGGCACAACCCAGGGGACGAAGCGACAAAGACCCTCCCGAGGTCTTGAAGCTGACCAAGCGCATGTCGCTGCTCTTTCGCGAGCGGCTGGAAGAGCAGTTGAAGCCGCTGGGCATCACGGCGGCGCAACTGCAGCTTCTCGCGGCATTGACGAAAGAACCCGGCACCAGCGGCGCGCATCTCTCCCGCTACTGCCAGGTCACGCCGCAGACGACGCACGCGCTGCTGGCCGCGGTGGAAAAACATGACTGGGTGCACCGCTCACCCCATCCGGAAAACGCACGCGTGCTGCTCGCCACGTTGACGCCCGAGGGACAACGCGTGTTCAGCAGGGGCAAGGCCATTGCCATCAAGCTTCAGGACCGTATGCTCAGCAGCCTCACGCGTGCCCAGGTCAGGCAGTTGGAGGCGACTCTCGCGCAATTCGTCGAGAATCTGGAGCAGCGTCAGAAGCCAAAGCGGTAGCCCACGCGCACGAACTGCGAATCGACGCCCGGGTTGTTGAAGCCGATCTCCTTGTTCGACATATGCTGTACCCGATACTCGATCGTCCACGATCGGCGATGATCGCGAAACCACTCCACTCCGCCGCCAAAGCTGAAGGTGAAGTTGAAGGCAGAGGTCTTGAACTCGGGGATATCGCGTGGACTGATGAGAAAGCCACCGGTCGCAGCAAGGAACGCCTGCACCGGCCGTACGGGCAGAATATGCACGGAGAAGCCGGCCGGAGTCACACCCGGCGCATACGTCCACCGGCGGCCGATATAGTTGTGGACCTGCTCAGTAAACGGCGTGCCGTCCAGCAGCGTGCCGGATATTGAGCGATCGTGAAAGTCGCCTACGTCCATGATGGGTATCTGGAACTGGTATCGGTCATCGCTGACATAGGACCTGTCGCCGACCGTCCCCGTGATGAGCGCTCCACGATATGTGGGATCGCTCTCTACCAGGATCGGCCGAATCTCCGCGCTATAGTCCCAGGCCATCCAGTGGTCCGCGGAAATCCTGCGCTGATAGGCCAGCGCCAGGCCGGCGAATTTTCTCTGGCGGTCGTCGCCGAGAATGATGTGGCTCGAGGAATTCGAATACTCCACAAATGCGGCCACGCTGTTGAGCGGCGCGTAATAGCGCTGCTCTGTCGTGGTCTGCGCATGCGCCAATGCGGCCAACATGGATACGCAGAAAACCACCAGCGCTGCTCGCCTGAGATTCTGCAATTCAGTGCGCTCGATGACGCCTGCGGGTGGCAAGCGATGGCGACGCGCTGGTCACGCCGACCGAGCGGCACAACGCGGAATCCTGCCCATCGGCCAGGCCGAAGAGCACGCCCTGTCCGCCGCAAAGCCGCTGCTCAAATGCGTGCGCCTGCGTGCCCACCAGCGGCTCGGCGGCTTCGCGCGAGCCGTAATACTCCACACGATAGGCATAGACAATATCGTTGACCGGCCGTCCCGGCGTGCTGAAGTGCACCCATGTCCCAAGCACGACGCGGCCCGCTTCGTCGTCCAGCAGCGCGTACACCTGCTGGCCGCCATTCGCCTCCTGCCCTTCGGAAAAGATAGGCGCGCCGGCGGCGGAGCGCGGCCAGCGCACCTCCCACTCATGCGTCTTCAGGTCGACATGGAACGTGGTGAAAAACGTCGTGCGCTGGCACTCCGCGCAGTCGTTGTAGGTGGCCACCAGCTCCGGGCTGCTTTCGCGCCACATACGCACCCAGCCCAGCAGGTGCAGCCCGGGCCCGCGCAGCAATAGCTTCGCAGTGATCTGCCGCTGATTCACATCGTAGACGCTCAGGATATCTTCATCGGGCAGCGCGGACGGATTGGTGCGCTGCGCCGTAATAACCAGCAGATGCGCGTCGCGCGGCACCGGCAGCTTCACGGCATTCGCGGCGTTGGGATTGGTGCTGGAAGTAGAAGACTCCTTCGGTGGCACGCCAATGTAGCCGACCTCCCGCAACGCGGTGTAGGGCTCGTTCATCAGCGCGCGCGCGACGATCGTCTGCACATCGCTCGGCTGGTGCAAGTCGAGCCAGCGAAAGTTCTCAATCGACTGCGCGCGTGCCGCCGGAAGAACTGCGGTGAAGACCAGAAGCCAGAGCGCACAACGAAGCTGCCATCGCCTCATGCGTCGAGCCCCAGCTTCTTCCAGATCGCGTCCACGCGCGCCTTAGTAGCGGCATCCATCTCGATCATCGGCGGCCATGGGCGCTCGAATCCTTCCGCCGCCCACTTGCGCGTGGCGTCGATGCCCATCTTGCTGCCGTAGTTCGGCAGGCGCGATGCATGGTCGAGCGAATCAATCGGGCCCATGGTGAATTGAATATCGCGCTCGGGATCGATGTTGTTGGCGACGCGCAGCGTGACTTCGCCGATATCGTGCACATCGCAGTCTTCGTCGACAACGATGACGCACTTCGTAAACATTGCCTGCCCCAGCGACCAGATCGCGCTCATCACCTTTCGCGCTTGTCCGGCGTAGCTCTTGCGAATCGACACGATCATCAAATTGTGGAAGACGGCCTCGGGCGGTAAGTAGATGTCCACAATCTCCGGCGCGGAAAGGCGAATCAGCGGCAGGAAGATGCGCTCGACAGCGAGGCCCATCCACGCATCTTCCATCGGCGGCTTGCCGACGATGGTGGATGCGTAAATCGGGTCCTTGCGATGCGTGATGCAGGTGATGTGGAAGACGGGATAATCATCCGGCAGCGTGTAGAAGCCGGTGTGATCGCCGAACGGCCCTTCGGAGCGCAGCTCTGCCAGCTCGACATAGCCCTCGAGGACAATCTCCGCATGTGCCGGCACCTGGAGATCGACCGTCTCGCACTGCACCAGCTCCACCGGAGCCTGCCGCAGGAAGCCGGCGATGATGTATTCCTCGACCTCCGGCGGCGCGGGGACAATCGCGGAAAAGGTCGTCGCGGGATCGGTGCCTATCGCCACCGCGACTTCCATGCGCTCGCCGCGCAGAGCTGCGGCGGTCAGGGACGGCGTGCCGTCGGCGTTCCCTGCTAGACGCGTGCTCCCTCCGCCAGTCGGAACTGATCCTCCGGCGGTCTGAGCCATGATGTCGATTCGAGCCGCTGCCGCGCTGCCGGCGGCATTCGATTCCGCCGCCATGCGCAGGCGCTCGCGGAAGTGCTCCGCGGCCACCTTCTGCCGCTGCCAGTGCATGCCGGTAGTCTGCCCGTCGTAGACCTGCATGCGATACATCCCGACATTTCGCTTTCCATGGCGCGGATCGCGCGTCACCACCAGCGGCAGCGTTATGAAGCGTCCGCCGTCCATGGGCCAGCACTGCAGCACAGGAAAGTCGAGCACGCTGAAGTTGTCGCGACGGATGACCTGCTTGCATGCCGCCTGGCGCGCCGGCACAACCTTGGGAAAATACTTCCCTGCCTCGGCCAGCATGGGCAGCATCTTCAGTTTGCCCAGCATGCCTTCCGGCGACTTGATGTCCATCAGCGACTGGATGCGGCCTGCAACCTCGTCCAGGCTGGACGCTTCAACCGCCATCTCCATGCGGCGCCGGCTGCCGAACTGGTTCATCAGCACGCTCGAGCCCGGATAGCCTTTGACGCGCTCAAAGAGCAGCGCCGGACCGCCGGGCGCGTATCCCGGCAGGCCGTTCTTCCGCCCCGCCTTCGATACCCGATCGGTGATCTCCGCGATCTCCAGAATCGGATCGACTTCTTCGCGGATGCGCTTCAGCTCGCCGGCGCGGTCCAGTTGCGCGATCCAGTCGCGCAGATCGTGATAGGCCAAGTTCTTCTCCCTGACCCTCTCATACTAGAGCGTCTTCGGTGCGGGACCCAGTACCGCCTTAGTGGTGCGCGCCTTCCGACTGCATCCAGCGATCCATGAAGGTCTGGGCACAGCGCGCGCCGCACAGGTGCTTCACATCGGCGCTGTGAGAAAGCGAGTGGCTCCAGCGGGTGATGCGCAGCGACTCCTGCTCGCGGCCGTCTGGCGGCGTGGTGTGGTCCGACCAGGCCAGCCACCAGTCCTCCGCATCGCCACGCGGATTGTTGCAAACGTCACAGTGATAGGACTCTGTCCACGCCATGCCATCACTCCTTGGAACCCTGGCGGTGCCGGAGCACCGCCGCAAGGGCAACTTAGCACAAGGCAGCAGCCTGCCGCATCCTCAGGCGACTGTCCGCTGCTCCATCGGCTCCAGGGGATAGCCCAGCTTTTTCCACGCCTCGTAGCCGCCATGCAGTGGGCGCACGCGATAGATGCCCAGGTTGCGCAGGCGCAGCGCTGTGCGCGCGCTGGTCGCATCGCTGGGGCAGGTGCAATAGAGAACGATGTCGCGGTCCCGCGGGATGCGGTCGCCTTCGGCAACCAGCGTGTCCGGCTTGAAGAGCACGGCGCCCGGCAAGCGGCGCGGGTCGGGCAGGTAGTCGAGCGGATGACGCAGGTCGATGATGTAGACGTCCTCGCCCGCATCGAGCATCGCCTTCAGTTGCTCGGGCTCGATCTTGGCCCCGCGAATCTGTCGCAGAAAGGCGCGCTGCCGATATACCCGATAGCAGAAAAAGGCGGCCAGCAGCAGCAGAAAGAGAAAGCCGGCGGAGTGTCCGACTTCCTCGAGCGCGCCCGGATGCCGCTTCAGGAAATCCCCGAAGAAGCGGCCGACCAGAGTCGCACTGAGGCTCCACAACAGAGCGCCCGCGGCGTCGAAGGCGAGGAAGGTCGCGTACGGCATCCTGCTCTGCCCGGCGATGGGCGCGGCCACGGCTCCGAGCCCGGGGATGAATTTGGCCAGCAGCAGCGCACGCGATCCATACCGTTGAAAGAAGTCTCCGGTGCGCCGCACGCAGGCCGCCGACTCGAAGGAAAGCTTGCACACCATGCGCACGATGCCGCCGCCATAGCGCGCGCCCATGAAGTACCAGATGGAATCGCTGAGGACGCACGCCAGAACGGCCGACACCAGAATCAACACCACGCTGAGCTGATGCGTCGCCGTCAGCGTGCCGGCTGTCAGCAGCACCGGAACACTCGGAATCGGCAGCCCGGCCTGCTCCGCGGCGATCCAGCCGAAGAGGATGAGATAGGCGTGATGGATGAAAAAATCGATCGCGACGGGCATGGCGTTCAGGCTTCCAAGCGGATTTCCTGTTGGCACCCCGAAGCCGCTCCATGCGACGCGCCCTTACGAGCCTTCGTGAGGCATGGGAACCGGACATCCGCTGTTGATTATCCAAAGGATAGATGCTCGACGACGAAGCAGAGCCGCAAAAGTTTCAGCTGGGCAAAAACAAAAGGCCGGATCGCGAAGGATCCGGCCTGATCGGGTGATTTCCGAATATGGTTACTGACCCCGCTTCTACTTGGCAAAGGTCAGCGGCATCTCGACCAGATGCTCACTGACGAACCACACCTGCATCTCGTTGGTGCGGACCACCGAGCTGGCAAGCAGATCATTCGTGCCCACATCGCCCAGGTCGTTCGCCTTCTCGGCCAGTTCGCGCGCGTCCTTCAGGATCAGGTGGTGCGCCTCCAGCAGACGGGAGATCTGCACCGGCACCTCTTCGCGGTCGATCGGAATGCGCTCAATGCGTGTGTTCGCTGCAACATCGTGCGCCATTGCGATGCTGACGCCGCCCAGCATCTGCACGCGTTCCGCTAATTCGTCGACCAGCTCCGATTGCTCGCCTGCATGCTTGTCGAATAGCAGGTGAAGCTGGTAGAAGGTCGGGCCGCCGACCTGCCAGTGTGACTTCTTGTAGAGATCGCGCAAAGTAATGGTGTCCGCCAGCAGAAGATTCAGCCGGCCTGTAATCTGCTGACGCGCCGATGCATCCAGTCCGATCGGCAGGTCCTTGACGACGGTGCCGTACTTCTGGATGGACCTCGCATGCTGCCGCCAGTTCGGTGTAATCAGGTCCGCAACTTTGGCAGTGGTCTTCGATACATCCTTCACGGGCGCCTCTTTCAGGGCATTGCTACTCATCTTCAAACCTCCTTGCGCTCTGTTAGATGCGGCCGCAGTGCCGCGGGTCGCTGTGGGAACGACCCGCCGGCCATCGGACCGCGTCAGTCTTTTACCCGAACCGTGGGTTCCACAGAAAGGCCCGGCCGCAGGAAGTGGTCTTTATTCTCCTCCGGCTTTGTAAAGTCGATGCGCACAGGCACACGCTGCACCACCTTGACGTAGTTGCCCGTAGCATTCTCCGGGGGAAACAGGCTCAGCACAGATCCCGTCGCGCCGCCGACCTGCGTCACCCTGCCCTCGTAGTCGCGGCCGTTCATATCGACGTGAATTTTCACCTTCTGCTGGGGCCGCATCAGGTGAAGCTGGGTTTCTTTGAAGTTCGCCGTCACCCAGAGATCCTGCAGGGAGACGAGAGTGACCAGGTTCTGTCCAACGCTCACGTTCTGGCCCACTTCGACGTTCTTGGTAGTGATGATGCCATCCACCGGTGCAACGATCTTGGTGTAGCTCAGGTTGAGCTTTGCCTGGTTCAGTTGGGCGCGCGCCTGCTCCACCTGCGCCGCCGCCTGGTCGGCCTTCGCCTTCTGTACGGCCACCAACTGCGGTCCGGAGCGCGCGTTACGCTGCTCTGCCTGGGAAACCGCCAGTTGCTGCCTGGACACCGCGATCTGCTCCTGCGCAGCGATTGCATTGGCTTTGGCGGAGGCCAAAGCAGCCTGGTTCGCCTGCGCTGTGGCTATTGCCTGGTCGTACTGCTGCTTGGAAATCACATCTTTTTCCACCAGCGGCGTGTAGCGCTTCAGGTCGAGCTGCGACTTCGTGTTGTTGGCCTCGGCCTGCGCCACTTCCGCCTGCGCCTGATCCAGCAACTGCATCGCGCGCTTTACCTGCGCATTGGATCCCAGCACGTTGGCGCCGGCTGACGAAATCGAGCTGAAAGACTGGGTATTCGTAACCGGGACGTTGACCTTTGCCCCTTCATAAGCGGCTTCGGCCGCCTCCAGGTTTGCCTCGTCCTGCGCCACCAGCACTTCGTAGTCGTGCGGATCGATCTCCGCAATCAGCGTACCTGCCGCAACCTCCTGGTTCTCCTTTACCGGCACGTTGATGATATGGCCCTGAATGCGCGCGCTGATCTGGACGATGTGGCCGTTGATCTGCGCGTCGTCGGTGTCTTCATAGAAGGTGGAGTGCCAGTAATAAAGCAGCGCGCCGACGACCAGTACGGCGACGATAAAGAACAGGATGAAGCTGCGACGCCGCTTCTTCTCCGGATTCTGGCGCTGCTCCTGATCGCTTCCCTGCTGCTGAGTCTGATTACCGGCCCTGCCGGACTCCGGATCCTGTTCGGCCACGGTCACTTTCCTCCGAGAAATTCCTGATATCGCGTGTCCACCACGCCCATCGCCCGCGCCAGCGACAGCTTGGCGACGTTGTGCTGATACAGACTGGCGACATATTGCCCATTGGCCTGGGCCACGCTGGCCTGCGCCTGCACCACGGCCAGGTTGTCGCTCACGCCGGCGCCGTAACGCTGCTGCGCATCGCTCAGGGTCTGGTTCGCGAGCTCGACATTCGAGCGCGCCACCTCCACCAGCCTCGCTGCGGATTGCAGATCGAGAAAGGCGTCGCGGATGTCCGCATCGATCTGGCCGCGAAGGTCGCTCAACTGCGCCTTCTGGCTGTCGACCTGCGCCTGCGCCTGCCTGGCATCGCCGCGCAGCTTCGCCTCTTCAAACAGCGGCACACTCGCCGAGCCCACTGCATCGAAGGTGCCGTGGGAGTGGCCCAGCGTAGGCCCGATGTCCCCGTAGTCGCCGCTGAAGGAGACACTCGGGAACCGCTCCGCCGTCGCCGCCTTCCGGCTCAATTCCGCCGCCTTCACCTGCTGCTCCAGCGCCTGCAGGTCCTTGCGCGTCGCGTACGCGACCTTGACCGCCTCGTCCGGCTGGATGCCTTCGAGCGGTGCAAAGGGCAGCCGGTCGGCTAGTTCGAACTTCTGTTCCAGCGGCAGGCCGACGGCGCGCGCCAGCGCAATCTTGTCCTTCTCGTGCGCATTCTGGTCGCGGATCAGCGTCTGCTGCTGCGTCTGGTAATCGACGCGGGCGCGCAACACGTCCAGTTCCGGCGCGGTCCCCGCTTCATGGTTCGCATTCGCCTGATCGAGCGACACCTTGCTCGAAGCAACCTGCGCCTCGTCGTTGGCGATGTTCGCCTCGTCGGAGATGCAGGCCAGGTAGGCGTACCCGACGCTCAGCGCCACCAGGTTGCGCGCGTCGTCGAGCGAAAGCTTCGTCGCCGCGAAGTCGTGGCGCGAGGCCAGATAGTTGTTGAGCGACGGTACGCTGAGCAATGTCCAGTCCACGGTCCCACGCACGTCTGTGTAGGAGAACGGCCCGATAATCGACGGAAAGCCAGGGATATTCAGCCCCTGCGCCTTCAGGTTGACCTGCTGCACCGACTCCTTGAAGTTGCCATTCACGGTCGGCAGCAGCTTTTGCAGTTGCTGCAGGCGCTGCCCTCCAGCCTGGCTCACATTCTGGCCGGAGAGAATGATCCCCAGGTTGTTTTTGAGACCGGTCAGGACCGCATCCCGGATGGTGAGCTGGAGCACGCCGGGCGTCACCGGCTGCGTGGCCACACTGCCCTGGTAGGCGCTCTGCGGCGCAGCCTGGGGCACGGTCGGCGGCTGCGACGTCGATGACGTGGAGCCGCCAGACGACTGGCTGCTTCCAAGCTGCGCCAGCGCCCGCCTACCTCCCGCCAGAAGAATCATCAGCAGGCAGGCGGCCAATGGCATGCGCCACGCGCACACTTCCAGCCTGGACTGCCTTTCAGAAGAATCCCACATGATAGTCGTCAATTTGGATGCCTGATCACCGGCAAAGACTTAAAAAATCAGAACTTCCCTTTCCGCGGAAGGCCATGGCCGGGACGCCTCCTGCGCCTGGAAAACGTAACGGGCAGCAGGAGGGATCGCTCTAAAGAGCACGCGCCTTAAGCTGCGGACCCTAAGCTGCGGAGTGGACCAGCGAGCTGGCCAGCGAGCACAGTGCCGCGCGATACGCGCCGCCCACATGGGCCTCGGTCCAGCTATCGCCCGTGGTCTGCTGTAACAGGTGTGCGGATTCCGCGCCGCTGCGGCCCAGCACTGCGCGCAGCACAAACACGCTGCGCTCCACGGGACCAAGCCCTTCCAGCCACTGCCGCATGCGTGAGCGGCCGGCGCCGGAGAGCAGCCCATTGAGTTGTTCCCGGGTGATGCCGGCAGCGCTCAGGTCATCGGTTTCCACGCAGCCGCCCAGGTCAGCCGCCGTCGATGGATGCATCTCGGCAGGCCGCAGGCTCGCCACGCGCACCAGCGCTCGCTGCACCAGGTCGTGGCTCGCCGCGCCGCGGGCCGCTTCACCGTCAGCGCACGGATCCATCTCAACCGATGCCACCGTCTCTTCCACCAGTTGCAGGGCTTCGGTCTCGTCTCCTACGAAAAGCGCAGCCGTCTGATACAGCTCGCGCGCGGCAGACTCGATTACGGCGCTGTCGTTACAATCGCCGCAATCCGTCGCCTGGTCAGGGATGGCTGTTTGCGTCTCGATCACGGTGCCTCCACCTTCCTCTTGTTAGCTGGGTTATGCCTTCATCCTCTGCCAGCCGGGGTCCGGCGTCAACCGCGGCCTGTGCAACGGTTTTTTACCGCTTTCACAAGTATTGCCCCAGGCCGGCAACAGAGAAGAGTAGCTTTTCTCGACGGAAAAGCTGCGTCAAGTTCGTCTCAGCAGCTAACTCCATTGCGAAAGCGGTTTTGGCTAAGCTTTCATCTTCCGGAAGGCGCGTATCCTGTATCAAAGGAACATCTTGCTGAAACCGGCCGGTCCCACCACCAGTATGTCCGCACGACAGGCAAAACGAGAACAGCTCTTTTTCAGCCGCGATGAGTCCTGGCTGCGCTTCAATGGGCGGGTCTTGCAGGAGGCTGAAGACCTCAGCAATCCGCTGCTCGAGCGCGTTAAATTCCTCGCCATCACCGCCTCCAATCTCGACGAGTTCGTAGAAATCCGCGTCGCCGGCGTGATGCAGCGCATTGAGGACGGCTACAACGAGGTCGGGCCCGATGGTATGACGCCCGAGCAAACCTTCGATCGCGACACCTCGGAGCTGCGCACCTTCGTCGAAAGCCAGTATCGCTGCTGGAACAAATCGCTGCGGCCTGCCCTGAACGCGGCCGGCATCCGCGTTCTCGACTACAAGCAGATGACCGAGAAGCAACTGGAGCACGCCTCGGAGTTCTACCAGCGCGAAGTCGATCCCCTGCTGACGCCCATCACCATCGATCCGGCGCACCCTTTTCCCCGGGTGCTGAACAAGGCGCTGTGCCTGGCGCTGCTGCTGCGCAGCAAGCGCAAGAGAGGCGCCGGGACTGTGCTGGGTGTGCTCACTGTGCCCCGCGCACTGCCGCGGCTGGTGCCTGTGCCATCGTCCGGCAACACCATCGACTACATCTTCCTCCACGAGCTGATCGAAGCCCATGCCGCCCGCATGTACCGCGGCTACGAGGTGCTGGCCACCGCTGCTTTCCGCGTCACGCGCAACAGCAACCTCTATCTGCAGGAAGAGGAGACGCGGTCGCTGCTGGAAAGCGTGCGCACGGAACTGCACAACCGCCGCAAAGGCGATGCCGTCCGCCTGGAAGTGGAAGAGGGCGCAGACCCCGACATCATCGACCGGCTACGCGTGAATTTCGAAGTCGACGAGTCGCAGGTCGTGCGCACCGACGGCCCGGTGAATCTATCGCGTGTGATGACTCTCTATACCGATACGCCGCGGCCCGATCTGAAATATCCTCCGTTTGTCCCGCGCGAACTGCGCCTGAACCGGCGCTCGGCCAATATTTTTGAAGAGATCCAGCATCGCGACATTCTCCTGCACCATCCCTACGACTCCTACGACGGCGTTGTGAGCTTTATCGAAGCAGCCGCCGAAGATCCGGCCGTGCTCTCGATGAAGCAGACGCTCTATCGCACCTCGGAAGACTCGCCGATGTTTACGGCCCTGATCGAGGCCGCGCAGTCCAAGGAGGTCACCGTCGTCGTCGAGCTGATGGCACGCTTCGACGAAGCCTCCAACATCCGCTGGGCGCGCAATCTGGAAGATGCCGGCGTGCAGGTCTTCCACGGCATCGTGGGGCTGAAGACACACTGCAAGCTGGCCCTGATGGTGCGCCGCGACGAGGACGGCGTGACCCGGCGCTATGCGCATCTGGGCACCGGCAACTACAACCCGAACACGGCGCGCTTCTACACCGATATCAGCCTGCTGACCGCGGATCCGGCGATCACCGCGAGCATTCAGGCAGTCTTCAACTATCTGACGGCGCACTCGGAATCCGATGACTACTCGCCGCTGCTAGTGGCGCCGCTCACGCTGGCCGAGCAGTCCATCCAGTTGATCCGGCGCGAAGCCGACCACGCGCGCAAGGGCCGGCCCGCGCGCATCGTCGCAAAGATGAATTCCCTGCTTGAAAAAAGCATCGTGGAGGCGCTCTACGATGCGTCGCAGGCCGGTGTCGAGATCGATCTCCTGGTACGCGGCATCTGCTCCCTGCGCCCCGGCGTCAAGGGGCTCAGTGAGCGCATCCGCGTTCGTTCGATCGTGGGCAGGTTCCTGGAGCACAGCCGCATCTTCTATTTCGCCAACGGCGGCGAAGAGGTCATCTACTGCGGCAGCGCGGATTGGATGCCGCGCAACCTCTTCGAGCGCTGCGAGGTTCTCTTTCCGATCAAAGATGCGCAGCTCCGCGCACGCCTCAAGGACGAGATCCTTGCCGCCTACCTGGCCGACACGGCGAAGACCCGCATCCTGGAGCCCGATGGTGACTACATTCGCGCTCGCGGCGGCAAAGTTCCCTTCTCCGCGCAGGACTTCTTCATGCAGCTCGCCGAAGGCCGCGTCACCGTGGATAGCATCCCGCCTCCAGTCGAGATGCATCCGCCGAAAGCTGCTGCGAGCAGCCGCCCGCGTAAGGCTCCAGCACGGAAGAAGACGCCCGGAACCATCGTCCACGCACGGATGGAGAATGCCACCGCGCCAGTGTCCTGACTCTGGCGTTTCGTGCATCCAGCGTCGCCGCTCGAAACCTCTCAGGCCACGTATATTGTGAAACACAGGGCCTCGGTTCGTCTGTTTCTGTTAGATCCCTTTTCCGGAGAGCCGCACGATGTCCCGTTTCTTTCGATGGACCTTCCTTCCCGTTCTTCTGGCCGGCGCCGCAACGCTCGCGCACGCGCAGTCTTCCACCTGGGAGATCGACCCTGCCCATTCCGCGGCGAACTTCAGCGTCCGTCACCTGGGAATCTCGAATGTGCATGGGCGCTTCGGCGGTGTAAGCGGCCAGATCGTTCTGGATCCTGCGGACCTCACGAAATCGTCGGTCAAGGCGACGATCGACACCACCACGGTCGACACCGGTGTGGCGATGCGCGACACCGATCTGAAAAGCGATCACTTCTTCGACACAGCGAAGTATCCGACCATGGTCTTCGTCAGCAAGAGCATCGCGAAGAATGGCGACGGCTATGCCGTCACCGGCGACCTGACCATGCACGGCGTCACCAGGCCGGTAGTGCTGACCATGGAGACGCCTTCCGGCGAAATAGCCATGGGCAAGCAGACGCGCCGCGGCTTCGACGCCACGACGACCATCCACCGCAAGGATTTCGGGCTGACCTACGATGAGACGCTCACCAAAGCAGGTGACGCCATGATCGGCGATGATGTGAAAGTGACGCTTGAGGTCGAAGCGACCAAACAATAGACGAAAGGCGACAGCATGGAACACGACGTTCTCGTAGCGCAGCAGTTCGGATCGACCGCACGCGCGTATCTGGAAAGCGTGACGCACGCCACCGGCGAGGACCTGGAGCTGCTTGCCGAGGAGATTGCAACTGTTCCCCATGCAGCCGTGCTCGACCTGGGCTGCGGAGCGGGCCACGCCAGCTTTGCGGTAGCGCCGCGCGCTGCTTCCGTTGTCGCCTATGACCTGACGGCCGAGATGCTCGCCATCGTGACGCGCGAGGCCTTGGCTCGCAAGCTCGGGAACATCACTACCGTTCAGGGCATGGCGGAGAAGCTGCCCTTCCCTGATGCCCATTTCGACTTCGCGATCACCCGCACCAGCGCGCATCACTGGCACGATGTGGCTGCCGCGCTGCGCGAAGCACGCCGCGTTGTAAAGCCGGGCGGCCGGATGCTGATGATCGACACTGCCGGAGGCGACACTCCGCTGCTCGATACGCACCTGCAGGCAGTCGAGATTCTGCGCGATCCCTCTCATATCCGCGACTACACCACGCAGGAATGGCTGGCGTTGTTCCGCGAAGCCGGCTTTACCCCCTCGTTCCGGAAGCAATGGCCGCTCCCCATCGAGTTCTCTTCCTGGATCGAGCGCATGCGCACGCCGCCGGAGCGTGTCGCCGCCATTCACTCCCTCTGGAAGACCGCGCCCGATGAGGTCCGCAGCTACTTTGAAGTCCAGCCGGATGGTTCGTTCGTCCTGCAGAAAATCCTTATCGCGGCGGAGCGATAGACACTATCCCGCAGCCGCTACACTGAAGTTTGCTGCGTCCCCTTCACACACTGCTGCGCTACTGGCACCTGCTCAGCCTGGATGCGCCCACGGTGGCCGCCCTGTGGTGCTGGGCCTTTGGCCGCGCGGTGCGGCTGTGGCTGGATCCCTGGTTGCCGGTCGCACTGGCGCTCGGGACGTGGCTGTTCTACGTAGCGGACCGGCTGCTCGACGCGCAATTTTCGCCCGACGCCACACTCCAGGAGCGGCATCGATTTCATCAGCGCCACCGCCGCTGGTTCCTCGCTGCCGCGGTTCCGGTAGCCATAGCGTTGGCTGTACTGGTCGCGCGCATGCCTCGCTCGCTGATTGCGGCCTACTGCGTGCTGGGTGTGCTCTCGCTGCTTTATCTCGGGCTGGTGCATCTGCCCGCGCGAGCACGCGGCCGCTCGCTTCGCTACTTCCCCAAGGAGTTCGCCGTGGCGCTGCTCTTCGCCGCCGCAACCGCGCTGCCCGCATGGGACGCCGCCGTGCGCCGCTTCGCCGGCATACCACGGCACCATCCGCTGCTGCTCCTCTGTCCGCTCTTTGCCGCGCTTTGCTGGCTGAACTGCATGGCTATCGAGGAATGGGAGCAGCACCGTCGCGGCCACCGCATCGCATGGCTGGCCGCAGCCATCATTGCGGCAAGCTGCCTCAGCCTCTTCGGCCTCGGCAATCATCCGGCACGCTCCATCGCGCTTGCCGCCACCGTGAGCGCCGCGCTCTTTCTTATCCTGGACCGCAGCCGTCTGGCCGCTGGAGGGCGCCGTATCGCTGCTGATCTCGCCCTGCTCACGCCTGCGCTGCTGATTCCGATCCTGCTGCCGATCGCCCATCGGTTGCCGCGATGAGCGGGCCTGCCCGATTCGACCGTTTGGCACGGCCGTATCGATGGATGGAATACTTTAGCTTTGGTCCTTATCTGCAACAATGCAGAACGTTCCGCTTGAACGAAGCGGCCGGGCAACGTCGCGCTCTGGTGTATGGGGATGGCGATGGCCGGTTTCTCGCAGAGCTTGTGAAGCGAGCGCCCGGCGTTCAGGCGGCAGCGGTGGACGCGAGCGCCGCGATGCTCCGCCAGGCTGCACGAAAGCTGCCCGCCGGCAGCCGCGTCCGGCTGGTGCATGCCGACGCGCTCGCCTGCGACCCGGCACAGTTTCCGGAGGCGCCCTTCGACCTGGTGGTGAGCCACTTCTTCCTCGACTGCTTCACCGAGCCCGAGATCGCGCTGCTGCTTTCGCGCGTGCCAGAAGGCGGTGTGTGAGGAGGCAATCTGGATCGTCTCCGACTTCGCCATTCCGCAGCGAGCGCCGGCGAGGCAGATTGCCGCGCTCATCGTGCGTGGGCTATATCTCGCGTTCGGCCTGCTGACCGGACTCACCACCCGCCGCCTGCCCGATCACGGCCGTGTGATGCAGGAGGCTGGCTGGCGACTCGAAGACCGCAAGAAGCTCCTCTTCGGTCTGCTGGTAAGCGAACGCTGGCGCCGCCGCTCTTCCGGAATGAATTGTCCTGAAATAAGTTTCGCAGGAGCGTTTTCCAAGCAACGCGCAGGCGAACGCGCTGCCATCCCAGAGATATGCTCGCGATTTCCTTTCGAACTGGGCACCCGGTATGGCTTGGCGGCACTCCAGGAACTCCGCCGGATGTTTTCCCCGATCCCTATCCGCCGCCTGATCCGGAGCCGGACGGGCCCGATTTGCCGGAGCCCGATCCCGACCCCGATCCTCTCGATCCCGTACCCAGGCCAGTGCCGGTGAATTAACGACTTCTAGTGCGCCTTTGTCTTCTTGGCCACATCCGGCGGCAGGGCCGTATTCCGGTTCTTGAGCCATTGCAACGTCACGCTCGGCCCCGGCTGTTTTGTGCTCTGCGCCTTCAGGCTCGGCATGTAGATTTCCAGGCCTGCCTGCGCTGTCATGCGCGTGTATCCGTTCACCAACTGGTTCTGATAATTCACCAGGTCCAGGTCGAACCAGGGTTCGTTGGCCGCGTCGATCATTGTCAGATCGACATTGTGCATGGTCAGCTTGCCGAACGTAACTGCGCCGTTGCGGAAGCGCAGAAAGTTGTGCCATTGCGCAAGCTGTGTCGGATCGTTGGGTGCGTTGCCGTAGATCACCTCGATGTCCGGCACCTTCACCTTCACGGCTGTCAGTTCGCCCCGGATATGCGGTGGCGGCAGCAGCTTCTCCGTGTCGAAGATGATGTCGTTTCCCGTCACCGTCACGCCCGGAACATTTGTGGAGCGCACCATGTCGGAAAGCTTCAGATCGAAGGTTCCCAGCAGTCCCTTCACCGGAACCTTGAGGACCGAGATGTGATCGACATGCAGCTGCACCAGCCCCTGCTTCGTTGCTGCGACAGAGCCCACCAGCTCGACCGGGAGCGGCACTACCTTTTTCACCGTGCCGCGTATCTTCACCCTCTCGCCCTCCGGCTGGATGTCGATGTTCTTCAGCGGCGAATCTTTGGCTGCGGTGTCGTTGAGGTACTTACAGATATCACCAATGTTCGCGCGGATCACGCCCTTGTCGATCTGCAGGATGAAGGAGTCAGAGTCATCGAACGATGGAACCTCGTTCTCCTTCGTCCGGACCATTTTGCCGGCGATCCAGGCGATGTAGATGCGGAAGTCCGGCCCTTTGCGAAGCATGATGTTGTGCGCGTAGACCTGTGTGGGCGCCAGGTCAGTGGCCGAGGAGGGCGCCACCGCGTTTTCTTGAGAACTGGCTGGGCTCGAGGAAGCCGATCGACGGATCACAGACCGTCCCACAAACCAGCCAACGAGCAACGCCACGACGATGGCCATGGCTACCAGAAGAAAACGACGTACACGGATCACGGCGAACATTGTAGGGGTCAGATGCGCAATATCGCCCGGCGGGCTTGGGCGTTCAACTTCAGGTGCCCTGGAACCGCTGCAGACCGCATTGTTACAATGAGGTTACAGAGTACCCGGGCGGACTATCCCGGGCAGCAAGACCAGTCCTTATGATCCTCTACATTCTTCGCCATGCCAGCGCCGGATCTCGCCGGCAAAATCCTATTGTTGACCGTAAGCGCGGCCTTGATAAGGAGGGCAAACAGCAATGCCTCCTGATCGGCGCTTACCTGACCGCGTTGGGCATCAGCTTTGACGCGATCGTTTCCAGCCCGTTGAAACGCGCTCTCCAGACAGCATCGCTGGTGGCGACCGAAATCGGTTTCGAGCAGAAGATCGCCGTGGACTCGAGCCTGGAGCCAGGCGGCCGCTTCGTCGATTTCGAGACCATGCTGGCCAAGCATGCCGGGCAGGAGACGGTCCTGGTCGTGGGACACAATCCGAACCTGGCACAGTTTGCAGGAGCCTTGATCGCCGCGCAGCGCGGCGCGCGAGCCAATCTGCGGCTGCGCAAAGGCGGACTGGTGCGCGTCGACGTAAGCCGCCGTCCCGCTCAACTGCTGGGATTGGTCGATGTCCGGGCGCTACGTCAGTTTCAGACCAGCGTGGCCAAGAGCTCGCGCCGGAAGACCTCGCGGAAGTAGCCGCGCGGCGGTCTCGTTTATCGCGATTGTCTCGACCTGACGCGCTTACGCGGCAACGCTGCCCGCCATTCCCCGACAAGACGCCGGTTAATCGTCGCGACAGTGTGCATCGCTCGCTCATAGGCCCGTTGCGCACGCGCCAGAAGCTCAGCGTGCAGCGCATCGCCATCGTCGCCAAGCGCCTCACGCGCCTCGCCCGCAACCATCTCCCAGTCGTGCCACTTCCCGATCGCGTCCTGCACGCGCTTGATCGTTTTCGCAATCGCCTTGGCCGCCGGATCGCTCTCGTCCGATTCTGCGATGTAGCGCGCCTTCTTCGCGCCCTTGCGGAAATCGTGCAGGTTTTCTCTGTCCAGAAGCGGCATCGCGTCCACCAGCCGCAGATAATCTTCAAGCGCGAGCCGCGCCACCGGCCGATGCGCGCGCGATGCGATCGAGCGACGCTGCGCGATCGCCATCATGAACTGCTCCTCTGCCTCCAGCAGACGCTTTGCATGATCGTCGAGCGTCTTCGAGAGCGCGTCGGCCGCGGCTGCGCGACGGCTCTTCAGCCAGCCATCGAGTGCGCGCGCCTGCTCCGCCGAGCGGCGTGATCGTGTCAGAGCCCGCCGCGGCGGTCGTGGCGTCAGCCAGCTCTGCAGCAATCTTGTCGGGCGCGGTGTCCGATGGCGGAAGAAAATTCTCCGCCAGCAGCTCGCGGTGTACGTCAAGGTCGCGCACCACGCCGGCGGCGCGGCGGACCTTCTTCAACTGGCGCAGCCAGCGCTGGCGTGCCTCTTCCGCGGTCTCGCCCAGACCGCGCGTGCCGGCCTCGCGCGCCAGCGTCTCGAGCGTCGCTTCCACGCGGCGCGTGCCGGTGCGCAGCTGATGGACGGATTCCACCTTCGGATCGTCGCGCTCCTCCCGGCAGGCATCGAGGCGTTTGCGCATCGCCGCCGCAACTTCCGCGAGGTGCCGCAGCATCGGCGACGCCGCTCCGCCCCGGGAGTCCTGTTCCGGCTGGTATTCTGCTGATTCGGTCATGTCTCGTCCCATCGTACTTCCGGTGCACACCGACGCTGCACCGGCACGCTTTCTTTCCCCGCGCCGCGCCTGGACCATCCTGCTTCTGGTATGGTTCGCCGTCCATTTCGCTGCGCTCTTCTCGCCTCCGCTGCTGGACGATGCCGACGCCGCGCACGCCAATGCCGCGCAGCACATGGCGCTCTCCGGCGACTGGGTCACGCTGAAGATCAACGGCATCCGCTACCTGGAAAAGGCGCCGCTTCCCTACTGGCTCACCGCCATTGACGATCAAATCTTCGGCTACAACGTCTTCTCCGCGCATTTCCCGATGGCGCTGGGCGTGCTCGCCACCGCAATCCTCGCCTGGTACTGGACGCGCCGCGCCTTCAACGACCGCGCTGCCTTCTACGCCGCGCTGATGCTGCTGACCGGTGTCGGCGTCTTTCTCTTCACGCGCATCGATATACCGGAGGCGCTGCTCACCTTCTTCATCGGGCTCGCGCTCTACTGCTTTCTCGTGGGGCTCGAAGACAAGAGGCCCGCGCTCTTCTATGTAACCTGGGCGTCGCTGGCCGTCGCGATGCTGGCCAAGGGGCTGATCGCTCCGGTCTTCTTCTTCGCCGCGGCATTGCCGTGGCTTGTGTTCACGGGCGAGTGGCGACGCTGGCGCGAGATGCGGCTCGCCACCGGCCTGCTGCTCTTCCTGGCGATTGCCGCGCCGTGGCATATCCTCGCCGGGCTGCGCAATCCGGATCAGGGCAATCCGGTCGGCAATCATCCCACGCCCGGCCACGTGCACGGATTCTTCTACTTCTACTTCATCAACGAGCAGTTCCTGCGCTTTCTCGGCAAGCGCTACCCGGTGGATTACAACAAGCAGCCGGGATGGGTGTACTGGGTCGGGCAGATCGCGTGGCTGCTGCCCTGGAGCCTGTATCTGCCGCTGGTCGTGCGCCGCGCCTGGCGCACCCGCACACAATGGCTTAGCAACCTGCGGCTGGAGGACGACAATGCGCGCTTTCGCAGCCGCACCATCTGGCTGCTCTCGCTCTATGCCGGCTTCATGCTGGTCTTCTTCTCCATCTCGACCAACCAGGAGTACTACACCTTCCCCGCTTACCTGCCGCTGCTGATCCTCACTGCGGCGGTGCTTGCGTCCTTCGAGTTTCGTGCCGAGCGCATCGATGCCACAGCGCGCGAGAATACGGACGGCTGGCTGATCGGCGCGCACATCCTGTTTGCCGCGGTTGGAGTGCTCTCTGCCGCCGCGCTCGGCTATGGACTCTGGAGCTCGCGGCATCTGCCGTTCGTTCCGGACATCGGAACGCTGCTGGCGCATCGCGGCGTGGGCAACTACTCGCTCTCCATGTCGCACCTCTTCGATCTCACCGGGCCCTCGTTTGCCGCGCTGCGGCTGCCGGCGCTCATCGCGGCTGTTGTCCTGCTCGTCGGACCGCTGCTGGCCTTCGCACTGCGCCGCAGGGAGCGGCACTTCGAATCAACCTTATCGGTGGCCTTTACGATTGCGATTTTTCTGATCGCCGCGCACATCGCGTTCGTGCGCTTCGCGCCGATGCTCTCCTCCGAGCCGATGGCCGCTACCATCAACCGCATCGCAGGGTACCCGGCCAGCGAGAGTCCTAGCGATCCTGCAGCGCAACGCGCCACGCTGATCGTGTACGGCGATCAGTCGGACGGCGCATCCGTGCTGTTCTACACGCGGCGGCAGGCGCTGCTGGTGCACGGCCGCTCTTCGACGATGGTCTGGGGTTCGATGTGGCCCGATGCGCCACACATCTTCCTCGACGACAACGAACTCAGCGCGATCTGGGGAACCGGCAATCGGAAGTTTCTCTTCGCACAGGCGGAGCGTCGCGATCAGGTCGAGGCGGTGCTGGGAAAGCGGCTGATTCCGATCCAGGAGCTGGCGGACAAGACGCTATACACGGATCGCCCGCTGTGAGGAATGCAGAGCTAAGTCGTAAGCGCCGACTCGCGCTCCGGCCCGTCACCCTCGGCTATAGCAGCCGGCAGATGCACCGGCCGCATGTAGCCGCCGGTCTCCAGCATGTACTCTTCGCCGCGCCATAGAATCTTGCTGCTGCCGTAGCTCGCCACCCAGAAGCCGAAACCCATCAGGTCGCGCAGCGGAAACAGCAGGATGGTCCGCCACAGCGAGCGCTCCCGGACGACCGCAGCCCCAACAACGGCGGCCAGCGCCATGCGATTCGCGATGCCCCATCCGAGCGCAATGAACGCCACCCATGGCCAGTGCAGCAAGAGTGCCGCAACAAACGCGAGCAGCGCGAAGGGCATGCTGAAGGTGAGTGAGGTGCCGAAGTGTCCCTTGGGGCGCGAGAAGCGTGTGCTCTTGCTCCAGCGAACCTGGTGACGCATGGAGTCGACGAAGCCCGTGTTCAGCACGATGTGGTCGATCGCGTGATGCGAGAAGACGACGCGATGTCCCTTCGCGGCGATCAGATTGCCGAGTAGAAAATCGTCCGCGCAGTACTGGCCCAGCGCGCGGAAGCCGCCGATCTCCTCGACGCACGCACTGCGCACCGCCATCGTGGGGCCAAGCGCGAACTGCATCCCTTCAAGCATGTTGGCCACCAGCACGCCGGCCGTCATTTCGATCGACATGCCCGCGCCTTCCAGTTGCGCCCACAGCGCCGCAGAGCGTGGATTGCCTGCCGGCGCCGCGGGACTGGGCACGCCGCGGTAGGGACAGGTCACCAGCCCGACCTTCTCGTCAGCCAGCGGCGCAACGACCGCGCGCAGATACTCCGGCGTCACGCGGACATCGCTGTCGCTCACGATCAGGATCGAGTGCTGTGCGGCCTGCGCCATGCGATCGAGTGACGCGACTTTGGCGTTGGCGAAGGGCGGCTCTCCGCTGGTCAGGAACCGCGCAGGGATGGTTGGGTACCGCGCCGCGACTTCGCGCGCAATCTTCAGACCGGCATCATTCAGGGTGCGGGCGCAGAAAAGAACTTCATACGCGGGATAGTCCTGCCGGAAGAAGCCTTCGAGATGCTCGGCGAGATTGGGCTCCGCTCCATGCAGCGGCTTCAGCAGGCTCACCGGAGGGGTGAACGCGCCGTCGGCGACAGGGCGGTGTCTGCGGAAGTAAAGGACTCCTGCCACTACCATGATGCCGTACACGGTGGACGTAATCAGGCCAAAAACGCCCAGCGAGAGCAGGAGATGAAGCATCGCGATTATCGGGTCACCCGTAAGGGACTGCTAGTTAGACTACTCCAGTGGGGGAACGGCTGCCTATGGCTGTTTTGGCCATGGCACGTCGGGCGATAAACACTAAGTCGTTCCGTTACTAGCGCTTCCGCTCCTAGCGTTTCCGTTCCCGGACAGGAGCGGGATCGATGACCACCGCTTTGCGCAGGGGAATCATGGCGGCCTCGTTCATGTTGGGAGCGGCATGTTGCATGCGCTCGAGCATCTCGGAACGCACATAGTCCACAAAACTCTGCATCTGCCGGTTCATCTCCTCCATGCGCTCGCGCATCTGCAGGATGATCGCGATGCCGGAGATGTTGACCCCCAGATCGCGCGCCAGGTTCAGGATGAACTCCAGCCGCTCCAGGTCTTCATCGGTGTAGAGGCGGGTGTTTCCCTCGGTCCGTGAGGGCTTCAGCAGCCCCTCCCGCTCATAAAGGCGGAGGGTCTGCGGGTGGATCTCATACATCTCCGCGACGGCGGAGATCATGTAGGCGCCTTTGGACTTGCGTTTGGTCGACATTCGTCTTGTGTCCCTACAGCGAGGTGAAGGAATCGCTCTCCTGCGCCACCGGATGGCTGAAGTGTACGCGGTTCCGGGAGCCCCTGCGCCACCGTCCGGCGGCGCGTATCCGGTATGGCATAAGGATATCGGCACAGTATGTGTCGACTGCCTCCCCGTGTGCCTCGACGTGCAGCCGCACCGCCTCCGTCCGCTCGGCGGAGCCTTTGCGGCCATAGAGCACCGGCGCCGCCAGCAGGATGGCCGACAGCTCATTCCGGCGCCACGGGGTCTCAAGCTCCCGGGCAAGCAGGCTCGCCTGCTGGGCGATCGACAGCTCAGCGGCCATTTCCGGTCCGTCCAGAGTACGGAAGCCCGGCTCGGAACTGTTGCGCGGAAGCCACGCTGCAGCGGCGGGAATGCGTCCCTCCGTCTTGAGCTGCGCCTCTGCCCATGACATGACCGTATTCACCAAAAGTTGCACTTCGGGTGGGGCGTGTAATTTTGGGACCATTTTCACCCTTCGGTAATAGGAAATACTGATTACTTGCTGGTGATCTGCCGAGCCCCGGTGCACACTTCCGTCATGAAGAACGTACGGTTCCTAACAGCCGCCTTCGCCTTTGCAGTCGCATCCATACTTGCCCAGCCGGTTCAGGCCCAGCAAGCCTGGACCCCGGCAGCATCCGACTATCCGGCCATCAAGGTGCCCGCGGGATTGACGTCCGAGCCCATCATCAACACCTCTACCAAGGCCTATTTCCGCACACGGATCGTTGAGGGATCAAGCCAGGGAAGCAATTTCGGCGGGCACTATGCCCTGCTGCAATGGGGCTGCGGCGATGGCTGCACTACCTTCTTCATCGTCGACGAATTGAACGGCCGCGTCTATGAGCCGGGCTTCAATCTGACCGCTCCCAAGGGCGCCCCGGACGCGAACGTTGGCTTCCAATACAAGCCGGACAGCCGCCTGCTGGTCATGAGGGCTGCCATAGCAACGTTGCCGGTAGCTGCGGTAAGTACTACATGCTGTGGACGGGATCGAGGCTGGAACCTGTGCTCCGTGAGCCGCTGACTACCACCATCGCGTCAGTTGCCGGAATGCAGTAAAGAACAGTCTAGATATATCTAAAATAGATTAATGTTCCACGTGGAACATCCGGCGACACGTCTCGACTTTTATACCTTACTCCACAACACCGCCCGCGGGTCCTCCGGATTCAGGTGCGCGAACTCCCGGAGGATCTCCTTCGAGCGCTCGTCGCGGAGCTGCGGCACGGTGATCTCGACCATAACGATCTGATCGCCCCGATGGCCTTCCTGGGAGGCCGACGGGACGCCCTTCTCGCGCATACGCAGCTTCTGCCCGCTCTGGGTGCCGGGCGGGATACGCAACTGCGCCCGGCCATCGATGGTGGGCACTTCGATCTTTGCGCCCAGCGCGGCCTCGTCCACACGCACCGGTACGCTGATCTCAATATTGTCCGCGACCCGATGAAAGACCGGATGCGGGCCGGAGCGGATGATCAGGTACAGATCGCCTGCCGGGCCGCCGTTGGTGCCGGCATTGCCCTTGCCCGCAAGGCGGATGCGCTGGCCGTCGCGCGTGCCCGCCTTGATGCGGAACTCAATGGTCTCCGGCCGCTGCACCGTGCCGTCGCCGTGGCAGGTGGGGCAGCTCTCCTGGATGCGCCCCGAGCCGCCGCAGCGCGGGCATTGGATATTGAATTTCATGCGGCCGCCCATCTGCGTCACATGGCCGGTGCCGTGGCACTCCGGGCATTGCATCGGCGCGCCGGAGGAGGCTTTTCCGTGGCAGGTGGGGCAGGTCTCCTGGCGCAGAATCTGCAGCCGCGCGGTGCCGCCGCGAACCGCAGTCCAGAAATCCACGTTGACCGTGTATTCGATATCCGTGCCGGGCTGCGGGCCGCGCTGCGCCTGCTTGCCGCCCTGCTGATTGAACATCCCGGAAAAGATGTCGCGGAAACCGCCCCAGCCGCCGCTGCCCGGTGCGCCCGATGGCGGCTGTTGCTGTGCCGCGGGACCGCTTTCGAAGTTGGAGAAATCGAAGCCCTCAAAATCGAAGGGCACGCCCTGCTGCGGACCTGCGCCGCCGGCGCGCGGACGCCCATAGCCGCCGCGCGCGGCCGCCTCAGCCTGCGCAGGATCGATCTGGTCGGAGTAGAAGCCGAACTGGTCGTAGACCTTGCGCTTCTTCTCGTCGCTCAGGATGTCGTTGGCTTCCGAGATTTCCTTGAACTTCTCTTCCGCCTTCTTGTCGCCGGGATTTACATCGGGATGATATTTGCGCGCAAGCTTGCGGAAGGCCTTGCGGATCTCCTCCGCCGTGGCCGTTTTCTTGACTCCAAGCAGGCCGTAATAGTCTTTGTTTTGTGTGGATGGCATTGTGTCCTGTCGTCCGTTCTACCGTCTGCTTGCTCCCGCTTAATCCTTCTGACAGACCGGGCACCAATAGAGGGTACGGCCCGCCATGTCCTGATTCCGGATCGCCGTGCCGCAGACAAAGCACGGCTTTCCGCGCCGCCTATAAACATAGTGCACTTCTTCGCGCTGGGCCGGTCCCCGGCGGTGAGGACGGTCCTTTGGGCGCGTGGTTACGATCCTGCGGTCGATCATTCCGCCGATCATCAGTTGCTTTGCATCCTTCCATATCGCACGCAGGACTTCTGGATCGACATTTCTGCCCGCCCGAAAGGGACTGAGCTTCGCGCGATAGAGTAACTCCGCACGATAGATGTTACCGATACCTGACAGGACCGACTGATCCATGAGCAAAAGGCCGATCGGCGCCTTGCTCCCGATGATTTTGGCGAAGGCCGGTTTCGGATCCGCCTGGATGTCGAGCGGGTCCGGGCCGAGGCGCGCCATCAGGCGTTCCCACTTCTTCTGGTCGTAAATCGAGCAGTCGGAGGGACCGCGCAATTCCAGCCAGTCGATCTGGCCTTTACGCTTTGTCCAGATGCGAAGCCGCAGCGCCCCTTTCGGTTCGGCCAGCGGTCCGGTGCCTTCGGAGAAATCGCCGAAGCGGCCGAGATGCACGTGCAGGATCAGATCGCGTCCGAAGTCATAGCCCAGATGCTTGCCATGCGCGATGATGCCGCGCAGCTTACGTTGATCGAGCAACTCTGCGTCCGGAAACTGGCCCGAGGGAGAATCCGCGTGCACGGTGCGGCCGGCAAAGATCGCTGCCTGCCGGTCGCGAAAGCGGTGGACCTCATTTCCCTCGGGCATCTTTGCTTTCGTCACCTCGGTGGTTACAACCCGCTTCACGATCGCAGTCTGCTGAGGGCATCGAGCAAACTGCAGGTCCTTCGCTTCGCTCAGGATGACAACCGATGTTGTCCGAGCTTTAGTTCCAGACCAGCCGGCTTCGACCGGCTCCATGCGCCAGAAGATGTCCGGCTCGGTGCGGTGCATCTGAGCGCAGAAAGTCTCCGCCTCTGATTTTGTGTTGAAGAGCACCTTGTTCAGGATTTGTCCGGCGCGCCATTGCACGCAGCGCCACATGGTGTTCGTCATTGTCTGTTCCTCCGCGGCCGCCCTCCCCTGTCCTGACGCGCCATGATTCGTGTGCCCGTTCTTCTGTTGCATCTCCGCCTGCTTCCTCTACTTCCCTGTTACTTCCTTTATCGGCCGGATATCGCAAGGGGCGCTCACAATCGCTGCGAGCGCCCCTTACCAGTGCCCCGGCAGACGACATTCGAGTCATCTGCCGATGCATTACTTCCGTCCGGCGTTTACTTCTTGTCTTCGACGTCCACGTACTCGGCGTCGATGACACCCTCGTCCTTCTTCGGCTCATCGCCCGCTTCTGCCGTGGTTCCGGCAGCAGCCTGGGCGCCGTCCGTCGGAGCGTTCGCGGTGGCCTTGTACATGGCTTCGGCCAGCTTGTGCGAGGCAGCGGTCAGTTTCTCCCGTGCCGCGTTCAGCTCGCCTGCGCTCGGCGTGCCTTCGAGGGTCTTCTTGGCATCGGCCAGAGCAGATTCCACATCGCTCTTCTCCGAGCCAGAGACCTTGTCGCCGCTCTCCTTCAACATCTTCTCGATGTTGTAGACCATGCTGTCGAGACCGTTGCGGGCCTCGATCTGCTCGCGCTTCTCCTTGTCTTCCGACGCGTGCGATTCGGCATCGCGCGCCATGCGCTCGACTTCATCCTTGCTCAGACCCGAAGAGGACGTGATGGTGATCTTCTGGTCCTTGCCCGTGCCGCGGTCTTTCGCGAGCACGTTCAGGATGCCGTTGGCGTCGATGTCGAAGGTGACCTCGATCTGCGGCACGCCGCGCGGGGCCGGCACAATGCCGCCCAGCTTGAACTTGCCCAGCGTACGGTTGTCCGCCGCCATCGAGCGCTCGCCCTGCAGGACGTGGACTTCGACTTCGCTCTGGTTGTCCGCGAAGGTCGAGAAGGTCTCCGTCTTCTTGGTCGGGATAGTGGTGTTGCGCGCGATCATCGGTGTTGCAACTCCGCCCGCAGTTTCGATCGATAGCGTGAGCGGCGTCACGTCGAGCAGCAGCAGGTCCTTGACCTCGCCGGCCAGCACGCCGGCCTGCACGGCTGCACCAATCGCGACCACCTCATCCGGGTTCACGCCGCGATGCGGCTCCTTGCCGAAGAGCTCCTTTACGATCTGCTGAATCTTCGGCATGCGGGTCTGACCGCCGACCAGCACCACTTCGTCGATCTGGTCCGCCTTCACGCCGGCATCTGCCATGGCCTTCTTGCAAGGCTCGATCGAGCGCTGCAGGATGTCATCGACAAGCTGCTCCAGCTTGGCGCGAGTCAGCTTGCGGACCAGGTGCTTCGGACCGCTCGCGTCCGCGGTGATGAAGGGCAGGTTGATCTCCGTCTCCATTGCCGTGGAAAGCTCAATCTTGGCTGCCTCAGCGGCCTGCTTCAGACGCTGCAGGGCCATCTCGTTGCCCTTGGAGCGCAGATCCAGTCCTTCGTCCTTCTTGAACTCATCGATCAGCCAATCGACGATCCGCTGGTCGATGTTGTCGCCGCCCAGATGGGTGTCGCCGTTGGTGGACTTCACCTCGATGACGCCCTCGCCAACCTCGAGGATCGAGATATCGAAGGTGCCGCCGCCGAAGTCGTAGACCGCGATGGTTTCATCCTTCTTCTTATCGAGACCGTAGGCGAGCGCTGCAGCCGTAGGCTCGTTGACGATGCGCTTGACGTCCAGACCGGCGATGCGGCCGGCGTCCTTGGTCGCCTGGCGCTGCGCATCATTGAAGTATGCGGGGACGGTGATGACTGCTTCGCTCACGGTGGTGCCGAGGTAGCTCTCGGCCGCCTGCTTCAACTTCTGCAGGATCATCGCCGAGATCTCCGGCGGGGTGTAGTCCTTGCCCTGGGCTTCGACAACCACATGGTCGCCCTGCGCCTTGACGGTGTAGGGCACCATCTTCATTTCGTCGCTGACTTCATTGGCGCGGCGGCCCATGAAGCGCTTGATGGAATAAATCGTGTTCTGCGGATTTGTCACCGCCTGCCGCTTTGCCGTCTGGCCTACCAGCCGTTCACCGGTCTTGGTAAAGGCCACAATGGACGGAGTGGTGCGGTCACCCTCGCTGTTGGGGATGACTTTGGGCTCTCCGCCTTCCATGACGGCCACCACGGAATTGGTGGTGCCCAGGTCGATACCGATAATCTTTGCCATAACTCTCCTGACCTCATCGCTCGTGCGCGTTTTCCGATCAATGTCGCACTTGAGTGACTTATTGTCAATGTATCTGATGCAGGAATCGTCTGGCAGGATTCCAGACTTTTGCGGATGAGGAGGAGAGCAGGAACGCGACTTGACGTTCGAGGCAAGTTCAGCCGGACATTAATACAACATATTGATAAATAATGGCTTGCCTACCAACTATCAACCAGCTTTTGTAGACGGTTGGGCGGTAGAAAGCTCCGTTGGAGCCCCGAACGGCTTGTCCGGACGAGGAAGGACTTCCTCGATCGGACGAAACCGGCGTGTGGCCTCGTCAAAGGCATCCACCCGACCGTCTCCGATGCTGTAGATCCAGCCATGCAACCGCAATTTGCCGGTGGCCAGGCCAGCGGCCACGCCGGGATGGGTCCGCAGATGCTGGAGTTGCAGAAGGACATTTTCCTCGGTCAGGGCGCGAACCAGGTGATCGCCCGATGCCTCGGGGTCCGTGGCGCGCACCACTCCCAGGGCGGCCTGAGCATTGCGCAGCCAAGCCTTGACGGTGGGCATCCCCGCCAGGAATGGCGCGTCCGGATTCTGGAGCGCTTTCATCGCGCCGCAATCCGAGTGACCGCAAACAATGATCTCCGTGACCTTGAGCCCGACCGTCGCGTATTCGACAACGGCGGAGACACCGCCCAACATCTCGCCATACGCAGGAATAATGTTGCCGATGTTGCGGCAGATGAACAGCTCGCCGGGAACGGTGTGGGTGATAAGCGAGGGATCGATGCGGCTGTCGGCACAGGTAATGAAGAGCACCTGGGGATTCTGCTTGTCCCGGAGTTCGTCGAACAGCTCGCGATGCTCCGGGTAAATCTCTTCGCTGAAGTGTCGATACCCCTCGATCACCTTACTGATGCCGTCCTGCTCCGACATAGCCATCCCCCGTGCGCAGCCTGACCCACTTGAACGTAGTTGAATCCAGTATGGCCCCGGAGGGTAGGAAATCCAAACGCCGTTCGATGGTTTGCGCTCCGATCCGCTCGGTTCTTGATACTCTCGCAACCATGCGCTCCGCAACACTTCTGCTTACGACTGCTTCCCTGCTGCTGGGACCGCTTGCTGCGACCTTGTCCGCTCAGGCCGCGAACACACTTGATGCTGCAGACGCGGCGCGGGCGGACCAGGCCGTTGAGAAAGTGATTGCGGACACCGGCATCCCGAGCGCCTCGATTGCGCTGGTCGAGAACGGGAAGATCGTGTACCTGCACGCGTACGGCAAAGCGCGGCTCGAGCCGCCGATGCCGGCGACGACGGACATGCAGTATTCGATCGGGTCGGTGAGCAAGCAGTTCACGGCGGCGCTGATCCTGATGCTGGTCGAAGACGGCAAGATGACGCTGGATGATCCGGTTGGGAAGTATCTGCCGGAGCTGACTCGCGCGAATGAGGTGACGGTGCGGGAGGTGCTTTCCATGACCGCGGGCTATCAGGATTACTGGCCGGAAGACTATGTGATGACGTCGATGATGGCGCCGTCTACAGCGCAGCACATCCTGGATGTCTGGGGCAAAAAGCCGCTGGACTTCGATCCGGGGACGCAGTGGCAATACTCGAATACGAATTATGTAATCGCAGGGCGGATTGCGGAGATTGTTGGCGGCAAGCCGCTGGTGGAGCAGTTGCGCGAGCGCATCTTCGAGCCGCTGCACATGACCGGCGTGCGCGACCAGGATGCGAGCCACCTGCCGGCGAGCGATCCGACCGGCTACTACCAGCACGCGCTGGGACCGCTGCGGCCGGCGCCGCTCGAAGGCACGGGATGGATGTTCGCCGCGGGCGAGCTCGCGATGTCGCCGCATGACCTGGCGCTGTGGAACATCAGTATGATGAACCGCTCTTTACTGAAGCCGGCGTCGTATGACGCGATGTTCACGAACGTGAAGCTGAAGAACGGGAAAGAAACAGGCTACGGGCTGGGCGTGCAGGTGAGCGAGCGCGAGGGGCAGCATGTGATCTCGCACAGCGGCGAGGTTTCCGGGTTCGTCTCGCAGAACACGGTGTATCCGGACAGCAAAGCAGCGATCACGGTGCTGACGAATATCGACGCATCGAGTGCGGCGGCGACGATTGCCCGTGCGCTGGCGCCAATTGTGCTTGTGGCAGGCACGAATGCCGCTCAGGATACGGGAGCGAAGGCCGCCGAAGCACGCGCGTTAAAAATATTTACCGGGCTGCAGAACGGGCAGCTCGATCGGTCGCAGTTGACCGAGCTATGCAGCAACTACTTCACTCAGGAGGCGATCCAGGATTTCGCAAGCAGCCTGAAGCCGCTAGGCAACCCGCAGAGTTTTACGCAGGTAGCCGAGCAGTCGCGCGGCGGGATGATCTTCCGGGCGTTTCGCGTGGAGTTTCCCGATCGGCGACTTACGGTGACGACCTATGAGGAGCCCGATGGAAAGTTGGAGCAGTATCTGGTGCTTCCCGCGGGCAGGTAGTATTTGGGCTGGCGAACGGGCATGGTGCAGTGACCACGTGTTCCGACGCGGTGCTTGCGACCTGCGGGCCGCCGTGCGAGACTGACGATGGTCTTGCGAGCTGTGTCCCGCGAAATCATAGCGGTTTGACAGAGCCCTGAGATAAAGGCCGGGATGGCGGAACTGGCAGACGCAGCGGACTCAAAATCCGCCGAGCGCAACCTCGTGGGGGTTCGACCCCCCCTCCCGGCACCAACAAAACAAAGAGTTTATGGTGATTTTGGCCTCTCAACTCCGAGAGGCCAAATCGTTTGGTGGCTGTTCTGATGGCTGTTGGAATGATGCTGATAATACGGAACCCGGAGTTGAACTGAGCGGGCCGACGAATGAACGGCTATGGGATTCGATCTTCTCGGTGCGTCAGCGCACCGCACACTCGCCCTTTAATGAGCAGCTCGTCTGAGTGCGAATCAGAGCGTTTCGCTTACCCTCAGGATGACCCACTCCGCAATCTCATTGCTGCGCATCAAGGGTTTGCCTGTCGAGTCGAACCTCAACCGGATACACGACAGCATCCGCAGTCCTCAGGCTCGCCACAGCATCATGCAGTTGAGAGAACGGCCCACCTTGCCGCTCGGAGCACACAAGAATATCCAACCGCCTTGTACGTGAAGGTCGCATCCCGTTCCTCCGAATCGAAAACATAACAATGCCCGTTTTCAAATTCGGGATGCTCTGGACATTGTTCCCATAGGATTAACGGTTCCACCGAAACCGCGCGATCTCGCGCAGTATTGACCACATACGTTTCATTTTCGCTGAACGCGATGCTACCACTGTAGTTGGACGTCTCGACAAACGGAGCACGGCCATGTGCATGCCTGAAAATTCCCTGATAGCGTGCGCCAAATCTTTGTTTCTGAACCTGCTGAAAAAATCCAAAAACGTTGGAAGAGAAGAGCTGTTGGCTTACATTCGCAAGGATTTGAACGGGCCTCAACACATTAGCTGAGTTTTCGGATACCTTACCATGTTTGCGTTGAGCCACCAACGTCACTGCCTGATCGATTTCTTTGAAGAGCTCCGGTTCAAGCAGAGCACCATACACCGAGGCGAACGTATCGGTCGGACGTCTTGACTTCATACAAGTCTGAAACATGCTCCAAAGCGGCCCTGCCGAACGCTTTGTAAGGTTCTTAAATACTCTGCTTTCCGATCGTCCCTTGTTTACGCAGTACTCCAGATAGACTAGGTACGCTGCCATCGTCAGAGCAGACTCAAGGAAATCTCTGGCCGCAGCTGCGAGTCTGTGGGGTTCAGTCTGGCAGAGATAGTTTGCGAGCGGACCAGCTAGTGGAAACGGTAGCGTGGATGAGAGATCGCTCAGTTCATTCCACGACCTCTCCACCGATCGTCTTTTGAAGGTTTGAATAGCTCTTTCGTCTACAAACGACACTGAGGTATTGCTGGTCCCAAAATCCAGGCCCAAAAAGGATTCGACAGCTCCCCTCTCTTCGCCGGTTGTGCTGTCTAGGTAAAATGCACGCCCCTTCTGCGAGACCGTTTCTGCTTCGTTTCTCCCTTGTCGGTAGATGAAGCGCGGGGTTGCGGTTCCGTCATCTGCGATACATAGCTCAATCGTCAAATCACTATCAAGCCGCCCCTTGCTTGGCGTAAACACGACGTGTTCTTCGAGATTTTGTAAATTAGCCGCATCGTCTGGATCGAAACTCGACCTCAGAAAAAAGAATCCAAGCGACGCCTGGGAGCGTGGTCGAGATGTACCTTCCATTTCAAGGGCTTGTTCTTCAGACGTGTTATTGCGCTCGCGGATGGAAGGAGTACTCCTGGGATGTCGATTGTCGGAACTGACTCGTCGACCGGCTTGAATCTCTTCAGAGCGTTTCCCGTTTCATCTGGATCCAATAGCGCACACAGGCGGTTGTAGGTTATAGCTCCAAAGTCTCCTTGACGCTCTCCAGTGTAAAAGCGCCGTGCGCATTCTACTGCCAGTCCTTTGGAAACAACCTCTTGAAAGTCCGTCAATTGCAGGATTTCCGACTCAGACAGTTCCTTTGGAAAGTCGCATTGCAAAAGCTCGACAATCCAACGGATGTTCGCAGACCCACCGGACAACAGCACGACCGTGATCGGTGCACCGTTTAATTCCTCCAGCCCACGCTGCAAGGCAAGCTTGATTGCAGGCCGAAGATGTGGCTCCCAAATCTTAGTTCGAAATAGCGCTCGGAACTCGCCGGCTGAGAACTGGAAACTTACCATTTCCGGTATAGGCACGAAAGGGTCTTTAGGTGCAGTGATCGGTACTACAAGTTCAGGACATCGTCGAGAGACCAGGTCCTCATCATCCGGCATAGTGCCACTTTAGCTTCTTCAACCCGATAAGCTAGCTGACGTTGGTGCTGGATGAAGTTCTGATTCTCAACAGATAGCGTGGAGAGATTAATTTCGCCTCGCCGCCACTGCTTGTATAAAGTGAACGCCGTCTTGAGCTTCGCCCCGATATTCCGAGATGCGAGCAGTTTTCGAGTGACTTCTTCTGCGATCGCGCGGTTTATAAAAAAATCCGCCGGTGGGTTCAGATGACGCAGAGACCGGTTTTGCGAGACGACCACCTTCGCTGACATCTCCGTCCTTTGTCGTTTGAATGAGGTAAACGTCGAAGGTGCCGCCGCCGAAATCGATGACAAGCGCGTTGTGTCTGCGTCTTTCCGCTACAATTGGATGCTTTACACCATATCTGTAGTATTGATAAACAGCGAAGGGCTCGGGCAAAAACTCTATATTACTGAGTCCTTTGCCAGATAGAATTCGACGGAGATAGCTTCTATAGTTGACCAGCCAGTCTTCAGAGACTAAACCTTCTTGCATCTTAAATGGTTCTGCTACTAGGACGCTGGCAGCCGGCTTAAGGTCCTGGGCTGTCATCCAGGCATTCACCCGCGAGACTACCTGATGGAGGAAGTCAGCTGTAAGCTCAGCAGCCGATCTATTCTTTCCATCGCCACACCGAAAACGAGCAATGACCGATGTCCCAGGTCGCGAATTGCCAAGATCGACCTTGAAATCTTCATTGATGTTGTGTCGAGATGAGTCTTTAGAAAGCGCTTCAGAGCCGACGCTGGGAGCGTCGCTTCCATACAACAGAACCGTAGGAATGTTCGTCGATCCATTAACGTCTACGAGATGGATCGCATTTATAAGGAAATCTTTACTTGCTGGCCCCATTTATCCCCCAAAGCTAAGACGTACATATAAGGCATTTGCTCGCGCGTCGATTAAATCATCGAAGGCTGCAGAACAGAAGCGAAAAGCTGACCGGAATCAGGATCATTAGCTCCAGTGCCTGCACAACCGTATTCTGTGTTCAGGGAGAGGGTCAGGTCCTCAGGAGCGTGAATCAGGTGACATCCCGGATGCCAGAGTGTAGCCGGGGCCGGACCGGAGTCAAGGCCGCGCTTGAGCTGCGCCACTTCGCGTGGTGTTAATCAAGGGCTCGCCGCCTGGAAAACTCCCGTAGGCGTTCTCGCACCTGCCTTGATTGAAGCGGCAAGGGCATCATCCCGCGGAGACCCGCTTGGCAGCCTTGGCGCGTGTTGAGGGCCGCCGGCTCGCGACCGGCCACCTCCCGTCTACCTGGTGAATGTGCCGCCACAGGGATGGGTGCGGTCGAATTGACGGGCTGTCATGTAGGTACCGCCGGGGTAATAGGAGCCGAGGAACGGCTTGATGACGGCTGTTGGTCGGGGATGTTGGCGATGCCGGCCCGAAGTCGGTGTTGGGCAGCTGTGGCGGATGACTACCCCGTACAGGTACGGGTCGGTGCCCTTCCCCAGCCGGCCGCCGGGAAGCACGCCAGGGTCGACGAGGTGCTTGCCCGTGACCAGTGCGGACTCCGAAATTGTTCCCGTAGGGGCTGAGCTTCTGCCAGGCAACGCCGCATCGGGCTGTCGCGTCCTTTGGGCGATCCTGGGCGAGCGCTGAGCACGATCGTGACCATCCGTTCCTGTCGGCAGCATCGTCTCGTCGTTCAGACACTTCTCGAACTGCTGGATGTTCGTAGCAATCGCGGGCGAGGCGCTCCTGCCACAACGACTCATACCGGGCCTTAACGGTCCCGTTGCTGTTCGGGTCTGGGATTGCCACGCAGACGTCACCGGGGGTGGTGGGAATCTTGAAGTGACATCGACGAACACGTTGTGCCCACCGGGGGCAGGCCCGAGCCGGCGGTCGATGTACTGGAGGATGTACGTGTTCGCCGGGTTGGGGGAAGAATGACTGTGAGGGAGTCTCGTTGTAGAAGTAGGGGATCAGGAACGCGAATGATGTGTTCTGGAATAGCGGCTTTAGGATCTGAGTCTGGTTGAATATCAGCCGCGAGTCAGGCACGCGCCTGGCTGGGTGACCCACCGGGCCGAGGGGCCGCAGAAAGGGTACAGGCGGTTGGGGAGACCGAGGAGAACAAGAAAGTCCCGTTGAGGGACCCGGGGGTGGAGTGCACGGCGTTGCACATGGCTTTGCCGGTGTAGGTCTTCCCGTTCTCTGAGAACGATGGTGTGGGTCGGTGGCGCCACTCCACCCATGATGTTGCTCGTCGGGGGTCACCGGCAGGTACAGTCGATCCGGGAGGTAGAAGCGCAACGGTGACGTTGACCTGCTGCACCTGATCGGTCTGCCCTGCGCCCCCCAGCCCCAGCGCGTTGGTGCCGGATCGTTGGGCTTGACCTCGGAGCTGATCGTCAGGGTGAAGTTCCGCTTTCTGACGTCTCGACGAACGCCCCGGCTTGGTAAACGGGTTCTGCGAACCCGGGTCGGGGTTGATCTGGTAGTCGAAGATCCAGTTGGTGGCGATACCAACCACTCCGTTGACGGTCCCGTACGTCGTGAAGCTGTAGAACCGCGAGTGTGGGAACTGGCCGTGGAGGATGATGGTGCTATGCGGCGGCATCGCGAAGTTCGCGGTGTAATACGCGTTGTTGGCATCAATGCCCGTTCTGCTTCGCTAGCGCATTCGTGGGGGTTCAGGACGTAGCCCCACAAGCAATCGTGTCCTCAAGGAGGGCGGGTTGCCGCAACCGATAACCCCTTGTCTGGGTGGGCTGGGAACGGGCACGCGTTCGGGGGTGGTGTTCGGGCCGCACGGCGGCGGGGTGTAGGCGCTGGCCTGGCTGACGGACGACAGCGCAAGCGTCGCCGCTACCCATACCGCCGCCAGCATCGGCACGGCGACGATGCCGCGGCGACCCTCGCGTTAGGCGCTTGGGTGGCTTGTGCCAGTAAGAAGTGCTGTACCTCCCCTTCCCTGGCTGGGTCGCGCTATCGGAGGCAGCGCGTGACGGCGGCCATCTGCAGACAGCATGCTACGCGGCTGCCTTCGTGGCACCAGGCGGTCCCGTGACACTGTCCCTAGACCCGCGCGGGATGCTGCGGTTCGCTCGCGAGCTGATCTCCCAAATCGAGCGCGCGGTGCAAGCGGCTTGGTGCTGCTGAGGCCGATCCGGCGTTCTTGGGCAAGAAGCTGCTCGCCCGCCTGGGTGCGAGCCGCGATTTCGACGACGCTCGCGTCGAAGCGAAGTGGACGCTGGTGGCCGGCAGTCGCGCGGCCGCGGCACGGCCCACGGCGCAGGCCAAGCTCTGTGCGCCTGCAAAGCGATCTAGCGCTCGGGATCGAAGGTGCGCACGACATGCGCTTCGCCGCGGAAAGCGCGCACGATGCAGATGGCGGCTAACTGCTCTTAGTCGCCACGGAACGGCTGTCATGGCGGCAAACCAGGCCCGGAGGCGGCGCCGATCGGGCTTCCGCCGTGGCGACAAATAGGCTCGCCCGTCTGATGAGCGATCTGGGCGACCTCGCGGACGTGCCCGAGCGGTTCGAGCGCTGGCTGGTGGGGCGGCCGTTGGCGGACCGTTCGCGGCGCGAGTACGCGCGAAACGTTCGGGCGTACTGCGCGTGGCTGGCTGACACGCCCGATCGGGATGGCTGGCAGGGAGACCCGCTGGCCGATCCGCTGGCGCGCGATCACGCGGCTCGCGACTTTCGCCGCTATCTGCAGGTCGAGCGGAAGGCCGCGCCCTCGACGGTGAACCTTGCGCTCGCGTCGCTGGACGCGTTGTATCGCTGCTTGGAGCTCGGCCGGCCGAATGTGCGGCGCGACAAGCCTGTGCTGGCCGCGCCGCGGGCGCTGGACGAGGCCGCCCAGCGCCGGCTGCTGCGTGCTGCGGAGGCGGCGCCGATCCGGGCGCGTTCGCTCGTTGTGTTGATGCTGTTCACGGCGCTGCGGATCTCCGAGACGGTGGCGCTCGACGTCGAGGATGTGCGGATCATGACTCGCAAGGGCGTGCTCGCGGTGGTCGGCAAGGGTGAGATCCGGCGCGAAGTGCCGCTCAACGCGCTCGTCCGGCAGGTCCTCGATGAGTGACTGGAGCAGCGCGCCGTGATCGCGCGTGAGGGCGAGCGGGCGCTGTGGGTCAGCCGAACCGGCGAGCGGCTGTCTGCCCGTTCGGCTGATCGCGACGTTCGGGTGGTGGCGGCCGCGGCGGGGCTGCAGCTATCGGCGCACACGTTGCGGCACACGTGCCTGACCGGCCTCGTGCGTCGAGGAAACGATCTTGTGATGGTCGCCGAGCTGGCGGGTCATACCAAGCTGGAGACGACGCGGCGCTACACGTTGCCGTCCGCGGCTGATCGCCAGCGGGCGGTCGAGGATCTGCGATCGACTACTGACCGAGGCGAGGCGTTGGGGCACCCGAACGAGACCGAACGCAGGAGGCTTGAGCGGTTCCCCGATCGCATCGCCGTCGAAGATCTCCGCGCATGCTTTGCGCTTCAAGATCGTGACCGCGACGTTGGTGTTCGATCAGCGCGGGCCGGAGAACCGGCTCGGGCTGGCCGTGTCGTTGTGCGCGCTGCGGTTCCTGGGGTTCGTGCCCGACGACGTCGCGTCGATCCCGGACGAGGCGCTGGGGTTTCTCGCCGCCCAGGTCGATGCCGCCCCGCACGAGCTCCTGGCCTACGGTGCGCGGCAGCAGACCCGCAGCGACCACGGCGGCTCGTGCTGGCGCATCTCGGTTGGCGGCGAGATGACGAGCGATTGTGAGCGGCTCGCGCGGTGGCTGCTCGAGCGAGCGGTCGAGCATGATCCTCCGGCGACGCTGATCGCGCTGGCCGGAGAGCACCTCCGCGCCCGGCAGGTGCTTCGCCCGCCGGTTGACACGCTTGTCAGGATGATCGCCACCGCCCGCGCTGACGCTCATCGTCGCGTCGACGGCTGCTCGCAGATCAACTGCCCCGCGCGCGCCGCGGGAATTGGACGCGCTCTTGGATGGCGGGGCGGGCCAGTCCAGCGATCTCGCCGACCTGCGCCGGCGGGCCTCAAGAGCCGGCGTTCGCGAGCTGATCGGGCAGGTCGGCCACTACGGCCGGCTGGTCGAGCTCGGCGCCGGCGAGTCGACGTGTGCATGTTGCCGCCAGCTCGGCGGCGAGCGCTTGAGGCGCTGGGCCGCCGGATGACCGCCCAGCAGCTCCGGCGCCTTGAGCCCACCCGCCGGCACCCGCTGCTGCTGGTGCTGTTGCACGCGCTGGTGATCGAGCGCGGCGACGAGCTGCTGGACCTGTTCGACAAGCTCCTGCGCCTGACCGACGGCCGCGCGCGACGCCGCGTAGATGAACAGCGCCGGCGCACCGCCCGTCAGCGCGATGAGCTCGCCGCCCTGGGCAGCGCCTGTCGCATCCTGCTTGGAGTGTGCCGCCACCGGCGAGCTGCCGTTCGATCGCGTCCGCAACGAGATCGGCCTGGAGCGGCTGCAGGCCGCGGCCGCCGTGGACCCGGACAGCTACCGCCGATCGATGTCCAGCAGCTCGACCAGGTCCGCGGCAGCTACAGCCATCTGCGTCCGGCGATGCACGCCGTCCTGGACGCCGTGGAACTGCGCGGCGCAAGCCCGCACCGACGACGAGCTGCTCGCCGCGCTCAGCGCGTCCGCGCCACGCGCGGGGCGGTTCGTCGACGAGCCGATCGAGCTGGTGCCGAAGGCGTGGCGAGCCTGGGTCTGGACGAGGACGGCCGCGTGCAGCGCACCCGCTTTGAGCTGGCGCTGTGGTTCGTCGTTCGCGACGCGTTACGCGCCGGGCGGATGTTTCGCCCGGTCGGTCGCCGCTACGCCGACCCGGCCGGTTTCCTGATGCCCGCCGAGCGCTGGCAGGCCGACCGCCACGAGCTCGCTGTCACGTTCGGGCGCACCCTAGACGCCGACCAGCGCCTGGGAGAGCTCGAGGCCGAGCAGCAGCAGGCGCTGCGCGGCCTGCAGGCCGCCGTCGACGCCGGCGACGGCGTGCGCCTGGTCGCGCGGTCGCCTTGAGCTCTCGCCTCCGGACGCGCTGGATGAGAACCCTGCGGCGGTTCGGCTCCGGGCGGAGCTGGATCGCCTGACGCCGCACATCGACATCCCCGACCTGCTCGCCGAGGTCCAGGGCTGGACGGGGTTCACCGGCCAGCTCACCCACGCCGCCGGCGCCACCCCACGGATGGCGATCTTCAACAGCATCTCCACGCCGCGCTGCTCGCCTGAGGGTCTGAACCTCGGGCCGACCCGGATGGCCGAGTGCTGCCCGCTGAGCTACCGCCAGCTCGCGTGGGCGACCGAGTGGTATCTCGGCGACGAGCAGCTCCAGGCCGCCAACGACGTGCTCGTCGACTACCTGCACCAGCTGCAGCTCGCCGCGCACTGGGGCACCGGGCACGTTCTCAAGCTCTGACGGGCAGCGCTCCGCCGCCCGCGGCCGTGCGGCCGCCGCCGACCCGTTCGCCCGCGAGTTCGGCTTCCGCCGCGGCGCGCTGAACCTCCTCAACTGGGTCTCAGACCAGTACAGCCAATACGGCACCAAGGTCGTCTCCGTCGCCGAGCGCGAAGCGATCCACACCCTCGAAGCGATCCTGCACACCCAGTTGCCGATCGCCGAGCACACGACCGACACCCACGGCGCCACCGAGCTCGTGTTCGCGCTGTTCGATCTGCTCGGCCTCCGGTTCATCCCGCGGCTGAGAGACGCCGCGATCTGCGTCTGTATCTCCTCGGCGATCCCCCGGCCTGCCTGTCGACGCCGTCCTGCGCACCCGTGCGCGCCCCCAACCGATCCACGAGCAGTACGACGACCTGCTCCGCGCTGCTGCCTCGCTCAAGCGCGATTGGGTGCCCGCCAGCCTTCTGATCAGCCGCCTGAAAAACAGCGACCCCCCAGAGCCCGCTCGCCACAGCCCTGAGCGAATACGGCCGCATCGTGCGCACCAACTTCCTCCTCCGCGACTGCGCCGACCCCGTGCAGCGAGCCCGGATCGTGGGCCAACTGAATAAGGGCGAGACGCTGCACGCGCTGCGTCGCCATCTCGTGATCGGCTCCCGTGCCAGCTTCCCGCTGAGGAAGATGACCATCGCCGACATGCACTGTGCCTTCAGATCCTCGTCAACGCCGTCCAGGTCTGGAACGCTCGCTACATGACTGCCGCGATCGACCACCTCCACACCGCCCAACCCGACCTCGTCGCTGACGAGACGCGCTGGCACGCCTGGCACCCGTCACCCACGCCCACGTGAACTCGCTCGGGCGCTACGAGCTCAACCGGCAGCCCCCGCCGTCCGGCCAGCTCCGACCCCTACGCCAATCCGACGCCGACGACCAAGCCGTCCTCGACGCCACCGCTGGGCCTCACTGGCGACAAACACTAAGCGTTGGATTTCGCGCCGTTGATGGCGCTACCCCTTTGAGGCAGGCCAGCCCGGCCGCGCCGCGAGCCTGTGCTGGGCGGTTCTCCAAATCGAAGAGATAGGCTCGCCGCGTGCGATACCCCGCGGAGTTCGTGAGGCTGGCGGCTTGGATCGCCGACATCTTCATGAACGCGATGTTGGGGTTGCCGCCGCCTTCATTTCGTATAATGGCAAGCTGGGCCGTACCGGCTACGGTCGAGCTGAGCATCCACGTTGAGCGCCAAAGCTCCCGAGAACGCGGGCTTCCCACGTTGTGGTCGTCGAGCGCTAAGACCGTGTCGTTGAAATCGCCTGCTTGAGGAGACGAGCTGACAGTGCGCAATCGTTGCACCCGCACCGGCCACGTCCGTGACGGTTGCCTTGGCGAACACAGCCCATTTCCCAGCCGGCAGGTTGAGAGTCGCCTCGGTCGGGTACGTCGTGGTCGAGAATGGAAGAGGCACGGGACGATCCTTGAAGCCAGCGATGACGCCTGCTTGGTGCTGGCCGGGCCGCGGGGGCTGGTGGCGCCAGTGGCGCCAGTGGCGCCAGTGGCGCCAGTGGTGCCATGTCATGGTGGGGCGAGTGACGTTCCACAGCGAGACGCCCCGCTCGCTGTGCTTGCAGTGGCCAGCAACGCGCAGTGCACCGTTCGACTTCTTGGCGCACGCGTGGATAAGGTCTCCGGTGGCGCGCGCACCCGCCCCCCCGCCGACAGCTACGACCAAGGCGCAGAGGACGATGACGGCGGCTACGAAGGGCCTACGGCCCAAGAGCTTCTTCATGAGGAACCTCCTCGTCGGACGCGGCGGTCGCGTCTGTCGTTTGCGGCGAGCTTCGCCGACTGGGCGGCGGATGTCAGCCGGGATAACTACCGATTCTATTTCCCCCACACCCAGATGAGATTAGGTCGACGAGGGCAATTTTTCGGGGGGCGCTCAGGTGGCTGGTGCGGCGACCGCACGCCACTTCGCCGAGCTACGCGCCCTATGGCGAGAGCAGCTCGACGACCAACCGCCCAGCGGACAACGCATAGCCACCGCCTTCGACGCCTGGTTCGCCTACACCGAGACCCACCTCTACGCATGGCGCATGTCCTTGCCCACACCAGCGGTGACCCCGAAGTCCAAGCGGCTCCACCGCGACGTCGCCGCGCAGAAGGATAGCTGCGCTACTCCCACTGCTCGCCCAGCAACCCGGCACCGCACAAATCGCCGGATGAAAAAAGCCCGAAGCGCTCGACCTCGGTCCTGGACGATCTTTTTCAGCGTTCTCCAAGGACTTGCACATCTTTGTGGTACGAACATCAACACATCCCTCGCCAACAGATCGTCACCACCGCGATGAACGCACTCTGGATCGGATTCGACGTGCCGGGCAAGGCGAAAAGCCGCGACCGCCCCCGACAACCACGCGCACCCCGTCACCAGAACCGTAGCCCCCAGCAACACCGCCCGCAGGGTCGCCCCGCCGCGCGCACGCCTCGCCGTCTTCAGCACGGCGAGGTCATCGAGACGGAGTGATTCAGCGTCTCTCGCCCGAGCGGTTCGGCGCCTTCCCCGGCTCAGGTCCGAAACCTCCGTTATTCGATCCTGAGGACCGGCCGGTTCCAGCGGTTCTTGCCGTCCGAGGGGCGGTTTAACGTGACCCGACATGGACGGTTTCGGGAATAGGCGTTCGCGGTGAGCGGGCTGCAGCTCTCGCTCACGGCCGCCGAAGACGGCGAGCTCGAGCTCGTCGACGGCGAGCTGGTCGCAAGCCCGGCGCCGTCGCGTCGCCTCCGCCCTCTCCCCCTCCCCGCCGCCTTCCCGTCCGCGCTCGCCGAGCGCAACCTGTTCGGCGAGGCCGAGCGGATCGCCGCCCGGGCGGCGACGCGCGAGCACGCGGCGGCAGTACGGGGCGATCTTCCGCGCCTTCGGCGACTGGCTGGCCGGCGAGCTCGGCCGCCCGCCGGTGGTCGGCGATCTCGACGCCGACGTGATCGCCGCCTACGGCCGGCACCTGGCCACGTCCGGTGGTCGCGGCGGCGGCCCGGCGGCGCCGGCGACCGTGCGCGTGTATCTGTCGATGGTCCGGGCGCTCGCCCGCGACTCGGCCGCGAAGACGCGGTCGACGAGGTGCGCGTGCCGCGGCACGAGCCCGGGCCGCCCGAGACGCTCACCGACACCGACTACGCCAACCTGCTGCGCGTCCCCGACCGGCGCACGCTGGCGGGCAAGCGCGACTACGCGCTGCTGCGCGTGCTCGGCGACTGTGGGCTGCGCTCGGCCGAGCTGCGCGGCCTGCGGGCCCGGGATCTGCGCCGCCCGCGCGCCAACGCCCGCCACCACCGGCTGTACGTGCGGGGCAAGGGCGGCCGCGAGCGCGAGGTCCCCGTCCCCGAGGCCGTCCAGGAGGCGCTCGAGGCCTGGCTCAAGGTGCATCCGCTCGCCCGCGGCGTCGGGCTGCTCGACGAGCAGCCGCTGTTCGTCCGCCTCGGCCGCCACGGCGACGAGGAGCCTCTCCCCCTCTCCGCCGTGGCCGTGTACCGGCTCGTCCGCCGCTCACTGCCTCGCCGCCGGCGTGCCCGAGCGGCTCGCGCACCCGCACGCGCTCGGGCCTACTGGGCCACGCATCTGCTCGAGGCCGGCGTCCCCGTCCACGAGGTGTCCGCGCGGCTCGGGCACGTCGACCTGCGCACCACCGCGCGCTACGCCGCCCCGCGCCCCGAGCGCGTCGATGAGATCGCTGACGTCCTCGATCGCCGCCACCAGGCCGCCCGGCGGGCGGGTTGGGGGGCGTAAGCACACTTCGGCCTGTTCTCGGCCGGGATCCGTCCGACGTCCGACACCGAACCGCAGTCGCCACCGGCTCGCTATTTCAACGTTTTAAGAGGGGCCTGCGACGCCGCCAGTCAGTCTGCTGCGGTTCTTGAAGCAGCAACTCCAGCAAGTAGAGACTCAGCTCATCTTCCTTAGCGAGGAGGATATCCGACATCGAGAGGGTCGCTGCTCTCGAGGCCGAGCGAAGACGCGATCGCCGAACAGTTGGCTCCATTCAACGGTCGCCGACCTTGTCCGCCTCAACCACCGATGACGATGAACTCGACTACCTCCGCCTGTTGCATTGTCGCCGTCGAGTACTACACGGAACACCTCGAGGTAAGCGATCCAGAGGTATGGGATGAGTTCTGTTCGAGCCCACCTACATGATTACGCTGGACCGCATGGCGAGATGGCCAGACGGCCACGAGGAGTTCGATACCTGTACCGCCGGCATCATCTACCTCTCTTATCAGTTCCTGCGTGGTGCTCTCCTCGAATGAGCACTTTGTCGAGGGTGGCCCGACACTCGGCATGGGCAACGACCTGATTGCATGGAATGCGGAGCCGCAGGGCGCTTTCTGACCCATCATGTGCACATCGTGCCCCGCAGAAAGGGACCGCCATGCCCGACCTGCACCGAGGACGGGTCCAGGCATCACCCGCAGCGCTGAGCACGTGCCGGTGTCGGGTTCTGAAGATGGAGGTAACCAATGACGTAATCCCAACTCCGGCTCGGTTCGACGGATCATTAAACGATGAAAGACAAGGGCTATTCCGCATGACACTCCGAAATTGGTCGCTTGGAACTGCGAGCGTGAGGCGAAGAGTCATTGTCGGCGGGATCGTGGCGTTCCTCGCCCTCGCGGGAGCGGCGAGGGCGCTGGCCGCCGGTGCGGCCCGCACCGATGCCTCATCGGTTGGGTTGGCCGGCAAGGCGGGTTGTTACGGCCAGACCCACCAGCCGCACCCGTCCTCACACAAGACCGGAACCGTCAACGTGGTGGCTCGGACGGTCTGCCCAGGTCGTCGGGTCTACGTATCGACGGATCTCTACCGGAGCCTGGTGGACCGATGGCAGCTGCAGGGAA
>CAWBPB010000001.1:0-75696 GCA_963790555.1 uncultured Acidobacteriaceae bacterium | reverse complement strand
CGGTTTTCTGGATCAACCCAGGGGCCAATGGGCGACTCGCCATTGTGCCGCGCCCCCGCGGCGATAAACAGCTTGCGGAGGACCTGGCGGCGCTTCGCCGGAGACGGAATCGACATTCTGGTCTCGCTGCTGACGCCGGCGGAGATGCAGAGCTGGGGCTCCAGCGCGAGCAGGCGCTTAGCGAGCGGGCAGGCATTGAGTTCCGCTCCTTCCCCATTCCTGACCATGGTGTGCCGGCGTCTCACCGCCAGCTCCAGGAACTGGCGGATGCGCTGGCCACCGAGCGTCTGCACGGAAAAAACATCGGCGCGCATTGCCGGGCGTGCATTGGCCGCTCCGCGTTGCTGATGGCTGCCATTCTGTGCGTGGAAGGCCTCTCGCCGGAGCGCGCTTTCTGGTCTTATTTCCAAAGGCCGCGGCCTGGAGGTGCCGGACACGCCAGAGCAGGCGGAGTGGCTGGCGGGGTTTGCGAGCGCGCTGCCTCGGTGCTGATCTGTTACGAGCATCCAATGACCTACCCTTCCGAGGTTGAACGATCTCAGGCTTAGCTTGGTGACGCAAGATGAGCAGCAATGCGCGACATTGGCGGGGCGTGGTTTTCGTTCTGGTGGTCGTCGTTCTCGCTTTAGCCACGCTGCATCACTATGGCGCTAACAGGCGGCTGGCCCGGCTTGCGATAGAGACAGCGCAAAGCTCGGGTTTATTAGATCGAGAGGTTGGAACTTCTCTCTCGATGGCCGTCCTGGTACGCGGCCGTGTTGTGGAAGGCGCGAATGGTGGAAACGCTGATCTGGAAATACCCGTGTCCGGAGATGCCGGACAAGGAACCCTATTTGCGTGGGAGCAGCGCGATCGAGGGCCGTGGCACATCTGTTCGCTCTCGTTCCGATCGAACGGCGGCATGTCCATCGTGATCGTGTCCGATGAAACCAGCCATTGCGAGCGAGAGTAGCGCGCGAATTGGCATTGTGTAACTCCGGCGTAGAATGGGTGCGCTTCACGGCGGCTTTGCCGTTCGGTTGCGAACGCTTCTCCTTCAGAGGATGAACCCATGCCCGTTTTCGCCCCATCCGTTGTGAATAGAACATTTGCTTCGCCTGCTTTGCTGCTGGCTGCTACTCTGCTGCTTGCCGGCGGCTGCAAGTCCTCGGCTCCTACTGAATCGGTGAACCCCAAGAACGTGCCCGCGGCCGCTCCGCAAATTAACGGACAGGATGTCGTCACCTTGCAGCGCAAGGCCACCGAGCCGGCAAAACGCCGGAGTTCCTCTCGGCTACTGTGATCCCCGGCCGCGGCATGAACCTTTTCCAGATCACCGCGGATCTCCCCGGCAAGGGCACGACCAACATCTTCTTCGCGCCTCCGCTGAGTGAAGCCCAGAGCAAGTTCACCGGGACGGACGCCGACAAATTCGGCAATGCATCTTTCGGTTTTGGCGGAGCTTTCCTGGTCCCCTATCCGAATCGCATTCGCGGCAAGCTTTCCGACGACAAGCAGAGCATCGTCACCTCATGGCACGGCCACACGCTGACCCTGCCGGCGAACTTCTCCGGAAAAAAGCCGGGCGCGGAGCTGCATTCGATCCACGGGCTCATCCTGCAATCGAAGACCGATGATGTGAAGGTCTCCGACAGCGCCGACGGCCAGACCGTCACCGGGACCATCCATGCCGGCGACTTTGGCGGCCACTGGCTCTCGAAGACCGATCTCGATTTCACCATCGAGCTTGCAGGGAAAGATGTGACGGCGACGATTACGGCGAAGAATGTGGGCGACCAGGAGGAGCCGATCTCGATCGGCTGGCATCCCTACTTCGCCATTCCCAGCGGTGATCGCACACAGGCACGGTTGCATGTTCCCGCGGCAGAGATGGCCGTGGTGAACAACTATGACGATGTCTTCCCCACCGGCAAGCTGAAGCCGGTCAAAGGCACGAAATACGACTTCAACGCGGCAGACGGAAGCCGCTGGATGGCGATTTCCTGGACGACAACTTCTCGAAGCTCACCCGCACCGATGGCGCGGTCGATGTGCGGCTGACCGATCCCGCTTCCAATTACGGCATGCACATTCTTGGAGAGTCGCCGGAGATCAAGACCGTGCAGGCCTATGCGCCGACCGATCCGGGAAAGAACTTCGTCGCCATCGAACAGCAGTTCAACTTTGGCGATCCATTCGGCAAGGAGTGGCACGGCATGGATACCGGCATGGTTACGCTGAAGCCGGGCGCGTCCGTGACCTGGAAGGTGAAGCTGGAGTTGTTCACGCCTCCGGCAGCATCAAAATAGTGCTGGCCGGGACTCGCCGTCCAGGCGATTGCGCCTGCGGCGCGTTTTGTGGCGGTTCGCTTCCTTTGGTCGCTCACGGTGAATGCTGTGGGCGACCGAGCTACTCGCCGACTTGCTGACTCGCTTCGAGTACCGCGCTTTTCCATTTCAGGAAGCATCCGCTCGTCTCACGTGACTTGAGTCACGAAATCTTTATGACAATTTTGCGCAACTCGGCTGTGCAGGCGCCGTCTAGAGCAGTATGCAAACCGCGAATGTGCGCTGCCTCTGCTGCGGAAGCCGGACGCTCACGGCGCCGGGAACCTTTGAGCTGTGCCCCGTCTGCTGGTGGCTCGACGACGGACAGGATGAGGCGGATGCAGATGTGGTGCGCGGGGGTCCTAACGGTATCCTGAGCCTGACGGCGGCGCGTACCAACTTCCTGGCCTGCGGAGCTTCCGATCCGCGGTTCGTCGGTCACGTACGTGCGCCATTGCCTACCGAGCGCACAGCGGGACAGAATCCCAGCGTTTCGCCCGGCTGTTTAGCAATACCGTTACTTTAAGGGCGACGCACGGTCTGCGCTGTTTGACCCCCTTCCGAAAGCCTCTTACCATTGAGTCAAGGCCGCCTGTTTAGAGCCTGATCTGGCGCGCGCGATTCGTGTCCACCAGGCTTCCCCGTCCCATCAGATCCGCAGGCGCAAACATTCACGGAAGGCACATTCGAGCACTACTTTGAGCACAGATACAGTCGAGACCCCCACCAATCCCGAGACACCGGCAGCGGCCGCCCAGCCCGAGGCGGGCGCGGAGCATGAACATACCGGCCACGATCACACGCACCAGCATGGGCCCACCTTCAATCCGGAGGTGACCCGCTCGGTCGAGGTCACGATCCCGGCCGATGAGGTCTCCCGCGCCATGCGATCCACGGTGAAGCGCTACCAGAAGCAGGCGCACCTGCCCGGCTTCCGCGCCGGCAAGGTTCCGGAGTCGCTGATCCGCGCGCGGTTTGCAGAGCGCATCCGCCAGGAGGTGCTGGAGGCCGTGATGCCGCAGCACTTCCAGAAGGCGATCGCCGAAGGCAACTACAAGCTCGTCTCGCAGCCCCAGGTCGTCGATATGAAGATGGAAGACGACCAGCCGCTGTGGTTCAAGGCGGAGTTTGAGGTCATGCCGGATTTCTCCGTCGACGGCTACCAGGATGTGAAGGTGGAGAAGCCAGGCTCCGCGTTTACTGACGAGGAGTTCGCGACCGAGGTCGAGCGCGTGCGCGAGTCGCGTTCCACCATGGAGCCGGTAGAAGAGGACCGTCCGCTCGCCGATGGGGACTGGGCACAGATCAGCTTTACAGGCAATGTCCAGCAGGCGGCGGAAGGCGAGAACGCGACCGAGAATGCTCCGGACAACACTCCGCTCACAGGCGAAGACGTCATGCTCGAGGTTGGCGGATCGAATACCCTCCCTGCCTTCAACGAAGCGCTGCGGGGCGCGAAGGTTGGGCAGGAGCTGAAATTCGAGCTGAGCTATCCCGAGGACTTCGGCGAAAAGCGGCTCGCGGGCAAGACGGTCGCCTATGACGTTGCTGTCAAAGCCATCAAGCGGCGAGTGCAGCCAGAGTTAAACGACGACTTCGCAAAGGAGCTCGGAGATTACTCAGGCTACGAGGATTTCACCACGAAATTCCGCGAGAACTTGCAGGCCGAGAAGGAACGCCGCACGGAGACGGAGACCCGGGAGCGCCTGCTGAACGCGCTGAGCGAGCGCTTCCAGTTCCCTGTGCCGGAGTCGATGGTGCAGCAGCAGATCGATGTGCGGCTCGACCGCGGACTGCGCGCGCTTGCCGGCCAGGGCATGCGCGAAGAAGACATGAAGCGGCTGGACTTTGCACGGTTGCGTGCGGCGCAGCGCGATTCTGCGAGTAACGAGGTCAGATCGCTGCTGATTCTGGACCGCATCGCCGACGCGGAGAACATCGGCGTCTCCGACGAAGAAGTGAACCAGGAGCTGGAGTTGCTCTCGCTGCGGTTACGTGAACCAGTAGATGCCCTAAGGGTGCGATTGACGCAGGATGAGTCGATGGCTAGAATCCGGGAACAAATTCGGCGCGATAAGACCGCGACGCTTCTGTACGAGAGACTTTAGTTGTAGGAAGTTGCAGGCGCGGCATTCGCGCTCTTGAAGGGACGCAGCAGAACCAGCCAGCCGGAGGAAGTGCCGGCGGCCGAGGAGCACAAGGAAGAGCATGGCACTGGTACCGATGGTCATCGAGCAGACGAGCCGGGGCGAACGCGCCTACGACATCTACAGCCGTCTGCTCCGCGACAACATCATTTTTCTGGGAACGCCGATCGATGACCAGATCGCCAACCTGGTGATCGCGCAAATGCTGTTTCTCTCGGGCGAGGACCCGGAGAAGGACCTGCAGCTTTATATCAACTCGCCGGGCGGCTCCATCACCGCCGGCTTAGCCATCTATGACACCATGCAATTCATCAAGAATGATGTGGTGACCTACTGTATAGGCCAGGCGGCATCGATGGGCGCCTTTCTGTTAATGTCAGGCACCGCGGGCAAGCGGTTTGCGCTGCCCAACTCGCGCATTCTGATCCATCAGCCGTCCATGGGCGGACTTTCCGGCCAGGCTACCGATATTGATATTCACGCTCGCGAAATCCTCCGGATTCGCGAGATCACGAATCACCTGATGTCGAAACATACCGGTCAATCGCTCGAACGTATCGAGCGGGACGTGGAGCGGGACTTCATTATGAACTCCCCACAGGCGAAGGAATACGGCATCATCGACGAGATCATCGATCGTCCGCGCACTTAGGCGGCCGACAAGGACCTCGGCGAGAAGGAGCAGATTCCATGAAGACGCGCACGGGTTCCGACGAGACACTCCGCTGTTCGTTCTGCCATAAATCGCAGGACGCTGTGGCCAAACTGATCTCTTCCCCCAGCGACTATCCGCGTGCGTACATCTGCGACGAGTGCGTCGCGGTGTGCAACTCCATCCTGGACGATGACCGGACCGAGGCACAGCCCGGCGCCGCGCCTGCCCATCTGCCCAAGCCGCAGGAGGTCAAGGCGTTCCTGGATGAGTACGTCATCGGACAGGAGACCACCAAGAAGAAGCTGGCCGTAGCGGTCTACAACCACTACAAGCGCGTGCAGATGAACCGTACGCGCGGTAACGACGTCGAGCTGTCGAAGTCGAACATCCTGTTGGTTGGTCCCACGGGCAGCGGCAAGACGCTGCTGGCCCATACGCTGGCCAAGATGCTCGATGTGCCCTTCGCCATTGTGGACGCCACCACGCTGACCGAGGCCGGCTACGTAGGGGAGGACGTCGAGAACATCATCCTGAAGCTGCTGCAGGCAGCGGACGGCGATGTAGCCCGCACCCAGACCGGCATCATCTACATCGATGAGATCGACAAGATCGGCCGCAAGGACGAGAACCCGTCGATCACGCGCGATGTCTCAGGCGAAGGCGTACAGCAGGCGCTGCTCAAGATCCTCGAAGGCACGGTCGCGAATGTGCCTCCGCAGGGCGGGCGTAAGCATCCGCACCAGGAGTTCACGCCGGTGGATACCACCAACATCCTTTTCATCTGCGGGGGCGCCTTCGTGGGCCTGGAGCGGGTGGTCGGGCGCCGGGTGGGCAAGAAAGCGCTGGGATTCAAGGCCTTGAGGGAGAAACAGGCAAAGGCAGAGAGCGCAAATGCCGCGCAGCGCGATACAGAGCTGCTCCGCCAGGCCGAGCCGCAGGATCTGATCAAGTTCGGGTTGATCCCCGAATTTGTCGGACGTCTTCCGGTGATTGGCATCCTGGACGAGCTGGATGAGGTGGCGCTGGTCGAAATCCTGACCAAGCCCCGCAACGCCATCCTGAAGCAGTACCAGAAGCTGTTCGACTACGAGGGCGTCAAGCTGAACTTCACCGGCGACGCGACGGTCGCCGTGGCGCGCGAGGCGCTGCACCGCAAGGTGGGCGCGCGCGGGTTGCGCATGATCCTCGAAGAGCTGATGCTGGACCTGATGTATCACCTGCCCAGCAAGAAGCAGATCAAAGAGCTGGACATCACGGCCGAGATGGTCGCGAAGCGTGACTTCTCCGAGCATTTGCTGGAGAAGGCAGGGTAAGGACGCGTAGCCTGACCAGGAGCGGCACAGTTCCCGCAAGTGCGCGGCTGGCATGAAGTTGCGTTGATGCAAGGTCGAGAAGCCTGCTCTGATCGGGTTCTCTCTCGCCTGAAAGGTGAACCTCCCGCAGGCGTTCTGACGTCAAACACGTACGGCCCGGAATGAAAGCCGGGCGCAGTTGATCCGTATTCGTACGGTTCCGATGCCGATGCTCACCGGCCATCGTGGGCAGAAGGACAGAAGTGGCTACCAGCAAAGAACCGAAAGAGCCGAAGGAGACGAAAGAACGCGGCGAGCAGCGCAAGCTGCCGATGATGCCCATCCGCGAGATGGTCATCTTCCCTTACATGATGACGCCGTTCATCGTCGGTCGCGAATCGAGCGTCCGCGCGCTCGAAGAGGCGCTGAACGGAGACCGCCGCATCTTCCTCGCCACGCAGCACGATGCCTCCATCGACGAGCCCAAGGCGGAGGATGTCTACCCCGTCGGCACGATCGGCAACATCGTCCAGAGCGTCAAGATGCCGGACGGAAACATTAAAGTTCTGGTTGAAGGTCTGGAGCGCGCCAAGTCGACCGAAATCAATGACTCCGATGGCTTCTTCGTCGCGACCGTCCGCATTCCGCGCGTCAATCCTCCCGGCCCGCAGACGGAGCAGTTGATGCGGAAGGTCACCGGTCTGTTCGAGCAGTACGTCAAGCTGCAGCAGAGCCTGAACTATGAATCCATTGTCGCCGCCGTCCGCATGGATGAGCCGGGCAAGCTGGCCGACACCATCGCCGCCAACCTGCAGCTTTCTGTCGAGGAGAAGCAGGAGCTGCTGAACCTCTTCGATCCCACCGAGCGGCTGGCCCGCATCGCCGACCTGCTGGACATGGAGATCGAGAAGCTGAACATGGACCGCTCCATCCAGGGCCGGGTGAAGCGGCAGATGGAGCGCGCGCAGAAGGAGTACTACCTCAACGAGAAGATCAAGGCCATCCAGAAGGAGCTGGGCCGCGGCGAAAAGAGCGAGTTCGACGAGCTGAAGAAGAAGATCGAAACCGCCGGCATGCCCAAGGACGTGATGGACAAGGCGATGCAGGAGCTGAAGAAGCTCGAAGCGATGCCGCCGATGTCCGCCGAGTCCACCGTCTCCCGCAATTACCTGGACTGGCTGCTCGCCGTGCCGTGGAAGAAGAAGTCGAAGGAGACGCGCTCGATCGACACCGCGGAGAAGGTGCTCGACACCGATCACTACGGTCTCGAAAAGATCAAGGAGCGCATCCTCGAATTCCTCGCCGTGCGCCAGCTCGTAAAAAACCCGAAGGGCTCGATCCTGTGCTTTGTCGGACCTCCAGGCGTGGGCAAGACGTCGCTTGGCATGTCGATCGCCAAGGCGACCGGCCGCAAATTCGTCCGCATGTCGCTGGGCGGCGTGCGCGATGAGGCGGAGATCCGCGGCCATCGCCGCACCTATATCGGCGCGCTGCCGGGCCAGATCATCCAGTCGATGAAGAAGGCGGGCACTAAGAATCCCGTCTTTATGCTCGACGAAGTGGACAAGATGGCCTCGGACTTTCGCGGCGATCCGTCCTCTGCCCTGCTCGAAGTACTCGACCCGGAGCAGAATTCGAACTTCCAGGACCACTATCTCGATGTGGAGTACGACCTGTCGCAGGTGCTTTTCGTCGCGACGGCGAACGTGCTGCACACCATTCCCGGCCCGCTGCAGGACCGCATGGAAGTTCTCCGTCTGCATGGCTACACCGAGGCGGAAAAGATTGAGATCGCCAAACAGTACCTGGTGAAGAAGCAGCTTGAGGGCACTGGACTCAGCGACAAGAACCTCTCGTTCGCTGACGATGCGCTCACCGAGATCGTCCGCAGCTATACGCGCGAGGCCGGCGTCCGCAACCTGGAGCGCGAGATCGGCAACATCTGCCGCAAGGTCGCGCGGCGGGTAGTGAAGAACGGCGCGAAACACAAGGAAACGATCACCGAGGAGAACATCGCCGACTTTCTCGGGGTTGCGAAGTTCCGCGATTCGCAGGCACACGAGAAGAACGAAGTCGGCCTGGTCACCGGCCTGGCCTGGACCGAGGTGGGCGGCAGCATTCTCTCCACCGAAGTGCAGGTGCTCGACGGCAAGGGCAAGCTCACGCTGACCGGCCAGCTTGGCGACGTCATGCAGGAGTCGGCGCAGGCCGCGCTCTCCTATATCCGCAGCCGCGCGCAGCAGCTTGGGCTGCCGCGTGACTTCTATCGCAACGTCGATATCCACGTGCATGTGCCGGAAGGCGCGATCCCGAAGGACGGGCCCTCCGCCGGCATCACCATGGCGACGGCGCTGGCGAGCGCGCTCATTAAGATTCCCGTGCGCCGCGATCTTGCGATGACGGGCGAGATCACGCTGCGCGGGAAGGTGCTGCCGATCGGCGGCTTGAAGGAGAAGCTGCTGGCGGCGCATCGCGCAGGCATCTTCGAAGCCATCCTGTCGAACGAAAACGAGAAGGACGTGGCCGAGCTGCCCGATAACCTGAAGACGGCGATGAAGCTGCACTTCGTCGGAACGATGGACGAGGTGCTGAAGATCGCGCTGGAGTCTCCGCTGCCGGAGCTGAAGGAAGAGACGCCGGAAGCGCTTGCGGTCGTTCACGCTACGGTTCCGCCGGACCAGCCGCAGGCTCATCAGTAATCAATTTCAATGGAACAATGAGGGCGCTGCTTCGGCAGCGCCCTTTCTCTTTCAGCGCAGCAAGGTCAGCAGGCTCGAATAATCATCCGTCCACACCCGCAAGCCTGCACGCTGTTCCGGCGGTCTCGAAGAGCCGGCGATCGCAGGAAGCGCGAGAAACGCTGCATTGTCGGTTACGAGCACCCAGGTCGCGTTGAATGCACCCCGCTCGCGGTTTCCATAGCTCTGCACCGTGCGTGCCTGCATACCCGCCGCTTGAGCCAGCAGGGCAATCGCCGGTTCCAGATCGACATGCTGGTTGGAGATGTGAAAGGCGAGGATGCCGCCGGGAGCAAGGTGGCGCCGATAAACCGCCAGCGCCTGTGTAGTCAGCAGGTGCAGCGGTATCGCATCGCCGGAGAAGGCATCGATGGCCAGCACATCGAAATGCTGCGGAGCTTCTTTTGTGAGCGAGGCGCGCGCGTCGCCCTCAGTAAAGCTGATCTGGGCCGGTGAGTCGCGCAGATAGGTGAAGAGATGTTGCGCGATCGGCAGCACCGCCGGGTTGATCTCATAGAAGTGCATACGATCCCCCGGTTTTCCGTAGGCGGCGATCGTGCCTGTGCCCAATCCGATAATGCCGATGTTCCGCGCCGCGGCCCCCGCAGCAGTAGCGCAGCGCCAGCCCAACGCCGGAGTCTTCTGCGTAGTACGTCGTCGGCGTGGTTCGAAGCCCGGGCGCGAAGATCTGCGTTCCATGCTGGATCATTCCGTTGCTCAGCGTGCGTACCCAGTGCTGATGTTCGTCGTAGGTCTGCTTTCACCCTGCAGGCTGGCGTAGAAGTTGCGGGCAGCGAACATCGTGTCTCGACGGTAGGCCGCATGCAGCAGCACCAAGACGTAAAGCAAACCCAAAGAGCCGGCAGACCAGAGCAGGCGCTGGGACCAGTTCTCCGGCCAGACGACCAGCAGCGCTACGAGTGCGGTCGCAAAGAAGGAGATCGCGACATCGTAGTTGGAAGAGAAAATCAGTGGCGACGCGATGCCGATCAGAAACGATCCGATAGCGCCGCCTGCGGCGAACATCAGATAGAAGGCCGTGAGTTCCCTGGCCGCGCGCGGGCGCAGCCCATAGGCCTCCACGTGACAGTAGAGGCAGGCCAGAAACATCTCAGCGAGAAAGAAAGCGATGCCGATGAAGGCAGGCAGCGACACATCTGCCTTCGCAAGCATGTATGCGAGACCGGCGAGCATGACGGCCAGCAGCCGGGTCAATATTGGGCGAGGGACGAACCTCGCGTACTCAAAGGCAACAATCAGCGTGAGCAGATACGCGGCCAGAGGCAGGATCCAGAGCAGAGGGATGGCGGCAATATTTGCCGTCATATAACTCGTGACCGCGCTCAACTGCATCGCCGCGACCATCGGCAGCAGCAGCCACAGGCATCTGGCTCTCGATGGACGCGGGCGGTTCGGTGTCGGGCAATACTGTCAAACCCGATATCGTTGGGCACTTTTCGCACTCCCCGCGCGAGCACTGCAGCGAGAGCGACGAAGCACACAAAGCCGCAGCCCCATAAGGCTCTCTGCGCACGCAGCGTGATGTACGGCTCGATCACCGTTGGATACAGCGCCAGCGCAAGCAGCGACGCAAGATTTGACAGCGCAAACAGGCGATATGGAATGCGGTTTTGCTCCAGCCGTACCAGCCACGCCTGCAGCAACGGGCTGGTCGAGCCCAGCAGCATGAATGGCAATCCAATCGAAAGCAACAGGGCGGTCAGGACCATCACGAAAGGATGCGCAGATGTTTGCGCGAAGCCTGCCCTGGCGGAACGACCACGCCAGCGCCGAGGCCGCTCCGCACACCAGCAACCCGATGTGGAGCGGCATCTGCCAGCGGGCCCGCGAACGAGCCAGCCAATGCGCATACGCGTAACCGGCGAGCAGAGCCGTCTGGAAGAAGACGAGGCAGGTGAGCCACACCGCCGCAGATCCGCCGAAGGTGGGCAGAAGCTGCTTGGCCGCCATAGGTTCGACAAGAAACAGCAGAAATGCGGCCAGAAAGATTGCCGCGCCGTACAGAGATCGGGTGGTCAACGTGGACAGCTCTCCCGGAGAGCAGCTATTTCGACCTGTGGGTGAGCTTTCCAGCGAAGCGCGGCTGTGTCAAATCGCTGTGCCAAGAAAAAGGGCGCCGCCTGCGCAGCGCCCTATCCTGTTGTGTCCTGCTTCGGTGATTACTTGCGCTTCCAGAACGGGTCCGCGGTCACCCATTCATCCTGGACATAGCTCATCTCCGGGTTGAAGGCGAACAGATTGCGCTGCGAGGATTCGATGCTGGCGGCTGCAAGCTCACGGTAGTGCTTCATGTTTGCGTCGCCCATCGCTTCGCGGAACTTCGCACTGTTCGCATCGGCCGCGTCTACTTCCGACAGCGACTTCATCGGGGTGATCAGCAGCCACATGCCTCCGTTCTCCCATCCATATGCACTCTGGTAGAGGGCGATGTGTCTTCCCGGCTCGGTCTTGTCCAGGTTGGCCCGCAGCATCTTGAGGTATTCCTCCCACTCCTGCTGGTGCCCGACACGAAGGTGGACGCGGATGATCTGCATGTAGCGCATGGTTGGAATGTCTACGCCGGTTTCATGCATGAGATCATCCCGCAGCGTATAGATGTTTCGTGGACATCGAGCTCAGCAGTTCTCCGTCCTGCCTCATAGGCACTGTCAATTTGTCGCTGCCGACGGATCGCTCATGTTGGCTTGCGCTGCTTTTCGAAATCCGCAAATGAGTCATAGCGAAAAGAAGAACAGCGCACGGGGCGGCCCGAATCAGCGATCGCATCGCCAGGTAGTGCGCCGCCGACTTATCGCTCTTGACTGCCTTCACGAATGCGTTTTCTGTCTTCTGGTGCGGCGCTTCCGAATTTCGCCCGGCTTGAGATTCTCAACATCGATCACCGAGCACCTTGGGCGGCGATGTTACCTTTGCCCCAGTCTCCTGGGCCCTGGCAGCCGGGAGTCCACACATTCCGCCGATACAAAGACACAGCCCTGCACACAATCCGATTGTCTTGCTCAACATAGGATTCCTTCCTTCCAGGTGAAGAGGCAGCGGTTGAGTCGCGGGGATAGTCAGCGATGGGGGAAGGACCATACTCGAAACAGCGTGGCGGGAAGCCCAGGCGAGCCCGAAGGAATCACGGACCAGCAAAACGCAATACACCCATATGCAGTTCACAAGCGAAGTGGCTGCATAAAAGGAATTGCTTCAAGTCTGCGATCTGTGCCCTTGCTTTATATACCCGTAGTCTGTGCTGCGCAACGGAATAGACGAAGCCACAGATGCAAATGCGGCGGCCCGCGGCCCACGCATTGAAAGATGCGGAATATGTCTGCCGCGCGATTCCGGAGCGCGACACGTGCTGCCGCGGCGAGACCTGTCGTCATGCGTTTCATGGCGCCTCTCTTCGCGAATCGCACCGCCACGCGCACGGACAGCAGCGCCAGCGCGCTCCAGCATAACCACAGCAGCGCGGTCCGCAGATGGGCGGCGGTACTGAGCGAGATACCCAGGCCGCCGCCCAGCGCAAGATAGGCCGCGATACACATGGGGCACTTCGGCACCAGCACCAGCGCCACGCTGGGCAGCGCCCAGGCCGCCGCTCCGCGTGTCCGCCGGGCGAGCTGCTTCCCCGGCGCCGACGGCACTGGAGAAGCAGCATTCCGCCGGCACGCGCACATGCGCCGGCATTCGGAACTTTGATCGCTATCTCTGCCTGTCATCACGCGTGCGCCTCGCAGCAGGATTTGGCGACCGACTTGTCCTCGTATTGATCGTGCCGCTTCACCCAGTCCACCGGTTTGCCATCCGATCTACGCCTTCTGCTACTGGCATTGCGATTTCTCCTCTCTCGGCTTTGTATTTCGTCCGGCCGCTGATGTTCCGCTCGCGGCGTATTCCGCCGCATGGCAGCAGCTCTGGCTCTCAGTGGCCGGCACGTGGACATTCGCCTCAGGATCTCCCGGATGGGCCTCGTCATACTTTCGCTTCTGCGTCGCGCTTTCGGGCGGCCTCTTGTGGATTGGTTATGATGTCGACCCACTTCGGGTTAGGCGAGGCCTCCGCGTCGTAGTTGTCATGCCAGTTCCACCACTTGTACGGCGGAGTCTGGGGGTAGCCCTCGGGCGAATCCTCCCAGTTTTCCTGGCGTCCGAGCGCGCTCAGGTCGAGATAGCTCCAGACACTCCCCATTGCCTCGTCGCCGCGGTTGTTGATGAAGTAAGTGCGGAAAACTTTGTCGCCATCGCGGATGAACGCGTTGGTCCCGTGCCATTCGTTCACGCCGAAGTCGGTGTCGAAGCTGTCGGTGATGGTGTACCAGGGCATCTTCCAGCCCATCCGCTCCTTCAGGCGCACGATGTCCGGCTGCGGCGCGCGCGAGGCGTAGGCGAGAGTGGTGTCGCGGGCATGCAGATGCGAAAGATGGCTGACCTGGTCGGCTCCCAGAGAGCAGCCGCGGCACGCATGGTCGGGCCAGCCGAACACGCCGGGCTCGAAGAAGGCGCGATAGAGGATCAGTTGGCGACGGCCCTCGAACAGATCGAGCAGGCTCACTTTGCCCTTGGGCCCGTCGAACTGGTACTGCTTCTCGACTGCCACCCACGGCATCCGCCGACGCTCGGCGGCAAGCGCGTCGCGTTGCCGCGTTAAGCTCTTTTTCCTTCTTCAGAAGCTCCAGGCGCGCCTTCTCCCACTCTGCTTCTGATACGATTGGGGGCGTCTTCATCATCCGAGTCTCCTGTCTTGTCCATGTCTCTCGACTTCCTTGTTCTCTTGCCGTTTGTTAATTTGCGCGGATTTGCCTGCCCAGCGGCACGTCTCAGCGCTCGCTCTTGCTTTCAGCGGCGGCACGAATATGTTCCAGCATGTTGTTCCACCCCGTGCTCACATTCGCCGACACATCCTCCGGAATCACTCCCATGGCGGTGTGAACGAAGCGAAGGATCGTGGCGTCGCCCTCGGCCTTAAGACGGAATTGGAGATTCGAGGTCGCGGGAAACGACATGAAGAGCGGCCCGTAGATCTCGAGCAGTTCCGGCGCCTTGATCGCCTGCACGTGTCCCCACATATGCCCGGTGTCTTTGCCGAGATCGCGATACCAGCGGCCTCCGGGCCACGCTTCGAGCTTCATCGGCATTGGTTCGCCGTCTGGTTTCACATTTAGCGATCCCATTTGTTCGAGAACCGTTTCGAAGACGATCTCGATCGACGCTTCGATCCGGTCTTCCCGCTTGATGGAGAACGTGCGGACGGCTTCGTCCACGCCGGCCTGCACCGTCATCCGTCCTGCTGCGCTCATAGCTCCTCCTCTGTTTCTTGGTTCATGTCCGCCCGCGCGCATCTTCTGCTCCGCGCGCTCCTTGATCCGATCCAACTGGTGCGTCCAGTACCGCTCGAACGTGCTTACCCAGTCATGGACCGGCTTCAGGTTGCTGCCGTTCAGCCGGTACATCCGCATCTGTCCATTGCGTGTCACGCTCACCACCCCGACCTTGAGCAGCACTGAAAGGTGCTTGGAGACCGAAGGCTGCGGCATCCCCACAGCATCGACCACCTCGCTGACCGCGCGCGCGCGGCCGTCACCGAGCACGTCGAGAATCTCCCGCCGCCGCGGCTCCGCCACGGCGTTGAAGACATCCAAGGTGGTGGCTGCTCGTGCCATGCATCTCATAATATTCCCATATAGGAATATGTCAAGCTGAAGTCACGGCCGATTATTTCGACGGGATGAATTTCACGCTTTGCTGAGGTACGCATTACCTTGCGCGTGAATTTTCGAATAGTTCTGAGCACCTGCAGCAGCAATTTCAGGTGACGTTAAGGATTGCCGCGGTCCACTCATCCTTGCCGTGGGTGGTTCGCCGGTTCCACCCTTCCCCAATCGTTCACATTCACCTGGAGATCCGATATGACGCTCGCCACCAGAACGAAATATCTCGCTGTCTCAACCACGCTTGCCCTCTGCGCCGCCGCGACTGCGGTCACAGGCTGGGCTCAGTCCGAAATTCCCAAAGCCGAGAAGGGCTATTCCATCAGCGTGTTTGCAAAGGGCGTCCCGGGCCAGTACACGGCGCCCGACTCGCTCGCCGTGACCAAGGACCATGTCTACATCGGCTACGGTGACAACAACGATCCGACGGGCGAGGACGGCAAGTCGAACATGATCGTGGAATACACGAAGGACGGTCGCAAGACCTTCAGCTTCGCCGTCATCGGCCACAACGACGGACTGAAGGTCAACCCGTACACGCACGAGATCTGGGCGATGCAAAATGAAGACGCGAATCCAAATTTGGTGATCTTCAATCCGAAGACCCGCGAGCAGCGTCAGTACGTTTTTGCCACTCCGCCCCCGAACGGCGGAGGCTATGACGACATCGTCTTCCGCAACGGTGAGGCCTACTTCAGCGCCTCAAATCCAGCACACAATCCGAACGCCGCACCGGCCATCGTGAAGGCAAAGTTCGCCGGGGATGTGATCGAGGTGTCGCCGGTTCTGGAAGGGACAGCATCCGCCACCAATGTGGTCACAGGCGCGCAAGTGACGCTGAACCTGCAGGACCCGGATTCGATGACCCTGACTCCGTCGAACAACATTCTGCTCGATAGCCAGGGCGACTCGGAACTTATCCTGGTCCGCCATCCAGGAAAGAACCAGAGCGTACTGCAGATTCCGCTGACCTCGCCCTACGGCACCCCGCAGGTGGACGATACTCTGTTCATTCCTTCGGATGACGGATTCATGCTCGTCTCAGATACGCCCGCGAATACGACCTACATCATTCGTAAGACCGAGTTCATCCCCGGCACTGCCTACTCCGCCGGTGTTGGCGCTGCGAACTCAGCCGGTGTCACGCCCGGCTTTGTCGGTCGGCTGGATCTTGACTTCGGCCAGTTGACACCGATCGTTACCGGTCTAAACAGCCCCCATGGTCTCGCCTTCGTGAAATACCGCAACGACGATGATGACGACGATCATCCCTGCCGGTAACGCGCTTCATCCAGAGGCCCACAGGGCGTCGCCGAATCTCGGCGGCGCCCTTTTTCGTTGATGCGTGGCGATAAACTGGACAAGCTGAAGCTGCAATCGGGGCGATGCGAAGGAGTCAATCGTCTTTATGCATGCCGCGTCACCCGCTCCGAACAGTCTCTTTCGCGAAACCATTCGCCACTCGGCGGAGGGCGAGCGCAAATACATCCGCTACTATGACGGCCGCGGCCACTTCGGTCATGTGTGGCTGAGGCTCATTCCGCATCCTGGTGAATCGTGCTGGGTGACTCTCGATGCCACATGCAGCCTGCCGGAAGATTGCTGCCGTGCCGCTCAGCGTGCTCTGATGCGCCGGTTTCGATCCTACAGCCCCGCAGCCGCCTGCGCTTATTGGTCTCGAGGTCCTTCTGATTGGCGGGAGCTATCTTGAGCGTCATTCCTATCCGGAAGCCTATGCGCATGCGGCATGTATGGCATTCGACGAAGCGCTTCACCTGGCGTGTCCGTGATCGTGGAACCCTATGTCGGCGTTTCGCTGCTCAGTGGAATTAGAGAATCTCGTCCGGACAATGAAGACATTGGGTGCCCTGCTCGGCGAGATGCAGCACCACGCAGAGAGTGACGAATGTTGTGCACCTCAAAGCTGGACGTTCCGGTGCGCCTTGTTGGAGCAATCCGCTCCATGGGGATGCGTATCACGCAGCAGTTACCTGTTCCTAGCGACGAGCGCTACCGGCCGATCCTCACGCCGAAGACCGGTGACGCAATTCCAGATGATCTTAGTGAATGGACCTGATAAGACCGCGCGCCGCTCATCTGCGAAAAGCAGTGAACGACGCGCGGTATCGTGAAGTTTTTCAACGGATCACTTCTTCTTGCCTCCAGCACCGCCATCTGAGCAATACAAATAAGGAATTGTCGACCGTGACATCGGCGTTGGATTTGCCTTGCGCCGACGTCTGACCGATCACCGACTGGTCGATAGCCCCATACTGTTGTGGTGCGACGACGCTGATATCGTCAGGGCCATCGGCTTGTCCCGAGGCACTGCGAAGGAGTAATTGGACTGAGGGCAACGCTTTACCGCCGATCAGGACACTGCTCACGAGTGATGGATAAAAGCCGGTCCCATTGATATCGCAAATGTAGCGCCGGGAAACACGCAGGAGGGAGCTGACGCTCGAGTTACCGTCGGCTTTTGCAACGTAAATGTGTCGCCGAAAGGCACCGGGATGACCAGGAGTTATACCGGTGAGTCACTCCTCCACAGTCGTTATTGCGACAGTCAGGTCCCAAGAATTCGGACGTCACCCTCCGACCCGATGGAAATGGTCTTTTGCCCGTGTCTGGTAGCTTGTGAACGGTACCTTCCAGATCCACTGGTTGTAGAAGTCTGAATGTGATCAGCACCTGGATTATTCAGTGAATAAGAACCACTATCGTAATGCCGGTACTTGGATCACCTATCGTTCTCGATCTCCAATACTCGGGCAAGCTTATGGTCTGCGAATTCGAAACGCTGACGCCCCCGGTGAGGGTGGCGTTTGGGCTATCTGTTTAACGTTCCAACCAGCGCTGCCTCCGATATTCCAGCTCACGCCACTGGTTGTTGATTCCGTGCACGTCGTGCTACGCAGGCGCTCGTCTGGAGCTCCGTCGGCTGTCATAGAGTAAATCTGGTTTGCGGCCTGGCTGATCCATATCCCGACCAGGTTGGCCGGTCGCAGGCCCAATACGTCAACCTCTTGCTCGACGTAGTAAAAATCGGACTGGTTCAGGAAAGAACGCACATCGCAAACGGTATCCGATAGCTTGCGCTTCGGATCCATAGCTAATCCGAATTTTTGGCGATCGTGTTATATGAATCGGCAAACGTCTGTAAATCGTTCGAAGCACTGTCGCCGGGGGCCTGAGGAACGATTGCAGTTGCCGAGAATATCCGGCTGAGGGACTGCAATCGAGTCCGTCGTTCAAGCGGGCCAGAAAGGCTCATAAAGATTCCTGTGCTGTAATCATTAGCATGGGTTCCCGGTCGCGGCGCGGTTCGGTAATATATCAACGGAGCGGTTCCACTTGACGTCCGAAGCCGGTCTTGCTTCCGGCTGTAGCCCTTGTGCTGCGTTGGGATGGCCGAGCACGAGGCGAAATTTCTCCGAGTCGGCTTGTGTCCCGTTCGTGAGTACCATCGGCCTGGGCTGCAGCGCGGCGCTTGAAAGTAACGACGATGTAAGCTGCTCGTCGCCCAAGTCGGCCGAACCGAGAATGACTGGAGTCTCGCGCTCCCGTGGAGCTGCTCTTGGAGCTTGTCTTTACCGGTTCAAGATCGTAGATTTCGCCCAGCAGCGCGCAATATTCCGCTATCGGCTGACGAAGCATAGCGCAGCGTGCCCATGGGATGCGGAACCACGATGCGATCATTTCCGGGTCCGCCATCCAAGGCAGGCCGTCCGGTGCCCGCAATCAGTACATCGTCGCCGACGCTCCCAAACAACTGGTCCGCCCCCGAGCCACCCTGGATGCAATCGTCGCCGGATCCGCCATCGATCAGCACCGGAAGGCTGACGCTTGATTTCACAATCAGAACATCATCGCCGCCGTGTCCGCGAAGCTCGATTTTCTTGATCGGGCCGAAGCGCCCGAGCTGCTTACCGTTCCACGCGACATCGACGAAGCTGTGACGAGCCGCCGGAGCTCACAACGATATGATCCGGATCGTCCGTCCCCTTGATGTACAGCTTGTCTCCGGAGATGAAGACCCGCTTCAGCAACGAAGCGCTACTTTCCTTATCGCTGGCCGGCACATTAACCGGGGTCGCTGGACATTCCTTTGCGCTCACCGCCTGGTCCAGCCAGCTTTTGGCGGGGTGCGTGTCCGGGGACGCAGCAACAGCTTGATTTCCGGATGTGAGCAGAAGTGTGGCGGCAAACAACAGGAAGCTTTTCGAGTAAGTGATGCGCATGGACCCCCCTTATCAGCACCGGAACCTCAATTCCGGGCTTTGCATAACTCGTGACAGTCTGACTGCAGCGTTCCAAAAGCGATGTAGCGTGGGGGATGTGGAGTCGCGGCAGCAATCGGCGCTTAGCTACATCGGACTAGCAGCGTGGATCCCAGGGACTACAACCGCCATCGACAAAGAGTGAGCTCGTGCCAAGGCTAGCCGGCAATTTGCCTTTCAATACTCGCACCTGGTAGGTGAGGGTTGTCCCTGTGAGATGTGGCCGTTTCAATTCCACTGAGGCAGTGCTCAGGTTGCCGTCAGCGACGAATGTTATGCCTGCATTTGGCGGATCCGTCTCAAATCCACCCGACTTCTTGGAATCCCACGCTATTAGAAAATCAGCCAGCGGAACGGATTCCGCGACGCGCGTGGGCCGATCGCTAAACATGAGGATTGCCGGATCGACATTCGTCAGCGTGAGCGTCTTTCCATCGAAAGTGGCGCCCTGCGAAGTCTGAATGAAGAGCCAACTGGTTTTTTCCCGATTCGCAGCTTTCACCGTCTTACGCGGGTCAGCATGAACGAGACCTGACAAAAGAACACAGACCAGCGCTCCCGCGGCAGTACGAGCAAGAACTTTCATCGCAGTTTCTCCTCCAGAACCAAAACAGGAATGTGGAATCCACTTCTTCCTTCCGCCCTCAACAGACAGCAACGGAATTCGTTTGATTGGATTCGCGATGACCACTTTCATTGAATTTGCTCGTGCAAGGGAGTGAGCTAAGGGTGAGGAAGGGGTTAGCTGGAGGTGATACCTCCGCCAAATGACTGATTTTGGCGAAATCTTTACGGTTCTGAAATGGATTCGCGCCCGCCTTGCAGAGATAAACCCGCATCCTGCTGCTGCCTTTTGGGGATCAATCGTGAAATGCAGCTCCGGTATACTGAGCGGCAAAGCGGGGCTCCATGGCGACGGTCGAGCAACACGAGGGGAATACGTCGCATGTCCCAAAAAAAACTGACGCCCTCGTTCGAACCGAGCTTCGCGAAATTCTTGGAAGCCGCGCTTTCGCGCACGGCAGCCGGTTAGCGCGTTTTCTCCGTTTCGTCGTCGAGAATTACCTGAACGGCGAAACCGAGCGGCTAAAGGAATCGGTCATCGGAATTGAGGTATATGACCGTCCGGCCGACTATGACCCGAAGATAGATTCGATCGTCCGCACCGAAGCTCGCCGGTTACGGCAAAAGCTGCAGGAGTACTACGAGGCGGAAGGACAATACTCCCGGGTCATCATCACAGTTCCTACCGGCGGATATATCCCTCGAATCGACTTTCGCCCGCAGCCTGTCATCACGTTGCCGGTCGCCGATCCTGGTTTGGAGAAACAAGAGGTCGAACGGACGGCTTTGCCCTCCGTCCCGCAGAAGTCTTTCCCTTCCGTACGGCCGCGTCTTCTGGCGATTGTGCTCGTCGCCGGAGTTATTTGCGGGATTGGCATTTGGTCGCTCATCCGCCAGGATCGCAGGCGGGAGGAAGCCAAGTCGGCGGCACGCCGCGCGGTCAACAAGAAAGCCTACGATCTTTACCTCGAAGGCCGTTTTTACTGGGCGAAACGTACGCCGGATTCTGTTTACAAAGCGACGACACGTTTCGAAGAAGCCTTGCGTCTCGATCCGAACTATGCCGCGGCTTACGCGGGACTGGCGGACTCCTATGCTGTCACCGCGTCCGGCCTTCCGGCATCCGAACGCTGGAAGACGGCCAGATCCGCCGCCGAGCGCGCACTCGCCCTGGATGAATCTTCGGCCGAGGCACATACTTCTCTGGCATTTATTCTTTATAAATTCGACTGGAACTGGCCGGAAGCGGAGCGGCATTTCCGCCGCGCTCTCCAACTCGACCCGAATTATGCGCTGGCGCATCATTGGTTTGGGGAGTTTTTAGTATTGCGTGGACGTCCCGATGAAGGTTTAGCCCAATTGAGGCAAGCCGAATCGCTCGACCCACTCTCCATGCCCATCAAGAATGACCTGGCGCGAGCCCTTTATCGCACTCGCCACTACGATGAGGCCATCGCGGAAGCGCAGCATGTGCTCGATCTCGATCCGAATTTCAGTAACGCGTATGCAACCTTGACCTATGCCTACGAGCAAAAGCACGATTATCCGCGAGCGGTGGACGCTGACTTGCAGGTTTTGCGGCTCGCCAATGGGTCCGAAGAAGAGATTGCGGCTCTTCGAAAGAGGTTCACCACATCAGGCTGGCAGGCCTATTGGTCTGGGAAACTCGAGCTGCTTCAAAGAGCCCCGACTGATTCCGTGCCTGCCTATGTCTTCGCCGAAACCTATCTGCGGCTAGGAAATCGAGAGGAAGCCCTTCATTATTTGGAAAAATCATTTGAAGATCGCGGTGACGCACCCCTATTAGTCGGCGTAGAACCACTCTTGGATCCCTTGCGCTCAGAAAACCGGTTTATCTATTTGTTGAGGCGGGCAGGCTTGCAGTAGCAATCCAGGTCGCATCTGCCGCAATGGCCGCCGCAAAGTCCCGTTTTGTCCGCAGCCGTACGCCATCAACGAGCGGCAGTCGCGTCAATGGCGAGCAGCCACTGCGACATCCCTATACATTTCCAGACTGGGAATGCGACCTGCGACAATCATGAACGATGCGCCTGATCCCAAAATTTCTTCTCTCGGCCACGTCACCGGACCAATTCCCGCCGCCCTCCGCGCCGGAGGTCGCCTTTCTTGGCCGCTCGAATGTCGGAAAGTCCAGCCTGCTGAATGCGCTGGTCGGCTCGAAGCAGGCACACGTCTCCTCCACTCCTGGACGCACGCAGGCCATCAATTTCTTCGCGCTGCTTGATTCTGCGACCAGCGTGCAACCGGCGCTCGTCCTGGCCGATCTGCCGGGCTACGGCTATGCCAAGGTATCGAAATCGATCTCTGCCGAATGGCCGAAGTTCATCGAGCCGTATCTCGCAATGCGGACCACGCTTTCGCTTTGCGTCTGCCTGGTGGACAGCAAAATCCCGCCGCAGGAGAGCGATCTGAAGCTTATCCATTACTTGAAGGAGATCGAGCGCCGCTTTGTGGTGGTTGCTACTAAGGCAGACCGCCTGTCCGGTAACGAGCGCACGAAATCTGCGGCGGCGTTGAAGCGCGAGCTGGGCGTGGAGGATCTGCTGCTCTGCTCGGCAAAGACCGAACTGGGGCTGAAAGAGCTGTGGGGAAAGCTGCGGGCGGTCGCTTCGGGTGAGGCGCTTTAGCCTGTAAAGCTGTGCACCTGGCCGCCGGCTTCGACGTTGACGGTGGCCGCCAGTGCGCCCTGCGTGGCCCGCTCGTCGATTGCCGCGAGAAACGCGGCGCTCTCCTCGGCCGTCATCTGGACCAGCCGTTCCAGCCGCAACGCTCGCGGCAGGTAACGGGGTGCGCGGGCGATCCAGTTCTGGCGCTCCAGATCCGGCTGCGGCAGGATCTGCCCGGCCAGAAGATCCAGTTGCCGCAGAGCGGCGCTGCTTCCCTCGGCACGCCAGCACACCTCGCGTGCCGGATCGGGATCGGTTTCGAGAGGCCCCGGCAGAGGACGCGCTCCTCGTTCCCGCAGCGTTTCGATATGCTGCTTCGAGGCGGATTCGGTCGAGGTCCAGCGCAGCAGATCGGGCTGCGCTCCGCGTTCCACCATCTCAGCCAGCACATCGGCAGGCTGCCGCTCCAGCAGCACGGCAATCGGCTGCCGCTTGCGTATTTCGTTTTTCAGGATGCGAAGCGCCTCGTCCAGCGTCTTCACCGCGAAGTCCGCGATGCCGTTGCGGACGCAGTGGCGCACCATTTCGACACTCGTCTCGAGAACCAGCGACGCTGCGCCCGCGATGCTGGCGGCGATCAGCAGCGCGTCGCCTTCCTCCGCCAGGCCTTCGATCAGCAGCAGGCGTCCCGCAAGCGATGCGGCGCCGAACTGCGCAACGGCAGCCGCGCAGAGCGCCGCGTAGTACGCGCGCACCCGCGCTACGGGTGGCATGCGGAGCGGGGATGGGTCGAAAATCGCGGGCACGTCAGGCATCCAATGAAAAGCAAAGCACAGAGGCGTAAGGACGGACACAAATCCGAAACTAGCCACGCAACGAACAGCTGTTTCGAACCGGTCTCTCCAGTTAACGTTCCCTGCTTCTGCTTTAGATGCGGCTAAAAACACCTTTTCCTGCCACATCGTTCCATCTGCGGCAGCAAAACGCTATTTTTTCTGCAACGAAGCACGGACAATTTGTGCCTGGGTCGGATTACAGAAGAGTCATTATTCTGGCTTTCGCCGGGTTACCAGGCCGAATATGGCTGGCCATCGCTGCCCGTTTCCTGCGAGCCGCTGTGCACGTCGTTCACGCCTGGCTCGGTCTGGTCGATGTTCTCCAGCGTGTCATCCGTCGAGGTGACCCAGGTGCTGTCTTCGTGGGTCATGGGATCGACCGGCAGCTTCTTCAGGTATCCGGACTGCACCAGGTCATCGAGCGACTGCGGCGCCTTCTCCTTGTCCGCGGTATAGGCGTCGATGGCCCCGCGCATCACATGCAGGTCCTCCTTCAGTACGGCTTCCTTTGCCGCCTTGATGGACGAGAGATATGCGGGAATGGCGACGGCTGCCAGGATCGCGATGATGAGCATCACGATCATCAGCTCCAGCAGCGTGAAGCCCGCTTGACCTTCCTTCGTCAACCCCGCTTCGCACTTCCTTGTGCGGCAAAGCTGGCGCAGCTTACCAATCCGCATACTTGGTTCCGTTCAGGGCCGTACCCTGGGATTTCGTATAGACATCGAACAGGCTCTGTCCGCCAAAGGAGTCGCTGTTGGGGTCGTCCTGCTCGGAGCGCATTCCCCAGTCGGGCTTGCCGGTCATGGGATCGACGGGGATGCGGCGCAGGAATCGCACCTTCTTCCCTTTGATTTCAACGCCCTTCACCAGCGTATCCAGGTCCGGCGGATAGTTGTCGCTATCCACCTTGGTCTGGATTCCGCCCTTATCGGCAGCGTCCTTGTACTTGTCGATGGCCGTCCGCATCTCCCACAGGTCGGTGCGCAGTTCGCGCTCCTTCTCGCGCTTGATGTCCCAGCGCGCGAGCGGCACCGCGGCCGACGCGAGCAGGCCCAGGATGGCCACGGTCACGATCAGCTCGATGAGCGTAAGACCAGCCTCCCGCCCATGGGGCGAGGGCGACGTACGCGGGCTCAGTCTGCGAATCATACCTATTCCTTACCAGAGTACCGGGCGATGGCAGGCTTTTGCCCTACTGCACGTGCACGATGGTCCCGGAGGTAATGACCGGGAGGGCCTGCTGCTTGCTGTCGCGGGCAGCGGCCTTCGTCACGCTGACGATGCTGTCGCCTGTAGCCTTCGCCTGGAATGTAAGGACGCAGAGCTGGCCCGTTCCGTTCACGCCGGCGACCCCCGGTGGCCGTGAAGCGGAGATGGCTACCCCTCCGGCACCGTCATCCCGGTGGACCAGGGCCACGGTCTGGCCGTCGTGGCCCAGGTAGTTGCCCGAATCAACGTTGATCAGCGTGAGCTTCGTGGGATCGTACTGAAGCTGCAGCGGGACCGAGAAGACATCCGACCCGCCGGAGACGTTCACCGGCACCTGGAAGGTAGAGCCCACCTTGGGAGCCGTCGGGCGGCGCAGCGAGAGCCACCGAGATGGGGGCCGCGTTGTTGGCCGTGGCCGCCTGCTGCATGGCCTGCTGGGCGGCTCCCTGCATGCCCTGCGGCTGCGTGCCCGTCGGGGCCGGCTGCTGCTGGTTCGGGGGCAGTTCGGCGCTGGGCTTCCCTGCCGGCGATTCTGGCTCGACCGCCGAAGCCGGAACGCGGATGGAGCCGATGCGACGCAGCGAGACGCTGGTGCCGGTGCCGGTGTCGATCTCCTTCAGGTTCAGCGGGCTCAGGTCCTCGCCGCGGACGACGTGCGGGATCAGCAGGAAGACGATCTCGTCCTGCGCTTGGTCTTGTCATTGTTGCTGAACAGGTACTTGAGCAGCGGAATCTGTGAAAGCCCGGGAATGCCGGAGAAGTTGTTGGTGAGGCTCTGCTGCAGCAGGCCGCCCATGATGCTGGCCTCGCCTTCCTTCAGCCGGATGGTCTGGTCTACGGTGCGCTGGCTGAAGATCGGCTCCTGGATACCGCTCAGGTTGGCAAATCCATTCTCCTGCGAGATGGCCATCTTCAGCTTCAGCGTCACGTCGCGGTCGTAATGGATGGTCGGCGTGATCTCGATCTCCACGCCGACGTCCTGATACTGGAATTGCGTATTCACCAGCGAACTGACGACGGCTGTTGCTGCGCCGGTCTGATAGGAACCGGTGGCAATCGGAATCTTGGAGCCCACCTTCAGGTCTGCCTTCTGGCCGTCCGTCGCCCGGATGCGCGGGTTCTGCAACACGCGGGTATCGTTGTCGGTCAGCAGCAGGTTGGCGGTCGCCGAGCTGATGGTCAAGGCGACGTTGTTGGAGTTCAGGTTGCCGAGATTGTTGAGCGTCAGACCGTTGTTGCTGGTCGTGCTGCTGGTAGTGCCGGTGGTGCCGGTAGTGCCGGTGGTCGCCTGTTGTGCCCGTCGTACCCGTTGTGCCCGTTGTCGATGTCGTCGTGCCTTGCAAGGTTGCGCTGATCTGCTGCGGCAGGATGATGCCGAGATTGCGCTCGTGGGTCGGTTGACTTCGAGCACAGCGACGTCGACCACGACCTCGGGCCGCGCCTTGTCCAGATCGTCGATCAGCTTGCGCGCCAGCAGCAGCTCATCCGGAGTCGCGCGCATCACGATCGCGTTCTGGCTGGGCACGGCGTAGAGCTTGGCATTCGTCAGCACGTTGCGCAGCGCGGTCTGAATATCGTTCAGGTCGTTGGTCTGCGAGGTATTCGAGAGATAAAAAGTCTGCACCGCCTGCGCGTCCAGCTCGGTACGCTTTGCGCGAGTGTTCTGCGCGACGAAGATGGTGTTCGAGGTGACCGGCCGCCAGAAGGTGTTCGAGATCACGCCGACGATATGCAGCGCATCCATCAGTGAAACGTTCTGCAGATCGACCGATATGCGCTTGCCGGTGTAGTCGGGATCAAACAGCACGTTGATGCCGGCGAGCTTGCCGATGGTCTGATAGACCACCTTCGAATCCTCGGAAGGCATGTGAATGGTGATCGGCTCGTTCGAAGTCGGCGTCAACTGGGCCGGCGATGCGATATCGGCCAGCGGGGCCTCGCTCTGCGGCGTCTCGGACGGCTCGTTGCTGGGAGTTGCCGCGATCTTCTCCTTGGTGATGCGGATGTCCTGCTGCGCCAGCTCGTTCGACGGATCGATTTCGAGCGCGCGGAGGAACTCCGTCATGGCGCCGTTCATATCGCCCTGGTCGCGCAGCTTCTCGCCCTGGTGCGTATGGACCGCGGCAGCGGTGAACTTCAGCCGCTGATACGAAGTCTTGTAATAGAGGTTGGTCGGCTCTTTCTGATATGCCGCCGCGTAGTCCTCATACGCGGTGAGATAGTCATCCTTGGCCTCTGCCGTCTGCCCTGCCTTGTACAGCGCCTTCGCGGATTTCCCCTTCGCATGCACCACCGGCAGCAATGCGGGCATGGAGAGCAAAACAAGGAGGGGAAGGGTCCAATATAGGGTGCGTCGATTCATGAAACTCCACGGATGAAAGGAGCGACGGTGCGCACGGGCTCGCCGCGCACAAAATCGAGCCGCATTCCCATGCGCTCTCACGAGAGCTGGCTCGCTGAAGCGGGATTATAACAAAGGGCCCCGAAGCCGCTTTGAACGCGGCTGATGTCGTTTTGCCGTAGCGAAAACCTCGAACGCTCGCTGTGGCGCGGCTTTTCGATCCGGTGCGGCACCTGCTGCTGACTGGTGGCGTGCGGGCCGCGACCGGCGAAATGCTTTACGATAAAGCGTACGCCTATGTCCCGGCAGACCAGCCATACAGTGCAGCCCGCCCCGCAAAAGGGCACCCCCCAGAAAGCAAAGGATCGCGACCCGGTTGCCTCCGGCGCGCGAGATGCCTCTGTGAACCGGGCGGCCAGCCATGACTATTTTCTCCTCGACAAATACGAGGCCGGCATCGCGCTGCGCGGCACGGAGGTCAAGTCCATCCGCGAAGGGAAGGCGAACCTGAAGGATGCCTACGGATTGGTCAGGAACGGCGAAGCCTTTCTGTTGAACGCGCATATCGGTCCGTACTCCCACGGCAATGCCAGCAATCACGAGGCCCTTCGGACGCGCAAACTGCTGCTGAAGCGGGAAGAGTTGAAGAAACTAGAGGGAAAGACGCAGATCAAAGGGCACACGCTCATCCCCACCCGGCTTTATTTCCGCAATGGCCGCGTGAAATGCGAGCTGGCCATCGCCAAAGGCAAGCAGGACTGGGACAAGCGCGAAACGGTGAAGCGCCGGGAAGCCGACCGCGAGGCCCGGGCCGCCATCGTCCGCAGCCAGCACAAAACCGCAACTGCGTAAAACATTCGCCATCAGGAGACCCATGAAGACAGAGTTGTCATCGCTTGCGCCTGCGTCATTCGAGACTGAAGTGCTGGTCGTTTTTGCCATCAACAAGGCAGATAAGAAGGACAAGCAGGCCAATCCGCAGATTGAGCTGCTGACGCCGGACGGCGCGGTGATCGATGCCGCGAAAGAGGCCGTGAGCGGGCGCGAATTCTCGGGCGGCAGCTCGGAGACGCTGCTGCTGCATCAGCCGGCGGGGCTGAAAGCCGCTCGACTGCTCGTCGTTGGGCTGGCGAAGCCTACGCTCGCCGAGCTGCGCAAGGCCGCCGGAGCCGCCGTGCGCTTCGCCAAGCCGCGCAGCATCCGCTCGCTCGCGCTGCTGCTTCCCACTGCAACAGATTTTCCTGCCGTCAACACGGCACGGGCTGCCATCGAAGGCGCGATCATCGCCGACTACGACTCGGACACCTACCGCTCCGACCGCAAGGACCGCAGCGTCGAATCGGTCACGCTGCTGGCGCCCGGCGGCGCGGCGGAGCGTGTGTACAAGTCCGGCCTCGATGAAGGCGTGATCATCGCCGAGTCGCAGAACTTCGCCCGTGCGCTCATCAACGAGCCGGGCAACGTCCTGACCCCGACCGAGTTCGGCCGACGCGCCGCTGCCATGGCGAAGGAGAACGGTCTCGCCTGCGAGGTGTACGGAGCTGACAAGCTCCGGGAGTTAAAGATGGGCGCCTTCCTCGGCGTGGCGCAGGGCTCGGCCGAGCCGCCCGCGTTGATCGTGCTGCGCTATGAGCCAGCCGATGCACCCAAAGATGGCCCGGTGCTCGGGCCTGGTCGGCAAGGGCATCACCTTCGACACCGGCGGCATCTCCATCAAGCCCGCCGACAACATGGAGAAGATGAAGTACGACATGGCCGGCGGCGCGGCGATGATCGGCGCCATGCGCGCCATCGCGCAGTTGAAGCCAAAGGTACGCGTCGTCGCAGTCATCTGCTCCACGGAAAACATGCCCGGCGGCAAAGCCTACAAGCCCGGCGACGTGCTGACCGCGATGTCCGGCAAGACCATCGAGATCATCAACACCGACGCCGAAGGCCGCCTGGTGCTCGCCGATGGCCTGCACTACGCGCAGCAGCTTGGCGCGACCCACCTCATCAACGCGGCCACGCTCACCGGCGCAGTCGCAGTGGCGCTCGGCCAGATCAATGCCGGCGTCTTCACCAACAACGACGATGAGTACGCGCACTTCACCAAAGCAACAGAACAGTCCGGCGAGCGCTTCTGGCGGCTGCCCATCGAAGACGAGTACCGCGAGTCAGATCGTCTCCCAGATCGGCGACATCAAGAACACCGGCGGACGCTACGGCGGCGCGATCACCGCGGCGATGTTCCTGAAGGAGTTCGTCGGCGACACGCCGTGGCTGCACCTGGACATCGCGAGCACCGCCTGGAACGATGACGCGAAGGCGTGGATCGCGAGCGGCCCGACCGGCATCGCAGTCCGCACCATCACGGAGTGGGTGCGTACCTACGCGTAAGAGCAAGACAACGGCAGAGCATTCGTCACGCTCTGCCGTTTCTCTGTCGATGTCTAACTCGCTTTCGCCAACTGCGGGCTCTTCGCCACCACTTCAATCACCTTCTTGCTGAAGGCCGGAATGTCATCCGGCTTGCGGCTGGTGATCAGGTTGCCGTCCTCGACGACTTCCTTATCCACCCACTTCGCGCCGGCATTGATCAGGTCCGTATGGACCGAAGGCCATGAGGTCACGGTCTTTCCCTTCACCACGCCGGCTTCGATCAGCATCCACGGCCCATGGCAGATGGCCGCGACCGGCTTGCCCGACTGCACAAATTTCTTCACAAAGTCGACCGCCGATTTCTCCATGCGCAGCTTGTCCGGATTGATCTGCCCGCCGGGCAGGATCAGCGCGTCGTAATCATCCACGTTTGCCTTGTTTACCTGCTTATCGACCCGGACGCTGTCGCCCCAGTCGGTGAACTTCCAGCCCCGAATGGAAACTCCGTCCGAGCCGTCCTTTACGCTCAACACTTCGGTTGTCGCGCCGGCCGCTTCCACATTCTTCTTCGGGTCCGTCAGTTCCACCTGCTCGAACCCGTCCGTCGCCAGAATGGCGATTTTTCGTCCCTTTAATTCACCGCTCATACACACACCTCTGCTATCTAGGACTGTGGAGGTTTCTGTGCCGGTTGCCAGCACAGAACATTCTCCGAAATTCCGGATAGAGGCGTAGGCTGTTGTCGAGGCCGGCGCATCTCACCAGGGCCGAGACATCCGGACCTTGCATGACCAGGAGATTCTTGAACGTGAAAGCCAGCACCAGGGCGATCCTCGCCGCAGCCACCGCACTCCTTGCCCTCACCGCCTGCAACTCCACCAAAACAATCCAGCTCTCGGGCGCGGGCAGCACCTTCGTCTATCCAGCGATGGGCCGCTGGACGGCGGACTACCAGCAGGCGCACAAGAATGTGCAGATCAATTACCAATCGATCGGCTCGGGCGGCGGTATCCAGCAGGTGAAGGCGGGCACGGTGGACTTTGGCGCCTCCGATGCCGCGTTGACGGATGCGCAGCTTGCCGCGATGAAGCCCGTGCTGCAACTGCCGGAGTCGGCCGGCCCGGTCTGCATCACCTACAACATTCCCGGACTGCAGCAACCTCTGCGGCTCTCACCAGAAGCGCTGGCCGGAATCTTTCTCGGCACCATCAAGAGCTGGCAGGACCCGGTGATCAAGGACGCGAACCCCGGCGCGTCTCTGCCCACCACCGGCATCGCGGTGGTGCATCGCGCGGATGGCAGCGGCACCAGCGCCATCTTCACGACATATCTGACTGAGGTCAGCAAAGAGTGGGCCAGCAAAGTCGGCAAAGGAACCCAGGTGAACTGGCCCGCCGGCAACGGCGGCAAGGGCAGCGAAGGTGTAACCGGCCAGCTGCGGCAGACGCCCGGCTCCATCGGCTATGTGGAATTGACGTATGCGCAGCAGAACAATCTGCCCGTCGCGGCCATCGAAAACCAGGCCGGCCACTACGTGCAGCCCAGCCCGGCGAGCACGACGGCAGCCATCAACGGCTTCCTGAGCCAGTTGCAGCAGGACCCGCGCGCGCCTATCGTGAATCCGCCCGCCACGGCCAGCGACGCCTACCCCATCTCCGGCCTGACCTTCCTCATCGTGCCCAAGGACGGCACGGATGTGGAGAAGCGGCAGGCGCTGAAAGATTTCATCAAGTACATCGTGACCGATGGCCAGAATGTGGCCACCTCGCTGAACTACGCGCCCCTGCCGGATGGCGTGAAGCAGAACGACCTGAACCTGCTGAACCAGATGACCGCACAGGGGAAGACGCTGCAGTAGGACTAGTCTGCAAGCGGCTAGACGAGTCAGCCAGATAGTGCATACGTCCATGGCTGACTTTCTGCCTTGCCGACTTCGCTGCTTACATCACTTCCGGCGCATCAATCCCCAGCCACGCCAGCACACGGATCAGCTCGCGCTCTGCAACTGCCGCGGTTGCCAATAACAGTTTTTTGCGCTCGGCATCCGGCTCCGTCAGGATATGGAAGCGGTGGTAGAAGTTGTTGAACTGCTGCGCGAGTTGGAAGGCGTGCTTTGCCAGGTAGGCGGGCTCGGCCGTCGCAATGCACTGCTCTAACAGCAGCGTGGTCTTTGAAGCGGTCTGCCACAGCTCCCAGATGTCGCGGCCGTCAGTATCACTTTCCTGTGGGCTCTCAACATACTTCGCAAGTGCAGCGCCATCGACGGCAGCCAGCGCCGCCGCGCTGGTCGTGTTGCCTTTGCGGAAGATGCTGCGTGCGCGCACGACCGCATATTGCACGTAGGGGCCGGTCTCGCCCTCGAAGCTGAGCGCATCGTGGAAATCAAAGGCGATCACCGAATTGCGCGTGTACTTCAGCATGAAGTAGCGCAGCGCACCGATGGCAATGCTGGTGCCGATGCGCAGCCGGTCCGCATCGTTCAGCTCCGGATGACGTGAGTCCACCTCGGCCTTCGCCGCAGCGATCAGCCGATCGATCAGATCGTCGGCCTTCACTCCGAATCCCTTGCGCCCGGAGACTTCGATGTACGCGCGCCCGCGGTCCTCATCGGAGAGCGTGTAGCCCAGTTCCTCGGCGCAGCGCGGCGTCAGCGCCACCATCTCGTAGGAGAAGTGCACATACCGATCCGCCGCATCGGTATAGCCCATGCCGCGCAGCGCTTCGATCACATTTGCCTGCGGATCGGCCTGCCGCGAATCGATGACGTTATAGATCGCCTGTGCGCCGCCGAAGTGCGGATGCTCCCGCTCGCCGTGCTCGGCGGAGATCCAGCAGGTGTGGTCGGGATACTCAAAGAAGCGGCGATAGCCGAAGTCCTTGCCCAGCAGGCCAAACTTCCACAGATGATAGGCAATGTCCTTGCCGACATAGGTCACCGTCCCATTCGAGCGCACGATCACTTTGGCGTCTTCATCAGGCGACCCCTCGCCCGAAGCGCCTTCCGTGCCGGCGCGCCGCATCACCCAGCAGCCCTTGTTCTTCCCTTCCGCTCTCCAGGTACAAGCACGCCGCGCTCTTTCAACTGCGCGAACGCCAGCTCCCAGAAGTGCAGGTGCAGGATCTCGCTCTCGCGTGGCAGGAAGTCGTACTCGATGTCCAGCCGCTGCATGGTTTCCAGATGCCGGCGCAATACAGCGGTCGAAATCGTATCCGCTGCCGCAGCAATTTCGTTTCCTCCGGCTTCAATCGCGTGCAGCGTACCCAGCCGAAGCGCGCGACGATTCGCCTTCTCTTCCGGGTCGTCATCGGCGTCGTACCAGGCGGAGACTTTCGCGTAAACATCCCAGCAGTAATAGTCCAGCCGCTCATTGCGCGCGGCCAGCTCGCGGAAGAGCGTCGCGATCTGCTGCTGCGAGAGATTCTCAAGATGCATCAGACCGACCACCACATCCGCCACCTGCACACCGGTGTTGTCGATGTAGTTCTGCACATCCACGCGCTGGCCCGCGGCGCGCAGCAGCCGCACAAACGTATCGCCCAGGATGGCGTTGCGCAGATGCCCGACATGCGCTGCTTTGTTCGGATTGATGCTCGTGTGCTCCACCAGCGAGTGCACGCCGGCGCCGAAAGCAGCGTCGTCCTGCGCCTTCGCAATCGCCGTCAGCGCTCGGCCGCGATCGAGCCGCGCGTTGAGATATCCCGCACCCGCGACCTCGAAGCTCGCAAAACCGGGCAGCGGCTGGCTGTTCAGCGACTCCAGCAACTCGGCGGCAATCTGCTTCGGCGCGCGGCGCAGCGGACGCGCCAGCTCGAAGGCCACGGGCGTCGCGTAATCGCCCATAGAGACCTGCGGCGGCTGCTCCAGGTTGATTTTCGAGGCCACGGGCGCGACTGCTTCGCCGTATCGCTCGACCAGGATGCTGCGCAGGCGCTCGCGCAGGACTTGTTGCATGTGTCGGTACAGGGTAGGCGTCCTTGGGCTGCGGCCCACGTCAGCAGCGAAAAGAAAGGGCCGCAAAAGCCTTGATTTTACTGCCGATTCTAGCAGAGCAGCGCGCCCTCGTCGGTTTGACGCACTCCGGCAGCGCACCTAAGATAAAGCAATATCTCGATCGTCCTGCCTCACGTGCAATTGCCGGAAAGTCCAGCCTGCTGATGCCTGAACGCCCACCGTATTACCTGACGACGCCGATCTACTACGTGAACGCGCGGCCGCACCTTGGCACCGCGTATTCGACGATCGTCACGGACACCATCGCCCGCTACAAACGCGCGCAGGGCTTCGACGTTTTTTTCCTCACCGGCACTGACGAGCACGGGCAGAAGATCCAGCGCTCCGCCAAGGCGATGAACTGCACGCCGCAGGAGTTCGTGGACAAGGTGGCCGCCGAGTTCCGCGCCCTGTGGGACAAGCTCGGCCTCACCTACAACGATTTCATCCGCACCACCGAGCCGCGGCACAAGCACAGTGTGCAGCGCCTGTTCACGCTGCTGAAGGAACGCGGCTACATCTATAAAGGCTTCTACACCGGCCAGTACTGCGTCACGGATGAGGCATGGGTCGACGTGGGCCCGGGCGAGCCCTGCCCCGACTGCGGACGCATCACCGAGACGGTGACGGAAGAGAACTACTTCTTCAAGCTCTCCGCATTCGAGCGCAAGCTGCTCGAGTACTACGAGCAAAATCCGGACTTCATTCGCCCCGAGACGCGTCGCAACGAGGTGATTTCCTTCGTGCGCAGCGGGCTGCGCGATCTCTCCATCAGCCGCACCAGCTTCTCCTGGGGCATCCCAGTGCCGGGCGATGAGAAGCACGTCGTCTACGTGTGGATGGACGCGCTTGCCAACTACATCACCGCGCTCGGCTGGGGCTCGGACGATGATTCGCGTTACAAGCGCTTCTGGGCCGATGATCGCCTGCGCCCGGAAGGCGCGCCGCTGCACATCATCGGCAAGGAGATTTCGCGCTTCCACTGCGTCTACTGGCCGGCCTTCCTGATGGCCGCCGGTCTGCCACTGCCGAAGTCGATCTTCGCGCACGGCTGGCTGCTCTTTGATCAGAACAAGATGTCGAAGTCGCGCGGCAACGTGGTGCGCGCCGAGACCATCCACGACGTGCTCGGCAACGATGCGCTGCGCTATTTCCTGCTGCGCGAGGTCGTCTTCGGCCAGGACGGCAACTTCACCTTCGACGCACTCGTGCAGCGCTACAACGCGGATCTCGCCAACGGCTACGGCAATCTGGTCAGCCGCACGCTTGCGATGATCGCGCGCTATTTCGATGGCGTTGTGCCGGCAAGGCACAGTCCGAAGCTAGCGCACGCAGTGCGCGAATCCGCGGAAGCTGCCATCGCCACCTTCCGCGAGCGGATGGACGCATTCGATTTCTCTCGCGCGCTCGAAGCAGTCTGGCAGCTTGTCGGCGCAGTCGATGGCTTCATCACCGCGACAGCCCCGTGGAAACTGGGCGCGCTCGAAGATGCAGCCAGCCGCGCGAAACTCGGCGACATCCTCTACACCTGCGCCGAATCCATCCGCATCATCACCGCGCTGGTCGCGCCTGTCGTGCCGGACGCCGCGGCGAAAGTCTGGCAGCAACTCGGGCTCGGCGACATCGCGCAGGCCGACCTCAAGAACATCGCGTGGGGCGGACTCAAGCCCGGAACAAAACTTGGCGAAGCCGCACCGCTCTTCCCCCGCGCAGAAAAGGATGCAGTCACCCGCATGAAAGAGATAGAAGAAAACCGCCCGCAGAGCGCACTCGAACAGGCGCTCGCCTCTGTTCCCACCGTTCGCGTCGAATCACCGGCTGCCCCGGCGCCCGCGTCGGCAGCCTCCGACGCCGGCAAAGACAAGCTCTGCCGAGAAGGCCGACACCACCGCCCCCCATGCCGGGCCAAAGCCGCTCACCGTCGAGACGCCGAGCGCTCCCACCACGTCAGGGCAGACCACCCCAGGCCAGATCACCATCGACGACTTCGCCAAGGTGGAGCTGCGCGTTGGTCAGGTCAAGGTGGCCGAGCGCGTGCCCAAGGCCGACAAGCTGCTGCGCCTCGAAGTTGACCTGGGCACGGAGACGCGCCAGATCCTCGCCGGCATCGCCGAATCGTATGAGCCGGAGTCGCTGATCGGCCGCAAGGTAATCGTCGTCGCGAACCTCGCGCCGCGCAAGCTGCGCGGGCTCGAATCGAATGGCATGCTGCTCGCTGGCTCGATCGAAGGCGGCAAGGCCGCGCTGGCCAGCTTTCTCGAAGATGTGCCGCTCGGCGCGAAGGTAAAGTAACCGATGCCATCCGCTGCGGGCCTCACTGACTCCCACGCGCACCTCGACAGCCCGCGTTACGATCAAGACCGCGAGACGATGCTCCAGAACGCGCTCCAGGCCGGCGTCGGCACCGTGCTCGCAATCGGCATCGGCGATGGGCCAGACACGATGCATCGCGCGCTCGATCTGTGCCGCGCGTATACCGGGCGCACCGATGTGCCGCGCCTCTTCGCCACCGCCGGTGTTCACCCGGATGATGCAGCCAAGCTGGACAGTGCGGCGCTCGACGTGCTGAATAAATTGCTAGCCGCGCCTGAGGTAATCGCCTGCGGCGAGATCGGGCTCGACTACTACTGGGACACCGCGCCGCGCGCCGTACAGCAGCAAGCTTTTATCGAGCAGATGGAGTGCGCTGCCGGGCATCGGCTGCCCATCGTCATCCACTGCCGCGCCGCGGAGCGTGCGGGCACCGGCGACACTGCCGCGTGGGACGATACGCTCGACCTGCTGGGGCGCCACTGGTCGCAGACCGGGCTTGGCGGCATCCTGCACTGCTTCGCCGGCACCGTCGAGCACGCGCGCCGCGCTATCGACTTCGGCTTCCTCATCTCTTTCGCCGGCAACATCACGTTTCCCAAGGCGCAGGCCATCCGCGATGCCGCACAAGCCATCCCGCTCACCTCTCTGCTGGTGGAAACCGATGCGCCCTTCCTCGCTCCCGAGCCGCGCCGCGGCCAGCGCAATGAGCCCGCTTACGTCACCAATACCGCCATGAAACTCGCGGAGCTTCTGAAGGTCGATGTAGAAGAGGTTGCCGCAACAACCACGCGCAACTTTGAAGCGCTGATGCAAATCGGGAATTAGCCGTTGAGCTTTTCCGTCAGGAAAAGCTGCTCCGTGATCGATGCGGGTGAGAACAGAATATTTGTGGAAACAGTCTAAGATCGCAGAAGAGAATCATGGAAGGCGATACCCGGAGACTGCAAGTCGATCGATTCATCCTCACAGAGATCGATAGCGTACCTCATCTGGAAGCCCTGCTGCTGTTGTTTAACAGCCGGCCAAAGGCGTGGTCGATCGATGAGATGGGGCAATCGATATACGTGCGCAATGAAGTTGCGGTCAGAATTCTGGAAAGTCTGGTCCAGCGCAGTCTCATCGCGGCGGTTCCACGCACCTCCGGAGCCTATTTCTACAACCCGGATGATGAAAGCAGAAACCGGCTGCTCGAAGACGTTGATGCGGTTTACCGCAAGGAAGTGGTGCGCATCTCGTCTATGATCCACTCCAAGGCGCCGGCCGGTTTGCGAGACTTCGCCCGCGCATTTCGCCTCAAGAAAGACAAAGAATGATGGCTGGAGCCGTTTACATCATCGGCACCCTGGTAGCTCTCTGCTGCGCCATCCTGCTGTTGCGCGGCTACGCGCGGGGCAAGCAGAGGCTCCTGCTGTGGAGCGGCCTTTGCTTCTGCGGTCTGGCGATCTCCAACTTCCTCGTATTCGTTGACCTGATCGTGCTCCCCGCCTCGGTCGATCTCTACCCGCTACGGCTGGCCACCGCCGCCGTAGCCATGCTGCTTCTGCTGTTCGGGCTGATATGGGAGGCGGAATGAGCATGCTCGAAGCGTTTCTACTGGGCGTCATTGCGACCTCATCGCTGACCGCGGGCGTTTTTTTCCTGAAGTTCTGGAGGAAGACCCACGACTCGCTTTTCCTCGCCTTCGGTCTAGCTTTCGTCGTCGAGGGGCTGAATCGCTGTGCCATCCTTTTCCTCGCGAAGCCAAATGAAGGCAATCCGTATATCTACGGCGTGCGGTTATTCGCGTTTCTGCTGATCCTCAGCGCCATCCTGCGCAAGAATTCCGGAAACGCTGCATAATCGCGTTCGCGGTTGTACCATTCACCTTCTGGCACCGACACTGCGCCTCCACCACCCAAGGCCGCATCTAGAAAGAGAAAGGAAGACCCATGGCAGCAGACAATTCATTTGACGTAGTCAGTAAGGTCGAAATCCAGGAGGTCCGCAACGCCATCGATCAGGCCATCAAGGAAGTCCGCGCGCGCTTCGACCTGAAGGATTCCAATTCCGAGATCAAGCTCGAGGACCAGGACAAGGTCATCCAGCTCGCCTCCGCCGACGAGTACAAGCTCGAAGCGGTGAAGGAGATCCTCTCGCAGAAGCTGGTCAAGCGCGGCGTCTCGCTCAAGGCTCTCAAATACGAAAAGCTGGAGCCTGCCATGAACAAGAGCGTCCGGCAGAAGATCACCCTGCAGCAGGGCATCCCCAGCGAGAAGGCCAAGGAGATCGTGAAGCACATCAAGGACTCGAAAAAGAAGGTCCAGGCTTCCATTCAGGGCGAAACGGTGCGCATCAGCGGCAAGGACCGCGACACGCTGCAGGAGGCCATCGCCCTGCTGCGCGGCCATGACTTCGGCATCGACCTGCAGTTCACGAATTACCGTACGAATTAGCGGCATTGCAGCTATGCTGGGGCATCTCGCGCCTGACCAGATACACTATTGAGGGAGAGCCCGCAGGCACGTGAGCACACAGGCGATTGCAACAGCTAAAGAGGTTTTCGACCTGCTGCGGGATGACCTCCGCGCCGTGGAGCGGGAGCTCGCGCGCGATTCCGACTCCACCGTCCAGGCCATCACCGAAATCGCCGGCTACCTGCGCGAAGGCGGCGGCAAGCGCATTCGCCCCACCCTGCTGCTGCTGGCGGCCCGCGCTCTTGGCTATCGCGGCCGCGGCAGCGTCCGGCTGGGCGCCGTGGTGGAGATGGTCCACACCGCCACACTGGTCCACGACGACATCATCGACGCGGCTGATACCCGCCGCGGCCGTCCCTCCGCGAACACCACCTGGGGCAACTCCCGCTGCGTGCTCGCCGGCGACTGGCTCTACATGCAGGCCTTTCGCGTGGCGCTCGAAGAGCGCAACTTCAAGGTGCTGGATCTGCTCATCGGCCTCACCCAGCAGATGGTCGAAGGCGAGCTGCTGCAGACCGAGACGCTGGGCCGCCTCGTCACCGAAGGCGAGTACTACGACCTGATCTACCGCAAGACCGCCTGCCTCTTCCGCGTCTCCATGCGGCTCGGCGCGGTGCTCGCCGATGTGAACGATGGGCTCGAAGAGCAGCTTGGCGAATACGGCCGCAACCTTGGCGTGGCCTTTCAGATCGTCGATGACGTGCTCGACCTGACGGCCAGTGAAGAGACCCTGGGCAAGCCGGTGGCCAGCGATTTGCGCGAAGGCAAAGCAACGCTGCCGGTCATCCATGCCTACCAGCACGGCACACCGGCAGAGCGCTCGGCCATCGACCAGGTGCTTGCCGATCAGGCTTTCGACCGCGTCTCCCACGCGGAGATTCTCGCCATTCTCGAACGCCACCGGTCAGTCGATTACGCGCTCGCCGCTGCCTATCGCTATGCTGACCTCGCTCGCGCATTGGTCACTGACTTGCCGGAAAGCGATGAACGCCGCGCCCTGCTCTGGATGCCGGACTTCGTCGTCGCGCGCGATAAGTAACGCTGCGCGTAGAAAATCAACGCAGCAGGCGCACGATCACGTACAGCAGAAGCGAGAGCAGAATGCTGAGCAGAATAGAGGTCCCGATCGGTGCAAACACCGAAACGTTCTTGCCTCGGTACGTAATATCACCGGGAAGATGTCCTAGCGGAACTCCCATGCGGCCCAGGACGATGATCACGAGTCCGGCGGCGATGAACAGTATCCCCAGATAGATCAGCAGCCGTCCCATATTGCCAATTATCGATCTATCCCAGGCCGGATGGAAGACGATGGACGCCGTCCCCTTCGCCGTGAGCACGCAGAGATTGTCAACGCTATCGAATCGAATCGACCGCGCTCGTCCTTCCGATAAAACCGTCGATCGACAGCGGGCCCGAACCGCCGAGCACCAGAGCCACCAGGCATGCGAGATACAGCAGATCGCATTCATACCCCGGCGGGCCAAACTTTGCTCCTGCCGCCGTCACGGCGACCAACTTGATGGAGCTGAAACCATAGCGCAGATGCACGGTGAAGATGGCGACCAGCAGAACTGCAGCCATCGGTATGCTGGCCAGCGCCACGAAAGCGCCAAGCAGCACCGCCAGGCCGCCAAAAATTTCAATCAGAATCGTCAACCACGCCATGAGGTGCGGCGCCGGAACTGACAACGCGTGCAGGATCGCCGCAAACGCATCCGGACCCTTCTCCAGCTTGGCGAGCCCATGCTGCATGAACCCCAAGCCAACGATCAACCGCAGCGGAAGGGGAGCCCATCGGGCCATTCCAGATTGGCCGAACGATACGAAAGGAAGAAAGCGCCGACGCTGCGCCGGATCGGCCGGTTGGCTGTGTGATGTCCATGCTCGACTCCTCTTCAATAGGAGTCGTTTCACGCCGTGGAGTTACGCGTAATCGTTCCCTTGCCATCGAATTCCGGCCGCGTGACTCGATGACACTGGAGCACGCGACCGTATGGATTAGCTGCGCAAACCGCCGGCTGCCTGCAGCAACGAGCCGGTGATCCAGCGCGCATCGTCAGACGCCAGGAACGCCACCACTGAAGCGATATCGTCTGGCTGTCCGATGCGGCCGAGCGGAGTCTGCTGCACCGCCTGATTCAGGAATTCGCTTCCTTCCAGTCCCGCTGATCTCACACCTTCGGTTGAAACAGGTCCTGGATTGACGGCGTTCACCCGGATCTTCTTCGGCCCCAGTTCCTTGGAGAACACGCGGGTGATCGTGTCCACCGCGCCCTTCGTGCCACTGTAGATCGACGAGCCCGGCACACTCCCCTCGCTTGCCACGGAGCCGATGTTGATCACGCTACCGCCCTCCGGCGGAAAGAGCGCCACGCCGGCCTTCGTCGTCAGCAGCAGTCCCTTCACATTCGTGTCGAAGATGCGGTCAATCTCCTCTTCAGTAATCGCATCGAGCGGAGCAAACGAGTAGACGCCCGCGTTGTTCACCAGCACGTCCACCTTGCCGTAAGCCTTCTTCGTCTCGGCAAAAATCTTTTCGATGTCACTCGCCTTGGCGACGCTGCCGCCTACCGCGATCGCCTTGCCGCCCGCCTTGGTGATCTCGGCAACCACCTTCTCTGCGCCTTCTTTGCTGGACGCGTAGTTCACCACCACGGACGCGCCCTGCGCCGCCAGTTCCTTTGCGATACCGGCGCCAATGCCCTTCGAAGCACCCGTAACCACTGCCACCTTCCCTGCCAGCTTACCCATCACCGACCTCCTCAGTTCGATATCCGTCGAATACTTCGACGCACATCGAAAAGATGCGCGGCCTGCCGGATGGATTCAGCGTGTCTGTGGATTGCGCTATATCCCTGAGCCGGGTTCGCGCGGGCGGCGGTGGGTAGCCGCCAGGCCCCACGCTCCGATGCCCGCGGCGCCTGCGGAAGCCGCCAGCACCGCCATGCGGGCCAGCGTGTACTGCTCTTCGGTCTGGAAGGCCAGCCCGGCGATGAAGATGGACACGGTAAAACCGATGCCGCCCAGCCAGGAAACAGCATGCAACTGGCTCCAGTTCACCCCCCGGGGCAGTTCCGCCAGTCCCAGTCGCACCGCGATCCAGGAAAACAGCGTGATTCCCAGAGGCTTTCCGAGCATCAGTCCCAGCACCACGCCAAGGAAGATCGGGTGCAGCACAGTGTCCCGATTGAGGCCGTGCAGCGAAATTCCGGCATTCACCAAAGCAAACAGCGGCACGATGCCGAAGCTGACCCAGGGATGCAGTCCACGCTCCAGGCGCCCCGCCGGAGACTCCTGCGCTCCCCCTGCGTCACTCTCCCGCCCGGCTGGAAGCGCCAGCGCAAACAGAATGCCCGCCATCGTGGGATGCACGCCGGACATATGCATCACCCACCAGAGCGCAACTCCCAACGGCACATAAAGGCCCAGCCATCGCACACCGAGCCGGCTCAGCAGCAAGCACGCGGCGAACAGCAACACCGCGATCGCAAGATATCCAAGCCTCAGCTCCCGGGTGTAAGCCACCGCGATCACGGCCACGCCGGCAATATCATCCACAATCGCAAGCGCGACCAGAAAGACTTTCAGCCCCACCGGAATGCGCCGGCCGAAGACCGCCAGCACCGCCAGCGAGAACGCAACGTCCGTCGCGATGGGCACTCCCCAGCCGCGCGCATCGGGACCGGTGCCGTTCAGGACCAGATACAGCACGGCCGGTGTGACCACCCCGCCGAGCGCAGCCAGCACCGGCAGGAGCGCCTGCCGAAGCGATCGCAGTTCGCCGGTAAGAAATTCGCGTTTCACCTCCAGCCCGACGATCAGGAAGAAGATCGCCATCAGGCCGTCGTTCACGAATGCGTGCACGCTCCAATGGAAGGCCAGCGCTCCGGCATCTCTACCGACGGAGTACTTCAGCAGCGCTTCGTAAACATCGCCTAGCCGGGAGTTCGCCGCCAGCAGCGCGGCCACCGTGGCCAGCAGCAGAACGATGCTGCCTGCTGACTCCAGGTGCGCAAAGCGGAGGAACGGCGCAATCAGCCGCTGCACCTCATGTCGACGGGTTCTCTGCAACAGGCTGGCCATAGGAGGATGCTAGCGGTATCGAGAGCAAGCTGCAGAGAGTTGCTGCGTTACCAAGTGGACCTTCAGGTGAGGCGAACTCCGTGCTGCTGTGGTATTCTCCTCCGTCCGATGCCTGAATCCATGACACCGCCGATTCGCGTTCTCGTCGCCAAGCCTGGCCTGGACGGCCACGACCGCGGCGCCAAGGTGATCGCCCGCGCGCTGCGCGACGCCGGCATGGAGGTCATCTACACCGGCCTGCGCCAGACGCCGGAGATGATTGTCAACGCGGCGCTCCAGGAAGACGTAGATTGCGTAGGCCTCAGCATCCTCTCCGGCGCGCACAACGCCATCGTGCCGCGCGTCACCTCGTTGCTCAAGGAAAAGGGCGCGAGCGACGTTCTCGTCGTCGTCGGCGGCACCATCCCCGAGCAGGATGTCGCGTTCCTCAAGCAGCAGGGCGTCTCTGCCATCTTCGGCCCCGGCACCTCGCTCGATGCCACCGTCACCTTCATCCGCGAGCACGTCAAGCCGCGCAACCTGCTCGTCTGATCCCTTCACACTGCTTCAGGCACGTCGCTCAGCGACACACTCGATTTCCAGCGAATTGGCGTCACGCGTCCGACCACCAAGACCCATGCGAATCCTCCAGCCACGCATACGACAGCCGAAACGACCAACGCCGCTGCGAAGTGCCCGGTCCTGTCGACGAGAAAACCTGTCAGAGCCGGGCCAATAACGCCGGCAAAGTTCGCGAAGCCATTCTGGAGACCAATCCATCGTCCAACGCCCAGCGGACCGGCAAGCGTCTGGCCGAACGCAAACAAGGTGGCGCTGGTCATACCGCAGCCCACTCCTGCAAGCAACAAATAGTAGAGATACGTGGTCGGAGTGGAGAACGACAGGCAGCCCAGCGAGACAGCGGCAAGCGCGAATCCCACGCCCATTGCCGTCTTGCGTACTTGCGTGGTGGTGCCCCCATGATGCATCCACAGATCGGCAAGGGCACCGGTTACGAAGGCAGAAGAGGCGTCTGTCACGTAATACAGCGCAGCGATCCGCGACATCGCGGTCATTGTCATGTGCTGTTCCCGCACGAGGTAAAACGGCAGCCAGGTGACCATGAAGTACAGCAAATAGTTGCTGCAGAAATGGCCGGCAGATACGCCCCAAAATGAGCGCTGTCGCAATATCTCGGCGAACGCAGGCGTCTTGCCTTTTACGGCTGTCGTGGCTATCACTTCTCCACGCGGCCTCCAGCGCCACCATGCAGGAATCCAAAGCAGACTCAGGACGCCGATACCGAGAAATGCAGGGCGCCATCCATATCTTGCCATCAGCAATCCGCCCCCGAAGGTTCCGACAACTGCCCCGCAGCGCATCGCCCCACACACGACTCCATTCGCGAAGCCGCGTCTCTCCTCCGGCAGGTAGCGGGCCAAAATCTGCGAAGACGTAGGACAGATGACAGACTCCCCAACCCCCAGCAACAATCGCAGCAACAGCAGCATCGCGAAGCCGGTGGACAGTCCAGTGAGCGCCGTGGCAATCGACCATACAAGAAAGCCGAGAGCCAGCACGCGGCACGGATCGAAGCGATCGAACACCCACCCGCCCACGAACTGCATCGCGGTATAGGTCCAGAAAAATGCCGAGAAGAGCGCTCCCAGGACAGACGCGCTCAAATGCCATTCGTCCTTCAGCAGCGGCGCGGCGATGGACAGGTTGCCACGATCGATGTAGTTGATCGTCACCGCGACGAAGAGCAGGAACAGCGCAGGCGCAAAGCTGGTCCGCTTCCTCCGGGCGGCTTGTGGACTGTCCATGGCGATCCTGCAGGATTCTCTCACCTGCCGTCTCCGTCCTGGCAAGTACGGCAGCAAGGAAGAGGGCGAGACCATTGCGGCCTCGCCCTCGGTTTTCACGCGCGCTGGAATTTATGCCGGGCGGTGAGCATGATGACGATGGTGAATGTGGTGACGGCGATGATGGTGGGTAACAGCGAATGCCGGAGCAGCAGCCGATGCGAGCACCACAGCGAGAAGGGCGAGGGCGATCTTCCTCATGCCTCTTTCATATCCCGCACGCTGCACAGTGGCAACACAACATTCGATGTACGTGCCTATTCGTGCACGGGGACGCTCATCCCCCGCAGCGCCGCGGCGAACCGTTCCGGCAGCTTCGTTTTCTGCATCGCCCGGTCCACCACGACATGGACCGTCTCGCCTTCCGCCAGCAGCACCGGCTCTGCATCCGGCGTCGCGCGCAGCAGCCGATAGCCGAAGCGGATCACCGAGGTGCGCTGGTTCAGCACGCGTGTCTCCAGCGTCAGCAGGTCGTCATATCGCGCCGGCGCCTTGTAGCGGCAGCTCGCCTCCACCACCGGCAGAAAGCATTGGGCCTGCTCTTCGATTTCGCGATAGTCGAAGCCCAGCGAGCGCATCAGCTCCACCCGGCCGATCTCAAACCATACAAAGAAATTTGCGTAATACACCACACCCATCTGGTCGGTCTCCGCATAGCGGACCCGGATGGAAACGGTATGAGCTGGCGACATGCCCTCAGTTTATCGGCTGAGGGACAATTATCGGCTGGGCGACAATCATCGGCTGCGAAACAACTGGACGATCCGCATTGCTGATCGCCGCGTAGGCGAGCGTCGCGGTCAACGGGGCCAGGGTCATCGCAAAGGGCAGGAAAATGCGCACCTCCCACGCGATGCCGAAGGTGTAGAACAGGGCGAAATGCGCAATGGAGCCGAGCAGCAGTCCTACCGCCCAGCCACCCAGCGTGCGCCAGCGGCGCAGCGCCAGCCCAAGCGTAATCCACAAGGGAAAGAGCGCCATCGCCACGACGAAGTAATTCAGCCACGCCTTCAGATTGCCGAAAAGCTGAAAAGCAGCAATATCCCGCGGCGCGCCCGGGTAGACCCGGTGGGCGATGAACCACTCAATTCCGATTGCGACCGCGATGGCAATTCCGCTCGCCGTTGCCTGCGCACGGCGGCCCAGCGGCAACGAGCAGCGTTGCGGCAGCAGACAAACCACCAGGAAACCCGCATGGAAGGCGACAATGGCATCCGCGCGCACGGTAGCACCAATTGCGGCCAGGGCAATCAATGCGATCGCCGCCGGGACGCGTCGCTTCCATTGCGCCGCTGCCGCGCTCAGCACCAGCAGCAGCAGGGTCGGCTGCGTCTCCGGCTTCTGAAACCAGAAGCTCCACATCAGATAGAGCACGCAACTGCCGAGAACCAGATTGGCCTGCAGCCATTGCGAGATGCGGTCTTGATTGCGGAAGATCTCAGCGCGCCCCAACAACCACAGCAGCACCAGCAGGCTGATTCCCACGCAAACGAAATCGATCGCGGCAAACGTGTGACGCAGATGTGTGTGGGTAAGCCGCGCCAGCAGGTCTGCCGTGCGCAGCACGCCGATGCGGTATTGCGCCGGAGCAAAACCATGCCCCGCCAGCAGCGACTCCCATTCGATGCCGCTTCCTGCATGGAAGCTGCGACTGTAGTTCCAGTAATCCAGGAATGTGTAACCGCTGGTGATCAGCAGGACCGTCCAGCCGAGAAACCGCCGGAGCGCCGGATCAAGTTGCTTACTTCCCGGCGATTCCACCCATTCTGTCGAGGCAGTATGTGTCGCCAAGCTTCCGCTCATTTGGTTTTACCTTTTGGTAAAACCTTATGGTTTTACCTTCGAAAGAATAGGCAGCTTCGTGATGTCGTTGATCATCACGAATGCCGCAAAAAGCAGCAATAACACGAAAGCGCCTTGGTAGATGCGCTCCTTGAACTTCTGGTCGATGTCGTGCCGCAGCACGCTCTCGATCAACAACAGCAGGATCACGCCGCCATCCAGGATCGGCACCGGCAGCAGGTTGAAGATGCCCAGATTCAGGCTGATCACCGTCATCAGCGCGATGATCGGCTGCCATCCTGGGGAAGTCGCCGCCTCCCCGGTGACACGCGCAATGCCGATCGGCCCGCTCAGGTTCTGGACCGCCATGTGCCGCGTGATCATCCGGCGCAGTACTTCGATAATCAGGCTGGAGTTCTTCACGTTGAACTTCAACGACTGGACCATCGCCGCAGGCAGCGCCAGTTTTTCCACTTTGAACGGTGGCGGCTCGGCCTCAAAGCCAAGCTGATAAGTCTTGCCGCCGTCGCTGGCATCGGCAAAGACCGGCGTCACCTGCAAATCATGCACGGTGCTTCCGCTCTGCACCTTCAGCGTCACCGGTGCGCCATGCAGTTGCTGCAGGTAACCAAGCACCGCAGTAGCCGAGTGCAGCGGCTGCCCGTCCACCGCAAGGATCTTGTCGCCGGCCTTCAGCCCCGCCTTTGCCGCCGGCATGCCCGCCACAACATCATGCACGCCGATAGGCGCGCTCTGCATCCGCGGCACAATTCCCAGCGAGCTGATCGAAAAATCATCCGGGTTGCGTGGCGCGGGCACGCTCATGGTTGTGTCGACGCGCTCGCCGCTCTTCCGCTGCACGGTAAGCGTGACCTTCTGTCCCAGATTCGGCTCGGTCCGCATCCAGACCGTATCCCATGTCGGATTGGCGCGATTGTCGAAGCGCACAATGCGGTCGCCGGATTGCAAACCTGCCGTGGCTGCCGGCGTGTTCTGCACCACATAGTCGATGTCCGCGGGCTTCGACCGATAGGTGTCCACCTCGTTGTGCATCATGTAGAGCCCGGTCATCAGGATGAGCGCCAGGATGAAATTAGCCACCGGACCCGCCAGGGCAATCAGGATGCGCTGCCAGCGCGGCTTGGCATTCAGGTCGCCCGGATCGCTGACCCGCGGACCCTCTGGGTCGCTCCCGCTCATCGGTACCGTGCCGTCCCCGCCCAGCTCGCCCTGCATCTTCACGTAGCCGCCCAGCGGCAGCAGGCTCAGGCGGTAGTCGGTATCGCCGCGACGGAAGCCGAAGAGCCGCTTCCCAAAGCCGATAGAGAAGACCTCCACCTTTACTTTGAACAACTTGGCCACGGCAAAATGGCCGAACTCGTGCACCAGCACCATGATGCCGAGCACAATCAGCGTGGAGAGGATACTGATGACAACAAAAGGCATAGTGAGAGAGGCGGGCTTTCCCTTCCTGGCGGCCTGCAAGCCGTTCAATCCCCTCGCCTGGCGACCGTATTCGCCTCAGACGCGGGCTGGCATTTCCTTCCTTGCTCGAACCGCTCGTGCCGCAATGCTGGCCTGGGCGCGCTCGCGGGACTGGGCATCCACGTCCAGCACTCCCGCAATCGTCTCCGGGTGGCTGGTCGGGGTCGCCGCCAGTACTTCCTCGATTGTACGCGGGATATCCATGAAGGAGATACGTCCTTCGAGGAATGCCGCAACCGCCATTTCATCGGACGCATTCAGGGCGATGGGGTGAGCGCCGCCCGCCTCCGCCGCCTCATAAGCCAGCCGCAGACAGGGAAAGCGCTCCATGTCCGGCGGCTCAAAGTGCAGGTCGGCCAGGGCGCGCATGTCGAAGGTCAGGTCGCTCTCCACCCGCTCCGGATAGCTCAGCGCGTACAGTATCGGCAGCCGCATATCGGTCACGGAAATCTGTGCCAGGATCGAGCCATCCACATATTCGACCAGTGAGTGCACGGTCGATTGCGGATGCACCGTCACCTTCACCTGCGTGGGCGGCAAATCGAACAGCCGGCACGCCTCGATAATCTCCAGCCCCTTGTTCAGCAGGGTCGCGGAATCGATGGTGATCCGCCGCCCCATCACCCAGGTCGGGTGCTTCAGCGCCTGCTCCACGGTGATGTGCTCGAACTCGCTCAGCGGCATCTGCCGGAAGGGGCCGCCCGAGGCGGTGAGCCAGATCTGCTTCACCTCCTGCCGCGTTCCCGCGCGCATGCACTGGTGGATCGCGTTGTGCTCCGAGTCGATGGGCAGCAGCGGCACATTCTTCTCCCGCGCAGCACGCGTCAGGATCTCGCCCGCCGCCACCATGCATTCCTTGTTCGCCAGGCCCACCGGCTTCCCTGCCATCACTGCGGCATAAGTCGCCTCCAGGCCGGCCACACCCACGATGGCCGAGACCACAAAGTCAGCCTCCGGCAGCGTGGCGGCACGCACGCTGCCCTCTGTGCCGTGAACAACCTCGATACCCGTGATCCCGGACGACCGCAGCCGCGTCTGAAGCTGCTCGGCAAGCTCCGGCGTGGCCATCGAGGCCACCAGCGGCCGCCACCGCGCGCACTGTTCGAAAGCCAGCGCAACGTTCTGTCCCGCCGCCAGCGAAACCACGCGGAAGCGCTCCGGATAGCTGGCGACGATCGAAAGAGTGCTGGTTCCGATGGAACCGGTGGAACCCAGGATGGCGATGTGCTTCAAAGTGTGCAGCGCTCCTTCTTTTCGGACCCGGCTATTTCGACCAGGGCGGCACGATGCCGTTCATCCGCGCGTATGCCACCAGCTGGCCCATGTGCTCATTGTCATGAATGATGATGCGCAGATACATGCCGTCCACCGTGACCGACCTTGCCCTGAATCTTGACCTTTCGTTCGAAAAGTCGCCGGGCTTCAGGTTGGGCGCGCGCTGTCTTCACCGCATCCAGCGAACGCTTCAGCCATTGGATGACATCCGCCTTCTTCGTCACCGTCTTTTCCAGGCTCGTTCGATGTCAGATCGGACGGCATCTTCCGTCCGGTAACGCTCAACATCTAGAAATTGGCGAACGCGATGTGCATGAAGACCTCGCTCACCGAACGCACGCCGGGCGCCGGACGCCATGAATATTTGTCTGCCGGAATGGCCTCGGCCAGCGCGATCAACTGCTGGGAAACATGCCCCCACTCGCCGTCGTAGCCCTCCCACAGCCCCTCTGTCTGGAACTTATTCTGGGCGTGCGCTGCTCCAACTCCGAAAACTGGCAGCGCGAGAATCAGAAACAGCAGCAATGCCCTTTTCATATTCGCCATTGCACCCTTCCTGCCAACCGGCAGCCCGATTCTAGAACGACGACTGCACCAGTTGCGCGTACCACAGCACCGGAGCCGCCAGCAGCAGCGCGTCGATCCTATCCAGCACACCGCCATGGCCCGGCAGCAGCGATCCTGAGTCCTTCACCTTCGCCCCGCGCTTCAGCGCCGACTCCACCAGATCCCCCAACTGCGCCGACACGTTGAGCACCACCGCCAGCAGCAGCCAGTGCAGCCAGCTTCCGTCATAGGAGAGCCCCGGCAGATTATGCCGCTGCATCCATTGCGCAAGCAGAATCAGCAGCACGGTCACGATCAGGCTGCCCCCGATGGACGCAAGGCTGCCCTCCCAGGTCTTGTTCGGGCTCAACCGCGGCGCCAGCTTGCGCCGGCCCAGCGAGCGGCCCACATACAGCGCCGCCACGTCGCCCGACCACACCACGCAGAACAGCAGCAGCAGCAGCGCAGGCCCATGCTCCTGGGCCCAGATCAGCGGAACCGTCACCAGGGCCAGCCCGATATACAGCAGCCCGAAGATCGAAGTCGAGGTATCCACCAGCACCCGCTCCAGCGGTGACCGGAAGGCCACCACGCAGAACAGTAGGAAGGAAAAGGCGCTGAAGGCCGGCAGCAGCATCTCGGGCCGGAAGAAGTTCACAGCGAACAGCGCCGCCACCGCCGCCAGCACCAGCCACCGCGGCGTACGGGCGCCGCTCGCGTCCGCCAGCCCCAGGTACTCCCAGCAGGCAAGCACGGCCACCACGGCAGCCGCCGTTGAGATCAGCCAGAACAGGCCGCTGAATAACAGAAGGATCACCAGCGGTATGAGCACCAGTGCGGTAAGGACGCGTGCCATCGTAGGCACTCAGCATATATGACACGAGAGCGCGCCGGGCCGGCATGGGCTCTAAGGCTTCGGAAGCGGCTCGGCGTAGTACCCGGTATTCGTCCGCGCCTTGAGCCCGGGCTTGTCCACCGTCACCTCAAGCGCATGATACTCATCCGTGTGCTCGGCGCTTGCTGGATCGAACCCGATCGTGTAGTAAGGCTTCGCCTCGGCAACGCAAGCGCTGATCAAAGCCGCAAGATCGCCGGTCGTATTGAAGACCAGTCCGCCGCTGTGAATGGCAAAGACCGGCCCCGCCAGATCGCCGAATTGCATCTCGTGCGGCGACTTCGGCGGCTTGAGAAAGTCCTTGTAAAAATCCTTACGCATCATCTGTCCCGAAGAGCCGGGATCGATGGCGTTGATGGCGTACAGCGTGATCCGTGCCTCGCGCAATTGTTGGCTGATCTCGACAACGCCATTGAACCAGCCCGTCTGGCTGCGGTCCGACGCGACATATCTCGCCCCCTCCAGCATCGGCCATCCCGGCCCGATCCAGATCAGCAGCTTCCGTCCCGGCTTCCCTGCTTCCGCCGCGGCAATCTTCTGTAACGTCCTCAGCGACAAATCCGCGCGCTCGATCGCGTCGTAACCGCCGGCCACCGGAATGATGTGCATGGAGGCCGTCTCCTTGTCGAATGCCTCCGCTACCGCATTTCCATCCAACGTGGGCTGCGGTTGCGTCTGCACTCCGCGGTCGCTGAAGATCATCAGCGTTACCGGCTGCGCCAGCCGGCCGCCGTTCTGCCGCAGAAACCGGTCGATCTGGTAGCGCTCGTAGGCGATGTTGTGCAGCAGATTGTTCGCCTCATCGACGAGCAGAATCACCTCGACCGGCGGCCATTTTCCGTGCTGCCTGCCGCGCCATCTGATCGCCTGAAAGAAACGTATCGGCTGCGGTTTCTTATCGTCGAGCAGGGTGAAATCCTGCTGGTGTAAACCAGCCACCGGATGACCGGAAGCATCGGTCACCACCACATCGATCCTGATCTTGCCCTTCGCCGTCTCCGGCTTGGCGGCAGGCCGCTGCGAAAGCGCGGGCCGGCTGCTGTCCTGCTGAGCGGCGGGCGAAGGACTCTGCTGCGCGAAACCAGCGGAGTCAGGCAAAGCACGAGCGGCACAGCCCAATAACGTAAGCTCATCGCACCCCCGGAACTCATCCTTGCGCAACCGCGACATCATCGCGACTTATGAAACTCGCAACCGCGAGATGCATTTCCCAGTCAGTGTCCACCCAACACCGGCAGCGAGAACTGAAACCCCGGCTCACCGTAATACCCGGCACTCGTCCGTACCTTCAGACCCGGCCGAACCACGCGCACTGCTAGCTCGTGATACTCATCTACATGTTTTGAACTCACTGGATCGAAGCCCAGCGTGTAATAGAACTTCGTCTCGGCAATACAACTTGCGATCTCGTCACCGAGATCTGCAGGAACATCGAGTGCACGCCCTCCGCTGTGGATCGCCAGAACCGGCAGTCGCAAGATTGCCAGGTCGCACCTGATTCACAGAGGGCGCACCTTTCAAAAAGCTGCGGTAATGCTGGACGTGAGGCTCGTCGGTCACTGCCGGATCTGTGGGATAAATGCTGTACAAAGTAACGCGCGCATCGCGCAATTCGCCGGAGATTGTCACCACGCGATCGAACTGGGCGACGGCGTCGTGCGCTGTGAACAGGACGAGTGGGTTCTCCAGCATCGGCCACCCCTGGCCAATCCAGATCAGCAACGTTCGGCCTGCTTTGGTATTGGCCGCCTCCGAGATGCGTTCCAGCGCGTTCAGCGACATGGTCACTCGCTCTGGCTCTGTCTGCTGAGTCAGTAGAACCGAATGTGCCGTCGTTTCAGCCTTCATCAATTCGTCAGCTAACTGATTGCCATCCCTGGTAGGCCGTGGCAGTCCCTTCACGCCCTGGTCGTTGAAGATCATCAGAGATGTCGGCTGCATCAGATGGCCGCCATTTCTTCGCAGAAATTGCTCAATCTGGCCGTCGCTCGTGGCCCACAACGTCGAGCGAGCGTATTTGTAACATCCAGCAGCAGGATGACTTCGACCGGCGGATCGTTCCTCGTCCCGATCTCCGGTCGAGCCATCGACCGCCCGAAACGACGGATCGGCCGTAGCTTTTTGTTGTCAAAGAGTGTGAAGTCCTTCTGCGTGAGTCCGCCCACAGGCTGCCCCGCCTGGTCGGTCACCACAACATCGAGCTTGCATTTTGTCTTGCGGCTCGCCCTGGATCGGGTGGCGGCCGATGCGAGAGCTCAGGATGACTCCGCGATGCTTCCGCTGAGCGGCGGCCGGGACGCTCTGCCTGCGCAATACCCGAGCAGGTCATACCGAGCAGCACACAATAGGGCCCAGCGCGCCTTAGTCATCGCACACCTACGCTATACCAACTGCCGGTCAGGCCCGTCCCTCATGAATGACGGCGGGGCGCTTGCCAATTTGGGGCGTCGCAAGGCCGTATTCTCTGGCAAAATTCGCTCCGACTGAAGCTAGAATCCGGCTGACCCCCCAGGTTCTCTCTCCCCTTACAAAATTTGGGCTCTCAGGAGATCACAATGCTAGGTGTCCGCACCGGGGCCCTTCGTGTCTTTGCTTCCACAACAATCTTGCTGATTTCGGCATGGTCTTCCGCTGCGCACGCCCAGCGGCAACACGGAACCGTTCAGAGCGGTGAGACTCCCATCGCCGGCTCGAACGTGACGCTCTACAGTGCAGGCGCCTCGCGATCCGCATCGGCCTCTGTATTGGGTTACGCGACCACGGATCGAAACGGCGCCTTCGCCATCAACTACACGCAGCCGCTCAATAGCAATGCGGTCTTGTATCTGGTGGCAGATGGTTTCTTGCCGACACGGGCAAGAACGCCGCGGAAGGAAGTCCGCCTGGCAACCGTTCTCGGAACCGGGCAAGGTCCCGCGAACGTGGTGCTGAATGAACGCACCACCGTCGGGACCGCATACGCAATGGCCCAGTTCATTCAGGGGACGAACATCGCGGGCGGATCACCGGGATTGCAAAATGCCGCCGCCACGTTCAAGAATCTCGCCGATGTGCGAACCGGCGAGGTCGGGCGAGTTCTCGCAAATTCGCCAAACGGAACCGAAACCTCCACCATGGCGGAGTTCAATTCGCTATCCAATCTGTTAGCTGCTTGCGTAAACGCAACCATCGCGCTGCCCTGCAACGCATTGTTCGCGGCAACTCGCACGCCCGCCGGTCAGGTACCCGGAGACACACTGCAGGCGGCGGTAAACATCGCACATTATCCCGGCAGCCGGGCCGCCGCTCTGTTTCTGTTATCCCGTGTACGCATGTTGTATCGGCCGGCGTTGAACTCTGCACCCGACGCGTGGACAATCGCGATCCGATATGAAGGCAACGGCCACGAGTTCGACGGTCCTGGCAATATGGCGATCGATCAGGATGGCAACGTCTGGGCCACAAACAACTATCAATACACCAAGAGCCAGCTCCGACAGGCGTGCGGCGGAACTACGTAACCAAGCTGGCCCCGGACGGCAAGGATGCGCCGGATGCGCCGTATTATGGCGGCGGCATCTACGGCGCGGGCTTCGGCATCACGCTCGATGCGAATGGCAACGCTATGGCTTGGCAACTTCGGTTTCCAGGGTACGAGGCCTGCATACATGCGTCGGGAACATAACAACCGTTTCAGAATTCGACGCGGCGGGCGCTCCCCAGTCGCAGAACGGCTTCAGTAACGGCAGCGTTTACCAGCCGCAAGGCATGGCGACCGATCAGCAAGGAAACATCTGGATCGCAAATTGCGGAGGACCGCTTCCGTGACTCAATACCCCGACGCGAATCCCACGCTCGCGCTGAATTACGCGACTCTGCCGCTCAGCAAGCCGTTTGGACTGGCAGTCGACGGCCAGAACAACATCTGGATCGCCAACAATGGCCAGGACGCAAACGGCAACTCCACAGTCGTGGAACTTGGGCCCGATGGAAAAATGGTGGGAACACCTTTGAGCGGTGGCGGGCTCAAGGCCCCACTGGGACTGAGCTGTGGACAGCTCTGGGCAACGTCTGGGTAGCGAACTCGGGCTTAATACCCTTGCCGTGCAGCGCCCGGCATCGAACTCCGGCTGTGCTCGCTTCTCAGCTCGGATTGCCCAACAAACCTTCCATAACGGAAATCAGCCCGACCGGTGACACATTCACCTTGTCCAACTTCACCGGCGGCGGCCTCACGCTTCCCTGGGGCATCGCAATCGATGGCAACGACAACGTTTGGGTATCCAATTTCGGCCGCAAGCGGTTGTCCGAGTTCTGCGGAGCGAGATCGGAAAATTGTCCCGCCGGGCTAAAGACCGGCGATCCCATCTCCCCGACTGGCGGCTACAGCAGCGATGGGTTGACGCGAAATACGGGCGTTGTCATCGATCCATCGGGCAATATTTGGGTTGCGAACAACTGGATGGAAGTGCCCATTCAGAGCAATCCCGGCGGACACGAGATGGTCGTCTTCGTCGGGCTCGCCGCGCCCGTAAAAACACCGATGGTTGGACCTCCTCAGCAGCCGTGAGGGAGGGCTAGGCAGGTTAAGTTTCTCAATTTGAAACTGCGACGGGAACTTTTTCTCAAAATCTGCCGTTTTATTTTCTCCATTCGCTATACTGAAATAGAGAGACACCAGACGCCCGCGGTCATCCGCGGCGTTCCCGTCTGCAGGATGCCTTCATCCAGAGCGAAGCGAAAGGCCGGAGATCACGAGGCGCGACGAGCTAAGTCCTTTCGCTGGACTAATTTAGCCGTAAACTACTGTGTAATGAGCAACTTAGCAACCGGAGCTTTGCCCCTGCACCGGCCTGAGTGCAAAATCGACGCGTAAGTCCTTTGGATAGACGAATTTAGGGTCTAAGTCCTTTGATCGGACGAATTTAGCCGCCAGAATGTGGCTTAAATGTCTGAAAACAAATGACTCGAGCCAGATCGCCGACGCCGGGGAGGGGGGAGGGGGTGGGTAACGTGACTGCTCTCATGCCCTTGCCGAGCCCGCTCTGTGACATACAAGTCCGTCCGGAAAGGGAGGATTTCTCTGCATCCACAAGGTTTGCGCAATACTCTAAACAAACCTAAAATAGGAAGATTGCAGGAAAGGGATTTTGCGACAATGCCTAAGGAAAATATCCATCCGAAATACGAGACGATCCGCGTACAGTGCGCCTGCGGCACCGGTTTTGAGACCCGGTCGACCCACAAGGGCGACATCCACGTGGAAATCTGCTCGGCCTGCCACCCGTTCTTTACCGGCAAGCAGAAGCTCGTCGACACGGCAGGGCGCGTAGAGCGCTTCCGCCGCAAGTACGCGAAGGCCGACGCAGCCAAGCCCGAGGCGGCAGCAGCCGCGAAGTAAGGCTGAAACAGCAGACCTGAAGAGGCCTCCTGCGGGAGGCCTCTTCTATTTCAGGAGATTCAATAAACTGCTGATAAGGCCGGAGCGACGTAATGCGTGCATGAGCGACCAGCGGGAGCGAATCCGGCAACTCGCGCCGCAGGCGCCTTTGCCCGGACGGCAAGTCCCGATGAAGAAGCACTGGATGGACAATCCGCGTGACTCGGCAGACGCCGGCGAGCCCGTTCCGGCGCGGGTGCCTGCGTCTTTTTCGATCGGCCCGGTCGAGGTGCGGCCCGCGACGGTGCTCGCGCCCATGGCCGGGGTGACCGACACCATCTTTCGCCGCTTCATCCGCAACGCCAGCCTGTTCACGCCGGCCGGCGATGGGAACGCCACGGTCGATACCGAAATCTCGAATCAGCAGTCCGGCTGCGGTCTCATCATGACGGAGTTCACCTCCGCCGACGGGCTTTCCCGTATGCGCGAAACCAAGCGCAAGCGTTACCTGACCTATTACGACGACGAGCACCCGATTGCTGCACAGCTCTTCGGCTCCGATCCGCGCACGCTCAGCGAAGCCGCGAAGATCGTCGAAGACGCCGGCTTCGACATGGTGGACCTGAATCTCGGCTGCCCGGCAAAGCGCGTCGTCGCCTGCAACGGCGGCTCGGGCCTCTTGCGCGACCTGCCGCTGATCGCGCGCATCTTCGAGGCGGTGCGCGGCGCGGTCACGATTCCCTTCACCGTGAAGATCCGGCTCGGCTGGAATGACGACAACATCGTCTGCGTCCCACTCGCGCGTCTTGCCCAGGAGAGCGGCCTGAATGCCGTTGCCGTGCACGCCCGCACGCGCGAGCAGGGCTACTCCGGCGATGCGCGCTGGGAGCATATCGCCGCAGTGAAGGACGCGGTCACGATTCCGGTCATCGGCAACGGCGATGTCCGCACGCCGGAAGATGCTGCGGCCATGGTGGGCCGCACCGGCTGCGATGCCGTGATGATCGGCCGCGCCGCGCCGGCAAATCCCTGGATCTTCCGCCAGATCGCGCAGTACACCGCAACCGGCTGCTACGACGTGCCCACCGAGTGGGACCGCTATCGCATGATCCGCACCTACTTCACCATGCTGCTCGAAGAAGGCCACTGGCACTCGGCCGGTTCGGACGAGAAGAACCTGGAAGCCGCGAAGGCGTGCCGCGAAGGCGCGGGCAAGATGAAGCAGTTCGCCTCGTGGTTCACGCACGGCGTTCCGGGCGGCGCCGCACTGCGCAAGGCCATCTACGAAGCCCGCACCGGCCCGGCGATTCTCGATGCAGTCGAGAAGTTCTTTGATCAGCGGTTCAGCGGCGCTGAAGCTGGCTCTTCCAGCGACGAACTCAGACACGGCGCTCGCGCTTCAGGAAGGCTGACCAGAACGCTTTACGCCAGATCACATCGAGTGATCGCCGCCAGTCTTCGCCGACAGCGATCAGGTTCCACTCGATCTCCGGGCTCAGGTAGCCGAGCACGGTCTCGGTAGCGGGATGAATGCGCAGCGCCGGAGCGATGAAGTACAGCAGCGGTGACGTATCGGCCAGTCGCATCCCGGGAAAATATCCGTGCCGCGTGAAATCATTCGCGCCATCCACGCTGCGCGATTGTGCCGACCGATGCACCCGGATCCAGTAGTCCAGCCCCTGCAGCGGCATGTGCAGATCTTCATCCGCCTTCAGCTCCACAACCGCCAGCCGCCCATCGCGGTTCACCGCCAGCAGGTCCAGCATGCCGCGATCGCTTGCCGCAAACGCAGGCACCTGCCGGTAGACCGGCGACGCCAGCAGCGAGTGATCGATCTCCGGCAGCGCCGCGGATAATCGCGATTCCAGCCAGCGCTCCGGCTGCATGCGGTACAGCGGATCGCGCCCACTGCCGGCAGTATGGCGGCTCTCGAACAGCCGCGCGGTCAGCTCGCGCAGCATCGGTGCGTTTTCTTCATTCAATTCCGTCTCGCTTGGCCCGGCCCCAAAAGTAATGCGGTCCCGCCGCTGGAACGAACCGGGCGCAAGCCCGTGCTGCACCCGCGCAAACTCCAACCCATAGAGCGACAGACCGACAGCAGAAGCGCTGTGCACGCGCTGCTCGACTCGCTCCCGCGCAGCTTCCGGCACCAGCGCCATCACCTGCGCGATGCCTGCCTGCAGGCGCTCTATCGCCGCGGCGCAGTTGACGTTTTGCATCAGCCGCATCTCGAGATTGCCGTCGCGGCCAGTCTCTACCGGACGCAGCCCCTCAGCTCGTGCATCGCATTCGTACAGTTCCCACTTGGCCTGCGAAGCGTCCAGCCAGCCCATGCGGGACTGCGTGACCGCAGCGTGGCCCTCGGGCACGATCACTCGCAGACCTGCGATATGCTTGCGATCGCCCGCACGCTCGCGGCAGCGGCTCAGCCACAGCAAGCCGAGCGTCAGGATGCCATCGATGGTCGCCGGCGACTCCTCCGGGTTGACGGCAATCAGTGCCCACGCGCTCTGTCCACGCGTCAGCAGGCCGCGCGCGTACGCCGGGCCAAAGCTGTGCTCGAGATCCATCGAACTGCTCAGCGACTCGATCTTCCAGTCACCGAAGGCGCGCGGCAGCACATGCTCCAGTTGCCGCAGATACCGCGAGCGGATCGCCGCGCGGGTGGAAGGCGTGCGCTGATCGCGGTCCGCCAGCAGGTGCAGCATCTGCGGTTTGGTCTGTCCGAAACGTCGCACCTGAAGACGCAGCGCGCCCTTCCGCACATCGAGGCCAGTCACGGTGCGAACAATGTTCCGCTCCTCCGACCACAACTGCAGAACGCAGCGGCCGTGGTCGGCGGACAGCGCATAGCGCGCCTCGCGCATATCGAAGAGCACGCGCCCGTCTTCGAGGACAGCCGCGCCGGGATGCTCCGCCAGGAACGACTCCAGTTCGCGCGCGAGCGTCTCCGCGCTCAGATCTGTAACGATGGCCGGCATATATCTGCCGATCCAGTGTCGGTCGAACGCCTGATCGGAGGAATCACCCCTCCGTGTGAGACTGAATCTCTAGCTGACCGGCACAGCGCGGGCATGTGCCAGATGATGACGGCTATGCCACTCATAACGCAGCAACACCTGGTCGAGGCGCTCCGGACCATTCTCCGGATGATGGAAGCCCCGCGCCCAATCAGCCTCTTTGAGCGAACGGAACAAGTTGTCAAGACGGGCATGCACTCCGTCGATAATCGCCAGCGATGGAGCGACCGGCATTGTCGAGGCGTCCGCCAGCCGCGCCCACTCCGCCTCGTCATACGGCTTGATCGTCGGCCAGTCCTCCGTAAGCGCCATACGCAAACGGCCGGACATCTGCGAGTGGCTGTCCGCTACATGATGAACGAGCTCGCGCAGCGTCCAGCCGCCCGGCCGATAGGGTCGCTCCAGGCCCGGCTCTCCGCGTCGCTCCACCTCCTGGCGGAAGAGCTTCGGAAATGCGGCAAGGAATTCGATCGCCTGCTTTCGCTGCTCCGGCGTGACCTGCCGGGATAGCTCGAACCGCCCCACGGGGTATCGCTGCGTCTCCAGTTCCTGCTCCGCTGTTGTGCTCATGCGCTCAATCTAGCACGGAAAAATCACACCTGTTCTGCCTGTGCTGAAGCCTACAATCGAGATGGATCATCCAACTAACAGACATGAGCCATCACCCTACAAACATCCCCTCCGGAACGCCCCAGCAAGTTCCTCCTGGCGCTGAGCACAAGCGCTATTTCTTCGATACTTTCGGGATTACGGAGCGACTGCTCGAACGCTGCCTGGGCGAGGCGCTTTCCGCCGGTGGCGACTATGCCGATCTTTATTTTGAGTCGATCGCGTCCACCTCCATCGGCCTCGATGAGTCGCTGGTAAAGTCCGCGAACCAGGGTTTGAGCGCAGGCTGCGGCATACGCGTCGTCGCAGGCGAGCGCACCGGCTACGCCTACACGGACGACCTCTCCGCCGATCGCCTGCTCCGCGCCGCGCGCACGGCCGCGTTGATTGCAAGTGGCCCCGCCAAGGAACCCGTCGCAGGCTTTCGCGAAAAGGCGCAGCAGAATCTCTACCCCGTGCTCTCGCCGGAGGGCGATGCCGGCATCGCGTCCAAACTCGAACTGCTGCTCCGCGCCGATCACGCAGCTCGCGCGGCCGACCCGCGCATCGTGCAGGTGCGCGCCGGCTTCTCGGACGAAGTACGCCGCATCCTGGTCGCCGCATCCGACGGCACCTTCGCCTCCGACACGCAGCCGCTCGCCCGCTTCAATGTCTTCGTCATTGCAAAGGAAGGCAGCAACATCACGCGCGGCAGCGCGGGTGGCGGCGGCCGCGTGGAGCTCGACTACTTCCATCACGAGAAGACGCCGGAGCACTTCGCCAAAGAAGCCGCGCGTCAGGCGATCCTGCAATTGAATGCGGTACCCGCGCCGGCGGGCGAAATGGAAGTCGTCCTCGGTCCCGGCTGGCCCGGTGTTCTGCTGCATGAAGCGGTCGGCCACGGACTGGAAGCCGACTTCAACCGCAAAGGCACTTCGGCATTTTCCGGTCTCATCGGCCAGTCCGTCGCGTCGTCGAAAGTCACAGTCGTCGACAACGGACGCATGCCCAACCGTCGCGGTTCACTCAATGTGGACGATGAAGGCTCGCCGACACAGGAAACAGTGCTGATCGAAAACGGCATCCTGAAGGGCTACATGAGCGACAAGCTTTCTTCGCGCCTGATGGGGATTCCGGAGACTGGTAACTGCCGCCGTGAAAGCTATCAGGCGGTTCCCATGCCGCGCATGACCAACACCTATATGCTCGCCGGCGATGACGAGCCCGAGGACATTCTGCGCTCGGTCAAACGCGGCCTTTACGCAGTAAACTTCGGCGGCGGCCAGGTGGACATCACCAATGGCAAATTCGTCTTCTCCGCCAGCGAGGCCTACCTCATCGAAGATGGCAAAATCACCGCGCCTGTCAAAGATGCAACGCTCATCGGAAACGGCCCCGAGGCGCTGAAGTACGTCTCGATGGTGGGCCACGACCTGCGCCTGGATGAAGGCATCGGCACCTGCGGCAAAGAAGGCCAGAGCGTGCCGGTCGGCGTCGGCATGCCCACCATCAAGCTCGACCGCATGGTCGTGGGCGGGACCGGTCGCTAATGATCGAAGCCCCCACCGAGCGCAATGTCGCTACACCAGGAGCTCACCGCCGCGCTGGCCACGCAGCTCGTCGAGCAGGCGCTCACCGCCGGCGCTACCGACGCTGAAGTCGTCCTCTACGAAGGCGATGAGTTCGAAGCGCTGGTCCGCAAGGGCGAAGTTGAACGCCTGAAGGATTCCGGCTCGCGCGCTGCGGGACTGCGCGTCTTTGTCGGCGCGCGCTCGGCATCGACATCCACTAGCGACCTGACGCCTGCGGGATTCGACCGGCTCGTTCGCGGCGCCGTCGATCTCGCACGCGTGACATCAGAAGATCCCTTCGCCGGTCTACCTGAGCCGGCGAGCTTCGGAAAGCTCACCGGTGATCTACGTATCTACTCGAACGACGTCGATGATCTGCCCGCCGCCGACCGCATTGCGCTTGCGCGGAGCGCCGATGCCGCTTGTTTCGCGGCCGATCCGCGCATCACCAATAGCCGCGGTGGCTCCTTCGACTCCGGCTCCGGCCACAAGATACTCGCCAACTCGCGCGGGTTTATCGGCGAATACCGCCGCTCCATCTGTTCCATCTCCGCCAGCCCCATCGCGCAATCCGCCGATGGCCAGATGCAGCGCGACTATTGGTACACGAGCGCTCGCTCTGCGGCAGGACTCGAATCTCCTGAATCCGTCGGCGCAGAAGCCGCGCGTCGCACGCTGCGCCGTCTCGGAGCGCGCTCCGTTCCCACGCAGCAGGTGCCTGTCGTCTTCTCGCCGGAGATTGCGCGTTCCATCGTCGGCCACATCTTTGAAGCCGCGAACGGCTCGCTGATCTATCACCAGTCGTCATTCTTCGCCGGGAAGCTCGGCGAGCGCGTCGCCAGCCCGGAGCTGACCATCATCGACGACGGCACGCTCGTGGGCGGCTTCGGCACATCACCGTTCGATGGCGAAGGACTGCCGACGCGCCGCACCGTCATCGTCGAGCGCGGCATCCTGAAAAGCTATCTGCTCAACACCTACATGGCGCGCAAGCTCAACATGCAATCCACCGGCAATGCCTCGCGCGGAATCACCGGCGCGCCCGGCATCGGCGCGGGCAATCTCTTCCTGGAATCCGCATCGCCGCTGCCGCCTGCGTCCATCCTTGCTGATATCAAGAGCGGCTTCTACGTGACGGAGCTCATCGGCCAGGGCGTCAACATGGTCACCGGAGACTACTCGCGCGGCGCATCCGGCCTTTGGATCGAGAACGGCGAGCTCAGCTATCCAGTCGAGGGCGTCACCATCGCGGGAAATCTGCGCGAGATGTTCCAGAACATCACCGCCGCCGGTGACGATATGGTCTTCCGCAGCTCGGTTGCATCGCCTACGCTGCGCATCGATGGGATGACAATCGCCGGAGCGTGAACGCGGCTCACTTCAGCGGGAACTTCCATACGACCGCTGCGTAGCCCGGGACAAGGCGCTCGTCCATCGCTGCTCGCGCGAACTGCACGCCTTCCTTCGCATCGAGAGACGGCGCGGTCAGCTTCCAGCATTCGGTTGCCTTGTGCCGAGCTCCTCCGCGCAGTCTCACTTGTGCGGGATCGCTCGATTTGTTTACCACCGCCACCAGCAAAACGTCTTTCCGGCGCGCTGCATATGTGTTCACATCCTGAGCATTGGCAACCGATGCACTCACGAATGTAGCCTCCCGCGAATTGCTGCGCGAATTGCATGCCGTAATACTCCGGCCGCAGCTTCGTGGCATTCGGCTCGCCCGTAATCGGCGCATAGTAGCCTTCGCCACCGCCGTGCAGGTTCACACCGGCAAAGCCTGCCTGCGCCACACGCAAGGAATAATCCGCTGCCCACAACGCGGAGGCAAACGCATCACTCACGCCCGGCTGGCCCCCGTGATAGCAGGTGTTTCCTTCGGTCATGCGATAGGGCACGCCCGCAGTCTTTGCCGGCTGCGACCAGGATCGGCATCTCGCGCGCGAGCCGCGGATCGTCGCTCAGCAGCTTCCGGGCATCGATGCCCGGTGCGCCTGCGGGACCCATCGCATAGTAGTGCGACGAAACCAGCACCGTATCGCCCTTCGCGCGCTCGGCAAACTGCGTCACCCAGTCGGTCTTCACAGCAACATCCGGGCCGGCGAATGGCGCTCGCGGCGTGCGTGCGCGAACCGCTTTTACATAACGCTGATAATCACTCCAATATGCTTCGAAGTTCCATCCCGGCTTCCGAAACGCCGGCCCATACAGGTCCGCTTCGTTGCCCAGCTGAAAGGCAAGCAGATGGTCGCCTGCGTGTTTCATAACCAGCGCAGCCTCTTCTGCCGCACGCTCCGGCGTACCCGTGCCCAGGTTCAATCCATAGAGCAGCTTCCAATTGGTAGCTCGCAGGAAGCCGCCCAGCGCGGCGATGCCTTCCGGCCTCAGCGTTGCCGGGCGCTCACTTGCGGCTTTCTGATCCACCAGTCGCCATTCATACCGGGTCCTTACTCTCTCGGCTTCTTCCGGCGAAATACTGTTGCCCGCGCTTCCTTGCCACAGTGTCATATCGCTGAGAGTGCCGCCCAACCGCAGCACGCCATGCGGCGAGAGCTCGCGAAAAGCCCGTACCAGCGTCGAGTTGCTTGCGGCAAAGAACAACGGATCGGCAAGCTGAGCGGATTCATAACTGAGCCCCAGGAAATCCGGCGGCATGGTCGCAAGCTCTTTGCCGGTGTCGATCGTCACATCAACGGTTTGCGCCTGCGCGGCCCGCGCTCTTTGAGTCAGGGCGATTCCGGCAAGCGAATATCCCGTTCCGCGCAGAAAGCTGCGTCGATCGATCAGCACGTTATCCCTCCAGAGGGCCTGTCTGCCTTAGCAGCGCCCAGCATACCGGAACCCCAGAGTTGCTCCCAAATGTGACGTGGACAGTGACCTTTCGGCACACAAGCTGCGGATCAGCCAGACAAGAAGAGAGGCCGCCCGCAGGCGGCCTCAGTTTCGGCTTGCCAATTCCTGTTAGAAGCTGAAGCGCGCTCCAAACTCACCCGTAAACGACTTGGGAAGTACTGTGCTGTTGGGTGTGATGAAGTCGGAAGGCTTGAGAAACGTATTGAGGCTTGGATCAGGGTCGAAGTTGGTAACAATGTTGTGGAGGTTGCTGCCGAAATTAGCTCTGTTCGTCAGGTCGAACCCCTGGAAGAACAAGTTCACGTTATAGCGATCATGCAGTGTGATTGTCTTGCCGACGCGTGTATCGAGTTCCACAAATGCTGGCCCTCGATAATTGTCGTACGAGACCTCGCGGCACGTGCCGTTTTGAAGGCAAGTCACGTAATCGGTACCGGCGATTCCAGCGAAAGCTATGTAGGATGCTTGCTTCGTGAGCGGCGCGCCTACAGGAACGACGGCGTGGGGATTGCTGAAGCCGCTGCCAAAGCCCCACAGATTGCTGCTCGCCTGTTGGATGTCGATCGGCCGACCAGTACCTATCTGGAAGATTGGAGAAACCTCGATCTTCCACGGCAGGCTAAGCGTTGCAGATGCGGTGACATGGTGACGCTCGTCGGCGGGAGCCGCGCCGTAGTCTTGCCGGCGGAACTGCCCGAGAAATGGATTCGTCGCCGTATTGCGGAAGCTGGCGGCGCCGCCTTCGAAGGCTAGTGCCTTGGCAAAGGTGTAGTTCACCGTTCCGGTGAATCGCTTCCACATCTGCTGCCGATAGCTGACGTTCAGGCCGTCATAATAAGAACGACCGATCGACGCCTCGTCCGCGATGCGGCCAAGCTTGGGCACTCCTGCTGCTGCAAAGGCCGCAGAGAACGGCCGGCTGCCATCGCTGAAGTACTGAACGGGATTGATGTTAACGGTCTTGTCGTCATGCAGGCCGCGCGCCTGCACATAATCCACTTCGATGACCGAGAAGTTATTCGGCGAGTACTGGAATCCTGCATTGATCTGCTGTGTATAGGGGTTCCGGTAACTCGGATCCATGAGGCGGCCTGTCGATCCTGGCGCCAGGTCGAAGGTTGCCGGAGGTATTACCGGCTGGGGATCAATGCCGTAACGGTAATTGCTCAACAGAATCCCAGTCCCCGGAACATCGTTATCCGACGAGCATGACGTGTCCCCGGGCCCATTGCAGGCGATGCTGAAGGTATTTGCAAACACCTGATTGTTTGCCTGCTGAAGCATGAACAGCGGGATATTCTCGAACGTCTGTCCGAAATAGAGACCATAGCCGCCGTGCAGAACGACGCGGCCAGTGCCAAAAAGATCGTAGGAGAAGCCGATGCGCGGACTGATGTCCTTGTTGTCGTTGTGCGGCAAGCCGGTAAAGACACCGCCGATGTTGGCGAGATTAGGGGTATAACCCGTGAGATAGGTAACCGGGTTCCTCGTCGTAGGCACGGTTGCAACGCCCGTGGCTGCCGCTGCCACCAACTCCTGATGCGTGCGGCTGATCTTCTGCTTGTCCAGTCCGTACGTATCGATGTCGCGATCATAGCGAATACCCAGGTTGAGCAGCAGCCGCTGCGTAAGGCGAAAGTCGTCTTCGAAGTAGAATCCGATCATCTTCGGCGACAACAGGAAACTCGGATCGCCCGCCGTGCCCGTCATGCTGATCACTGCGCCCGGAGTAGAGAAACCCTGCGGATACTTCACAGTGTTGCTCAGCAAATTCTGCGGCGAATCGACGAAGTCGAACTCCGGCGTGGGATTGTTCTCAAAAAATCCACCCAGTTGCGGCTCATAGACGAAGTCGACACCTCCACGCAGGGTATGCCGCCCGTGTGTGTAGGAGAGATCATCGCGGAACTGAAACTTGTGCTGGCTCGACTTCTGCGGCACGTTCACGTTAGTTCCGAACTGCGTAGTATCCGGAAACGTGATGGTTGGCGCGCGCAACTTGGAGTCAATCAGGTTGTTCCAATACTGGAAGCCGACGGTGAATGTGTTCACCGTGTTCGGAGTAAATAGCGAACTCAGCGTGACGTTCGCCAGGATCAAATCATTGATTGTGTAGTTGCCCTGGGTCAGGTCCACGCGCGCGTTGGCCTGATCATTGTTGCTCTTGTTGTCCTGCGCGATGTAACTAACAAATGCCTTGTGCTTGTCGTTAAAAATGTGATCGATGCGGCCGTTATAACGCTTCTCGTCGAAAGGAGTTGGAATGGTGCGCGACGGCTGCGGCGGCACTGCAAAGAGGCCGGGCTGCTGCTTGGCCAGGTTAGCCACCACTGTTAACTCGTCAAACGAATCGGGATTCGTCGAAATGCTCGAGCGCTCCCGCAAGCCTTCATAGGCAAAGAAGCCGAAGTCCTTGTCCCTGCGGATCGGCCCTCCAAACGCGCCGCCGTACTGCTGGCGGCTGTAATCCGGTTTCGGCTGACCGCTCTGCTCCGCAAAATAGTTGTTCGTCTGAAAGTCCTGCGTCCGGAAAAAACCGTACAGGCTGCCGTGGAACAGATTGGTGCCGGACTTGGTCACCACGTTCAGCGCCGCACCCTCGCTGCGCCCATTCACCGCCGAGAAGCGGTTGGGACTGATAATGAACTCCTGCACAGCTTCGAGCGGCAACTGCATCACGGCTCCGCCTACTGTGCCGTCCTTGTTATCGATACCGTTGACGGTAGTGTTCGTGTTGCGGCCGGTTGACCCGTTCACCGCATAGACGGCATAGCGGTTCTTCGTCGGATCGTAGCTGTCCACCATCTTCACGCCGGGAGCAAGGATTGCCAGGTTGCCGTAATCGCGTCCGTTCAGCGGCAGTTCGGTGATCTGCTTCGGCGTCACTGCAACCGAAACATCGCTCTTCTCCGGGTCGACAAGCTGATTAATCGCCTGCACCTCTACCGTTTCCCCGGTGGTTCCCGGCTTCAACGGCACGTTGGCGGCCACTGTCGTCCCCACCAGCAGATCCAGATCTTTGATCTCGCCGGAGGCAAATCCCGGTGCTTCCACATGGATCTTGTAGTGGCCCACCGGCAATAGATCGAAGCGGTACTCACCGGTGCCGCCGGTTTTCGTCGTCCGCTGTTCATTCGTGCCGGTATTGGTTGCCGTGACCGTGGCGCCCACAATGGCTGCACTTGACGAGTCCGTGATTGTGCCGGCGATGGTGCCGCTGGCTGTCGCCTGCGCATACGCGACAGGAGCGAAGCACGGAATCACAGGAGCGGCCAAGAGGCCCGCGGCAAGACTGATTTTGAGACAGGAATATCTATGTGCTGCCATCTGCGCCTAACCTCGAAAAGTGAAATATCCAGCCGGTCTGCGTGGAACCGGCATCGTTTAAATCTGTTTAAAAACCGTAAACAGAAATTTGGTGGATCATATGACAGCGGTTTGGACGTGTCCACAAAAAAGTGCCCACCGACTGTCAATAAACTGGGACGAAATTCTCGTTCCATTCCATATCCGGAAATCTACGCAGAGACATTCGAGAACCGCCGCATCTCCGGCAAGTGCGGCCCAAATTCGTAACGTGGTGCGCGACAATTCCCGGAGCAGTGCGACGGTATCTGCCGTCTCCCCCATGGCCAACGCCCATTTCCTGCGGCAACTAGAATGAAACCGTGCTGGCGCATTCTCTACCTTTTGACGCAGCAGGCGCGACGGAAGCCATCGCCGCGCTGCCCGATTCGCCCGCCGTATTCTCGCTCGGCTTTGGCGAGCGCCGCGAGCCCTACATTGCGCGCACGACGAATCTGCGTCGCCGCATTCAGCGCATGCTGGCGCCGCAGGGCGCCCTCTCCCGCCGCATGCAGCTTCTTCCTTTCGTGCAGGAGATCGCCTGGTCGCCCTACGGCTCGGAGTTTGAGGCTTCCCTGCTGCTTTACCGTGAGATCGGGAGCATCTTTTCAGGTAAAGGATGCGGCCACCGTCCGCAAGCGGCTGCGTCTCCGCCCGCCTGCATACCTGCGCATGGCGCTCGAGAACGACTTCCCACGACTCTTCGCTACGAATCGCTACGTGCGTAGCGCGGCCGACCGCAGCTTCGGTCCCTTCCCTACACGCGTTGCGGCGGAACGCGCCTGCGATGCCCTGCTCGATCTCTTCCAGTTGCGCCGCTGTGTCGAAGATCTCCATCCCTATCCCGAGCACCCCGCCTGCCCCTACTTCGAAATGAAGAAGTGCCTGGCGCCATGCAATCAAACCTGCACGCCGGAACGCCACCGCGCCGAAGCCGATGCCGTGTTTGAGGCGCTGCGCACCCACGGCGCCAGCCTGCTCTCTGCCCTGGAGCGCGAACGCGCCGCCGCATCCGAGGCGCTTGAATTCGAGAACGCATCCGCCATCCACCAGCGGTATGAAAAGGCAGAAGCCGCTCTCCGCGAACTGCCCGAATCCGTTCGGCTCCTCTCCGAGCTTTCGGCCGTCATCGTCCAGCCGTCGGCACAACCAGATGAAATGGCGCTGTTTCGCCTGACACGCCAGGGACTCGCTGGCCCGGTCCCGTATGCGACTCTCGGCATGCGGCTGCACAATGAGCAGTCCGGCTCGTCATCCCTCTACTCGCATCCGGTGGCGCTAGCGCCCGTGCCGCTCGACGTATCGCCCGCCACAGGTCCTGCCGCGGACACCCTGGAAGAGCGCCTGACGGCAGCTCTCCAGGCACTCGATGCGATATCGCCCTTACGCCCGTCCACGCCGCAGATTGAAGACCATCTTGCGCTTTTCACGCGGTGGATCTTTCGCCCGGCTGCGAAGCGAGTCGGAGAGGCCATCTTTGCAGATGCCGCAGGGCGCTATTCCGAACAAACTGGTGCTCCGCGCCATCTCGCGCGTGGCCCGTGGGACTGCTGTATTGGCGCTTGCCGAGCAGAAACCCGTATAGGCGTAACCGCGTCGCATCCGCTGATACACTGGCCGGGTGGTTGAACTGTTGCCATCTATATTGTCCGCGGATTTCGCCCGGCTAGCCGAAGCTGTAGCCGCGGCCGAGCGCGGCGGCGGCACCGTCATTCACGTCGATGTGATGGACGGGCATTTCGTCCCCAACATCACCCTCGGGCCGCCGGTCGTAAAGTCGCTGCGCAAGGTCACGAAGCTGCCGCTCGATTGCCACCTCATGATTGAGAACGCCGACGAGTTCATCCCCGCCTTCGCCGAAGCGGGAGCCAACTGGATCGGCGTCCACTACGAAGCCTGCGTTCACCTGCATCGCACCATCGAGCACATCCGCGAGCACGGCATGGAGCCCGGCGTCGTTCTCAATCCGGCTACCCGCGTCGACCTGCTCTACGACGTGCTGCCGATGCTGCACCACGTCCTGATCATGAGCGTGAACCCCGGCTTTGGCGGCCAGAAATTTATCCCCTTCTCGCTGGACAAGGTCCGCCGCCTTCGCGAGCTGCGTGCGGAGCGGAATCTGCGCTTCCGTATTGAGATCGATGGCGGCGTGGCTCACGACACGGTAGCCGCCGTCGTCGAAGCAGGAGCGGAGCTGCTGGTCGCCGGCAGCGCCGTCTTCGACGGAGGCCACCCCGAGCGCAACGCACGGGAATTATTGGATGCGGCACGCTCGGCAGAGCTCGCCGCGGCCCGTTGACCGTTTTCACAAGAATGCGGGCTGCGAAGAGCTGCAAACGCAGCTTTTCCATTAAGAAAAGCTGCTCCTCGCAGATGCCCGTGAAACATGACAATTGTGAAAACGGTCTAGAATGATTGGGAGAAACCCACAGGCCTGAATCGAGCGCGTGCTGCCGGTGGCCTTTTGCCAAGTCGTGAGGATGTTTTCATGAACCGTAGTTTTTCCGCCCGCCTGCTCGTCCTTTCCGCTGCTGCGTGTTTCGCGGCCGCATCCGTGCCCAGCGCATCCGCCCAGATCCTGCACCACACCAAGAAGCCGAGGAAGGTAAGCTCCACGGACCCGCTGGCCGGCGTCACCTCCAAGCAGCCGGACAAGGAGCTCTTCGACAAGGCGATGACTGCCCTCCGCAAGGGCAAGTACGACGTGGCCCGTCTCGATCTGCAGGCCCTGCTCACCACCTATCCGGAATCGGAATACCAGATGCGCGCCAAGCTCGCTGTCGGCGACAGTTGGTACAAGGAAGGGGGCGCCGCTGCCCTGCAGCAGGCCGAGGCCGAGTACAAGGATTTCATCACCTTCTTTCCCAATCAGCCCGAGGCCGCTGAAGCGCAGATGAAGGTGGGCGACATCTATTACCAGCAGATGGAGAAGCCGGACCGCGACCCCACCGACGCGGAGCGCGCCGAACAGGAATACCGCCTGATGATCCAGCAGTACCCGGATTCCACGTTGGTCCCGCGCGCGAAACAGCGCCTGCGCGAGGTGCAGGAAGTGCTCGCACAGCGCCAGTTCACCATCGGCAGCTTCTATGCGACGCATGAGAACTGGCCGGCGAGCATTGCGCGTCTGCAGACGCTCACGGACTCCTATCCGCTCTTCAGCAAGAGCGATCTTGCCCTGATGCAGCTCGGCGACGATTACGCATCGGAGGCAAACATCGCCTCGAAGATGACCTATCTCAAGCCCGCCCAGCGTGAGCGCTTGATCGCCTCCTACGGCGACCGCGCCGCCGACTGCTATGCCAAGGTGATTACCCGTTATCCGATGGCGCCCCACGTTGAGGACGCGCGCGAAAAGCTCATCGCGCTCGGCCGGCCGGTGCCGGAGCCTACCCAGACCGAGCTGGCGGAGAGTGAAGCCGAAGAGCAGAGCCGGACCAATATCAAGCTCAAGGACCGCGCCATGCTGCTGGTCAAGCATGGTCCCTCCACCCTGGAAGCTGCGCGCGTCGGTGAGCCGCGCATGACTCCCGCGCAGACCGTCACGGCGCCGGAAGTCAGCAAAGAGAACATCGCGATCTTCGAAGCGGCGGCAGGCAAACCGGCCGGCGCGACCCCCGCCAACGCACCATCCGCCGCTATTGAGAACGGCACCGCAGCGCCCCGTACTGGCGAACCCGCTGTTCCGAACCCAGCGGGCAACGGCGGGACGGGCATAGGTGCGGAGATTCTGAATCCTAACGGCAATGCCGTCGACAACAACAGCGGCAACACCACAACCGGCGCGAATCCTCCCGCGGCTGCTCCGCGCAGCCGGCGAAGGCGCAAACCGCAGCGCTGCGCCTGCCACCGGCGCCAGCGACAACTATGGCCTGAAGGCGGTTGGACCGGCCAACAGCGCTCCATTGCCGCCGGTGGAGAAGCCCGCCGAAGGTCAGAATCAGATCAACGACGTAAAGACCGCGCCGGGTAGCAATGCCCAGGTGCAGACCGGTACTCCCGCTCCGGGCAAGAAGCACAAGAAGAATCCGAAGGTAAAAACCGACCAGAGCGCCGAGTCCTCCAGCGTGAACAAGAAGAAGAAGGGTATCGACAAGCTGAACCCGTTCTAAGACAACGGCAGACAACCAGACAAAAGCAGAAAACGGCAGAGAGCTTCTCTGCCGTTGCTGTTTCTGCCGCCGTCTGTAGTTCTCTGCTTTTGCCTGTTGTGGTCTGTAGTTGTCTTCCTCTTTGTTACCCTGAAGCTCCATGCCGCACGAACTTCCGAAAGCCTACGATCCCGCCGCGATTGAAGAGCACTGGGCCGAGTACTGGGTGCGTGAAAATCTCTTTCACACCACTGCGCTCGACGAGAGCACCGCCCAGCGCAACTTCACCATGTTGCTGCCGCCGCCCAACGTCACCGGCAACCTGCACATGGGCCACATGTTCGAGCAGACGGAGAGCGACATCCTGATGCGCTGGCATCGCATGCGCGGCGATCGCACGCTCTGGGTCCCCGGCACGGACCATGCCGGCATCGCCACCCAGATGCTGGTCGAGCGCCAGCTCGCCACCGAAAAAACTTCGCGCCAGAAGCTTGGCCGCGAAGCCTTCCTGGAGCGTGTCTGGAAGTGGAAAGAGCAGTATGGCGGCGCCATCCTCGACCAGATGAAACGTCTCGGCGCTTCCGTCGACTGGTCGCGCGAGTACTTCACCATGGACGCCGGCCTCTCCCGCGCAGTGCGCGAAGCCTTCGTCCGTCTCCATGAGCAGGGGCTCATCTATCGCGGCGCGTACATCGTCAACTGGTGTCCCGGACTGCCAGACCGCCATCTCCGATCTGGAAGTGATTCACGAGGAGCAGCAAGGCAAGCTCTATACGATCCCTTACGGCATCGTCGGCTCCGAAGAATCTCTCCTCGTCGCCACCACGCGGCCGGAGACCATGTTCGGCGATGTCGCCATCGCCGTCCATCCTATCGATGAGCGGTATAAGCATCTGCAGGGCGGGAGCGTCCGCGTGCCTTTCATCGGCCGCGAAATTCCCATCGTCGCCGATCCCTGGGTCTCGCCCGAGTTCGGCACCGGCGCCGTGAAGATCACACCCGCACACGACCCCAACGACTACGCCGTTGGCCAGCGGCACAAGCTTCAGTCCATCAACGTCATGGACGAGACCGCGCACCTCAATGAGATTGCGGGGCCCTTCGCCGGACTCGATCGCTTCGAGGCGCGCAAGCGCATCGTCGCCGAGTTGGAAGGCCAGCCCGGTTATTCGGTCAAGGAGCACTCCCACGCCGTCGGCAAATGCGACCGCAGCAAGACCATCGTCGAGCCGCGCCTCTCCACCCAGTGGTTCATCAAGATTCAGCCGCTCGCGGAAAAGGCCATCGCTGCGGTGGACGAAGGCTACATCCGCTTCACGCCCGCGCAATACCGCAAGACCTACGACGAGTGGATGCGCAACATCCACGACTGGTGCATCTCGCGCCAGCTCTGGTGGGGTCATCGCATCCCTGCATGGCACTGTGCCGCCTGCGACAAGGTGACGGTGGCGCGCGAAACGCCCGAAGCCTGCGAGCACTGCAAATCTCAGGCAATCACGCAGGAAACGGATGTCCTCGATACATGGTTCTCCTCTGGTCTCCTGCCCATGTCGGTCTTCGGCTGGCCGGACCAGACGCCCGATCTCGCCGCCTTCTATCCCACCGAGCTGCTCGTCACCGGCTTCGACATCCTTTTCTTCTGGGTAGCCCGCATGATCATGTTCGGCTGCCACTTCATGCTCGATGTTCCGATGCCCGACGGCTCCGCGCGCACGCTCAAGGACGCCGTGCCTTTCCGCGAGGTCTACATCCACGCGCTCGTCCGCGACGCAGAGCGCCAGAAGATGTCCAAGACCAAGGGCAACGTCATCGACCCCATCGAGATCGTCAAGCGCTACGGGACCGACGCTGTGCGTTTCACGCTCGCCACCATGGCCTCGCCCGGCACCGACATCGCCTTCTCCGAAGCACGTACCGAGGGCTATCGCGCCTTTGCCAACAAGATCTGGAATGCTGCGCGCTTCCTCTTCATGCAGCGCGAGCGCCTGTTCCCGGAAGGCGGCTTCATCGCTGACTCGATTGACCTTGCAACCGTAAGCCACAATCAGGCAGTTCTGCTTCCTGACCCGGCAAATCCCGAAGCGCCGAAACAGCCGGAAACTGCCGACCAATCGCGGCTTGAGGATCGCTGGATTCTTTCGCGCCTCTACGCCACCGCAAACGCCGTCAACAGTGCGCTCGAAGCCTACCGCTTCGATGAAGCCGCCCACGCCATCTATCAGTTCTTCTGGGGCGATCTGTGCGACTGGTACCTCGAACTGGTGAAGCTGCGCATCGAATCCAGTGATTCCAATCAATCGGACGACGAGCAGGATGGCTTGTTGGCCTTCCTGCTCTTCAATGGCGTCTTCGATTCGTCCCTTCGCCTGCTCTCGCCGTTCATGCCCTTCATCACCGAAGAGATCTGGCACGCCTTCCACGCGGGCCGGCCACCGGTGCGTTCCATCGCGCTGATGCCCTATCCGGTCTCGGCAAAGAAGGACCTCGACGAAGCTTCAGAAGCTCAGATGGCCCTGCTCCAATCGCTCATCGTCGCGGTTCGCGCTGCCCGCAAGGATGCTGGCGTGCCTGAGCGTGAATCCATCCCCATCCTGCTCCGCACTGAAGATCCCTCGGTCTTCCAGCAGAACCTCGCGACCATTCAGCGCCTGGCGCGCGTCACGACCCTCGAAATCGTCCCGCAATTACCCGAAGGCCTTGCTCACCGCGCTGCGCCCACCTTCGATGTCGCTGTCGTTTACGAGAAAACGCTCGACACCAAGGCGGAGCGCGAGCGCCTCAGCAAGGAACTCGCAAAGCTGCAGAAGGAAAAAGAAAACAGCGATCGCCAGCTCGGCAACGAGGCATTCCTGGCTAAAGCTCCGGCGCAGGTCGTCGAAGGCATCCGCCACCGCAATGCGGAGCTCACCACACTCATCGAGCGCACACGCACCGCGCTCGACGCGCTGCCGCCTTCCTAATGGGCGAAGTTGTAGGACAACTGCATACCGCGTCCATTCGGCGTGTCCACCATGGAGAATGAGAAGGCCTTGCTGACCTCACCGCGCTTGTGCACCACGTATCCGCCGATCAGGTAGCCCAGTGTGCTGCCCACTACGACGTCTGAAGGAAAATGCTGTCGCGCCATCACGCGTGATGCGCTCACCGCGGTGGCCACTCCGTACGCCGCCAGCCGCGGCCCCCAGCCCGGATAGCGTGCAGCCACCACGTGCGCCATGCTCCACGCCGTCAGTGCGTGTCCAGACGGCATCGACTGCCCATCGGGCCAGGTCCGGGTGCCATGCGGCCAGAAGCGGCCAGTTCCGTCGCCCTGGTCAGGCGTCTGCCGATTGATGGCATATTTCAACGGCAGATTGATGATTTGCGCGTCAAGGATCGCTTCCGCGGATAGCACAGCGGTCTGCTGAAGATAATCGTCCTTGCGCCATGCGCCCGCGGCATAGCCGCCTGCGATAGCTGCAATCGGAAGATACACCGCGCCCACATTCGAGATCTGATCGAAGGTGTTCTGCTGCTTGGGGTGGTAGCCCAGCGTGCGCATGGCATGCGCGTCGTAGTCAATGGCCACGCCTGTCGCCAGCCCAAACGGGGCAATCCAGAGCAAGTCGCTGGCCCGCGCGTGAAGCGGACTGGTCAGAATTGCGCCTTCATCCTGGAGAACGTGTCGCGCGCACACTCCCGGCGCTCTCAGATCGCATTCGTCCCGCTGTGGCTGCACCTGCGCCCGCATGACCAGCGGCGCAATCGCCACCAGCAACAAAGAAAACCCTCGAACAAACATCTGTTCATCCTAAATTGTGGTTCCTTAAGCCCTGCTCAAGGTCATCCACATCGCATCTATCCTGGCGGCGTATCATCAATCTTCGTATGGATTGGAAGAGCAAGCGAGTCGAGGCCATCCTGGAGCATGCCCTGCTGGAAGATCAGGCCCTCAAGGACATCACCACCATCTACACTATCGATCCCAAGCTGCGAGCCTCCGGCACCATCGTCGCCAAGGAGGATTGCGTCGTCTCCGGCCTGGGCTGCATTCCCCGCTTTTTGGAGATATATTCCCGCCTGAGCCACACCTCCGGACGGGCGAATGCCGTTCGCTACGAGGTTGTCCACCATCCGGAGATTTTCGACGGCGTCCGCGTGAAGCGCGGGCAATCGATTGCTGTCGTGCGCTCCACTGCGCACGTGCTGCTCTCCTGCGAGCGCGTCATTCTCAACCTGATGCAGCGCATGAGCGGTATCGCCACTGTCACGCGGCGCTACGTCGACCAGGTGCAGGGCACGAAAGCGAAGGTCCTGGACACGCGCAAAACCGTCCCCGGCCTCCGCCTCCTCGACAAGTACGCGGTCTCCTGCGGGGGCGGCGAGAACCACCGCCTCGATCTTTCCGACAGCATTCTCATCAAGAACAACCACATCGCGCTCGGCGGCGGCATTCCCAAGGTGCTGGCAGCCGCGCTGGCAGCGCGCAAGCCCGGCCAGCGTGTGCAGGTGGAAGTGCGCAACCGCAAAGAACTCGAGCAGGCCATCGAAGCCGGCGCGGAAGCCATTCTGCTCGACAATATGACACCGGCCGAAGTAGCGTCCTCGGTCAAGCTCATTCACTCCCGCGGCCTTAAGGTTCCTGTCGAAGCATCCGGCGGCATTCAACTCGATACGATCCGCAAATACGCCGAGGCCGGCGTTGACTTCATCTCCTCCGGTGCGCTCACTCATTCCGCCGCTGCGGTCGACTTGAGCATGCGCATCGTGGCCGAAAGCTGAACCGGAAGCTGAGCTCATGACGCTGACCGCCCCGCTCATTGCCGATCCGTTTGAACTCGACGCGCTGGACCGCCAGCTCGCAGGCACTCCCTTCGCCGGAAACATTCGCCACTTTGCCTCGATCGATTCCACCAACACGCTCGCGATGCGCGAAGCCGAACAGGGCCAGCAGAGCAATACCGTCTATCTTGCCGATGAGCAGACCGTCGGACGCGGACGCGGCAAGCATGAATGGCACTCCGCCGCCGGCTCGGGCCTCTACGTCAGCATTCTTGTCCGGCCACAGATCGCGCCGGCAGACATACTCTGGCTTTCGCTCGCCGCCGGCCTCGCCGCGCAGGCCGCAATACGCGAGGTCACCTCGCT